>CAXULX010000011.1:0-85316 GCA_964252005.1 uncultured Acetobacteraceae bacterium | reverse complement strand
ATGAGCGCCGGCACCCAGCACTTCTCGGTCGTCGTCCCGGCGCATGGCTGACCGCGGGCCGCCTCCGTCCCATGCCTGCCGGTGGGCAGGACGGGACGGAGGCGGCCCGGCGCCGGGCTACACCCAGGCGATGCTGGTCGGCGCCAGCGTGGTAACGCCTTATCGACCTACAGGACATCGCCCTTGGCGAGGGAGAAGGTCTCGACGATCATAAGGCCGATCCCGGCATGCGCAGCGTAGAGGTCCTGGTGGTCAGGCATCCAGGATCGCGACGGCCCGGGTCCAGCCGGCGGAGCCGCGGTGCAGCTTGACGGGGAAGGCTGAGATGAGGAACCCGCTCGGCGGCAGCGCCTCCAGGTTGTGCATCTTCTCGATCTGGCAGTAGGCGCGGTCCCGCCCGACGCGGTGCCCCTCCCAGATCAGCCCGGCGTCCCCCGTCTCCTGCACCCGGCGGCGGGTATGGCTGAACGGCGCGTCCCAGCTCCAGGCATCCGTGCCCACCACGCGGATGCCGCGCTCGGTCAGCCAGAGCGTCGCCGCGCGTCCCATGCCGCAGCCGGCGTCCACGTAGTCCGCCTGGCCATAGCGCGTGCCGGCGCGGGTGTTGACCACGACGATCTCCAACGGCCGCAGCGTGTGGCCGATGCGGGCGAGTTCGGCCTCGAAGTCCCCGGGCTGCACCACATACCCGTCGGGCAGGTGGCGGAAGTCCAGCTTGACGCCGGGTTGATACAGCCAGTCCAGCGGGACCTCGTCGATGCGCATGGACGGCACGCCGCCGGGCGTCACCGCCTCGTCCATGCGGGAGAAGTAGTGGTAGGGCGCGTCCACATGGGTACCGTTGTGGCTGCTGATGGCGCAGCGCTCGATGGCGGCGTACTGGCCTTCGGGAAGCTGGTCCACGCGGACGCCGAAGTACTCGGCGATGCGGGGGGCGGACTGGTGGTGGTCGATGTACTCGATCTGCGGCAGCATGTCCGGCGGGTCGCTGGCGATGTCGGCGCGCAGCGGGACGGACAGGTCGATGAGCCGGTGGGCCATGGTGCCTCGCATCATTGCAACAGGCGTGGGCAGCCGCCAGACGCCAACGGGCGGAACGCCTCGGCGCCGGGGATCGTGTCCAGCAGCGTGTAGAGGTCCCAGGGTCCGCGCGACTGCTCCGGCTGTTTTACCTGGAACACATAGTAGTCGTGCACCATGCGGCCGTCGGGGCGCAGCTCCGCATGCCGCACGACCTCGTCGGAGATCGGCAGCTCGTGCATCTTGCGGATGGCGGCGCGGGCCTCGGTGTTGCGGGACGCCGCGACGGCTTTCAGGTAGTGGCGCACCGCGGAGTACAACCCGGCCTGGATCTGCGACGGCATGGCGCCCTGCCGGGCCAGGAAGCGCCGGGAGAAGGCGCGGGTGCCGTCGTCGATGTCCCAATAGAACCCCTCCGTCAGCACGGTGCCGGCCGCGGCGGGAAGGCCCAGCCCCTTCACGTCCAGCACCGACAGGTAGAACGCCACCAGGCGCTGCGCCCCGGCCCCCACGCCGAACTCGCGCGCCTGCTTGATGGCGTTCACCGTGTCCGCCCCGGCGTTGGCGAGCGCCACGATGTCCGCGCCGGACGCCTGCGCCTGCAGGATGAACGATGACAAATCGGTGCTGGGAAACGGGTGGCGGGCCGAGCCGAGCACGCGGCCGCCCGCGGCGCCGACGATCGTCTTGGCATCGGCCTCGAACTGGGTGCCGAACGCATAGTCGGCGGTCACCAGGTACCACGTCGTCCCCGGCCGGGTCAGGCGGCGCGCGACGCCGCCGACCTGCACGTAGGTGTCCCACATCCACTGCACGATGTGCTCCGGCTGGCAGGCATCGCCCGAGAGCCGGGCAGTCCCGCCGGCAAACAGCGCGACCCGGTCCCTCTGCGCCACGAACGGCGCGATGGCGAGCTGGATCGCCGCGTTCGACATATCGACCAGCGCGTCCACATGCCCGGTGTCCACCCACTCCCGCGCGATGGCGAGCGCCACGTCCGGCTTGTTCTGGTGGTCCGCGGCGACGACCTCAACCGTCATGCCCCGGCATTCGGCGGCCAGGCAGTCCTCGACCGCCATGCGCGTCGCCACGACCGACCCGGCGCCCGTCGCGTCCGAATAGACGCCCGACAGGTCGGTCAGCACGCCCAGCTTCACCGCGGTCTCCGCCCGGGCCGCACCACCACCGACCATCACCAGGAGCGCAAGCGCCCATCCTCGCCAACCCACGCGACCCTCCCAACCCTGCGCCGGGATGCTCGCCCAGGGCGCGGCCGGCGGCAAGGCCGGTCGTGCCGCCTACCGGCCCTGCGCCGCGCCCGGCAGGCTCAGCAGCGGCACCGTTCCGCCGCCCAGCATCGTCGCCGGGAGCTTGCCGTCCCAGCGCCGGGCCGTCTCGTAATCGACGACGCGCGGGTTGGCCGCCACCGCCGCGCCCACCTGCTGCACGGCCGAAGCCTGCGCCTGGCCGAGCAGGGTGGTCGCCTGCGCCTCGCCCTCGGCGCGCAGCACGGCCGCCTCCCGTTCGGCACGGGCGCGGACCACCGCGGCGCGCGCCTCGCCCTCGGCGCGCGTGGTGACCGCGACGGCCTGCGCCTCCGCCTGCACCTTGGCCTGCTCGCCCTCGTAGCGGATTTTCGCGACGGTGTTCTCCGCTTGCAGCGCATCGTTCTTCGCGCGCACCGCCGCCTCGACCGATTGGGTGAAGGCCGCGCTGTACTCGATGCGGCTCAGTTGCAGGTCCACCACCTCGATGCCGAAGCTCTGCTCCACGGCCTCCTGGATCGAACGCCGGATCTCGTTGGCGATGCTCTCGCGCTCGGCCGAGATGCTGACCGTGTTGCGCCGGGCGAACACACGGAGCGCGCGGTCGGCGACGATGGGGCGGAGGTTGCCGTCGATGTCCACGTTGCCCGAACGCCCGACGCTATACAGCAGGCGGAACACCGCGGCGGGCGGCACGCGGTAGCTGATGCCGATGCCGATCCGCACCGACTGGTTGTCGATGGTATAGACGCCGAGGTCCTCGGCCTGGAACGTCGTCAGGCTGACTTGCAGGGTGTCGGCCGTTTCCACGAACGGCGTCTTGAAGTGCAGGCCGGGTCCGATGGGCGCGGCGCTCGTCACCACGCCGAGCCGCCGCACCCCGGCCATCTCCGTCGGCTGCACGACGAAGAAGCTGCCGTTGACCGCGGCCAGCACCGCGATCCCGGCGGCGCCGAGCAGCACCCAGGGGCCCACGCGGCGGGGCACCGGCAGGCGGGGCGCCCATCGTTTCAGATCGCTCATGCTCGCACCTCAGGCTCCCCGCAGGGATCGGTCCGGGATGGAAACGAGAAGCGCCGCTGTTTAATCCGTGCGGGCCGCCGCCGTCAAAGCCTCGGCACCGTCACAGCCGCGCGGCGCGCGCAGGCCCAACCCCCGCCGGGCGCAGCGCCAGGTTGGCGACCGCGGCCACCAGCACATTCGCCAGCACCGCCAGCAGCCCGACATAGACGGTGTAGCTCTCGCCCCCGATCACGAGCGTATGCAGCGGCTTCAGCCCGTCCGTGTAGGCGATGGCGCTGCCGCCGAAGAAGCCCACGGCCCAGCCGAGCAGCAGCGCCGGCGCGCGGAACCAGTTGAAGAACAGCCCGAACACGACGGCCGGGAAGGTCTGCAAGATCCACAGGCCGCCAAGCAATTGCAGGTCGAGCGCGTACTGCACCGGCGCGAACAGGATGAACAGCAGCGCGCCGCCCTTGACGGCCAGGCTGGTGAGCTTGGCGACCTGCGCCTCCCCGGCATGGGTGACGGCCGGGTTGACGTAGGCTTTCCAGATGTTGCGGGTGAACAGGTTGGCGGCGCCGATGGACATGACCGCCGCCGGCACCAGCGCGCCGATGGCGATGGCGGCAAAGGCGAAGCCGGCGAACCAGCTGGGGAACAGGGCATGGAACAGCGCCGGGACCGTGTCGTTCGGCGTCCCGGGCTTGATCCCCGCCGCATGCGCCATGTAGCCGAGCAGCGCGATCAGGCCGAGCAGCAGGGTGTAGGCCGGCAGCAGGATCGCGTTCTTGCGGATGGTGTTGGCCGAGCGCGAGGCGAAGATGCCGGTGAGCGTGTGCGGATACATGAACGCCGCCAGCGCCGAGCCGAGCGCCAGCGTCGCGTAGGGCCAGTACTGCGACGCCTTGAGGACCAGCCCCGACGCCGGCACGGGCGGCTTCAGCGCGAACGCCGCGCCCGCCGCCTCGAACACCGCGCCGTAGCCGCCGAGCTTGTAGGGGATGAACGCCACCGCCACGATCACAACGATGTAGATCATGATGTCCTTGACGAAGGCGATCAGCGCCGGGGCGCGCAGCCCGGCCGAGTAGGTGTAGAGCGCCAGGATCGCGAACGCCGCGATCAGCGGCAGCTCCCCGGTGAGGCCCAGCGCCTTGATGACCACCTCCATGCCCAAAAGCTGCAACGCGATGTACGGCATGGTCGCGAGCAGCCCTGTCGCTGCCACCGCAAGCTCCAGCCCGCGGGAGCCGTAGCGGCCATAGACGACGTCGGCGGCGGTGACGTGGCCGTGCCGCTGCGCGAAGGTCCAGAGTCTCGGCATGATGGCGAACACGATGGGATACACGACGATGGTGTAGGGCAGGGCGAAGAACCCCTGCGCGCCGATGGCGAACACCTGGGCCGGCACCGCGATCACGGTGTAGGCCGTGTAGAAGTCCCCGCCGACCAGGAACCAGGTGATCCAGGTGCCAAAGTTGCGCCCGCCCAGGCCCCACTCGTCGAGATGGGCATGGTCGGCCGTGCCCTTCCGCCAGCGCGAGGCGGCGAAGCCCATGACGGTGACGAGGGCGAAGAAGAAGATGCAGACGGACAGCGCCGTCCAGTCGAGGTCGGCGGCGACGGTCATGGCTCATCCCCATGGCCGGCGCTGCGATAGACGATCCAGGTCAGGAGCGCGGTCACGGGCACCCAGGCGAGCTGATACCAATAGAAGAAGGGAAATCCGAACAGCGCGGGCGATGCGGTGTTGTAGAACGGCACCCACAGCAACCCGATGAAGGGGAGCAACAGCAAGGCCCACATCGCGACGTCTCCATTATGGAAGGCAAGTGCTGCCACATACCCCTTTGGGTCCCGTTATGTCGGGGCAGGGTTCGCGTTGCAAGGCGGCAGCCTGGCTTTCGTCTCAATTCTATAAGCCGGACAGCCGTCCATGCGCGGCGGCGAGGGCGGCGGCCACGGCCCGCAGCGCCGCAAGCTGCTGCCGGGCCAGCCCCAGCGCCGGCCTGTCTGACCCGGCGGCGTCGCTGATCTGCTCCTGCAACTCCGCCGCGTCCCGGGTGAAGCCGTCCCACAGGCATTCGATCCGGGCCTGCGCCGTGCTGCCGGCCATGTCCGGCTCGGACGCCCAACCGGCCACGAGGGCGCCGACCTCCTCGGTGATGCGGGCCGGCGACGCCCCGGCGGCGGCCAGCCGGCTCAGGGACGCCTGGGCGTCGTTCAACGGTGCGGCGTCAAGGTCCCCGGCCATGCCCACGCCTCCTGGATGCTGCCCCGATGCCGGGGACGGTCTCGACGCCCGCCGCGCCGGCCTTAGAAGGAACGGCGCGTCTCGTGGTCCACCGCCATCGGCGCAGCCGCCGGTTGGGACGCGGCGCCCATGATCCTGGCCCGGTTCCGCTCGACCATGCGATAGCAGGTGCACGCCTTCTCCTCCAGCCCGGCACGGTCCAGGACGGTGATGCGTCCGCGCGACTGGCGGATCAAGCCCTGCGCCTGCAGCGCGTTCGCCACGACGGAGATGCCGGCCCGGCGAACGCCCAGCATGGTGGACAGGAATGCCTGCGTCATCGACAGGTCGTCGCCGTCGATGCGGTCCCGGCTCATCAGCAGCCAGCGCGCCAGCCGGCCCGGCAGCTCATGCCGGGCATTGCACGCGGCGATCTGCGAGTTCTGCATCAGCATGACCTGCACGTAGCGCAGGCAACGGTCGCGCAGCGTCGGCATCGCCTCGGTCATCTCGCGGAACGCCGTGGCACGGAGGCGGTAGGCGCGGCCCGGTATCTGGACGAAGGCGCGATGCACGCTGACCGGCTCGGGGCTGAGCAGCACCGGCAGGCCGACGAACCCGTCGCGCCCCGTCGTGCCGACCTCGACCAGGCCATGGTCCCTGGTATCCGCCGTCAGGAACGCGAGGCCGGATTCAAGGAAGAACACCTCGTCGATCGGCGCCTCGGCCTCGTGCAGGACCTGCGACGTGACGAGGGTGACGGGCATCAGATGCGGACGCAGCCGCTGGAGCTCCTCGGCCGGCAGGGCGCGCAGCAATTCATTGCGAAAGCTGGCTCCGGCCGCGGACACGACGGGCATTGCGGATTCCAGGAAAAACGGTTGAAGAGGAGCGAGAGCAGGGCTACTGCTAGGCATCATTCAACGGCTTTACGCAACGTTTGCCGGTCACTAGTCTGTTTGAAACCGTACCCAAGTGCACATTATAAAAGCGAATCGTCCAGTTTTGCGACAAAATGGCACAAGCGGGCATAGCAGGCGCATGCAGACGCTTCCAGGCCCAGACGGTCGCGGATCACGATCCGCCCGCGGCTATGCCGCAGCAGGCCCGCCGCGTGCAGCGTGCTGATGGCGATGGTGACGCCGGGCCGGCGGACCGCCAGCATGACGGCCAGCGCCTCCTGCGTCAGCGGCAGCTCATCGCCGTCCACCCGGTCATGCGCCATCAGCAGCCAGCGCGCCAGGCGCTCCGGCAGCGTGTGGCGGCTGTTGCAGGCGGCGATCTGCGCGAGCTGTGCCACCAGGGTTTCCAGGGCCTGCCGCATGGCCCGGCGCAGCGCCGGCGCGTGCTCCAGGCTGGCATGCAGGATGTCGGCACGGATGCAGTAGGCCGTCCCGGGCATCTGCACCACGGCCTGGAGGGATGAGGCCGGGGCGGCCGCGAGCAGCACGGCGGACCCGACCATGCTGTCCCGCCCGATGAGGCCCACCTCGGCCGGGCCGGCGTCCCCGGCCTCCGCCATCATCGAGACATAGCCCTGCTCGATGAAATATGCCTGCTCGACGGGCTGGCCGGCCCGATGCAGGATGTCGCCGCCGGCCAGCCGGACACGGGCCAGATGCGGGCGGAGCCGCCGAAGCTCCTCGGCGGGCAGCGACTGCAGGAGCCGGTTGCGGAACATCGGCCGGGTCGGCAGGAACAACATGTCCAAGGCGCTTCCCGGTTTGGATGCGCGCATCGCCGTCCTCCACCCAGGGTCCGAGAGTGGCCGTTGGCAGCCCACCCGGCTCGGCGCAGGGCGGCTTGCTCAATCACAGCGGGTTAGATTACGTGCCCAAAACGTTTTATTCAAGGATCAATTCGACCCTGGTCCGAAGCCGCCGCGCGGATAGGGTCAGGCGTCCGGCGACCCCTGCTGGACGTAGGCGCGCCAGAAGGACTGCGACGTGAGCCGTGGCGAGGCCGCCAGCCAGGCGTGCCGCAGGTCCGGCGCGGCGCGGCGCAGGCGTAGGACCGCGCGCAGCCCGGCGGCAAGCAGGTGGCGGAAGCTCGCCCGGCTGCGCCGGAATGTCGGAAGCTCCCGATCCCAATGCGTGTCCACGGCCAGGCAGTCGGAGCGCATGACCCGAAACCAGACGAGGTCGCACACCTGCAGCGCCCGTGGCGGCGCGTCGGCCGGGCTGGCGCGGAACCAGTTCATCAGCAACGCCCGCGCCATCGCGAGGACGAAGCCCGGCCGGAACCGCGGGGACGCGCCGACCGGCGCCGCGGGCAGCACGCGCTCCCGCCGGGTCCAGGCGTCGGGGTAGAGACGGCGAAGCTCGGCGAGGCCGGCGTGCAGCGGCCGGGGGTCCCCGTCCAGGATGGCGGGTCCGCGCAGCCCGTCCTCCATGGCGCGGACGATCAGCGCGGCGCTGTAGTAGCGATAGGTCAGGAGCTGGACCAGCAGCCGCTTCAACAGCAGGACCGCCACCCGGTTGGGCGTGAAATCCTGGTGCAGCGCCGCGCAGGCCAGGGCGTTGCGGGTCTCGTAGTACAACTGCCAGCCGCCGAGCTTAAGGTAGAACGGCTCATGCCACACCGCGACGCCCGGCATCGGCACGGTGGGCAGGCCGGCCTCATGCAGGCGCATGCCGAACTCGATGTCGTCGCCGCGGATGAAGCAGGGCAGCGGCATGCCGACCCGCTCGATCCACCGCTTCGGGAAGCCGAACATCCACCAGCCGTTGAAGTGCATGGCGCCCGGCTCCAGCAGCGTGTCCAGGGCCTCCGGCTCGCACAGGTCGAGCCCGTGGTGCAGCGGCTGCGGCGCCCAGTTCGGCAGCACGACGGCGCCGGCCTCATACAGGCTGGTCGGGCGCACGCCGTCCAGCATGTGGCCGCCCAGCGCGAGGCCGTCCTGCGCCAGGGTGAAGAACGCGGCCATGCGGCGCAGGCTCTCAGGCTCCACCCGCACGTCGTCGTCGAGCAGGCAGGCATGGGTGACGGCCGGGTCGTCGAGCGCCTCCAGCAGGCCGCGGCCGAACCCGCCGGCGCCGCCGAGGTTGGCCTGCTCCACCATCCGCAGCCGGGGGCCGAGCCGGGCGGCGGCGGCGCGGAGGCCGGGCTGCGCCGCCAGCCCCGGGCGCCCCTGGTTCACCACGATGACCCGGGCGACCGCGGTCCCGAGACCCTTGGCGCCGGCGATGGCCGTCAGCACTGCGGCCAACTCAGGCTCCCGGTTGAAGGTGCAGATCACCACGCCGAGCCGGGCCGGCGGCTGCCCGGCGTCCGGGGTGGACCAGTGCGCGCCGTGCAGCACCGCCGGCCCGTCGAGCGCCGTCAGGTCGAACCACAGAAGCCCGGCCTGGCGGTACTGCGGCGTGTCCATCGGCAGGGCGATGCGGACGGGCCCGGCGACGTCCTGCTCGTGCAACAGCATGCGGCCGGCCTCGGGGCTGCGGCGCCAGATCCTGACGACCGCCCGGCCTGCGACCTGCAACGACAGCGTGAGGGCGCCGGCACGGGTGTACAGCCGCCAGTGCCGCTCGAACAGCGCGTTGAAGTAGGTGTCGAACGATACGGTCGCGCCATGCTCGATCCGCAACGCGCCGTCGTCGTCGGCCTGTATCGTCCCAATCGGCGTTCCATCGAGGTCGCCGGTATTCCAATACAGGCCCCGTAAAACTGCTGAGCAGTTTAGTATAATATTTGTCAGTACAACATCTGTAACGAGCTTGTTCGTGCCGGCTGTTTCTTCCAAATGGTCCAGGGCTGGCGTGCCGGGTCGCGATATGACATCACCTTTGGGTTTGACAGTGATCCAACGTGATCGACATAACGTGGATCATGGGCCACGGTTCGGCAGCGTGAGGACCAGAAGACGCGGGTGCCCGGAATTGCTGCAGCTTCGCCAAACCAGCCATGTGCCACTGCCCCGGGCCGCCACGGCGTGCGCGCCGCGCGTGGTCGCCGTCATCGTCACCCGGGACCGGCCCGCGCTGCTTCGGCAGTGCCTCGATGCCGTGCTGGATCAGGCGCGCCGGCCGGATGCGCTGATCGTCGTGGACAACGCCAGCCAGCCGGCGACCCGCGCGCTGCTGGACCAGTATCCGGGCGTCCGGTGCATCCGGCTGCCGCAGAACCTCGGCGGCGCCGGCGGGTTCCGGGCGGGCATACAAAGTGCGTTGGATGACGGCGCCGATTGGCTCTGGCTGATGGACGATGACGGCCGGCCCGGCGGCCCGGGCTGCCTCGCCGGCCTGCTTGCGACCGCCGCGGCGCGCCGGGCCGAGCTGGTGGGCCCGCTGGTCGTCGACACCGATGAGCCGCGCCGCCTGTCGTTCCCCGTGCGCATCGCCGGACGCACGCTGTTCGACGTGGACAGCGTGGCGCGGCATGGCCCGGTGCCCGGCTTCGCCCATTTGTTCAACGGCGCGCTGATCGGCGCCGGGCTGTTCCGGCGGATCGGCCTGCCGGACCCGCGATTCTTCATCCGGGGTGACGAGGTGGAGTTCCTGTTCCGCGCCCGGCGCGCCGGCGCCCGCATCGTGCTCGACACCGCCGCCCGCTTCCTGCACCCGGGATCGCAGGCGGAGATCCATCCGATCCTGCTCGGCCGCTTCTACGCCGTGGTGCCGCGGGAGCGGGGCAAGCAGTTCCACCAGTTCCGCAACCGCGGCTACATCTTCAGCCGCTACGGCATGTGGGCGTGGCTCGCGGCCGACGTGGTGCGCTACGGTTATTATTTCATGATCACCCGCCGGGCCGACGTGGCCGGGCTGGCCCAATGGGCCGCCGCGACCACGGCCGGCGTCCGTGGCCGCTTCATGCGGGACTAGACCGTGACCGGTGCAGATAGATGCACCGGTCACGGTCTAGCCTTTGTTTTTGCGAGCATGTTTACCGATCAGGTGAGTCCACCTGATGCGGTCATGCTCTGGGCAGGTCTCAGGGCTTCAATGCGCCCACGGCATCGACATAGACGGCATAGACCGAGGTGCTGGCCGTCATGAACAGCCGGTTCTTCTTGCGGCCTCCGAAGCACAGGTTGGCGCAGGTCTCAGGCAGGTGGATCTTGCCGATCAGCTCGCCGGTGGGGGCGAAGCAGCGCACCCCGTCCTCCTTCGGATCGGCCCAGCCCATGCTGCACCAGATGTTGCCCTCCGTGTCCGCCCGCATGCCGTCGGTGAAGCCCGGCGCGAAGTTCTCGGCGAACACCTTGCCCCCGGACAGCGTGGCGCCGTTCACGGTGAACGAGCGGATATGCGCCGGGCCGCCATGGGTGATGCCGCTGTCGATGATGTACAGCGTCTTCTCGTCGGGCGAGAAGCAGAGGCCGTTCGGCCGGGTGAAGTCGCCCGCGACGACGCTGGCGGCGCCTGAGCCGGGATCGAGCCTGTACACGTTCCTCGGCAGTTCCGCCGTGTCCTTGTGGCCCTCGTAGTCGCCGTCGATGCCATAGCCCGGGTCGGTGAACCAGATCGCGCCGTCCGACGCTACCACGATGTCGTTCGGCGCGTTCAGCGGCTTGCCCTGGTACTTGTCGATCAGCACGGTGATGGTGCCGTCATGCTCGGTCCGGGTGACCCGGCGCGTGTCCTGCTCACACGACAGCAGCCGCCCCTCGCGGTCGATGGTGTTGCCGTTGCTGTAGTTGGACACCCGGCGGAACACGCTGACATGCCCGTCCTCCTCCGACCAGCGCATCATGCGGTTGTTGGGGATGTCGCTCCAGATCAGCTCGTTGGTCGCACGGAGATAGACCGGCCCCTCCGCCCAACGGAACCCGGTGGCGATCCGCTCGATGGCGGCGTTGCCGACCTTGCCGTGGAACCGCTTGTCGAGCACCTCGACCCGCGGGTCCGGGTAGCGCGAGTTCGGCAGGTCGCCGAGCAGCAGGCGGTCGGCATGGGCCGCCCGAGTGGCGGCGATGGTCGCAGCCGCCGTCGCAGCGGCCAGGATTTGACGTCTTTGCATGGTGTTTCCCCCTCAAGCCCCGTCTTATCGCGGCGCCAGGCAAGTTCAGGTTAACCAGCTTGGTAGCGCAGGTCCATGCCCTCCCGGAACCAGCGGCCGGCATCAGCCGCCCGGCGGCGCGGCGCGGCGCGGCAGGTCGTTGAGGCGCGCCATGAAGCGCCGGTCGATCCAGTCCTTCAGCCGCCAGGCCCAGCCCCCCTCCAACGAGATGCCGTTGCGGGTCAGGACGGCGTGCCGCCCTCCGGTCGAGACGATGGCCAGCGCCTGCGCCTGCGGACGGTACGGGCGCAGCCGGCCGCCGGCGAGCGTGGCGCGGATGTTGCCCGCGAGCACCGGCCCGGCGCGCACCGCATAGACGCCCGAGCGTGGGATGGCGCCGGGGCGGAAGGCGATCATGTCCCCGGCCGCGAACACGCCGTCCGCCGCGCGCAGGGCGGCATCCACGCTGAGGAAGCCCCGGCGGTCCAGCGGCAGCCCGGTGTCCGCGAGCCATGCGGCCGGGGCGGCCTCGGTCGTCCACAGGATCTCGTCGGCCGCGATGCGGGAGCCGTCCGCGAGGACGACCCCGCCCGGCTCGACGGCGGCGACCCGGACGCCGGCCCGGACTACGACGCCATGCCGCGCCAGGGCCGTGCGGAGGCGGGCGCGGAAGCCGGGCGGGAAGCCGGGCAGGATGTCGTCGGACCCGGCGAGCAGGGTGAAGCGCAGCGCCGCCGGGTCCGCGTCCCGGCGCAGCCGATGCTCGACCGCCAGCAGCAGCTCGACCCCGCCCGCGCCGCCGCCGACCAGCAGCACATGGCGCGACCGCCCCGCCTGCACCCGCGCCCGCATTGCCGCGAACTGCGTGAGGAAGCCGCCGATGGGCTTGACCGGGATGGCGTGCGCCGCAGCGCCGGGCACGCCGCCAGTGTTGGGACGGGAGCCGATGTCGAGCGACAGCACGTCGAACGGCACGGGCGCGCCGTCGCGGCACAGCACGCGGCGGCCCGCGAGGTCGATGCCGGACGCCTCCCCGAGATGCAGCCGCGCGCCGGCGAACCGGGCGAGCCGCACGACGTCGATCTGCGCCTCGCCGACGCCGTAATGCCCGGCCACGACGCCGGGCAGCATGCCGGAATAGGGCGTGTCCGCCTCCCGGGTCAGCAGCGCCAGCCGCACGCCCGGCGGCGGGCGCAGGCCGAAGCGGCGCAGCACCGTCACATGGGCGTGCCCGGCGCCCACCAGCAGCACGGTCCTCACGGCGTCGCGGACGGCCGGGCGTCCCGGTGTTGATCGGCGGCCCGGCATGGCTTAGGCGTCATGCCCGCGCCGTGCACCCGGCGCCTGCACCCATTCCGCTTGGAGACTTCCATGGACACCGTCGCCTTTGCACAGTGGGACCCCGCCGGCCCGCCCCCGGATGCGCTGCCCGGCGCCGGCGCCACCCTGCGGCAGGTGCACGTCAAGGCCGGGCACGTCGCCACCCGGCACAGCCACCCGCACGAGCAGTTCCTGCTGGTGATGAGCGGCGCCGGGCGGCTGCAATGCGAGGCCGGCAGCGTGCCGCTGCATCCCGGCACCGTCATCCGCCTGGCGCCGGGCGCCTGGCACAGCGCGGAGTTCACCGCCGACACCGTGCTCACGGAGTTCAACCTGGCGGAGGCCGCCGGCTAGGGCCCGCCCGTCCGCTACCTCGCCCCGGCGCGGCTTTCGAGGTGCGCCTCGATCTGCTTCCAGATCACCACCTCGTCCGTCAGCAGCCATTCCTGCTGGATGCGGCCATCCACGACCTGCGCGTGGCTGAGGCCCATGACATAGACCGGGGCGCCCGTCGGCTCCCCGAAATGGCCGAAGCCCGAATGGGTGCCGCGCAGCGACCAGCGGAGCGCCACGCGCGGCGCCTGCCCGGCGTCATGGTTGGCCGTGGCGCTCTCGATGGTCAACTCGGCGTCGGGGAAGCTGGCGAGGTAGCCGAGGTAGAAACGGTCGATGTCGTCATGGCCGTGGAAGGTCTCGTTGCCGGGGGCTGCGAGGCTCGCGCCGTGGAAATACAGGTCGCGGATTGCCGAGGTGTCCTTCTGGCCCCAGATGCGCTCATACCCGTCGCAATACAGCTCGATCTCCGCCCCCTCCTGCACCGCCGGGCGGTAGCGGCCCGGCAGGTCGTGCTCCGGCAGGAAGAAGCCGACCTCGCCCGACATGCGAAGGTCGTGCGCCACCATCTGCCGCGCCAGCTCCCGGGGGTCGAGGCCGAGGCAGCGGGCGAAACCCGCCTGGTCGCGGACCAGCCATTCCTCCGTCACCTGCTCGTTCGCGACCCAGCAATCGGCGATGATGCGGGACTTCACCAGCCGTCCGGCGGCGGCGCCGTAGCTGCCGTCGCCCTGGTGGCGCATGACGGAGATCAGGCGGTGCGACGACAGGAAGGAGCCGTCGCCGTACTCGGTCCAGATCACCTCCTCGCCCACCAATCGCCGGTCGGGGAACTGGTGCAGGGTCTGCAGGGTCTGCGCGGTGACGCCGCTGTTGTCGGAGGTGAGGCCGGTCGCGGCGCGCACCAGGCAGTCGGCGGCGTAGTACTTCTCGAGCTTGCCGCCGATGCCGCGGTCTTCCCAAATCTCGCGGGTGATGCCGTAGATGAAGGCGGGGACGTCGGAATAAAGGCCGATCTGCGGACCCATTCTGCACTCTCCGTGAGGACGAACGAGGCCGCGCCAGGTCCTCGCCGCTCAACCGATACAGGCGGACCGCACGGGCGGCAAGAATGGGCGGGGGCGGACGGCGGCCCCCGCGGTCAGGCCAGGATCACGGCGAGCGCCACGCCGCCGAACGCGATGCAGTAGATGCCGAACGGGTTCAGCCCCACCTGCTCGTGCTGCCGGAAGTAGCGCATCAGGAACGCCGTGCTGAGCCAGGCGACGACGCCCGCGACCAGGGCGGCGATCGCCGCGGTCTGGAACACGCCGGGCGGCACCGATTCATGCAGCAGATGCGGCACCTCCAGCACGGTGGCGCCGATGATGATCGGCGTCGCGATCAGGAACGAGAAATGCGCCGACCCGGCGTGGTCCACCCCCCGCAGCAGCCCGCCGACGATGGTTGCCCCCGAACGCGAGATGCCCGGGATCAGCGCGAGGCACTGCCAGACCCCGATCACCAAGGCGTCGGTGACGCCCAGGGCCGCCATCGGCCGGGCATCGGCCACCCGGGTCCGCAGCCGCTCCGCTGCGAGCAGCATGACGCCGTTGACGATCAGGAACGATGCCGCCACGACCGGGGAGCCGAACAGGCCGCGCACGAACTTCTCCAGCGCGAATCCGATCACGACGGCCGGAATGGTCGCGATGACGATCAGCATGAACACGCGCCGGCTCTCCCGCGTGCGCTCCGCCCCCGACAGGCCGAGCACGCCCAGGGCCAGCGCCAGCCAGTCCCGCCAGAAATAGGCCAGCAACGCCACCGCGGTGCCGAGGTGCAGCAGGACGAGGAACGGCAGGAACTCCGGCGACCGCTGGTCGATGGCCCAGTTGACGAGCGCCGGCAGGACGACCGCATGGCCCAGGCTGCTGACGGGAAACAGCTCCGTCGCCCCCTGGAGGATGGCGATCAGCACGGCGTGCACAGTGTCCATGGGGGAGTCTCCGGTTGCGGCGGGGATACGGTGCCGGACATCCAGGGTCAAGGCGTGCAACGGCGGCCAATGCCTGGCGCGGCGCCGTTGCCAAGCGCCTTGGCCGGCCCCATGTAATGCAACGCACCGGGCGCGTTTCCATTGTGCCCGGCATCAGCAGGAGCTTCCTTCCATGACCGTTTCCCCTCGCATGCGCCGCCGCCTGATCCGGGTGCTGGCGGCGCTCGGCATCGCGGCGACGCTCGGCGGCTGCATCTTCGTCCCGGTCGGCGAGCCCGGCTACTACCACCGGCCGCATTATTACCGTTACTGAGGAGAGGCCCCGCAGCGGCGGCCGGCCCACCGCCGCCGCCTCGGCCGAGTTGGGCGCGCGCGTCCTCGACGCCGCCGCCGGGCTGTTCCTGCGGGACGGCTTCGCCGCGACCAGCATTGAGGCGATCTCGGCCGCGGCGGGCGTCTCCAAGCGCACCTTCTATGCCCGGTTCGCCGGCAAGGAGGCGGTGTTCCTCGCGGTGGCGCAGCGCCTGATCGGCACCTGGCTCGCCGGGTTCGACGCGGCGATGGAGGGGGCCGCCTCCTTGGACGCGGCGTTGCTGGCGGCGGGACGGCGCATGCTGGCCGTGGCCCTCACGCCGTCCGCGCTGGCGCTGCATCGCCTGATGGTGGCGGAGGCCGGGCGGTTCCCGGAACTCGCCACGGCGCTTCGCGACGCCGGCAGCCGCGTGGGGGTCGAGCGGCTGGGCCGCGTGCTGCGCGCGCACCGCCCGGACGACGACCCGGCCCGCCTGGCCTTCCTGGCCGAGCAGTTCCAGCACCTCGTCCTGGCCGGCCCGCAGGCGCGCGCGGTCGGCTTCGGCGAGCGCCTGGACGCCCAGGCGCTCGACGCCTGGTGCCGGGACAGCGTCGCCCTGTTCCTGCGCGGGCTGGCCGCGCCGCCCTGAGCGTCACTTCGCATCGGCCGCCGGCGCCAGGCAGGCGAGCCGCAGCCCCAGCGCCTCTGCCCGGCGCAGGATGGTTGCCGCCCGCGCCGCAAGATAGGGGCTGGGCTGCACGGCGGACCAGTGCAGCGGGTTCGGCAGCACGACGGCGAGCCGGGCGGCCTGGAGGGGCGTGAGCTGGGCGGCCGGTCGGTGGAAGAAGCGTTGCGACGCGGCCTCCGCCCCGTAAACGCCGGGTCCGAACTCGACGCTGTTGAGATAGACCTCCAGCACCCGCCGCTTCGGCCAGACGAGCGCGATCTGCGGCGTCAGCGCGGCCTCGGCCAGCTTGCGCACGATGTCCCGCCCCGGCCACAGGAACACGTTCTTCGCCACCTGCATGGTGATGGTGCTGGCGCCCCGGGGACGGGCGCCACGCCACCAGGCGGCGGCCTGGCCGAGCAGCGCCGTCTCGTCGAAGCCCAGCGGCTCGCCGCAGAACAGGTTGTCCTCCGCGGCGACGACTGCGCGCGCCAAGGCGGGGGAGATGCGTTCCAGCGGCACCCAGTCGTGCTGCATCCCAAAGCCCTGCGCCGCACGGAGGGCCATCAGCGGGGTCACGGGGACGGGCACGAACCGGAAGGCCAGCACGAGCACGGACGGCAGCAGCATGAAGCCGAGCAGCAGGCCCGGCACGACCCGGCGCCACCGCCGCCCGCCGCCGGTCCGTGCCGGCGCGGGCGGAGCCGATGCTGCGTCCTTGCGGCGGTGAAGCTTCAACCGGCTGCGCTCCGTCTCAGAGTCCCGCGACGCGCGGCTTGATCTCGCCCGCCCGGGTGCCAATTTCCTGATCCAACTGATCCGGGCCCCTCTGGCAAGGACGCCGGCCTGCCGGCCAACCCTGCGATGTCGGATCGCCTTGTGCCACGCCAGGACGTTTGGCGCATGGCCGTTGCCTGGCCCGGACCGCTGGCTCCATGCGCAATGGCCCTGGACGTCCGGCTTGGGACCCATTGCGAAAGGAGTCCGAACCCGATGGCCGACCCCCAGATGCCCGACTCGCAGATGCCCGACTCGCAGATAATCGACGAACGCCCGTTGCACCGGTTGCTGGCCGGGTTGCCCGGCCCGGTGCGCCGGGCCGTCGAATGGCTGCGCCGTCCCGGGGCCGGGTGGGTGCGGGTGCCCTTGGGTGTCATGCTCATCCTGGGGGGCTTCGTCGGCTTCCTGCCCATCCTCGGCTTCTGGATGCTCCCGCTCGGCGCCCTGCTGCTTGCAGAGGACCTTCCTTTTCTCAAGCGGCCCACCTTGCGCGCGCTCGGTGCGGTGCAGCAATGGTGGGACCGGCGGCGTGGGCGCGCAGGGGGGGCATGAGATGGAGGTGCTGATGGGGGCGACGGCCTGGCTCGCGGACCCGCAGGTGTGGGTGAGCCTGTTGACGCTGACGCTGCTGGAGGTGGTGCTCGGCATCGACAACTTGATCTTCGTGTCGATCCTGGCGGGCCGCTTGCCGCCGGCGCGGCAGGCGTCGGCGCGCCGGATCGGCCTGGCGCTGGCGCTGGCGACGCGGCTCATGCTGCTCGCCGCGATCTCGTGGATCACGCAGCTCACTGCGCCGGTGTTCGCTGTCGCCGGGCACGACGTCTCCTGGCGCGACCTGGTCCTGATCGGCGGCGGGCTGTTCCTGGTCTACAAGGGGACCCAGGAGATCCATGCGCGCATCGAGGGGGAGGGCGAGCATGACGCGGACCCCTCGGTCCATGCGAGCTTCGTGGGCACCATCGTGCAGATCGGCCTGCTCGACATCGTGTTCTCGCTCGACAGCGTCATCACGGCGGTCGGCATGGCGAACCAGCTTTCGGTCATGGTGGCGGCGGTGGTGATCGCGATGGGGGTCATGCTGCTCGCCTCCGGGCCGGTGTCCGGCTTCGTCAACCGGCATCCCACGGTGAAGATGCTGGCGCTCAGCTTCCTGCTGCTGATCGGCATGACCTTGATCGCCGACGGCTCCGGCGCGCACGTGCCGAAGGGCTACATCTACGCCGCCATCGGGTTCTCCGTGCTGGTGGAGGCGCTGAACCAGCTTGCCGGGCGGCGGCGGCGGCCCTTGCCTCCCGGCGCGGCGCGGACGACAACGGCGCCATGAGTCCCGGTTATCTGCCCTTCGCCGGCGCGCTGCGCCTGCCGGCCTTCGTCTGCGACAACTGCGGCTACTGGCAGCGGCACTTCGCCGCCCCGCCGTCCTGCCCCATGTGCCTGGACGCCCGCCACGTGGTGCCCCAAGACGGCTGGCAGTTCTGGACGCGGGAGGAGGCGCAGGCCCGCTTCCCCTGCCATTGGGCCGAGGTCGAACCCGGCGTGTGGCGCTTCTGGAACGAGCCGGTGAGCGGCATCGGCCCCAGCGCATACCTGATCCAGACGCCCCACGGCAACATGGGGTTCGAGGGCTGCCCGGTGTTCAGCGAGGCGGCGCTCCGCCACATCGCGGACTTGGGCGGCATGCAGGTGCTGGCCGCGTCCCACCCGCACGCCTACGGGGCGCTGTGGCAGTTGCAGGACCGCTTCGACCCGGAGCTTGCGCTGCATCCCGGCGACCTCGAATGGTCCGGCGCCTTGCAGGTGAGCTGGCCGTTCGACGACGTGCTGGAGCCGCTGCCGGGCCTCACGCTGCATCTGACGGCCGGGCACTTCGCCGGGCACACGGTGCTGCATGACCGGGCGCGCCGCATCCTGTTCTGCGGCGACGCGCTGAAGTTCGAGCTGGACCCGGCGGATGCGCGCCGGGCGCTGACCATCTCCGCCCACAAGGCGTTCGTCCGCGGCATCCCGCTCACGCCGAACGAATTGCGCCGCTACCGGGCGGTGTTCGCGCCGCTCGACTTCACGCAGACCTGGACCCCGTTCGAGCAGGCGGCCAACAGCGGCCGGGCGGAGGCGCTGGCGCTGATCGACGCCATGCTGGCGACCCGGCCGCACGCGGCGCCGGTGCCGCTGGACCGGCTGCGGGGGTAGGCTGCGGCCTTTCTAGGGCTGCGCTGCACGGCGGCTTGGAGCTTTAGCCGCGGTCTGACAGAGGCTGAAGGGCGGACGACTTTTACACCGAGCTTTTGAAGGGCCAACCCGAAAACGTTTCGTTTCCGCCTGCATATCGTTTCGAACAAATAAAGAACATTCGCGAATGAATAGGCAGGCGGCGAATGGGTTTAAAGATTTCAGGACTGAACGAACTTCGCGAACACCTTGAACGCCTGCGCCCCGAGGAGGTGATGGCGCGAGCACTGGCCGAGCAAGCTGCGCGCATGGCGGCAAGCGTGCGGGACGGCTTGTCGGAGCCATCAGGCGCCGCCAGGCACGACGAACCCTGGCTGCGAAGCGGGGCGTTGCGCGACAGCGTGGGCATGGAGGCGGATGGGTTGCAGGCTGTAGTCGGCAGCAGCGACCCGGCAGCCGTGCCGCAGGAGATGGGGACGGTCAAAATGCCGGCCCGGCCCTTTCTGGCACCGGTGGCAGCGGGGATGGGGGAGGACGTAGCCCGGGCAATTGGCGCCAGGGTGGCGGCGGCGTTGCGGGGCGACATCGACGTTGCCCTCCCACCGGCATGGGCCCCGTCCGCAGAAACGGTCTCATCCGGTCCGCACGCGGCTCCTCCGCTTGCAGCAACGGCCAAAACGACCCTTCGACCAAAGAGCGGCATTGTTCTGGCCGGAGATATCGCTTCGGACTTAGAGGCTCTTGGCGGAGGAATGCCTCGCTCGGTTCCCACGAAAAAAGGCGCAGCACAGTTCATCTTTCCGAACGGGATGATTTTGAGGTTTGATCTTCAGTCCGGCCAATACCTCGATGGGCAAGTACCTCATATCAATCTGGAACAGGGCGGCATGAACCTTCATATACCATTGAAATAAGGGGAAAAAGCATGAGAGTGGATTTCAACGTGCTGGAGCAAAGGGCGCGTGAGTTGGTGGAAAGCTCTCGCTGGAAGGAGGCGATGCGGATCTACTTGTTCATGGCCGATGGAGACCCGTCTCTTGACGCCGGCTACTTGGGTGAAAAGATCGCCGAATGTTACGAAGCGCTTGGCGACCCGCATTCGGCCCGTTACTGGTATGGACGGGCGGTTGAGGAGAACCCCGAAGTGCGGACAAAAAGCGTCGCCGCGAGAAAGCGGCTTTCAGGATTTGGCATTGACGACCTGGTGCCGAAACGAGCGTTCCTGGACGGGCATCCGAGCGCCGCTGTCGAGAAGCGGGAGGGGCCAAGCATTTGAGCAAGCCGCAAGAGGGCGTCAGTCCACGGATGTGATCGGTGACCCTGAAGTCTTCGCGGTCCAACTCGATTGGGACCGCAGGCCGACCTACAAGCCTTGGATGTATGGCGTGTTCTGCGTATTCATCTGCGGCGAGCAGCTTGGGTCATCATGGAACCAAGTGACCCTGAACAGCGTCATGGCCGAACTGCACGGATGGAGAAAAACCATCGGGCTACGATGCGCCCCGGCGCTGATGGCGGCCAACCCCGTGACGGCGTTCCTGAGCATTGAGGAGGAAGCGTACGGGTTGGAGCACCTGGAGGACAAACTTCCGCCGGGGTTCGCGCCCGTTCCCGTGCCTGACCGAACCGCGTTCGAGATCTTCGACGTCGATGGCTTGGACGATTACCGGATCTACTGCGTGGAGGACGACACCACCAGCCGCCTGCTGTATGCGAAAATGGGAGAGCTGCCGCGGGAGTGCCGGGTGCCGCGCATCGTGCTGGCCGACGTCATGGAAAGGACCATCGAACGGCTCGATGGCTGGTTCCAGCAGTTGCCGGAACCGCCCAGGGAGCGTTGATCGGGCGGAGCGCAGGCCGATGCCGACGGGTTGATCGTGTCTCTGCGCGGCATCACCTAAACAGGGATGGCAGCCCCGCGCCGCGCGGAGCCAACCAGCGGGCGGCGGCCGTCGCATTCACGGCGATGCCCCCGCCATTCTAGATAAGGAGGCCGCCGTGCCCCGGACCCCAGCCAACCTGATGTGGGCCGACGCCCTCGCCCTCGTGGCGCGCGCCGACCGCCTGAACCGCGAGTTCTTCCGCCCCGCCGCGACGGGGTGGGAGCCGCCGGTCGATCTGCTGGAGACGCCGGGCGAGCTTATCCTGATCGCCGCCCTGCCCGGCGTGCGCGTCGCGGATGTCGAGCTGATCGTCTCGCACCGCGAACTCGCCATCGTCGGCACGCGCCGGCTTCCGGCGCTGCCCGGCTCCACCCGGGTCCACCGCATGGAGTTGCCGCATGGACCGTTCGAGCGCCGCATCGCCCTGCCGCCCGGCACCTTCGAACTGGCGCGCCGCGACCTGGTGGACGGCTGCCTGACCATCGTTCTGCGAAAGGTCCCGTGATGGACGTCCCCGCCCCAATCCTGACCTCCTCCCCCTTGCCGGAGGACGCGCTGATCGTCGTCGCGGTGCAGGACGCCGTGCTGTTCCCCGGCGCGGTGATCCCGCTCGCCGCCACGCGCCCCGTCATGACCGAGGCCCTGCAGGCGGCGGCGCGGGAGAGCCGGCACGTCGCCGTGGTGCTGCAGCGCGATCCCGCCATGGACAAGCCGGGCCTGGCCGACCTGCACCCCATCGGCACGGAGGCCCGGCTGCTGCGCTACCTCACCGCGCCGGACGGTACCCACCATGCGATCCTCCAGGGGATCGGCCGCGTGCGGCTCACCGGCGCCGCGGAGGACGCGCCCACCCTGGCGGCGCACGTCGAGCGCATCCCGGAACCAGACGCGGACGGCGCCGAGATCGCGGCCCGCACGCACCAGCTTCGCGAACGCGCGCTGGAGACCCTGCGGCTGATCGAGCAGGTGCCGCCGGACCTGATCGCCACCATCCAGAACGTGGAGCCGCCGGGACTGCTGGCCGACCTGGTGGCGGGCCTCTTGGACCTGCTGCCTGCGGACAAGCAGGAGATCCTGGAGATCATCGACCTGCCGGCGCGCCTCGACCGCGTGCTGTGGCGCCTCGCCTACCGCCTGGAGGTGCTGCGCCTGTCCGCCGACATCGGCAAGCGCACGCGGGAGACCATGGCCGGCCGGCAGCGCGAGTTCATGCTGCGCGAGCAGATGAAGGCCATCCAGAAGGAGCTGGGCGAGGACGACGGCGCCCCGGAACTGCAGGACCTGGAACGTGCGCTGAACGAGGCGGGGCTGCCGGAGGAGGCGGAGCGCTCGGCCAAGCGGGAATTGCGCCGGCTCAAGCAGATGCCGGAGGGCAGCCCGGAGGTGGGCATGCTGCGGACCTACCTCGAATGGTTGTCCGAACTGCCGTGGACGCTGGGCGACATGCCGCCCATCGACGTGGCCGCCGCGCGCCGGGTGCTGGACGAGGAGCATTTCGGCCTGGAGAAGATCAAGCGGCGCATCGTCGAGTTCCTGGCCGTCCGCAAGCTGAACCCCGGCGGCAAGGGGCCGATCCTGTGCTTCGTGGGACCCCCCGGCGTCGGCAAGACGAGCCTTGGGCAAAGCATCGCCCACGCCACCGGCCAGCCCTTCGTGCGGGTCAGCCTGGGCGGCGTGCACGACGAGTCTGAGGTAAGGGGCCATCGCCGCACCTATATCGGCGCGCTGCCGGGCAACATCATCCAGGCGATCCGCCGGGCCGGCTCCCGCGAGTGCGTGATGATGCTGGACGAGATCGACAAGCTCGGCAGCGGCGGGTTCCAGGGCGACCCGGCGTCCGCCATGCTGGAGGTGCTCGACCCCGAGCAGAACAACACGTTCCGCGATGCCTACCTGGCCGTGCCGTTCGATCTTAGTCGGGTTTTGTTCATCGCGACGGCCAACCAGCTCGACACCATCCCCGGCCCGCTGCGCGACCGCATGGAGGTGGTGCAGCTCTCCGGCTACACGGCGGAGGAGAAGCAGGCCATCGCCCGGCGCTACTTGCTGCCGCGGCAGCAGGCGCAGAACGGCCTGGCGGATGGCGACGTGGAGGTGGACGACGACGCGCTCGCCGCCATCATCGGCGACTACACGCGAGAGGCCGGCGTGCGGAGCCTGGAACGCGAGGTCGGCGCGGTGTTCCGCTCCGCCGCCGTGCGCGTGGCCGAAGGCGGCGCCGAGCGCCCGATCCGCATCGGCACGGAGAGCCTGCCGGCGATCCTGGGGCCGAGCCGCTTCGATCCGGAGGTCGCCGGCCGCGCCGCGATGCCGGGCGTGGCGACGGGCCTGGCCTGGACGCCGGTGGGCGGCGACATCCTGTTCATCGAGAGCAGCCGGATGCCCGGCGGCGGCCGGCTGATCCTCACCGGCCAGCTTGGCGACGTGATGAAGGAAAGCGCGCAGGCGGCGCTGAGCCTGGTGAAGTCCCGGGCGGAGCAGCTTGGCATCGAGCCGAGCCTGTTCCAGGGGGACATCCACGTCCACGTGCCCGCGGGCGCGATCCCGAAGGACGGCCCCTCGGCCGGCGTCGCGATGTTCATGTCGCTGGCGTCGCTGCTGCTGCACCGGGCGGTGGACCCGGCCGTCGCGATGACAGGGGAAATCAGCCTGCGCGGCCTGGTGCTGCCGGTCGGCGGCATCCGGGAGAAGGTCGTGGCGGCGGCGCGGGCCGGCATCACCACGGTGATGCTGCCGGCGCGCAACCGCCGCGACTACGACGACATCCCGCCCAGCGCCCGGGACAAGCTGCGCTTCGTCTGGCTGGACACGGTGGACGACGCCATACGGGCCGCGCTGACGCCGGGCGAGGGGCTGTAACCCTGCCCTACAGCGGCTTCAGCTTGCGTTCGATCGCCGGGCGCTGCGCCTCCAGGAACGGCGGCAGCGAGAGGCGTTCGCCCAGCGTCTCCATCGGCTCGTCGGTGGCGAAGCCCGGCCCGTCGGTGGCGATCTCGTACAGGATGCCGTCGGCGCGGGCATACAGGCTGCGGAAGTAGAAACGGTCCACCGGGCCGCTGGAGCGGATGCCCAGACGGTCGTAGCGTTCGACCCAGGCGGCGTAGTCGGCGTCCGCGATGCGGAAGGCGACGTGATGGACGCTGCCGGCGCCGGGCTGCGCGGTCGGGAGCTGCGGGTCGATGCGGACGTGCAGCTCGGCGGCCGGGCCGCCCTCGCCCATGTCATAGACATGCACCGCGGCACCGCCGTCCGGCGCCGGGTAGGTCCGCGCCGGGCGCATCGCCAGCACCTCGGTCAAGAAGCGGTCGGAGGGCGCCAGGGCCGGCACGCTGATGGTGACGGGACCGAGGCCGCGGATCTGGTGCTCCGGCGGCACCGGGGACTTGGCCCAGGGATGCGCGTCCCCGGCGCCCCCGTCGTCGATCAGCGCCAGGCGCTGGCCTTCCGGGTCCTCGAAGTCGAGCTGCCGGCGGCCGTCCACCTCCTGCACCGGGCCGTGCGGGACGCCCAATTCCGTGAGCCGCGCCTGCCAGTAGCCCAGCGCCGCCGGGCCGCCCACCCGGAGCGAGGTGCGGACGACGCTATGGGTGCCGCGCCGCTCCGGGCCGACCGGCCAGTCGAAGAAGGTCAGGTCCGTGCCGGGCGTCGCCTGCCCATCGGCGTAGAACAGGTGATAGGCGCTGGTATCGTCCTGGTTGACCGTCCGCTTCACCAGCCGCATGCCGAGGGTTCGCGTGTAGAAGTCGTGGTTTCCCGCGGCGTTCGCCGTGACGGCGGTCAGATGGTGGATGCCGGTGAGGGGCGTCATCATGGCGTTCTTGCTCCAAAGGCGCTTCGTACTCCGATGCGGCCGCCGTTTGGGCGGGCCACACAGGGTTTTGACTGCCGCCTGCCGGCCCCCTGCGGCGTTACGGCCCATACCCAGCAACCAAGGGGATCACCATGGTCGATTTCAACGAGATCGAAGAGCACGCGAACGTCATCGGCGCCGACGGGGTGCATGTCGGCACCGTTGACCACCTCCAAGGCGACCGGATCAAGCTGACGAAGCGGGATTCGGGCGATCAGCGGCATCACTACATCTCCCTCGGGCTGGTCGCCGACATCGAGGACGGCACTGTGCGCCTGTCGGCCAATGCGGACGTGGCGGTGACGCTGGAAGACGCGGAGTAGCCGCAGGCCGCACCCCCCGGGACCGGATCGCAGGTTCGGCGATGCGGCCCGGGATCAAGGCAGGATAGCCGGGCTGGCGCCGTCCACGTCGCGCGACGTGACCTGAACGCGCCAGTCGGGCACCGCCCCGAGCGGCCGGGCGAGCACGTGGGATTGCTCGGCGCGGGTCGCGAGCCACGTCGCATCGACGATGCCGCACCCCTGGGCGCGGAGGCGGCTGGTCAGCATCTGCTCGTTCAGGATCGCCACGGCCTTGTCCTCGAAATACCCCAGCGTCTGCTCCGACAAGGCGAACCGCGAGTGCCATTCCGTGCCCTGGCCGGTTCCCCCGCCGGTCAGCCAACCCAGGATGTTCTGCCGGTATGACGCGGAGAGCGGGGCGTCCGCATGGAACGGCGCGGCGGGGTCGCCGCTGAACAGGCCGTCCCGGTCGGTCACGCTGACCAGCGAGCCGAGCAGCCGCAGCTCCGCCGGCGGCAGCAGCACGAAGGAGCTGCGCAGCCAGGATTGCAGGCTGCGCCCGGCAAAGGCGACGGGATCGTTGAAATGGTCGATGTGCCCGATGGCGACGGCGCGTCCGGCCGCCAGGCCCAGCATGTCCGCGTCGAACCGGTCGAGGTAGCGCGTATAGAGCTTGCGGAACGCCGAGGTGGCGAGGTGGACGAAGTCGTACTCGTCCAGGCGCGGCCCGAGGTGCCCGACGCCGCGGTCCCAGGCGGAGAACTCCCAGGCCGCGTTGTCGCCGCCGATCAGCGTGACGCCGGGCGCAAGCGGCTCCGCATGGGCCGGGCCCAAGGCGTTGTCGATCACGACGACCTCGTGCGCGAACTCCGGCATCTGCTGCGCGAACAGCGTCCGGAGGCCCGGCAGGGCGTCGCGGTACTGGTCGTCGCCGTGCCGGGCCAGCAAGGTGACGATGCGCCCGCCCGGCGCGCTCACAGCCTGGCCGTCCGCAACGCCTCGTCCCGCCCTTGCCAATGCTCGACGCCGCCCTGCGCCAGGCGGTGCTCGATGGCGCGCAGGACCGCCGCGGCGGCGTCGCGCCAGCCGGTGGGGGCCTGCGCCTCGGCCAGCGCCGCGCCGAACGGCAGGCCGGCCGGCGGCGCTCCCGCCAGCACGCGGCCCAGCGCCTCGATCAGCGAGGCCGGGTCGTCGAACTCGATCAGGCGGCCCGGCAGGCGGGAGTGCGCCGCGATCTCCGCCCATAGCGGGCAGCGCCGCACCAGCACCGGGCGGCCATAGGCCAGGCTCTCCACCACCGGCAGGCCGAAGCCCTCGTAGAACGAGGGATACACCAGGGCGCGGGCGGTCGCGAGCAGGCGGTGCACCTCGTCCTCGGAGGTCGCGCCGCTCGGGATCGCCTGCACGCCCGGCACGGCCGGCCCCTGCCCGCCGAGCACGGCGAAGGCTTGCAGCGGGAACGCCTCGACCAGCAGGCGAAGGGTCGGCGCGATGCTCTTATGGTCGAAGCTGTTGCCGAACAGCAGGATGTGCCCGCCCTCCGGCATGTCCTGGAACCGCCGCAAGCTGTGCTCGCCCGGCAGGAAGCTCAGATGCACCACCCGCTCCATGACGCCCGGCGCCACCGGGAAGCGGGTCCGGAACCGGTCCTGCGAGAAGGCGGAGATATACAGCAGCATGTCGGAATGCCGGGCAACGAAGCGCCATGCCCAGTCCAGGCGCTCCGGCGCGGGATACAGGATGTCCCAGCCGATGGTGTCGAGGATGTTGAAGCCGATCAGGAAGGCGAGGCGGTGCATCTCGGCGACGGTCTCGACGGCCCAGGGCTGGTTGAGCATCACGGCGGCGGCATAACCCCCGGGCGCGTCGTCGGACAATGGATTGAACTGGGGGTAGCGCGCCGTCATGCCGTGGAACGCCATGGCGTCCGCGTCGGCGGCGATGTCGATCTGCCAGGGCGCATCAAGGGCCGCGAAGCCGTCCAGCAGGCCCAGCACGCATTTCGAGGTGCCGTTGTGCAGCATCGTGAGGCCGCGGCAGTTCAGCAACAGGCGGCGGCGCGCCCCGGGTGCGGGGTAGGCGGCGCTCAGCAGCGGCTCCAGCCGCCGCTGCACCAGCCTGTCGTTTTCCGCCGCCGCGCGGGCCGCGTCGAGATACAGCGTCAGCAGCCGGGCCGCGTCGTCCGCCGGCGCCGCCGGGTAGAGATCGCCGGGCGGCAGCGCCGTGGGGACGACCACCCGGTTCGCGACCACGTTGCGGAACCCGCGGCGGCGCGCCTGGCACAGGCCATAAATGAGCGCACCCGGCACGCTGGCGAACGGGGTGTCCGGCTCCATCGCGGACACCACCTCCCACCGGATCACGGTCAGGGCCGCGAGCCACTCCGCCGTCATCACGCCGCGCGGCAGCCGCGCCAGCGCCGCGCGGGAGGTCATCGCGGCGCCCGCCTCCGGCCCGGCGGCGGCGGGCAGCGGCCACACCCCGTCCGTGGCCGAGTGGGCGAAGCGCGGCTGCGCGGTGCCGAACAGCGGGTCGCGCCCGAGTTCGTCCAGCAGCGGCTGCACCACGTCGTTGTCCGGCAGCAGCGGCCCCAGGATGACGACCAGATGCCGCCGCCGCCGCGCCGCCCCTGCCACGGCGCGCGACCAGGCCAAGGCGGGCGCCGCGGCGTGGGCCGGCAGCACGGCCACGCTCCCGGCCGAATGGGCGAAGCCGCACTGGACCTCCAGCAGCCGCAGGTGCCGCGCCGCCGCATCCCCGTCCAGCCCGGCGCCCGACAGGTCCACGAACACGTCGTAGGCGCGGGCAGCGTCAGGCATCGTGCAGCGCGTCCGCCAGCGGGGCATAGACCACGCCGGGCGAAAAGGCGTGCTCCAGCCGGGCGCTTGCCTGCCCGATGGCGAAGGCCGCCTCGTCATCCGTCAGCAGGCGCTTGACGTGGGTGGCGAAGCCGAGCCAGTCGGCGGCGACGTGGCAGAAGGCGCGCGCCTCGTCATCCAGCCCGTCGGCGCCGGACGGCCAGCAGACCACGGGGCGCAGATGGCACAGCGCCTCGACGGTCTTGATCTTCAGCCCGGTGCCGGCGACCGCGGGGTTGATGACCACACGCGCCGCCGCATACAGCGGGCCGAGGTCCTCGACCCGGCCCAGCACGCGCACGTTGTCCGGCGCGCCGTGCACCAGGTCGCCCACGGCGCCGGCCACCAGAAGCTCCGCCTCCGGCAGGTCCCGGCAGACGATGGGCCAGCAATAGGCGAGGAAGTCCGACAAGCCCTTGACGTTCATCGGGTTGCCGGACGCGACCAGCAGCACGGCGGCCCCGGGCGATGCGGCCGGGGCATCGCGGGACACGGCGAAATCGACCCCGACGCTGACGACCCTGCGGTCCGGGGCCAGGCGGGCGAGGTCCCGCGCCTCGTCCGGCTGGATGGCGATCAGGATATCCGCCCGGCGCAGCAGCGCCGCCTCCTCCGCCTCCGACAAGGCGAGGCCGTCGCTCAGGCCGTAGCGTTCGACCTTGCTCGCCTTGGTCGAGAACACGTCGATGGTGTCGATGGCGGTCGCGAGGCCCGGGAGCAGCGGGAACGGCCGGGTCATGAACACGTACTCGGCCAGCAGCAGGTCCGGCCGGAACCCGTCCCGCAGATGCAGCAGCAGTTCCACGAGCACGTCGGGGCAGAAGGTTCGCAGCAGGCCCAGCAGCCGGGCCTGCGCCGGGTCGCCCGCGTCGTCCTCGTGCAGCAGCGCCGGGAGGTCCGTCCTCCGGCCGAGCTGGAGCCCGTCGAGCAGCCGGCTGCCGTCCGGCAGGTGGTGATGCAGGGTGCCGGCGCGGTCGCAGACCAGCAGGTTGGGATAGACGGCCGCGGCGCCCGCCAGTTGGCTGTCGGACGGCATCTCGTGCGGCAGCGGGCAGACCACCAGCAGGACGTCCCAGCCCTGCTGGGCGAACCAGGCCAGCATGCGGTGGATGCGGTACTCGTTGCCGGCACGCGGCGGCCAGGGCATCACGTGGCCGACGCAGAGCACGCGGCGCCCCCGGCCGTGCGGCAGGGCCGGGACCGGGGACGGCGCCAGGGGAACGATGGCCCGGTGCCCGAATGCCGCGCGCCCGAATGCCGCCGGCGCGTCGTCTCGTTCGGGCGGCGCCAGCAGCGGCTCGCCTACGGGCGGCGGCGGCGCAGGGACGGCGGGCGCGGCCGGGCGGCGGAGGGACCGCAGCGTGACGGCGCGCCAGGCGCCCCGCACCGACCGGGCCGCCGCCCGCGGCACATGCGGGTGGCGTTGCAGGAAGCCGTGCACCCGCGCGATGGCCTTGGGGTGCCGGGCGGCGACGCCGCGCACCGGCCCGGTGAGCCGCCAGCTTGACGAGGCCAGCACCGCCCGCAACTGGTCCTCCACGGCCTCCGCGCGGGCCTGCTGCGCGAGCGCCTCGCCGTGCCACGTCGCCGCGTCCGCCTGCGCCCGGGCGAGCTTGTCGCGCAGGCTGGCCTCCCGTGTCGAGGACAGCGCGGCCTGGCGCTCCAGCTCGGCGCGGTAGGCGGCCTCGTGCCGGGCATAACGCTCGGCGCGCTGCTTGAGCAACGCGCCATGCGCCTGGACGAGGCCGTCGTAGTCGGCATGGCGCTGGGCAAGCTGCTCCGCCAGGCGCTCGGTCAGCAGCGCCGCCTGGGCGTCGAGCAGGGCCTGCCCTTCGTCGCGTTGAACCAGTTGGCGGTGCCAGTCCTGCGCCTGCGCCACCTGGTCGGCCAGTTGGACGTCGCGCCGGTTCAGCTCCGCCTGCACGCGCTGCGCGTAATCGCCCTCTTCGACCAAACGCTTGGTCAGCGACTGGATTTCCTGCTGCGCGGCGGCCGGTGCGGCGAACAGCGCCTCGATGCCGCTGGTCTCGACATAAAGGCTGCCGATCCGCGGCACGAAGGCGTGGTCCGAGGCGACGGCCACCAGGTAGATCGGCCGGGGCAGCCCGACGGACGCCTCGAACAGCTGGTCGTCGCGCTTCTCGAACGTCAGCAAGGGCGCGGCTTCGGCCGGCAGCTCCTCCGCGATGAGCGCCGATCCCAGCAGCGGGCGCTGGGCATACATCGCGACGTGGCCGAAGCTCTTGCCGAGCAGCGCGCCGAACTCGGCATGGGTCAGTTCGTGCACGTGGTAGGGATTCGGCCTCCCCCCCGCCGGGGAGTACACGTCCCGCTCGGGCGAGCTGATGATAAGCAGCCCGCCCGGGCGCAGCACCCGGCGCACCTCGGCCATGAACTCGTCATGCTCGTAGAAGTGCTCCAGCGTCTCGAAGGACACCACGGCGTCGAAGCTGTGGTCCGCGCACGGGATGCGCCGCGCGTCGCCGTGCAGGAACGTGAGGCCCGGCGCCTCGTACGCCGCCCGGGCATGCGCGACCGTCCCCTCCGCGATCTCCACGCCGACGACGCTCTTCGCCACCTGGGCCAGCAGGGCGGCGCCGTAGCCCTCGCCCGAGGCCACGTCGAGGACATCGAGGCCGCGGCACAGGCTGCGTGCGAAGAAATAACGGTGCAGGTGCTCGATCTCGACCTGGCCGCCCGTCTCCGTCGTCAGCCGCTCGCCCGTCCAGGGCAGCGCGGAGGGCGGCGCAACACGGTGGAATATCTCGCCCATCATTCAATCCTGATCGTCGCCAAGGCCCGTGGCCCTGTCGGAATGCCCGCGTCGTCTGCCGTCGGACCAGGCCCGATCAGTTCCGTACCGCCGCCCGGCGTCAAGCCCCGCAGCCATTTTGCGTTCCGGCGGGGCCCAGGGCTAGACTGCCCGCCTCCAAGCACAGGCGCCCGCGCGATGCACACGACCCTCCCACCGTCTCCGACCCGGCGCCGCGCGCCGGCCAGTGCCGGCCGATGACCGCCATCGCGCCGGGCCGGGCGGCGGACATCGCCAAGAGGATCATCGACGAGGTCTCCCCGTCCTTCCACGAAAGCGGGTCGCTGTATCCCGAGGTGCTCTGGAAGCTGTTCGAGGAGCATCAGGACGTCAGGGCCCGCGTTTCCGTGGAAACCGGCTGCGGCCTGAGCACGCTGCTGCTGTCGAACCTGAGCGAGCGGCACACCGCCTTCACCCTGCCGCAGGGCAACAGCCTGCACAACACGCAGGCCCACCCCTATCTGCGGTCGGCCACGACGAAGTTCGTCATCGGCCCGTCGCAGGTGATGGTGCCCCGGTGGCAGTTCTCTGATCCCGTGGACTTCGCCCTGATCGACGGCCCGCATGCCTACCCGTTCCCGGACCTGGAGTACTACTTCATCTACCCGCACATCCGGACCGGGGGCGTGCTGGTGATCGACGACATCCACATCCCGACGATCCGGCGCCTGTATGACATCCTGCGTGACGACGAGATGTGGGAACACCGGGGCGACGCGCGGACGACGGCGTTCTTCCGCCGCACCGCCAGCCCGATCTTCGATCCGCACGGTGACAACTGGCCGGGCCAGAGGTACAACCGCCGCCGCTTCGCGACGCATGAGGCACTGGCGCCCCTGTTCGGCGCCGGGTGGTATCAGGCCGAGTTCGGCGTGGCTGGGCCGGACGCCCCGCCGGCCGGCCCGGACCCGCGCGACCGGGAGATCGCAGCCCTTCGGGCCGAGGTGGCGGCGCTCAAGGCATCGACCACCTGGCGGGCGACGCGCCCCCTCCGCAACGCCGTCGATTGGGCGCGGCGGCGGAGGTAGCCGCGGCGGGCCTCCGCCGTCAGCCGGGCTTCGGGGTCTCGCCGATCTCGTGGCACGCCAGCCGCTCCAGCACGCGCACCAGGCCCGAATGGTCCCACGCCTTGCCGCCGCCGGCCACCGCCGCGTTGAACAGCTCCTGGCAGGTCGCGGTGTTCGGCAGGCTGACGCCCAGCACGCGGGCGCCGGCGAGCGCCAGGTTCAGGTCCTTCTGGTGCAGCTCGATGCGGAAGCCCGGGTCGAAGGTCCGCTTGATCATGCGCTCCCCATGCACCTCCAGGATGCGCGAGGTCGCGAGGCCGCCCATGAGCGCCTGCCGCACCTTGGCCGGGTCGGCGCCGGCCTTGGAGGCGAACAGCAGCCCCTCGGCGACGGCCTCGATGGTCAGCGCCACGATGATCTGGTTGGCGACCTTGGTGGTCTGCCCGTCGCCGTTCGCCCCGATCAGCGTGATGTTCTTGCCCATCAGGTCGAAGATCGGCTTGACCTTGGCAAACGCCGCCTCCGGCCCGCCCACCATGATGGTGAGGCTGGCCGCCTTGGCCCCCACCTCGCCGCCGGACACCGGGGCGTCGAGGTAGTCGCAGCCGAGCGCGTTGATGCGGGCGGCGAAGTCCTTGGTGGCGATGGGCGAGATGGAGCTCATGTCCACCACCGTCTTGCCCGGGGCGAGGCCGCCGGCCACGCCATTCTCGCCAAACAGCACCGCCTCCACGTCCGGGGTGTCCGGCACCATGGTGATGATGATGTCGGACGCCCGCGCCACCTCTGCCGGGCTGGCGCAGGCGCGGGCGCCCTGGTCCAGCAGCTCCTGTTTCACGGGCGAACGGTTGTAGGCGAACACGGTGTGCCCGCCGGCGAGGAGGTGGCCCGCCATGGGCCGCCCCATGATCCCGAGGCCGATGAAGCCGATGTTGCTCATTGTCTTGTCCTATCCGGTCAGGTCAGCGCGCGGCGGGCTCCAGAACCTTCGGCGGCTCGGTGCTCCCCATGTCCTGGCTTTTGCGGATCGAGAGCGACGGGTCAAGGCACAGGATGTCCTCGAACTCGTTCACGCTGTCCACCTCGGTGCCCATCGAGATGTTCGTGACCTTCTCCAGGATGAACTCCAGGACGACCGGCACCTGGTGCTCCTCCATCAGCGCCTGGGCGCGCGCGAAGGCGTCGCTGAACTCGTTGGGGCTTTTCACCCGGATCGCCTTGCAGCCCAGGCCCTCCGCCACCGCCACGTGGTCCACGCCGTAGCCGCGCGGCGCGTCGCCGTCCGGCTCCACGTTGATGTTGTCGAACGCGAGGCTCACCTCGAAGTCCATCTGGAACCCGCGCTGCGCCTGGCGGATCAGCCCGAGGTAGGAGTTGTTCACCACGACGTGCAGGTATGGCAGCTTGTGCTGCGCGCCCACCGCCAGCTCCTCGATCATGAACTGGAAGTCGTAGTCGCCCGACAGCGCCACGATGGGCTTGTGCGGGTCCGCCGCCCGCACGCCGAGCGCGGCCGGCAAGGTCCAGCCGAGCGGACCGGCCTGGCCGCAGTTGATCCAGTTGCGCGGCTCGTACACCCGGAGGAACTGCGCGCCCGCGATCTGCGACAGGCCGATGGTGGTGACGTAGCAGGTGTCGCGGCCGAACACCTGGTTCATCTCCTCGTACACCCGCTGCGGCTTCAGCGGCACGGCGTCGAAATGCGAGCGGCGCAGCATGTGGGCCTTGCGGTGCGCGCAGGCGCCGGCCCACTCCGACCGGTCCCGCAGCGTGCCGGCCGCCTTCATCTCGTGCGCCACCTCGATGAACATCAGGAGCGCCGCCTTCGCGTCCGAGACGATGCCGAAGTCCGGGCCGAACACCCGGCCGATCTGCGTCGGCTCGATATCGACGTGCACGAACTTGCGGCCCTTCGTATAGACCTCGACCGACCCGGTGTGCCGGTTGGCCCAGCGGTTGCCGACGCCCAGCACGAAGTCGCTCTCCAGGAACGTCGCGTTGCCGTAGCGGTGGCTGGTCTGCAGTCCCACCATCCCGGCCATCAGCGCGTGGTCGTCGGGGATGCTGCCCCAGCCCATCAGCGTCGGGATCACCGGCACGCCCGTGAGTTCGGCGAACGCGACCAGCAGGCCGCAGGCGTCGGCGTTGATGATGCCGCCTCCGGCGACGATCAGCGGGCGCTCGGCGGCGTTCAGCATGGCGATGGCGCGCTCCGCCTGGCGGCGGGAGGCGGCTGGCCTGTGGATCGGCAGCTTCTCGTAGGTGTCGTCGTCGAACTCGATCTCGGCCATCTGCACGTCGATGGGCAGGTCGATCAGCACCGGTCCGGGCCGCCCGCTGCGCATGACGTGGAACGCCTGCTGGAACACCATGGGCACCAGCGCCGGCTCCCGCACGCAGACCGACCACTTGGTGACGCCCTTGCTGATCGTCTCGATGTCGACCGCCTGGAAGTCCTCCTTGTACAGCTTGGCGCGCGGCGCCTGGCCGGTGATGCACAGGATGGGGATGCTGTCGGCGAGCGCGGTGTACAGCCCGGTGATCATGTCGGTGCCCGCCGGTCCCGAGGTGCCGATGCAGACGCCGATGTTGCCGGGCTTCGCGCGGGAGTAGCCGTCGGCCATGTGCGACGCGCCCTCCACGTGGCGCGCCAGGATGTGGCGGATGGTGCCGCGCGCCTTGAGGGCCGCATACAGCGGGTTGATGGCGGCGCCGGGCACGCCGAAGGCGGTGTTGATGCCCTCCCGCTCCAGCACGCGCACCGCGGCGTCGATCGCTTTCATTCTGGCCATTTGCTGCTCCCGCTCGTCTGCTCTTGCTTGGGGAGCAGCATCGCCAAGCCCGGCCCAATAAGCCAGAGGATTTGCGAGCCTTCCCGCGATGCGGAAAACTTCAGCAATTTTCCAGCAATACCAGTATTTTGCTGCATTGCAAAAACACGCCGACTTCGCTATCCAGCGTGTCTCAGGAGAGAACGCCGTGCGAGCACCCCGCCCATCCGCGCAGCCCAGCAAGCCGGCCCGTCCCGCCGGGCGCCCGGCCGCGCGTCCCGGGCCGGAGCGGTCGGACCAGGTGCAGTCGCTCGTGCGCGCGCTCGCCATCGTCAACCGGCTCGCCGCCGCCAATGAGGGCGTCACGCTGACCGAGGTGGCGCAGCAGGTCGGCCTTTCGCCCTCCACCGCGCACCGCCTGCTCACGACGCTGGAGCAGGAGCGCTACGTGCATTTCGACGCCGAGCGGCGGCTGTGGTCGGTCGGCGTGCAAGCCTTCGTCGCCGGCAGCGCCTTCCTGAAGACCCGCAGCCTTGTCGGCACCGCCCGCCCGCAGATGCGCGCGCTGATGGAGGAGAGCGAGGAAACGGTGAACCTCGCGGTCGAGGACCAGGCGGAGGCGGTGTATCTCTCGCAGGTCGAGTGCCGCCAGATGATGCGGGCCTTTGCGCGGCCGGGCGGGCGGGTGCCGCTGCATTGCTCCGGCGTCGGCAAGGCCCTGCTCTCCGCCATGCCGGACGCTGGCCTGGCCCGGGTGCTGCACCGCCACGGCATGGCCCGCATCACGGCGAAGACGATCACCACGACCCCGGCGCTGCGCGGCGACCTGGCGCAGGCCCGCGCGCGCGGCTACGCCACCGATGACGAGGAGCACGCCGTCGGCATGCGCTGCGTCGCCGCGGTGATCTTCAACGAGGGGGCGGAGCCGGTCGCGGCCGTGTCGCTGTCCGGCCCCATGGCGCGCATCCCGGATCAGCGCATCCCGCTGCTGGGCGACCTCGTGCGCCGCACGGCGGACGCGATCACGGCGCAGCTTGGCGGGGAGCTGCCGGCATGGCGCGGCCCGGCGCCGCGCTGACCGGCGCCCCGCTCAGTACTCGTCGCGGCGCTGCTGCCGGTACTGGTCCACGCTCCACGCACCGCCGCCCGCCGCGAAGAGATAGAGGAACACGAAGCAGAACAGGATCGCCGCGTCGCCGCCGTTGAGCACCGGGAACGGGCTGCGCGGCCCGTGCGCCATCCAGTAGGCGACCGCCATCTCGCCCGAGAGCACGAAGGCGACCGGCCGGGTGAACAGGCCGAACAGCAGCAGCAGCCCGCCGGCGAACTCCAGGATCGCCGCGTCCCAGATCAGCGACAGCGGGACGGGCATGCCGTTGGCCGGCGGGGCAGGGAAGCCGAACAGCTTCTGCACGCCGTGCCCCATGAACAACAGGGCGGCCACGATGCGCAGCACGCTGAGCATGCGGGGCGCCCATTCGGCGATGAAGGCGTCGGAGCCGGACGTCCGGGCGCCGGTCATGGTGCGGTCCATCGAAGTGCCTCTTTCAGTTCTTGGTTCGGGTGAGCTGCGCCGCCTTCAGCGCCGCGGCGACCTGGGTGACCCGGCGCCCCTGGAAGCGTGCCACCTCCAGCTCGTCCGCCGTGGGCGGGCTGTTGGCCTGGCCGGAGACGGTGGACGCGCCATACGGCGTGCCGGCGCGGAACAGCGCCGGGTCCGCGTAGCCGAGCGGCACGATGATGAGGCCCAGATGCGCCATCGGGTTATAGAGCGAGATGATCGTGCTCTCGTTGCCGCCATGCGTGCCGGAGGTCGAGGTGAAGCCCGCCCCCGCCTTGCCCACCAGCTTGCCCTGGAACCACAGCCCGCCGAGGCCGTCGATATAGGCTTTCAGCTCCGTGGACACCGCGCCGAAGCGCGTGGGCGTGCCGAAGGCGATGGCGTCGGCCCACTCCGCGTCGGCCTCGGTCGGCGCCTCGTAGGCGGCATCCATCCGCGCCGCGTTCTCCGCCCAGCCCGGCGCGCGGGCCATGACCTCTGGCCCGACCAGGTCGCGCGCCCGGCGCAGGCGCACCTCCGCGCCCTCCGTCCGTGCGCCCTCGGCAATGGCCTGGGCCAGCGCCTCGGTCGAGCCGTTGCGCGAGTAGAAGGCGATCAAAAGGTTTGTTGCCATGGTGCGTTCCTCAGTGATGGTGTGACGGAGAAGCGGGCTGGCCGCAAGGCTCGGCTTCGCGCAGCCTGAGCACGGTGCCCCAGGGATCATCGAGATGGGCATCGGTCAGGCCGTGCCCGGCCGCGTCGGCGCGCCGGGCGATGCCCGCCAGCGCCGGCCCGTCCGCCACGTCCAGCGTCACGGATGCGAGGCCCGCGCGCGCCGGGTCGCGCCGGCCCGCCCCGGCGCTGCTCCACGTGTTGGCGGCGATGTGGTGGTGGTAGCCGCCGGAGGACAGGAACGCGGCCTTGTCCCAGCCCGCCGTGAGGTCCAGGCCGAGCGCGCCGCCGTAGAAGCGCACGGCCTCCCCGACGTCCCCGACCCTCAGATGGACGTGGCCGATCCGCGTGCCCGGCGGCGCGCCGCTCCACGGCGTCTCGGCGGCGCGGAGCAGGCCCGGCATGTCGAGCGGGCTATTCGCCATCTCGACCCGGCGTTCCGTCCCGTCGCCGCGCCAGCGCCACTGCGCGCGCGGCCGGTCGGCGTACATCTCGATGCCGTTGCCCTCGGGGTCGCGAAGATACGCCGCCTCGCTCACCAAATGGTCGGCGCCGCCGTCGAGTTGCCCGCCCAGCGCCCGGACATGCGCGAGCCAGCGTCCCAGCCCGGCGCGGGACGGCAGCAGGAAGGCGGTGTGGAACAGCCCGGCGGCGGCCGGGTCGTCCGGCAGCGCGTCGGGCCGGTGCAGCAACTCCAGGAACGCGGCGCCGCCGGCGCCCAGGCGCACGGCGCCGCCCTCCTGCGCGAGCACCTCGAGCCCGATCACGTCCCGGTAGAACGCCGCCACGCGGTCCAGGTCGCGCACCGCCAGCGCCACCCCGCCGATGCGCAGCCATTCGGCCGTGTCCCCCGTGGCAGGGCCGGGCGGATCGAGCGGGCGTTGCGGTGCGGAGGTGTCCATGGGCTGCCTCGGATGCGATGACTGATCCGCAAGATGGTGCATCGCCCGGCTATGGGGAATGCCGGGCTGCTCGGGGTGTTCGATACCTGATATATCGACGGCATGGATCGGTTCTTGCAGCTTGCGGCGCTGGTGCGCACCGTGGACCGCGGCAGCCAGGCCGCGGCGGCGCGGGAGCTGGGCGTCACCGCCGCCATGGTCGGGCGCTACATCCAGGCGCTGGAGGATCGGCTGGGCACGCGGCTGCTCAACCGCACGACGGCGCGGCAGAGCCTGACCGAGGCCGGGGCGGCGTTCTACGCCCAGGCGCAAGCCATCCTCGAACAGATGGAGGAGGCGGAGACGAGCGCCGCCGACCGGCAGGCCGAGCCGCGCGGCACGCTGCGGATCAACGCCCCCATGAGCTTCGGCACGCGCCACCTCGCGGCGGCGGTTGCCGAGTTCGGGCGGGACCATCAGGGGCTTCGGGTCGAGCTGGTGCTCAACGACCGCGTGGTGGACCTGGTCGAGGAGGGCTACGACGTCGCGGTGCGGATCGGGCTGCTGGCGGAAAGCGGCCTGATCGCCCGGCGCCTGTCGTCCTGCCGCCTCGCCGTGTGCGCCTCGCCGGGCTACCTGGAGCGCCGCGGCTGGCCGGCCGCGCCGGCGGACCTGCCGGCGCATGACTGCCTGGTTTACACCTATGCCAGCTATGGCGGCCTGTGGCGCTTCCATGGCGAGGGCGGGGAGCAGGAAATCCGGGTGTCCGGCAGCCTGGCCGCCAACAACGGCGACGCGCTGCTGGCCGCTGCGCTGGCGGGGCGGGGCATCATCCTGCAGCCCACCTTCATCGTCGGGGAGGCGCTGCGGGAGGGCCGTCTGCTGCCGGTGCTGCCGGGCTGGCGGCTCGCGGACTACAACATGTATGCCGTCTATCCCTCCGCCCGCCATCTTTCGCCGAAGGTGCGCCGCTTCGTCGATTTCCTCGCCGCCCGGTTCCGCGACCCGCCGCCTTGGGACGCCGGCATTGAACGGCCTGACGCCGCGGGGTAGGCTGGCTGATGTGTCTTTGCTTCGCACCGTCGGGCGATGCTTGAGGTCGTGACCGTGGTCGGCGGCGCGATCCTGCCGCATGTCCCCGCCTTGGCCCGGCTGCGGCGCATCGTGTTCCGCGACTGGCCGTACTTGTATGACGGGGACGACGCCCAGGAGGCCGAGTACATCGCCACCTACGCGCGCTGCCCGCAGGCGGCGCTGGTGATCGCCTGGGACGGGCCGGCGGCGGTGGGCGTGTCCTCCTGCCTGCCGCTGCTGGACGAGACCGCCAACGTCGTGGCGCCGTTCCGGGCGGCCGGGCTGGACCCCGCCCGCTGGTTCTACTTCGGGGAGAGCGTGCTGCTGCGGGAGCATCGCGGCGCCGGGGTGGGCGTCGCGTTCTTCGAGCGGCGGGAGGCCCATGCGCGGTCGCTCGGCGGCTACCGCCACGCCGCGTTCTGCGCGGTGCAGCGCCCGGACGACCACCCGATGCGCCCGCCGGACGCCGTGCCGCTCGACGGGTTCTGGCGCCGCCGCGGCTTTGCCCGGCATCCGGGCCTGACCTGCACCATGCGCTGGCGCGACGTGGGGCAGGCGGGCCAGACGGACCACCTCATGCAGTTCTGGACCAAGGACCTTGCCGGGGACGCGGCCAGGGACACGGCCAAGGACGCGACATGACGCTGCGCCTCGGCGTGCTGGAGTACCCGGTCACGCGGATCGCCAGCCTGGCCTCGTATGCCGACAAGCTGGACGGGCTGGTCGCCGCCGGCGCTGCGGGGGGCGGGCAGCTTCTGGTCATGCCGGAATACGCCTGCATGGAGGCCGCCGCCGCCCTCGGCGCCGCGCCGGACCCGATGGCCGAGCGGGACGCGGTCTGCGCCGCCTCCGGCGAGATCCTGCGCATCATGCGCGACGCCGCGCGCCGCCATGGCGTGTGGCTGCTGCCCGGCACCCTGCCGTGGCGGCTCGGGGCGCGCGTCGTGAACCGCGCCCCGCTCATCGCGCCGGACGGCCGCCTCGCGTTCCAGGACAAGCAGGTGATGACCCGGTTCGAGGCGGAGCACTGGGCCATCGGCGCCGGCGCCCCGCATCGCGTGTTCGAGACCGATTGGGGCCGCGTCGGCATCGCCATCTGCTACGACGCGGAGTTCCCAAACGTCGTCCGCGCGCAGGTCGAGGCCGGCGCCTGGCTGATCCTGGTGCCCAGCTGCACCGACACCATGCACGGCTTCAACCGGGTGCGCCTGTCGGCCCGGGCGAGGGCGGTGGAGAACCAGTGCTTCGTGGCCGTCGCCCCCACCGTGGGCGACGCGCCGTGGCTCGCCACCCTGGATTGCAACCGCGGCCGGGCCGGCGTCTATGGCCCGGTGGACCGCGGCTTCCCCGAGGACGGCGTGATCGCCGAGGGGGCGGATGCCTCCGGCTGGCTCTGGGCCGACCTCGACCCGGCGCGGCTCCATGCGGTGCGGGAGCATGGCGCCGTGCGCAACCACCGCGACTGGCCGCCGCGCGGCTCCGGAGAGGGGCCGGCGGCAGTGGCCGGGATGCAGCCATTCGAGGGGGCGTGATGACCGAAGCCGAAACCCTGGTGCGGGCCTACTACGCGGCGTTCAACGCCGGGGACTTCGCCGCCATGCTGGCGCTGCTGACCGACGACGTGGAGCACGGCATCAACCAGGGGGGGCGGGAGGTCGGCCGGGACGCCTTCGCCCGCTTCATGGCCGGCATGGACGAGAGCTACGCGGAACGCCTGGCCGACCTCGTGGTGATGACGGACCCCACGGGCACCCGGGCGGCCGCCGAGTTCGTGGTGCACGGCGCCTACAAGCGCACCGCGCCCGGATTGCCGGAGGCGCGGGGCCAGACCTACGTGCTGCCGGCGGGCGCGTTCTTCACGCTGCGCGGCGGCCGGGTGGCGCGGATCGACAATTTCTACAACCTGGCCGATTGGCTGCGCCAGGTGCAGGGGGCGGGACCGCCCTGACCGGGACTGCCGCTATATCGCCACCTCGTCATCGCCCGCCTGATGCGGCGCGATGGGGGTGAAGGCGCAGCGGTCCGGCTTGAGGTCGATGAGCGGCGTGCCGTCCAGGCAGTCGAGGCCGCGCACCATGAGGCTCGACCTCTCGATGCCCAGCAGGCGCACCATGCTGGTGCCGATGGGGTTGGGCCGCACGGGGGAGCGGAGCGAGAAGGTGCCGCGGGCGGAGCCGTCATTGGCCGGGCTTTGCCGCAGCAGGTCGCGCCGGGAGAGGTGCAGCCAATACAGCACCTCCAGGTGTTCGTACTGCCCCATGCCGTCCAGGGCGGCCGGCGCCCAGGGCGCGAACACCTCGATCCGGCAGGTCGGGCCGTCGAGCCGGCCCTGGCGCGGGCAGGCCAGGCGGTCGGTCCAGGGCGTGTGGATGCGCCCGATGAAGAACACCCCGGCATCCGCAGCCGCCGGCAGCGCCGTGGCGGTCTCGCCCGCCCTGATCTCGTTCAGCCGCACCATGCCCGCCTGCTCCCTTGAAAGGGCCGGCGCCGCGGCGGCGCCCGCATCCCGTGTCAACGCCGCCACCATAGCGCAGCCAGGGAGCGATCCCATGCCGGCGGACGGGCGTCGTGGGGCGTATTGCCCGCCGGTTCCGAGTCGCATCCCGCGTGCCGGCCGTCCATTTCGTCTCAAAATAGCATTGTTGGTGGTGTTTTCGCCTAAAATCTGGCATATCCCGTGGGTAAGGAATCCGAACAAAGCATTGGGGATGGGAGCTTTATAACATTTCTGTTAAACGCCCCCGGCCATGTGCTATCGCTTTGGAATGCGAACGAGCCCTGTTACGGATTTGACCGAAGGTCCAAGCAACTCGGTCCATGTTGCCTACGCCCTGCACTATGACACCGCAATCGTCATCGAACGTTGCTGTGCGCTGCTTGGGGCCATCGCGCCCGTCCTCCTGCTGGTGTTCTGCGGCGGCAAGCACGATCCGAAGGCGGCGCTCGCGGCGCTCCGCACGGCCTATGGCGCGGTTCCCGTGGTGGGCGGCTCGGCGGCCGGGGCAATCGGCGGCGGCGAGTTGGGCTACAGCGGCATGGAGGTGGGCATCATCGCCTTCACCGCCCCGGCCCTCGTGCCGCAGCTCCATGTCACACGTGACCTGCTGGCGGGCGAGGCGCAGGCCGGGGAGGCGCTGGCGCGCGCGGTCGCCCAGCAGGCGGCGGATGACGCGGTGGTCCTGCTGTTCTTCGACAGCACCGCCTCGACCGTCCCGCTCCGCCTGCATCATGCGAGCGCCATCGTCGATGGGTTCCATGCGGGGCTGGGCGCCAAGCGGGTCAACCTGATCGGCGGCGGCCTGCTCACCGACATGAACCTCTCCGACGGCTGGGTGTTTGACGGGGAGGGCGTGAGCAAGCATTCGGCGGTGGCCCTGGTGTTTCCGCCGACGGTCAAGGCCGACACCGTGGTGATGCACGGCTGCCGCCCGGTCAGCAGCTTCATGGAGATCACCCGCATCGACGGCGCGGTGGTGCATGAGCTGGACGGGGAGCCTGCCCTTGCGGTCATCGAGCGGATGCTGGGGCTGCGCCTCGGCAGCACCGACGGCAGCGACCTGTCGCTCGTGGCGACCTTGGGCGAGAAGCACGGCGACCCCTTCGCCCCCTATGACGAGAACGCCTACGTCAACCGCCTGATCCTGGGCGCGAACCGCGCGGCCGGCTCGATCACCTTGTTCGAGCCGGATTTCCGCCAGGGCGCCAGGGTGCAGATCATGGCGCGGGACAACGCGCTGATGCTCGATTCCGTCCGGCAGGGCACCGCCGCGGCCCGCGCGCGGAGCCTGGCCCGAAAGCCGTTTCTGGGTCTTTATATCGACTGCGCAGGCCGGGCCAGCGCCCGCAGCGGCGCGCCCTTCGAAGAGGCTGCCTTGATGATGCAGGATCTGGATGCGTCGTTTCCTCTGCTCGGCTTCTACTCAGGCGTCGAGATCGCGCCCTTCGGGACCTACAGCCGGCCGCTCGACTGGACCGGGGTCCTCACTTTGCTGACGGAGGTGACGCGATGAGCAACCGCGTCGGCATCGGCAACCCGCATGAACGCGAGTTGCAGTACTACCGCAACGAGTGCAACGACCTCGGCGCCCGGCTGCTCCGCCTGCAGGAGGAGCAGAGCCAGGCGTTCCTGGAGGCCCGCCGCAGCCGCACGGTGGCGCGCCTGGTGCGCGAGGCATACCGCTTCGCCGAGCCGGCGCAGGCGATGCAGGACGTGGGCGGCGCGCTGCTGCAGGTCGTCGTCGAGGCGGCGCTATGCGACCGCGCCGCACTGTTGCGGGAGGAGCCGCCCGGCAGCGGCCGGTTCCTGGTGGCCCACGCCATCGGCGGCACGAGCGTCGAGGCGGACGAGGTCGTCATGATCCCGGTCCCGCCGACCTTCTTCTTCACCAGCTCGCTCCGGCTCGACCGGCCGCCCGACGGGCTGCTCGACGTGCTCCGCCTGCCGTTCATCCTCTGGGCCTATGACCGGTCCAGCGGCCACGCCCTCGTCATCGGCAACCGCTCCGAGGGGAACGTGAGCCGCCCGTTCGAGTCGGGCGACCAGGAGCTGATCGAGACGGCGCTGTTCGTCTATCTCGACGTGCTCTACCGCAAGCATGCCGAGGCGCAGCTGCGCCAGGCAAAACAGTCCGCGGAGGAGGCGAACGTCCTCCAGGCGCGGTTCCTGGAAACGCTGTCGCATCGGCTGCAGCCCACCGTCGAGCGCATCGTGACGCTGTCGCAGGCCATGGCGTCCCATTCCGGGCTGGCGGCCGGGCCGGAGCAGATCGCGGCGGTGACGCAGCAGCTTGCCGAAAGCTCGCGCGAGTTGGCGGCCCTCGCCAACGACGCCCTGGACCTCGCGGCGACCCGGGACCAGTCCCTCCATCTCGACGTGCAATGGATCGACCTGGGCGACGCGATGCGCCGGGTGCTGCGCGCCTGCTACCCCGCCAGCGTGAAGGGCGGCGTGGAGCTGAGCGTGAGCCTGCCCAAGCGGAACGTGTCGGTCTGCGTTGACCGGGACAACATGCACCGCGCGGTCCAGGTGCTCGTCAGCGCGTCGCTGGCCCGCGCGCTGCCGGGTTCGGCGGTCAAGCTTTCGGCCGGGCGGCGTGGCGACGGCGCGGTGGAGATCCTCGTGAGCTGTTCCGTCGAGGGCGCGCTGTCCATGGCGGAGACGGCGCCGGACGGCGCGGGACGGCCGCACCCCGAACCCGGCATCGACCGGGTGGCCGTCGCACGCCGGATCGTCGAGGCGCATGAGGGCGTCCTGCTGACGGAAACCCGGCTCAGCGGCGGCACCCAGGCCCGGATCATCCTGCCGCTGCACATGACCCGGGACGACACCGGGTTCGCCTGAGATCACGGGCCTCATCGAGGCCGCCCTTGCCACGGCCCACGCACGGACGCCGCGCTAAAGCGGCGTGCCGGGCGGCAGGCGCGACAGGCTCGCCAGGGTCGCGTCCACGGCGCGGAACAGGCCCCAGGTCTCCTTGTAGTCGGCTTTGAAGACCGCGGACCCGGCCTCCGCATCGTTGTGCCGGGCGTGGATGTAGTCGGTCCAGCGCCGGCTGGCCGGCTTGCGGTGGTGGTAGTCGTGGCAGGGCGCATCGCCGACCAGCACGACGAGCCGCACGAGCACCTGCACGACGAGCATGTTCAGCCACCAGCCGAGCCAAGCCAGCGCGCCCTGGGGCGAGGTCGCCCGCGCCGCCGGCGGCATCATGCCCGGGAACACGCCGCCCGTGGCGTGGCAGGTGAGGTCCCGTCCGCGGGCGGCGATCAGCTCCGCCTCGGGGAAGCTGTGCTCGCACAGGATGCGGCCGACCGTCGCGGCCTGCAGCAGCACGGTGACCGGGATGACCCAGGCCAGCAGGAACGCCGTCAGATGCGCGGTCGCCAGCGCGAGCAGCGCAAGCGCCGTCCAGACGGCGATGCCCACGACGTTGTGCTGGATGTCATGCGACCCCCAAGCCGCCTGGACCCGGCGGATCGCGAAGCGCGCGTGGAACACGGGGGACGCCAGGTTCAGCAGCACCCGGCGGCGCAGCACGGCCAGGTCCACCCCGGCCTCCAGCCGGCAGGTATTGAACACGAAGTCGGCGAACTCGTCCTCCTCCGTCAGCAGCTTGTTGTTGCTGTGATGGAGCATGTGTTCGTGCTTGTAATGATCGAAGTGCTTGAACAGCAGGATCGCGGATACGAGCCGCCCGACCTGGATGTTGGTCTCCCGGTCCTTGAACACGGTGCCATGAGAGCAATGGTGGAACACCACCACCTGGAACACGCCAAGCCCCGCCGTCGTCAGCATCATGCCGAAGGCCGCCAAGGGCGGGCAGAGCCGAAGCGCCGCGACGCTCAGCACGGCGCCGAGCAGCGTCTGGAGCACGGCCACGGCGACGAACTGCAGCGGCGAGCGGTCCCGCGTCGCCTCGCCCGGGGCGGGCTGCGCCGTGAGCCAGGTGAGGAAACGCTGGACCCCCCGCGGCAGCCGCTCATGCATCACGAGGCGGGGGTTGGCGGGCGGCGAGACCGTGCTCCAGCGACGGTCTTCGGGAAGGATGGCGACGGGTGCTGAAAATGTCATGTTTGTTCTCCGGCGTGGTTGACCTGGCACGTGGCATAGGGCCACTGCAGGGACAGTAAACTCAATTGCTGCGCTCTCGGAATATAAGATGCGTCGCGTGAGAGTATTGTTAAACCTTACCGGAGAGTCGTGTTTCGATTCGTTTTAATCGAACTATTCATTAATGATACGATACCGGAGCTTTGACGTTGCGTCTATTTTTGCATCTCGCACCGCTTTGGACCGTTTAAATTTGTCAAATTTCCAAAGCGGTTCGCAGCTTTGCGCCGTCCCGGCCGCGATGGGCCGGGAGGCTGCCCCGTTGGGTCAGACGGCGCCCGCCAGCACCCGGTTGCGGAACAGGGCGGCCAGGCGGGGGGGCATGTTCACCGGGCCATGATAGCGCCCCCGGCTCACGTCGCGGACGCTGAGCACCGCGAAGCCGTCCTGCCACTCGCCCCGGTCCACCGAGTCCGGCCAGTCATCGCCGCGCCAAAGCAGCGGGCGCAGCCCGTCCGCATCCTCGATCCAATGCCAGTCGCTCCGTTCGGGATCGTCGGGATAGCCATCCCAGACGCAGGTGTCATACATGACGGCCGCCTTCCATGCTGTCGGACGGGCAGCGATGCTGACATCGGCGCAGGGGTGTCAGCATCGTTGCCCGTCCTGGGTGGTGAAGCTTCGATCCAACGCTGACATCTTTGGCGGACATGAACGTTTGAAGAAGCTTGCTTTGACCCAGGCATACTGCCCGCCAGCACGCATCAGCATCTTAGAACGTGTAAAACCACCATCAAGCCAGGCTGGTACTCTGGTGCTGAACAGGACTTCTAAAACACAAGCCTTTTATAATTATCGAAACGACTTAGAAAGACACATCAGCCAACGCTCACGGGATGATGATTGCGATGCGATCACTTAAAGGTACCGAACTAAACAAAAACTTTTCTATCCTGGTGTGTCGCCGTAGAACTCTATCAACTGGCTGGCGCATTTTAGAGGAAATTGTTCAAAGGCTTCAAGGGTCACGTCGCTGCCCGTCCGCTGGGAGGCGCCAGCCCGCGCGGGACGCGCCCAATGCGTTCGCAAAGGAGGTCCGGCGCGACCCTGCCTGGCGGCTGTTCTACCCCCTGGTTTGGGTCCTTGCGGCGGCGCCTTCCGGGCGGCGGCGGCACTGGGCTTTGTCTCAAATTTAATGGCGACTCAGGCGTGATTGTCTTATTCCCCATCTTTCGCCCGCCGGGCGGGGCCTCTATCGTCCGGTGCACAAACAACGGGTTGGGAAGCAAGCGCCATGGATATCGACTGGAAGGCCGAACTCAAGCGGCCGGTGACGCTTCTCTTGGCGGCGCTGGCTCTCGTCGGCTGGATCTTCGCGCTGTCCGAAGTCTCCTCAAAGTCCAGCTTGCGCGCCAGCACCTCCGCGCAGATCGGCCAGATGACGACGGAGCAGCAGCAGCTCGCGGCGCAGCTTGACCAGCAGCAGAAGGCATCGGGCACGCTGGCCGACCTGCAGAAAAGGACGGCCGAGACCACCGCGGCGGCCCAGAAGGCCACGCAGGACCGCGACGCCGCCGCGGCCGAACTCGCCACGACCACCACGGCGCTCGCCACCGCGAAGCAAGGCCGCGCCGAGGCCGAGACGCAGCTCGGCACGTTCACGCAGCAGCTTGCGGATCAGCGCGCCGCCAGCGCGGAGGCGGAAAGCAAGCTGGTGCAGAGCAAGGAGGCGGCTGCCAAGTTCGACAGCGACGCCGCCGCCCGCACCCAGGAGTTCGCCGACATCAGCAAGCGGATCGAGGCGGCGCATGCCCAGGAAGCCGAACTGCGCCAGTCGCTCGCGCAGCTGACCCAGGAGGCCGCCACCCGCTCCGCCGACATCACCAAGTTCGAGGCGGCGCTGACGCAAACCCAGCAGGCGGCCACCCAGGCGCAGGCGCAGGCCACCGAGGCGCAGGCGCAGCTCGACCGCACCGCCACGCAGCGTGCCGATGCGGAGCAGCGGCTGGCGTCGTTGCAGCAGTTGCTCCCGGCCGCCCAGAGTGCGGCCGAGGCGGTGCAGAAGCGGCAGGCTGACAGCACCGACCAGCTTGAGCGTGCGACCCAGCAGGCCACCGCCGCCGAGCAACGGCTCGCGGCCCTGCAACGCCAGACCGAGGACCTCCAGGCCAGCAGCGCCGCCGCGCAGAAGCAGCTTGCGGACGTCCAGGCCCAGCTGGGCCAGCTCAACGAGCAACGCGGCGCCGCCGAGCAGCAGTTGAAGTCGCTGCAGGCCCAGGCCGACCGCGCCCAGCAGGACCGCGCCGGGTTCGAGCAGCAGCTGCTCGACGGCAAGGCGCAGCTCGCCCAGCTTGCCGAGCAGCGCAGCGCCACCGAGCAGCAGGTCAAGACGCTGGCGGCCCAGGTCGAACGCGGGAAGCAGGACGCCGCCGACATGGAGGCGCGCCTGGCCGATGCGCGGCGGCAGATGGACCAGACCACCGCCCAGCAGACCGCCGCCGCCCAGCAGCTCAACACGTTGTTGCAGCAGGTGACGGATGCCAAGGCGGCCGCCGCGGCGGCGCCTGCCGCGGACACCAAGTAGGCGCCCGGATTTGTCCGGCCGCGTCCATAGGGCGCGGCCGAAGCCTTTTTACAGTGAGGAGGGCGGCGATCGTTAGATCACGCCGGCCTCCGCCTCACTCCCCGCGCCAGACCGGCGGCCGTTTGCCGAGGAACGCCTCCATCCCCTCCCGGAAATCGGCGCTCATGTAGCACATCAGCAGCAGGTCGTGGTCCGCGCTGCCCGGCGCCGCCGAGCGGTCCCGGATGCGCCGCAGCGCCTCCTTGGTGGCGTGCAGGGTCAGCGGCGCGTTGGAGGCGACCAGCCGGGCGAGTTCGTCCGCCCGCCTGGCGAGCGCCGCCGCATCCGGCAGGACTTCGCTCACCAGGCCGATGGCCAGGGCCTCCTCCGCCTCGATCAGCCGCGCGGTGAACACCATGTCCTTCACCTTGGCCGGGCCGATCAGGGCGGCCAGGCGAGCGTAGTTGGCGACGCTCAGGCAGTTGCCCAGCGTGCGCGCGATGGGAAAGCCGAAGCGCAGGGTGCCGGCCGCGATCCGCAGGTCGCAGCACGCCGCCATGCCCGCGCCGCCCCCGGTGCAGGCGCCGGCCATGGCGGCGATGGTCGGCACGCGCAGCCGCTCCAACGCGCCGAGCACGCGGTCGATCCGAGCCTCGTACTCCAGCGCGTCCTCCGGCGTGCTGAACGCCCGGAACTGCGAGATGTCGGTGCCGGCCGCGAACGCCTTGTCCCCGGCGCCGGTCAGGATCAGCGCACGGACCGACCGGTCCGCCTCGATCTCGGCGCAAATCCCGGCCAGGCGCTCATACATGCTGAACAGCATGGCGTTGCGCGCCTGCGGACGGTTGAAGGTGACGCGGGCGATGCCGTCCCGGACCTCGTAGATCAGGTCCCCGCCCGCGGCGTTGTCCGGCATCAGCCTTTGACCAGGCTGCACCCGCCCTCGCTCATCGGCCGGAATGCCGCGTCGGGGGGCGTCGTCGCCGCGACCTTCAGCACGTCGAGCGGCCCCTTGCTTTCCTCCAACGTCTTGACCTGCAGCAGGTAGCTCGGGTGGACCTTGCGCCCGTCCTCCCGGATGCGCCCGGCGCCGAAGCAGTCGTCGTCGGTCGGCATCGACTTCATGTGCGCGACCGCCGCCTGCCCGTCCGCCTTCGCCGCCGCCATGCCGAGCGACGCCACCGTTTTCAGGTAATGCAGCGACGCCGCGTAGCAGCCGGCCTGGATCATGTTCGGCGGCTGCGACGGGCTTTTCGGCTTGATCCGCTCCCAGAACATCCGCGTGCGGTCGTTCAGGTCCCAGTAGAAGCTCCCGGTCATCACCAGCCCCTGGCTGTCCTCCAGCCCGACCGAGCGCACGTTGCCGTCGTACATCAGCATCGCCGCGAGCTTCATGAACTTGGTCAACCCGAACTCGTGCGCCTGCTTGATGCAGTTCACCGTGTCGGTGCCCGAGTTGCACAATCCCAGCACCTTGGCGCCCGACGCCTGCGCCTGCAGCAGCAGCGAGCTGAAATCCGTGGTGTCGGGGAACGGGTAGGACCGCGCGCCCAGCACCTTGCCGCCGGCCTCCTGCACGAAGCGCGCGGTGTCGCGCTGAAGCTGCTGGCCGAACACGTAGTCGGCGGTGATGAAGAACCAGGAATCGCCCCCGGCCTTGACCATCGCGCCGCCCGTGGACTTCGCCAGCATATAGGTGTCGTAGGTCCAATGCACCGTGTTCGGGCTGCACTGCCCGCCGGTCAGGTCGGTCGTGGCCGCGCCGGAGTTCAGGTAGACCTTGTTCTTCTCCCGGCAGACCGTGTTCACCGCGAGCGCCACGGAGCTGGTCGGCACGTCGAGGATCACGTCCACGCCGCCCTCGTCGAACCAGCGCCGGGCGATGCCGGCGCCGATGTCGGGCTTGTTCTGGTGGTCGGCCGACAGCACCTCGACCTTGACCTCCGGATGCAGCTTGGCGAACTCCTCCACCGCCTGCCGCACGCACAGCACCGAGAGCGGCCCGGTGTCATCGCGGTAGTTGCCGGATTGGTCGTTCAGCACGCCCAGGCGGATCGGCGCGCCCTGCGCTTTGGCACGGCGGGACAGGACGGGAAGCAGGGCCGATGCGGCGGTGGCGCCGAGCGCCGCGCGGCGGGTGATGGTCATGAACGATCCTCTCTTGTTGCTTGCCGAGCGGGGATCGTGCGTGGGAATGCCGCCGCGTTCAAGCCATGCCGTCTCCAAGCGGTCGGAAGTCTCGCGGCGAGCGGGGGCTGGTCACGCCTCCGCCGCCTCCGGGGCACCGTCCGCCCGCGCCGGCCGCAGGCCGCCGTAGCCGTGCCAGGACCCGGCGACCAGCCAGCCGGCATCGACCGGCAAGGTGATCCCGGTGATCCCCGACGCCGCGTCGGAGGCAAGGAAGCTGCACGCCTGGGCGACCTCCTCGGACGCCACCAGCCGGCCCAGGGCGGAGGTCTCCGCCAGCGCCGCCGGGTCGCGCTGCCCGGCATCGACGGCGGCCTGCAACGCCGGCGTCATGACGAAGCCCGGCGCCACGGCGTTGACCCGCACGCCGGACCGTCCCCATTCGGCGGCGAGGGCCTGGGTCATCCCGATCACCGCCGCCTTGGCCGGGGCGTAGGCGTGCAGCGGCATGGAGCGGAGGCCGGCGACCGAGGCGATGTTGACGATGGCGCCGCGGCCCCGCAGCGCCATGCGCCGGCCGAAGGCGACGCAGCTCAGGTATACGCCGCGCTGATCCACGGCGACGACATGGTCCCAGGTCTCCATCGGCAGCGCCTCGGGCGGCAGCGGCGGCTGCAACACCCCGGCGGAGGTGATGAGGATGTCGGGCGGACCGAACTCCCGCCCCACCCAGTCCGCCGCCGCCTCGACGTCGTCCGGCTGGGTCACGTCGAGACGGCCGGCCACGGCGCCCGGGATGGAGGCCGCGACGGCCTGGGCACGGGCCTCGTCGATGTCGGCCACCACGACCCGCGCGCCACGGTCGGCCAGGTCGCGCGCGCACGCCTCGCCGATGCCGCTCGCCCCGCCGGTGACGACGGCGATGCACCCCTCAAGCGAGCCTGTCACGTTCGGCCTCTCTTGATGGAGGGGCGGGCTGCTGGCCCGCCGGTTAGGCCGTTGACCCGATCCATCCCGCTTTTCTCCACTGCCGGCCATGCAGCCCGGGGGCCAGGGTGTCCGGTTCATCACGCTGCATCGTACCTACGACGGTACGGGGGCGAACATAGATCGTCAAGCGGGCGCTCGTCGTTTCAGAAACGGGCCGCCTGCATAAAAAAAGTTCCGCGGCCACGCATGGGCGGCCCGATGGGCGTTGCGGTCCGCGGATGTCGTGCGGACGGCCCATCCGGCTGCCGACGCGGCGGGATCGGTGGGTCGGGTGGTGCCGGAAAGGATGCTCCACGTTGAGACGGCGCGTCAAAGGTCAACATTAATAAGTGTATTCTCGACTAAAGTTGTACATTTGACAACTTTAACCGCACCATCACCTCAGATGAAAGAATGAGCGAACAGAGGGCGCGAAGATCAAGTGTCAGCGAAGATAGGACTTTTAATACGGAAGCTGGAACAGTTCGGTAAGCTGTCCAGTAATGAGAGACAAATTCTCGAAAACCTTCCCATCGAGATTCGGCAGGTCGACGCCGAACGTGATTTGCGGCGTGACGGCCAACGGCTGTCTCATTGCCTGCTGTTGCTGAACGGCATGGTATGCCGCTATAGAACGATGCGGGACGGGCAGCGGCAGATCATGAGTTTCCATTTTCCAGGCGACATCCTCGACCTCAGCGGCTTGCTGCTCGGAACGCTCGACCACGGTTTCGGGACGCTCACGCCGGTCGAGGTCGCGCCGATTGCCCATGCGACGCTGCGCGGCTGGATCAAGCATCAGCCGGGGTTGAGCCGGATGCTGTGGCAGGACACCCTGGTGGATTCGGCGGTGTTTTGCGAGTGGGTGGCCAATGTCGGCCGACGCTCGGCCCAGGCCCGCACCGCCCATTTGCTGTGTGAGATCGCGGCGCGGCTGCAGGCCGTGGGGCTGGTGGACGACCAGGCGTGCGAGCTGCCGGTTTCGGCAGCCTGCCTGGCCGACGCCACCGGGTTGTCGGTGGTGCACGTCAATCGGGTGCTGCAGGACCTGCACAGCAAGAAGCTGATCGAGGCGCGTGAAAAAACCCTGGCCATCCTGGATCGGGACGAGCTGAAGCGCGTCGGGGGTTTCGATCCAGACTACCTGCATCAAAGCGCCGTGCCTGAGGCGGCATAGAGGTCCGGGCAAGAAGGAGCCGATGATGGCATGCCGTTAACATTGCTGCTGCAACCAGTACCTGTCTATACCGGCAGCGGTGACCAAGACGGCCAGTTGGTGCTGGCCGACGGCCGTCTGGTGGCGGTGCTGGTGCGCCTGGATGATCAATCGCATGCCGGGCTGATCGGGGCCTGGTTCCTGGAGGCGGGATTTGGGCCATGCGCCCATGTGGTCGCGCCGATCTTCAGCGACCTCGACGCCGCGCAGGACTGGATACGGCAGCAGTTCGAGGGTTAGGCCGGGCCTGATTGGCGCCGGGCCGACCTGCGATGGCCTGCCGGGACCGGTCGGCTTGTCCATGCACGGCGCCATAGGGCTGGGCGAACCGTTCGGACAAAATCCTGAACACAACCATAGGCACCGCCGACTCAGGGCGGTTTGACGGTCGGCGCGGCGCAGGTCCGGCCTTCTGCATGCTCGTCATAATGTCCGGGCAACATGGCAATCCCCTCCGAATTAACAAATGACATCCTGCAAACTATCAGATGTGAATGCAGACTGTATATTAAGCCGCTATTGGCCTTAATGTTAGGCAGGTCAAACCCCTGCCAAAGTTAATCGCGATTGTGATCCCGCATTGCACTTACGGGATTGGGTTAAGCCAACAACTCACATATCATCGCTGCATGGCGCAGCCGATCCGTGCCGATCAAATCAACCGCGCTACTTCCAAGTAGGGCGGCTGTAATAGTGCTGTATTGATCCAGCGCATACATCTGGAGTACGACGATGAGTGGAACAACCGATCCCAACGCGACCGGCGCGGCGCCCGGCGGCGGCGGCACCGGCGGCACGTCCGTGGGAGGCAGCACCAGCGGCGTGACCACCCCGACCCTGCCGCCGCAGTACTCGACCGGCAACCTCGGCTTCTTCACCCGGCAGACCGAGCCGGTGACGACGGCCGCGACCGTGGGCCCGGACGGCGCGCTCTACGTCACCGGCCTGAGCGCCATCCCCTACCCGACCGGCTATGCGTCGGTTTACCGCATCGCCGATCCCACGGTCACGACCGGCTTCGACGGCTCGACGCCCAGCGGCGTGCCCCAGGTCTATGCCAGCGGCTTCGACGAGATCCAGAGCGTCGGCTTCAACAACGCCACCGGCGACATGTACGTGCTGGAGTACCTGAACTCCAACGAGATCTACGACCCCACCCTGGACCCGGCCGCCCTGCCGGCGGGCAAGCTGATCCAGGTGGCGCCGGACGGCACCCGCACGACGATCTCGGGCGACGAGATGAAGCTTCCCAACTACCTGCTGGTGGACCAGAAGACCGGCGACGTCTATGTTGCCATCAACAACGCCAGCACCACCGACGGCCAGGTGCTGCGCTACTCCACCGACCCCACCACGGGCGCCACCACCAGCACGGTCGTCGCGGACGGCCTGGCCAACCCGCGCGGCCTGTCCTTCGGCCCCGACGGCAACCTGTATGTGCTTGAGGGGGGCGTCGGCACCCCGGCCGACTCGCCCGATGCGGCCAGCGCGCCCGTGATCCCGTTCATCCCCGGCCTGGTCAGCGAGCGCGGCGGCTACACCGGCTCGATCACCAAGGTGGACATCACCAGCCCCCAGGGCGGCCAGGACCGCGTCTATACGGGCCTCCCCTCCTTCCGGGAGTTCAACCCGACGACCGGCCAGGACCGCGTCATCTCGGTCGGCCCGAACGCCTTCACCATCACCCCCGACGGCACCGTCTACATCGCGTCGGGCGGCGGCCTCGCTCCGGAGACGGCGGTGGCGGTGGGTCCGATTGGCGAGGACCTGCAAGGCGTGCTGAAGCTCACCGGGCTGTTCGGCGACGATCCGTCGAAGGCCACCTACACGACGGGCTTCAACGCGCTTGAATACGCGGCGGCGAACGGGCCGGACGGCGCGACCACGCTGTTCAACACCGAAAGCAACCTGTACGACATCCTCCAGGGCGCAGACGGCAAGCTCTACACGGTCGATGCCGCGCGGAACGTCATCTACGGGCTGTCGGACGACGGCACGACGGTGGACAGCGCCACTGTCATCCAGAAGCAGCCGCCCGTGCTGACGCCGCCGCAGTACGCGGCCGTGGTCGCCCTCGGCGCAGACCCGTCTGCCCAGTACGCAGCCGAGATCTCGAGCACGACCTACAAGAACGCGAACTCGCTGCCGAACGTGCCGGGCAACCTGCCCGCGACCGCCTCGGCAGGCGCCGACACCTCCACCGCCGGCACGAGCTTCGCCCCGCCCACGACGGACGGCAGTACGCCTTCGACCGGCGCGTCGGCCACCGCCACGACGCCCGACGCAAGCACCACCACGGCCATCGACCCGACGACCGGCCTGCCGGCGCCGCGCGGCGAGGACGGCACCGGGTCCGGCGTGACGGGGACCACCTTGCCGACCATTCCCGTCGGCTCGACAGGCGGGTTCCCCGGCGCGACCGATCCGGTCAGCCAGCCGGTTCTGCCGGGCAACATCTACGCCAACTCCTTCGCCCCGTTCTTCGGCAACTTCGCGCCGGCCCCGTCCACCCCGCTCGTCCTGCCGGCTGGCGGAACCGGCGACTACACGGTGTCGAAGCTCGTCGTGTTCGGCGACCGGCTTGCCGACAACGGCAACACGGTGGCCCTGCAGAAGTCGCTGGGCCAGGCACCCGGCGCCACGGCGGCGCCGTACTCCCCGGAGGGTGATTTCTCGGACGGCCCCAAGTGGACCACCGACCTCGCCCAAATCCTCGGGGCGACGTCGCCCTCGCAGCAGGAGAACTTCGCCTACGAGAGCGCGACGGCACGGGACCTGGGCGTGCCCAACATGTTCGACCCGGATGCGAGCAAGACCCCCCTCAGCACGTTCGCGGGCCAGGTCGAGCAGTTCACGCAGCAGGATGGGTCGTTCTCTCCGAACGACCTGGTTTCGGTGACATTCGGCGGCAACGACATCTCGCTGCCGAGCCTGGAGGCGCCGGGTCAAGGCGTCACGGACAGCGTCAACGCGATCATCTCCGGCCTGGGTCAGCTCGCCGACCTCGGCGCCAAGCACTTCCTGGTGTCCAACCTGCCGGACATCACGCTGGCGCCGCTGTTCAGCAACCCGGACTTCCTGGCGGCGACGGGCGCCACGCAGGCGCAGTTCCAGGGCCTCGTCAGCGAGTTCAACACGCAGCTCGCGGCCGGTCTCAACACGTTCGAAAGCCAGACGGGCCTCGATGTGAAGACGCTGGACCTCAAGACCCTGTTCGACGGGATTGCCGCCTCGCCGTCCGACTATGGCTTCACCAACACCACCCAGCCGCTTCTCGTGAGCACGCCCAACCCCGGCACCGCGCCGGCCTACAACCCGGCGATCGTCGGGCAGGACCCCCAGGTGCAGCACGGCTCGCTGTTCCTCGACCCCTACTTCGACCCCACGGCGCTGGGCCAGGCCGTCATCGCCGAGACCGCCCGGAGCACGCTGACCGCCTAAGAGCCGACCGTTCGACCGCGGCGGGCCCGTCCCCCAGGGGGTGGGCAAGATGGCGGCCTCCGGGCCGTCATCACCGGCCGCGGCGGGCCAAGACAAACGAGGACCGGCATGTCGAGGACAGCAACGAGCATCGCGCTGCCCGGCATCACTGGTCCCACCTGCACGGCCTGGCGGCTTCGGCTGCCGGGCCGGGCGGTTTCAAGACATTCAGACCCGCGTGCCCCGGCGCCGGGCAGAGCAGATGGAGAGCCCGGATATGACGGCTGAGAGCCTTACGGACTTCGGCGACGTCTTGGAGACGGACGACATGCCCGCCCCGGCGCCCAAGGCGGCGCCCGGACCGTCAACGGTCGCAGAGGGCCTGGCCTCGTCGCTCCGCAGCATGGGCGTGGTGCACGCCCTGGGCGTCTGCGGCGGCGCGCAGGCGCTGTTGTGGGCGGCGTTCTCGAAGCATCTGGACGTGCTGCACTTCCGGCACGAGAGCGGCGCCGCGTTCGCCGCCACGGAGGCGCATTTCTCGAGCGGCCGTCCCGTCCTGGTGTTCACGACCACCGGACCCGGCATCACCAACGTCCTGACCGGCACGCTCGCGGCGCGCACCGAGGGCGCCAAGCTGATCCTCGTCACCGCTTACGGCTCCGCGCCGATGCGGGGCCGCGGCGGCATCCAGGAAACCAGCAGCTACACCATGCCGACCAGCGGCATCTTCGAGGCCGGCGCCTGGTTCGACGACGCTGTCGTCCTGGAAACGCCGGAGCAGCTGCCGCAGGTGCTGCGCCGCGTGGCGGCCGGGCTGCAGCGGCCGGGCGCCTACGTCGCGCACATCAGCATCCCCAACGCGGTGCAGGGCGCGCTGCTGGCGCAGCCGTTGCCGCGCCTCGCGGTGCAGACCTCGCCGTCGGCGCCGGGCGCCGCGACGCGCCCCGGCGTGAACCGCGCGGCGGTGGCGCACTGCGCCAAGCTGCTCGCCGCCGAGCCGTTCGCCATCTGGGCGGGCTTCGGCGCGCGGGATGCCGCACCGGCCCTGCTCGCCTTGGCCGAACGCGCCGGCGCGCCGGTGATGTGCTCGCCGCGCGCCAAGGGCGTGTTCCCCGAGGACCATCCGCTGTTCGTTGGCGTGACCGGCATGGGCGGGCACACCGGGGCGGCCGTCGCCTACATGCAGGACTTCGCCCCGCGCCGGGTGCTGGTGCTGGGGACGCGGCTGGGGGAGCCGACCTCGTTCTGGAACCCGGGCCTGGTGCCGGAGGGCGGCTTCATCCACGTCGATATCGACCCCTCCGTGCCCGGCGTCGCCTATCCGCACGTCGAGACCTACGCCGTGCAGGCGGATGTCGGCGATTTCCTGGCCGATCTGCTCGACGCCTGGCCGGCCGAGTCCGCCAAGGCCGCCGCGCCGCCGTTGCCGCGTCCGCACCCGAGCCACCCGGCGCCGGGCGGACCGGGCCGGGTGCGACCGAGCGCGCTGATGTCGGCGATCCAGCGCATGGTCGTGGACGGCACGGATGCCGTGGTGCTGGCGGAGTCCGGCAACTCCTTCACCTGGGCCACCAACTACCTGCGCTTCGCGCAGCCGGGGCGGTATCGCGTCAGCACCAATGTCGGCTCGATGGGCCACGCGGCGACGGGCGTGCTGGGCGCGGCGCTGGGGCGCGGCGGCAAGGCGGTGGCCATCTGCGGCGACGGCGCGATGCTGATGAACATGGAGGTCAACACCGCGGCCAAGCAGGAGCTGCCGGTGGTCTGGATCATCTTGAACGACGGCCGCTACAACATGTGCCACCAGGGCATGGCCGCGCTCGGCATGGCCGGCGACGCCGACGCCACCTTCCCGGCCACCGACTTCGCCATGCTGGCCCACGCCATGGGCGCAACCGGCGCGCGGGTCGAGAGCGAGGATGAGCTGGAGGCCGGCCTGGCGCAGGCGCTCGCCGCCTCGGGACCCTTCATCCTCGACGTGCTCATCGACGCGGACCAGGTCGCGCCGACCAACGGGCGCAACGAGGGGCTGCGCGTGGCGCGGGCGGGCCAACGACAGGAGGGTCTCAGCTTCCCGGTCATCGCAGCCAACTAGCACGGAGTCAGATCGCCATGGAAAGCAACACCTTCGCCACCTCCACCTACATCGCGACCAAGATGGAGGATGCGTCCGGCTACGTCCGCGACCTGCGGAACCTGGATGAGTGGACGCTCTATAGCCGCATGATCGAGCAGATGGACGACAACACCTGGCGCGGCACCGCGTCGGGCTACCAGCACGACCTGTTCTACCATGCGCGCCCCATCGAGACGCCGAGCTTCGGCGGCGTCGAGTGGCATTGCGGCTACAAGTACGGCGAGTATTTCCAGTGCTACCCGGCCCTGCTGTTCCCAGCGAGCTACATGGGGTCCGACGAGCCCGGCGTTTACTTCCACTGGCTCAGCTTCATCGGTCCGGAGCGCCGCACGACGATGCTGATGCAGGGCATCCATTGGGTGCACACGGCCGAAATCCGCTCGCTCAAGGGCGCGTTGGAGCGCAGGGCCGGCCATGAGCGGGCCGTGCAGGGACGGTTCGAAATCCAGACCAGCGCGATCTATGTCGATGCGCCGCCAGACATGGCGACCGAGTACCTCGGCGACATCCGCAACCTCGGCGAGTGGGGCTATTTCCTGAAGCCCGATGGCGAGGCGGGCGCGACCCAGGGCCGGTTCAAGGACGAGTACGGCCAGAAGCTCGAAGTGACGGTCAGCAAGCATGACCTCGGGAAGTACATGATCCTGGAGTTCGAGCACCGCTACCTCGGCTCCAACTGGACGCAGCGGAGCCTGCTGGTCCTCATGCCGTGCGACTACGCCTTCAGCAACCCAAAGGCCCGCGGCTTCATCGCGCATCGCATCGTGTTCTTCGAGAAGAACGTGGTGCCGCAGCACGGCAAGCTGCAGATCGAGGATTACGGCGCGGAGAGCATGAGCCTCAAGCGCGTGCTGGAGAACAAGGCGGGCAACCTGTCCTCGTTCAACCGCGGGATGAGCTACCTCGCGGAGGCCGCAGCATGACCGCGGCAACCTGGGATGGCGGGACCGAGGGCCTGCTGGCGGACCGGCCGCGCGACCGCACCGACGGGTCCGGAGAGCGGACGGTTCCCGATTGGCAGGCGAAGGACACCGTCGCGACGCGGCGGCTGTTCCTGTTGGACAACTACGACAGCTTCACGTTCAACTTGTACCACAGGCTCGGTGAGCTCGGCGCCGAGGTCAAAGTCGTCCGCAACGACGCGCTCACGCCCGGCGACGCGCTGGCGTTCGGCCTCGACGCCGTGGTGATCTCGCCCGGACCGTGCGACCCGGACCGGGCCGGCATCTCGCTCGCCCTGATCGAGGCGGCGGCGGCGGTCTGCCCGGTGCTCGGCGTCTGCCTGGGCCATCAGGCCATCGGCCAGGTGTTCGGCGGCCAGGTGATCCGCGCCCCGGCGCCGATGCATGGCAAGATCAGCGACATCCATCACGACGGCACCGGCCTGTTCGCGGGCCTGCCCAGCCCGTTCCCGGCCACGCGCTATCACAGCCTGATCGTGGACCGGGAGAGCCTGCCGGAGACGCTGCGCGTCAACGCCTGGACCGAGGACGGCCTGATCATGGGGCTGCGCCACGTGAGCCGGCCCATCCACGGCGTGCAGTTCCACCCCGAGAGCATCGCGACCAAGGCGGGGCACCGGCTGCTGCGCAACTTCCTCGACCTCGTGCCGGAGCGGGGGGGCGCATGAGCGACGCGCTCCGGCCGATCCTGGGCCTGCTGGGCAGCGGCGCGCGGCTGACGGCAGCGCAGACCGAGGCGGCGTTCGACGTCATCATGGAGGGGGCGGCGACGCCGTCCCAGGTCGGCGGCCTGCTGATGGCGATGCGGGTGCGGGGCGAGACGGTGGACGAGATCGTCGGCGCCACCCGGGCGATGCGGGCGCACATGGTGCGGGCACGCGCGCCGGACGGCGCCATCGACACCTGCGGCACCGGGGGCGACGGGGCGCAGACGCTCAACATCTCGACCGCGGTGGCGTTCGTCGTCGCGGGCGCAGGCGTGCCGGTCGCCAAGCACGGCAACCGGGCGCAGTCGTCGAGGTCCGGCGCCGCCGACGTGCTGGAGGCGCTGGGCGTCAACATCGACGCGCCGCCCGACGCGGTGGGCCGGGCGTTCGAGGAGGCGGGCGTCGGTTTCCTGTTCGCGCCGGCGCACCACGGCGCCATGCGCCATGCCGGGCCGGCTCGGCGCGAGCTGGGCACCCGTACCATCTTCAACCTGCTGGGCCCGCTGTCCAACCCGGCGGGCACCCGGCGCCAACTGCTCGGCGTGTTCGCGCCGCAATGGCTGGTGCCGTTCGCCGAGGTGCTGCGCGTGCTCGGCAGCGAGCGCGCCTGGATCGTGCACGGCCATGACGGGCTGGACGAACTCACCACGACCACCCACTCGTCGGTGGCCGAGCTGCGTGACGGCGAAATCCGGCAGTTCGACGTGGCGCCGGAGCAGGTCGGCGTGGCCCGCGCGACGCTCGACGACCTGCGCGGCGGCGACGCGCGGGACAACGCGGCGGCGCTGCGCGCGCTGCTGGATGGCCGGGCCGGGCCGTATCGGGACATCGTGGTGCTGAACGCCGCGGCGGCGCTGGTGGTGGCGGACCGGGCGGACGGGCTGGCGCGCGGCGCCGAGCTGGCGCGCCGCGCCATCGATTCGGGCGCCGCCTCCGCCCGGCTGGATGCGCTCCTGCGCGCGACGAACGGAGTGCCGGCATGAGCGACCGATTGGCGGAAATCTGCGCGGCCAAGCTGGAGCACATCGCCCGCTGCAAGGCGGTCCGGCCGTTGCGCGACATCGAGGCGGCGCTGCCGCAGGAGCCGCCACGCGGCTTCATCCGCGCGCTGCGCTCCCAGGTTGCAGCCGGACGGCCCGGGCTGATCGCGGAGATCAAGCGGGCCAGCCCGAGCAAGGGCCTGATCCGTGCCGACTTCGACCCCGCCACCTTGGCGCGGGCCTACGCGGCGGGCGGCGCTGCCTGCCTGTCCGTGCTGACCGACATGCCGTATTTCCAGGGGGCCGATGAGCACCTTGGCGCGGCCCGCGACGCCGTGTCCCTGCCGGCGATCCGGAAGGACTTCATGCTTGACCCCTATCAGGTGGCCGAGGCGCGTGCCCTCGGCGCCGATGCGGTCCTGCTGATCGTCGCCGCGCTGGGCGACGCGCAGGCGGCGGAGCTGGAGGCGGCGGCCCTGACGTTCGGCCTCGACGTGCTGGTTGAGGTGCACGACGAGGCGGAGCTGGACCGGGCGCTTCGGCTGCGGTCCCCGCTGATCGGGGTCAACAACCGCAACCTCAAGACGTTCGAGGTTGACCTGCGCACGACCGAGCGGCTGGCCCGGCTGGCGCCCGCGGACCGCCTGCTGGTCTGCGAAAGCGGCATCGGCACGGCCGCGGACGTCGCCCGGATGCGGGCCGCCGGCGTCCATTGCTTCCTGGTCGGCGAGAGCCTGATGCGGCAGGCCGACGTGACCGCCGCGACGGCAAGCCTGCTGGGCGCCGCAAGCCCGGCGGATGTCGTCGAGGTGCCCGCGTGAGCGTCGAAACGATGCCCCCCCTGAACCACGAGCAGCCAGCTCGCATCGATGCGCGAGGACCGACGATGCACGTCTCGACCCAACGAAAAGGCTTTGCTGAAACCTATGACCGCGGCGAGCCGCAGGTGGTGTGGATCACGCTGGTCGCCGACCTTGAGACCCCGGTCGCGGCGATGATCAAGCTGGCCGAGGGCCAGCCGTACGGCTTCCTGCTGGAGTCCATCGAGGGCGGCGCGGTGCGGGGCCGCTATTCCTACATCGGCTTGAAGCCCGACCTGATCTGGCGCTGCTACGGGGAGCGCGCCGAGATCAACCGCGCCGCGCAGCTTGGCGGCAACGAGTACGAGCCGTCGCCCTTGCCCTCGCTCGCCAGCCTGCGCGCGTTGATCGCGGAGTGCCGCATCGACCTGCCGCCGGGCCTGCCGCCGGGCAGCGCCAGCCTGATCGGGTTCTTCGCCTACGACTTCGTGCGGCTGATCGAGCGCCTGCCGGACGGCAACCCGGACGAGCTGGGCCTGCCCGACGCGATGCTGATGCGCCCGACGGTCATCGCGGTGTTCGACAACGTGCTGGACCGCATGACGGTGGTGACGCCGGTGTATCCGACGCCGGGCCTGTCGGCGGAGGCGGCGCATGACCGCGCCTGCGAGCGTCTGGCGGGCGTGGCGTCCGACCTGCGCCGGGGCCTGCCGCACCAGCTTGCGCCGGCCGGGCACGGGGCGGCCGCGGCGCCCGTCTCCAACCACACCAGCGAACAGTATTGCGCGATGGTGGAAAAGGCGCAGGCGTACATCAAGGCCGGCGATGCGTTCCAGGTCGTGCCGTCGCAGCGGTTCTCGCTGCCGTTCACCCTGCCGCCGCTGTCGCTGTACCGGTCGCTGCGCCGGCTCAACCCGTCGCCGTTCTCGTTCTACCTCAACCTCGGCAACTTCGCCCTGGTGGGCTCCTCGCCCGAAATCCTGGTGCGGCTGCGCGACAACACCGTGACGGTCCGGCCCATCGCCGGGACCCGGCCGCGCGGCCGCACGCGGACCGAGGACCTGGAACTGGAGCAGGACCTGCTGGCCGATCCCAAGGAGTTGGCCGAGCACCTCATGCTGCTCGACCTCGGCCGCAACGATGTGGGCCGGGTCGCCAAGGTCGGCACGGTGCGGATCACGGAACAGATGATCGTGGAACGCTACTCCCACGTCATGCACATCGTCTCCAACGTCGAGGGCGAACTCGATCCCTCGCGCGCCGACCTGCTGGACGTGCTGTGCGCCGGCTTCCCGGCCGGCACGGTGTCGGGCGCGCCGAAGATCCGCGCCATGGAGATCATCGAGGAGCTGGAGCCGACCCGGCGCAGCTTCTACGCCGGCGGCATCGGCTACATCGGCGCCGACGGCAACCTCGACACCTGCATCGGCCTGCGTACCGGGCTGGTGAAGGGCGGCGTGCTGTACGTCCAGGCGGGCGGCGGCGTCGTCGCGGATTCGAACCCGGAGGCGGAATACCGGGAATCTTGCAACAAGGCGATGGCGCTGCTGCGCGCCGCGGAGGAGGCCATGCGGTTCGACGGCACGGGGATCGCGCATCACGCCGAGTACGGAACGGCGGATTGACCCGGCCACGGCGGCTTCACTGACATATGGATATTGCCATGGATGACTTTGCACATTTCGCCGCGGACGGGCGCGCCGCCTCCGCCGTTGAAAGCTGTCTGCCCGCCTGGTCGCCTGGGTCCTGGCGCGCGATGCCGGCCCGGCAGCTGCCGGCCTACGACGATGCCGGGCACTTGGCCGACGTCGAGAGCCGCCTGCGCCGCCTGCCGCCCTTGGTGTTCGCCGGCGAGGTCCGCGAGCTGCGGCGCAAGCTGGGCGAGGTCGCGGCGGGCCGGGGCTTCCTGCTCCAGGGCGGCGACTGCGCCGAGAGCTTCGCCGATTTCCACGCCGACCACATCCGCGACACGCTGCGCGTGCTGCTGCAGATGGCGGTGGTGCTCAAGTTCGGCGCGGGCGTGCCGGTGCTCAAGGTCGGCCGGCTGGCCGGGCAGTTCGCCAAGCCGCGCTCCTCCGATGTGGAGCAGCAGGACGGCGCGGAGCTGCCGAGCTACCGCGGCGACATCGTCAACGGCTACGACTTCACGTCCGCGGCCCGGCGTCCCGACCCCGAGCGGCAAATCCAGGCTTACGCGCAGTCGGCCTCCACGCTGAACCTGCTGCGCGCGTTCATCGGCGGCGGCTACGCCAGCCTCGCCAACATGCACCAATGGAACCTGAACTTCGTCGCACACTCGGCGCAGGGCGCGCGCTACCGGGACCTGACCAACCGCATCTCGGAGGCGCTCGCCTTCATGACGGCGTGCGGCATGTCCGACCTGACCACGCCGGCCATGGCGCACACCACGCTGTATACCTCGCACGAGGCGCTGCTGCTCGGTTTCGAGGAGGCGATGACCCGGACCGATTCGGTGACGGGCGGGTGCTACAACACCAGCGCGCATTTCGTCTGGATCGGCGACCGGACCCGTGACCTCGATGGCGCGCATGTCGAGTACATGCGCGGCCTGGGCAACCCGATCGGCCTCAAGGTCGGGCCGAGCATGACGCCGGACGCGCTGCTGCGCCTGCTCGATACCCTGGACCCCAGCAACGAGCCCGGCCGGATCACGCTGATCGTGCGCATGGGGCACGACAAGGTGGGGGCGCTCCTGCCGCCGCTGGTCCGCGCCGTGCAGCGGGCGGGGCGGATGGTGGTGTGGTCGTGCGATCCCATGCACGGCAACACGATCAAGGCGGCGTCCGGCTACAAGACCCGGCCGTTCGACCGCGTGATGGGCGAGATCGAGACGTTCTTCGCCGTGCACCACGCCGAGGGCACCTACCCCGGCGGCATCCACATCGAGATGACCGGGCAGAACGTCACCGAGTGCACCGGCGGCGCGCAGGCCATCACCGACGCGGCGCTGTCCGACCGCTACCACACCTATTGCGACCCGAGGCTGAATGCGCAGCAGAGCCTGGAGGTGGCGTTCCTGCTGGCGGAACGGCTCAAGGCGGCGCGGCAGGACCGGGCGGCCGGACCCAGCGGCGGATGACGCTCGATCTTGGGATGCAGGACCGGGGGGTGCCGGACGTCCGCCCGTCCCGCCCGGGGCGGAGGCCGCTGTTCCGGCAGATCACCTTCGTGGGCCTGGGCCTGATCAACGGGTCCATCGCCCGCGACGCGCGGCGCCTGGGCCTGGCGGAGCGGCTGGTCGGCACGGCCCGCAGCGCCGAGACGCGCAGCCAAGCCTGCGCCCTGGGCCTGGTGGACGAGGCGACGCCGGATGCGGCCGCCGCGGTGCGGGATGCGGACCTGGTGGTGCTGGGCGTGCCGGTCGGCTCCAGCGGGGACGCGGCGCGTGCCATGGCGCCGGGCCTGCGGGCCGACGCCATCGTGACCGACGTCGGGTCGGTGAAGGGGAAGGTCGTCGAGCTGGTGGCGCCGCACCTCGACATGCGGCGGTTCGTACCGGGCCATCCCGTCGCGGGCACGGAGGAGTCTGGACCGGCGGCGGCCATCGAGCGGTTGTTCGAGAACCGCTGGTGCATCCTGACCCCGCAGGCCGTGACCGACGCGGGCGCCTTGGGGCAGGTGGCGGCGCTGTGGCGCGCATTGGGGTCCAAGGTCGAGGTGATGGAGGCGGCGCACCACGACAAGGTGCTCGCCATCACCTCGCATCTGCCGCACCTCCTTGCCTACAACATCGTCAACACGGCGGACGACCTGGAGGGCGTGCTGAAGGGCGAGGTGCTGAAGTATGCGGCCGGCGGCTTCACCGACTTCACGCGCATCGCCGCCTCCGACCCGACCATGTGGCGCGACGTGTTCCTGCACAACAAGACGGCGGTGCTGGAGGTCGTCGGCCGCTACATCGAGGATCTCGTGGCGCTGCAACGGGCGATCCGCTGGGATGAGGCCGATGCCCTGTTCGAGCAGTTCAAGAGCGCGCAGGCCATCCGGCGCGAGGTGGTCCGCGCCGGTCAGGCTTACAAACGGATTCCAAGCGCCCGGTATCAGCGGAGTGGAAACGTCCGGCATCTCAGCCAAAGGCTAAGCTAATGCAATGAGTGAGTACGGTTTCATCTTAAATTTTGACATGATGCAATTACAAATACTTTATCGGATATAGACTAGTATATATTTGAAGAATAGTCGATGTAGCTGCTGCCGTGCCAAAGTGCGCGCGCCGATCATTGTAAGCCGGGCGAAGCGGATTGATCGCTCAGGTGATGATTTACTTATCGAATAGCCAACCGCGCGGTCGCCATAAGAGCGCCGACCGCAACAGGAGGATTGACTCACATGGCAGATGACAGTGCAGGCGCCGCTGCGCCCACCCTTTACGGCCCGGGCGTGACCAGCGAGAGCAGTTCGGTTGGAAGCAACAACTCGGGCGTCGTCGCGCCGGGCAACGCCAACGTCAACGTCGGCGGCTCTGCCGACACCAGCGCCGCCTATGCCTCGGCAGACCAGGGCCCGGCCGGCCAGGACAACAATGTCAGCGTCCTCACCCCCGGCAGCGCGGACGTGACGCTGAGCGGCGGCAACGGCCGGTTCGTCATCGACTACAGCCAGCCCTCGCCGATGGACGGCTCCGTGAGCACCGGTGGCAACACCGTGCACATCGAGGGCGGCAACAACCAGTTCGTGGTCAAGTTCGCGCCGGGCACATCGAGCGGCGACGCGACCAACGCCGGCGGCAACTCCGTCATCCTCGATGGCGGCAACAACCAGTTCGTCGTCGCGTACGACTACTCGGCGTTCACGAGCGGCACCCCGTCCGGCAACAACGTCACCGTCGAGGGCGGCAACAACGCCTTCGTCATCAACTATCAAGGCCCCAACGACAGCGCGGCTGCGACCAGCAGCACGGTGAACGTGGGCGGCGACAACAACCAGTTCGTCGTCGCCTACGGCGGCGCGGCCGACACGAGCGGCGGGGCCAGCGCGGGCGGCAACCCCGCCAGCAGCGACGGCGCAGGCGCCGCCGGGGCCGCTAGTGGCAACCCTTTCGCCAGTTCGGCGGGCGGCAACTCCTCCGGCGCCATGAGCGGCGCTGGCATTTCTGGAGGCGACAGCATGAGTTCCACTGATATGTCAGGCAGCATGGGTTCGAGCAGCGATGCCGCGGCTTCGCTCCGGCAGAGCCCGTTCGGCGCCTTGCTCGACCTGCCGGGCGTCACGCCCGAGACCATTTTCGGCAACATCAACCCGGACGACTACTCGTCGCTGAGCAGCAGCACGTTCAGCGGCCTTTCGGCGGGCGGCAACCCCTTCACCAACTATCCCGGCACGACCGGCCTGTTCTCGGCCGCGACCAACGCCGGTGCGACCAGCGGCAGTGCGGGCAGCATGCCGGCCAGCAGCGGCAGCAACCCCTTCGCAGGCGGCGCTCCTGCCGAGGCGTCCAGCACGGGCGGCATGCCGGCCGACGACGCCAGCGCCATGGCGGGCGGCGAGCAGCCGGCCGCGGTGTCGAGCGACGACAGCGCGGCGGCTGCCAGCGCGATGGCGGGCGGCTTCGGCGGCGGCGGCGATGCCGCGACGCTCCTGGCGGCAAGCCCGTTCGGCCCGCTGATCACCGAGGCCGGCGTCGATGCCGACACCTTGCTGAGCAGCCTGAGCGGCGGCAACAACTTCTCCGCCCTGATCGGCCTCGGGGGCGCCAACAACCCCTTCGGCGACACCACCACCAGCACCGCCGGCATCCCGGCCGGCACCGGCGACACGTCGTCGAGCGACATCACCGCTTCGGTCTATGCACAGATCGAGGCCGATGGCGGCTCGGCCACGCAGATGATGATCCCCACGACCTAAATCGGTCGTTTCCAGGCCGGTGGCATGCGCGTCATGCCACCGGCTTTTTCCATACGGCACATCGCCGCCGGGCGATGCTTGGCCTTAAGCCTCAGCGATTCCGCAACGACGCCGCGACGTGCCGGGGCAGACTTTGCAGGGCGGCATGGACCCGGGCCGTCGTCGCGTCGGGGTCCTCGTCGATGCTGTCGAAGGCCAGATCCGCCTCGGCATAGACGGGATGGCGCAGCGTCATCAGCCGTTGCAGGATGTCGGCCGGGTCGCCGTTCCGCAACAATGGCCGGTCGGTGCAGGCGGCAAGCCGCCGCAGCAGCAGCGGCAGGTCGCAGCGCAGCCAGATCGACACCGCCCTGTCCCGCATCGCCAGGCGTGTCCCCGCGTCCATGAACGCGCCGCCGCCGGTCGCCAGCACCACGGGAACGCCCGCCAGCAACTGCCCGATGACCCGGCGCTCCCGCCTGCGGAACTCCGTTTCGCCATCGCGCGAGAACATGTCCGCGACGCTGCATCCCGCATCCCGCTCGATCTCGAGATCCGCGTCGCGGAACGGCATGCCGAGCCGCGCCGCCAGGCGGCGTCCGACGTTGCTCTTGCCGACGCCCATCATGCCCACCAGCGCGATGCTGCGGCCGGCAAGCGGGACGGGCGGGCTGTCCACGGATAAGGATTGGCCGTTCAATGCTCGCCTCAATATCATGGAGTGGAAAAGCTGCGGAACCACGCAGCTTGGAAATCAAAACAGGCGGGCGGGGCAATATCATTTGACTGAAACGCCAATGACCAACAACACGATCCGGCGAGACGATCCTATCCTGCCGACGCCGGCCCAATGAAGGAGCACGCGACCATGGCCCCCGCCTATTCCCGCCTCGCCGCAGTGACGGTCGTGCCGCCGGGGCGCGCGCTCCGCGGCCGGGTCGTCCCGCCGGGATCGAAGTCGATCACCAACCGCGCCCTGCTGCTGGCGGCGCTGGCCCGTGGCGTCAGCCGCCTGACCGGCGCGCTCAAGAGCGACGACACCGCATACATGGCGGCGGCGCTCCGCAGCATGGGCGTCGCCATCGCGGAGCCGGCTGCCACGGGCTTCACCGTCACGGCGACCGGGCGCCTGGCCGTGCCGGGGCAGGCGCTCAGCCTTGGCAATGCCGGGACGGCGACCCGGTTCCTGACCGCCGCCGCCGCCACCGTGGCGGGCGAGGTGGTGATCGACGGCGACGCGCACATGCGGAAGCGGCCCATCGCGCCGCTCGTCGCGGCCCTGCGCCGCTTGGGCGTGGATGCCGTGGCCGAGAGCGGCTGCCCTCCCGTCCGGGTGCGCGGGGGCGGCGGCTTCGCCGGGGGCCGGGTCGAGATCGACGGCGGGCTGTCGAGCCAGTACGTCTCGGCCCTGCTGATGATCGGCGCCTGCGGGCGCGGCCCGGTCGAGGTCGCGCTGACGGGCCGCACCATCGGCGCCCGGGGCTACGTGGACCTGACCCTCGCCGCCATGGCGGCCTTCGGCGCCGATGTCGAACCCGTCGGCGACGCCGGGTGGCGGGTCGCGCCGACCGGCTACCGCGCGGCGGAGTTCGCGGTGGAGCCGGACGCATCGGCTGCGACCTACCTCTGGGCGGCGGAGGCGCTGACCGGCGGCGCCATCGACCTCGGCTTCGCGCCGGAGGCGTCGAGCCAGCCCGACGCGCGGGCGCGCCACCTCATCGCCCGGTTCCCGCATCTGCCGCCCGTGATCGACGGCTCGCAGATGCAGGACGCCGTGCCGACGCTCGCCGTGCTCGCCGCCTTCAACGAAACGCCGGTCCGCTTCGTCGGCGTCGCCAACCTGCGGGTCAAGGAGTGCGACCGGCTGGCGGCGCTCGCCGCCGAGTTGTCGCGCATCGCCCCGGGCCTGGGGCGGGAGGACGGGGACGACCTGATCGTGGCCGGCGACCCGGCGCTCTCCGGCACGACGCGGCCGACCCGCATCGAGACCTATTCCGACCACCGGATCGCCATGAGCTTCGCGCTCGCGGGGCTGCGGGTCGGCGGCATCACCATCCTCGACCCGGGCTGCGTCGGAAAGACCTACCCCGGCTACTGGGCCGACCTCGCCTCGCTTGGCGTCGGCTTGGTCGAGAGCGCGTGACGATGCTTAACCGACGCCGCTAACGAAGTGATGCGCCAGTATTAACAAAGTTTAGCGACAGTCTCTGCAATGCAGTGTGAAAGAGTGCCCTGTTATCTTTGTTCAGCCCTCATTCCGTGCGGCTGGTGTTCATCAAGGGGCTCAGCCATGGCTCTCAGTGCCAACAACGTCTCGACGCCGCTCAACCGTTTGCTTGCGTCGCTGCCGGCCCATGAATACGACCAGTTCAAGGCCAGCCTGGTCCGCGTGTCCCTCGTCCGCGACCAGGTGCTGGTGGAGAACGGCCAACCGGTCGAGCACGCCTACTTCATCGAGCATGGCGTGGTCTCCGTCACCTCCGACGCCATGGACGGGGAGGGCGGCATCCAGGTCGCCATGATCGGCCGGGAAGGCATGGTCGGCGACGTGTCGCTGATGAACGCGCGGGCCGCCTGCGCCAACGTCGTGGTGCACATGCCCGGTGCCGCCCTCCGCCTGTCAACCAGCGACCTGCGCCGCGCCATCGAGCGCAGCCCGGCGCTGCATCTCGCCTGCGCCCGCTTCGCGCAGTCCCTGCTCGTCCAGGTCATGCACACCGCCGTCTGCAACGCCCGGCGGAGCCTTACCGAGCGTTGCGCGCGCTGGCTGGTGATGACGCATGACCGGGTGGAGGGCAACGAGGTGCAGGTCACGCACGAGGCGCTGTCGGCGATGCTCGGCATGCACCGGCCCGGCGTCACCGTGGCGGCGGCGGCGTTGCAGCAGGCCGGGCTGATCCGAACCGGCCGGGGCCGCTTCACCGTGCTGGACCGGGCGGGCCTGCAGGATGTCGCCCTGGGCGCGCGGCCCGCGCTGCGCGTCACGCCGTCGCGTGCACGCCCGGGCGGGGTGCGCCATGGCCTGCGCCCGCCGGCCGCAGGCGCCATCTTCTGATGGATGCGGCCATGGACGGGGACGCGGAGGGCGCGGTCGGGCGCTACCAGATCGTTGTCATCGGCAAGGAGGGCGCCGTGCTGCTGGACACGGCGACCGGCTCGTCCTGGTCGCTGGCGCGCGACATCGACACGCTGCAACTGGGATGGAGGCCGCTCGACCAGCATTGGCCGGCCGCCATGTTGCATCATGCGCCGTCCCGGCCGGATGCCGACGAGGCGCCGGCCGCGTGGTGGCGCCCGCGCCCTGGGTCGAAGTGGCCGCGGGCTAGGCAGCCCAGGTCTTAACGCCTACAGCCCGGCCCACGGCCATTCCAGCGCCGGCCACTCCTGACAGGACCGACCCGTGACGATGTTCCAGACTTTGCAGCCGCAGCCCGCCGACGGCCTGCTCACCCTCATCGGCCTGTTCCGCGACGACCCGCGCAACAGCAAGATCGACCTCGGCGTGGGCACGTATCGCAACGCCGCCGGGGTCACGCCGGTCATGGAGGCGGTCAAGACGGCGGAGCGCATTCTGCTGGAGGGGCAGCAGACGAAGGCTTATCTCGGGCCGGAGGGCGACCAGCGTTTCGTCGACCTGCTGCGGCCCATCGCCTTCGGCGCCGCGGACGCGCATTCGGAGCGTCTGGTGGGCGTGCAGACGCCCGGCGGCGGCGGCGCGCTGCGGCTCGGCGGCGAGCTGATCACCGCCGCCCGGCCCGGCGCCAAGGTGTGGCTCGGCACGCCGACCTGGCCCAACCACCGTCCGGTGCTGGAGGCGGCGGGCCTCACGGTGGCCGAGTACCGCTACTTCGACCCCGCCACGCAGTCGCTGTGCTTCGACGAAATGCACGCGGCGCTGTCCGCGGCGGACTCCGGCGATGTCGTGCTGCTGCACGGCTGCTGCCACAACCCGACCGGCGCCGAGCTTGACCCGGCGCAATGGGACGTGGTGGCCGGGCTCCTGGCCGAGCGCGGGCTGATGCCGTTCATCGACCTCGCCTATCAGGGCCTGGGCGGCGGCCTCGACATCGACGCCTACGGCACGCGCCGCGTGCTCGCCGCCGTGGAGGAGGCGCTGGTCGCCTATTCCTGCGACAAGAACTTCGGCCTCTATCGGGAGCGGACCGGGGCGTTGTTCGCGCTGGCTGCCGATGCGGACGCGGCGGCCGTCGTCTATGGCAACATGCTGTCCCTTGCCCGGGTGAACTGGTCGATGCCGCCGGACCATGGCGCGGCGGCGGTGCGGATCGTGCTGGACTCCCCCGAGTTGTCGAGCAGCTGGCGCGCGGAGCTTGACGGCATGTGCCGCCGCATCAACGCGGTGCGGGAGGCCCTGGCCGCAGCCGACCATCGGCTGTCCTTCCTGTCGCGGCAGCGCGGCATGTTCTCGCAGCTGCCGATCCCGCCGGCGGCCGTGGCGGCGCTGCGCCGCGACCACGGCATCTACATGGCCGGCAGCGGGCGCATCAACCTCGCGGGGTTGCAGGTCGCTGATGCCGGCCTCTTTGTCGATGCCCTGAAGGCGGTTGACGGCCTGCCTGAAGAACGCTGAGCGCGGTTGGTCCCATACAGACGCCTGCTGGATTCCATACGGAAGGGATCACGACTCAGTATAGACTTGGCAATAACGACGGGATTGCCGGCCGATGCTCTCCCGGGTTTTGCCTTGCCGCCCATTTCAACGACTTGACCCATAGGAGTGCCGGCCTTGAACGAGATCCTGCCCAACAGCCTTCGCAGCGGCGCGGACAGCCGCGGCCGTTTCGGCACCTTCGGCGGGCGCTTCGTCGCCGAGACGCTGATGCCGAACGTGCTGGAGGTGCAACAGGCGTATCATGACGCCCAGAACGACCCGGCCTTCGAGACCGAGTGGCGCCGCCTGCTGAAGGACTACGTCGGCCGCCCCAGCCCGCTCTGGTTCGCAGAACGGCTGACCCAGCACTTCGGCGGCGCCAAGATCTACTTCAAGCGCGAGGAGCTGAACCACACCGGCGCGCACAAGATCAACGCCGTGCTCGGGCAGATCATGCTGGCCCGGCGCATGGGCAAGACGCGCATCATCGCCGAGACCGGCGCCGGGCAGCACGGGGTCGCCACGGCCACGGCCTGCGCGCTGTTCAACCTGCCCTGCCTCGTGTTCATGGGCGCCACCGACGTGGAGCGGCAGCAGCCCAACGTGTTCCGCATGAAGCTGCTGGGCGCCGAGGTGAACGCCGTGACCTCCGGCGCGGCCACGCTCAAGGACGCGATGAACGAGGCCCTGCGCTACTGGGTCGCCAACGTCGAGGACACCTATTACTGCATCGGCACCGTGGCCGGCCCGCATCCCTATCCCACCATGGTGCGCGATTTCCAGTCGGTGATCGGCGACGAGACGCGGGAGCAGATGCTGGCGATGGAGGGCAAGCTGCCGGACGCCATCGTCTGCGCGGTGGGCGGCGGGTCGTCGGCCATGGGCATCTTCCACCCGTTCCTGGACGACGCCGAGGTGAAGCTCTATGGCGTCGAGGCCGCCGGCCGGGGCCTCGACAGCGGCGCGCACGCGGCGGCGATCAACGGCGGCAAGCCCGGCGTGCTGCACGGCAACAAGACCTATCTTCTGCAGGACCGCGACGGCCAGATCACCGAGGCGCATTCGATCTCGGCCGGCCTCGACTACCCTGGCATCGGGCCGGAGCATAGCTGGCTGCACGACATCGGCCGGGTCAATTACGTGGCGGCGACGGACAGCGAGGCGCTGGAGGCGTTCCAGCTCTGCTCGAAGCTCGAAGGCATCATCCCTGCGCTCGAGACGGCGCACGGCTTGGCCTACATCGCCAAGCTGGCGCCCACGATGAAGCCGGACGAGACCATCGTGCTGAACCTGTCGGGCCGCGGCGACAAGGACATCTTCACCGTGGCGCAGCACCTGGGCCAGGCGTTGTGAGTGGGGGCATTGTGAGTGGGGGCGCTATGAGCGGGGGCAGCTCCGGGCGGATCGCCGCCCGCTTCGCCCGGCTGAAGGCTGAGGGGCGGGGGGGGCTGATCCCCTTCCTCGAGGCTTATGATCCCGATGCCGCCACCTCCATGGAGATCCTGCGCGGGATGCCGGCGGCCGGCGCCGACCTGATCGAGATCGGCGTGCCCTTCACCGACCCGGCGGCCGACGGCCCGACCATCCAGAAGGCGGGCCAGCGGGCGCTCAAGGCCGGCGGCACCCTGCCGGGCACGCTCGCCATGGTGGAGGAGTTCCGGCGCGGGGACGGCGAGACGCCCATCGTGCTGATGGGCTACCTCAACCCGATCCTCGCCTACGGCCCCGAGCGGTTTTGCCAGGACGCCGGGGCGGCCGGCGTGGACGGCCTCATCGTGGTCGATATGCCCGCGGAGGAGGCGGACGAGCTGATGTCCCACATCGAGGGGGCCGGCCTCGACCTGATCCGCCTGGTGGCGCCCACCACGAACGATGCGCGGCTGCCGCTGGTGCTCAATGGCGCCGGGGGCTTCGTGTATCACGTGGCCATCGCCGGCATCACCGGCACGCGGTCGGCGGCGGCGGCGGACCTGGCGCTCGCGATCCCCCGGGTGCGCGCCCATACCGACCTGCCCGTCGCCATCGGCTTCGGCGTCCGCACCCCGGACCAGGCGGCGCAGACCGTGCGGATCGCCGACGCCGCGGTGGTGGCGAGCGTGCTGATCGAGACGCTCGCGGCGTCGCTCGACGAGCATGGCAAGGCGCAGCCGGATACGGTGCGCCTGGTGCTGGATCAGGTGCGCGGCCTGGCGGAGGCGGTCCGGGAGGCGCGGATCGGCGCCGTCGCGGCCTAAGCGGACCGGCCGGCCCTGCGCGGCGGGCCGGCTCAGCTCCGGCCGACGAGGACGACGCCGGCAATCACCAGCGCGATGCCGACCAGGCGGGACGGCCCGAGCGCCTCGTTGAACACGAGGTAGCCGAGCGCCGCGGTCATGACGAAGCCCAGGCCGACGAACGGGTAAGCCTGCGACAACTCCGTCTGCGCCAGCGCGCGCAGCCAGATCACCGTGCCGATGCCATACAGGGCCAGCCCGCCCAGGACGCCGGGGCGGAGCAGGGTGGCGATCACGGCGCCGATCAGCGACGGGCTGCCGGCCGCCTGGCCCGGAACAGGCGCCACGCCCAGCTTGAACAGCACCTGCGCGCAGGCGGACAGCGTGACGCTGACGAGGATGAGCGCGAGCGTGCCGCCGGTCATGGGGACGCCGTGCCTGTAGGAGAGGGAAGGAGCGGCCTTGCGGACGGCTCCGCCCGTGGCGACGCGATGGACGCGATGCGGCGGTTGTAGAACGTCCAGCAGGCGTTGAGTTTATGAGCCTCGAACTCGGCATCGAGCACGGGCTGGAACACCACCCGGATCGTCGGCTCGCCGCCGGCCGACAGGACGCAGGTGGAGAGGAAGGCCCCGTCGGCTTCGGCCAGGTAACGGGATGCGCCGGCTGGATCGAAGGGCGGGATCGTGCGGCCGACCTGGACGGCCAGCATGGTGCCCCGCACCGGCGTGAGGCCGAGCAGCCGGGAGAACGGGTCGGTGAAGGCGAGCACGGCATAACGCCGCGCCGTCCTCCCAAGGCCCTGGTCCTGGAAGGCCCGCGCCGCGTCCACCACGTCCTCGGCCCAGGCGACGGTGGCGGCGGGCGCGTTGCTGGACGGGTCGTTGTCGATGCTCCACCGCCTGTGCTGCACGTCGGAGATCATGTCGAGCCATTCATGCGACAGCCGCCGGATCAGCTCCGCCCCGGCCAGCGTGGGGGCGGGCACGCGGATGCCGGGCGCCATGGCGCTGAACCCATGGTCGGACGACCCGGTGCGCTCGCGCTGGGTCATCGTCACGCTGCGGAACACCGCCACGTCCAGGATCGGCAGCAGCAGCGCCGCGCCGAACAGGGTGGTCGCGATCAGCCGCTGGCGGCCTTGCCGCGCGATGTCCGGGTGGAACAGCAGGGCCGCCGCCGCGACCAGCCCGATGCCGCCGGTGTTCTGGCTTTCCACCGCCAGGGCCGCGCCGAGCAGCAGGAGCAGATCGACCGTGAACGCCTGCGTTTGCACCCAACGCCAAACCGTCGCGGGCGCGAGCGCCGGGGCACGCCCTCCCGTCAGCTCGCGGATCGCCAGGGCGGCGATCCCGGCGCCGGCGGCCAGGGGCGCCCAGTTGCGGAAGGCGGCGAAGCCCAGCGCATAGGCCCCTTGCCCCCGGTTGACCCGCACCATGAACAGGATGTCCCGCCCATACGCCGAGAAGAACCCGGTCGCGGCATCGACGGCCGCGCAGGCGACGGCCAGCCCGGCCAGCCCGAGGCCCACCTGCCGCCATTGCGCCCGGCGCAGCACGCAGGCCGCGACCAGCACGCCGACCGCCGCCGCCGCCGCCGTCACCTTGAGCAGCAGCAGCAGGCCCACGAGGGTGCCCAGCATCGGCGCGTCCCAGCGCGACTTCGGCAGCACGTACCAAAGCCCCAGCAGGAAGAACAGGCCGACGACGAACCGGTTGTAGGAGGCGAAGTAGCTGATTTCCGAGAGGTTCGTCCGGTCCACCGTGAAGGGGACCAGCACCATGAGCGCCAGCAGCGCCGCCGCCGCGCCGAACCGCGCGCCGCTCTCGAACCGCGGCGCCAGCATGGCCAGCGGCGGCAGCATCAGCAGCCACATCAGCGCGTGCATCCCGACAAAGGGCTGCCCGCCGGGAAACAGGCGCTCGGCCGCATAGGCGAGATACGGCGTGAGCGAGCCGATCGGCATCATGAAGTCCAGGTGCGGCGTCTGCCCCGCCCCGATGCGGTAGGCCCCGTCCAGGATGAACAGGAAGTCCCAGAACGCGCGCCCGAACGGGATGACCCTGATCGCCGCCGCAGCAGCGCACACGGCCACCGCCGACAACGCCAAGGCCAGCACGCGCCAGGCGGTGCCCCCGGACCGCGCGGGCGTCCTCACGCCCATGGCCGCCTGCTCCATTCCGTCCATGCCCGGCGCTCAGACGACGGCGGCGACGAAGATGCAGAAGCCGACCGCGCCCGTGAGCAGGCTCGCCCGGTCCGTCAGCGCGAACACGACGGGATCGTCGTTCATCTGGCCGCGGTGCGACAGCATCAGCACCCGGCTGATCCAGAACAGCAGCACCGGGCACAGCAGCCATAGCACCTGGGGCGTGTGATACAGTGGCAGCACATCGGTGCTGTTGATGTAGAGCGCCATGACCAGCACCGCCATGTAGCCGCTGGACGTCGCCATGCTGTGCAGCATGTTGAGGTCTTCAAGCAGGTAGCCGCGCCCGGAGATCTCGCCGCGCCCCGCGCGCAGATGCAGCGTCAGCTCGCTCTGCCGCTTCACCACCGCGAGCGAGAAGAACAGGAACATCGAGAAGGCGAGCAGCCACGGCGACACCGAGATGGCCGTCGCGGCGGCGCCGGCGAACACGCGGATCGTATAGAGCGCCGCGAGCATCAGCACGTCCGCCACCATCTGCCGCTTGAGGACGAAGGAGTAGGAGACGGTGCAAGCGTAGTAGATCACCAGCATCAGCAGGAACGACGCCGGCAGGAACGCGGCCAGAAGCAGCCCGCCCCCGAGCGTCAGCGCGATCAGCATGGGGGCCAGCGACAGCGGCAGCGTCCCGCTGGCGAACGGCCGCCGCCGCTTGGACGGGTGCAGCCGGTCATGCGGCAGGTCGATCAGGTCGTTGAGCAGATAGACGCTGGAGGCGCAGAGGCTGAATGCCGCGAACGCCAGCGCCGCCCGCAGTTCCGTCAGCGGCGTGGCCTGATGCGCCGCCAGGACGGGCACGAAGATCAGGACGTTCTTGGCCCATTGATGCACCCGCATGGCCTTGGCGATCACGCGCAGCTGCGTCATCGTGCCGGGGCGGCGGCCGAGGGCCAGGGCGTCCGGGCACTCCGCCTCCACCCGGCGCGCCAGCTTGGCCGAGGGCAGCACCATGATGGCGCGCCGGGCGCGGCGCCAGACCGGCCGGTCCACCTCCGCATCGCCCACGTAGTCGAAGCCGCCCTCCCCGAACGTCGCGGCCAGCAGCGCCGCCTTCGCCTCCCCCTTGAGGTTGACGTGGCGTTCGGAGGCGAACACGCCGTCGAACAGCCCCAGATGGCCCGCCACGGCGTCGGCCACGCCGCGGTCGGAGGCCGTGGCCAGGAACACCGGCCGGCCCGCCGCCCGCGCTTCCTGGGCCAAGGCCACCACGTCCTCGTTATAGACCAGCATGGCGGGATCAAGCTGCACGGCCTCCGCCACCCGCCGCTTGAACGCTGCCCGGCCTTGCAGCAGCACCGGCAACAGCATGAGGAACAGCAGCGGGCGCGTGGCGGCGAGGCGCAGCAACGCCTCGATCAAGGTGTCCGTGCGGACGACGGTGCCGTCGAGGTCGATGACGAGCGGCACGCAGGCAACGCGCCCCGCTTCCCGTTGCGATCCCAGCCCTGTCTCAGGCGGCAGGGTCAGAACGGACATGCTGGTACTTCCTGTTCGTCAACGATTGCGCGGTGTCCGAAGACGATGCCTGTATAGAACGATCTACGGCGGTTTTCCAGTGTTAAAGCCATCGGCTAACAATTTCGACATCACAATAAAGAGAATGGGCCGGCGTTGCCCCAGCCCCAGCTACGTCGCCAGCGGCAGCCCCACGTAGTTCTCCGCCAGCGCCGCCGACGCTTGCCGGCTGCCGACGACGTATTCCAGCTCCGCCAACTGAACCCTTCGGTCGAAGTCGGACGCGCCGTCAAAGCGGTGGAACAGCGTCGTCATCCACCAGGAGAACCGCTGCACCTTCCAAATCCGCCGCAGCGCCGCCGCCGAGTAGCCCTCCAGGCCCGCATCCTCCCCCGATCCGTACCAGCGCCCGATGGCGCGGGACAGCAGCAGCACGTCGCCGATGGCGGAGTTCATGCCCTTGGCGCCCGTGGGCGGCACGATGTGCGCCGCGTCGCCGGCCAGGAACAGCCGCCCGCACTGCATCGGCTCCGCCACGTAGGAGCGCATGGGCGTCACCCCCTTTTGGAAGATGCGCCCGATCCGCAGCTGGAAGCCGTCCGAGTGCAGGCGCGTCGCAAGCTCGGACCAGATGCGGTCGTCGGACCATGCCTCCGCGTCCTCGTCCGGCGCGCATTGCAGGTACATCCGCTGCACCGTCGGCGAGCGCTGGGAGCACAGGGCGAAGCCGCGCTCGTGGTTGGCGTAGATCAGCTCCTCGGCGCTCGGCGGCGCCTCCGCAAGGATGCCGAGCCAGCCGAACGGGTACACCCGGTCATAGCTGCGCCATGACCCCGCCGGCAGCGCCGGGCGGCAGATGCCGTGGAACCCGTCGCACCCGGCGATCACGTCGCATTGCAGGGTTCGCGCCTGGCCGCCCTGGGTGAACCGCACCTCGGGGCTGCCGCCCTGGAACCCGGACACCGACACGTCCGCGCAGTCGAACAGCAGCGGCGCGCCCGCGGCCTGCCGCGCTGCGATCAGGTCCCGCACGACCTCGTGCTGGCCATAGACCATGACGGACTGCCCGACCAATGCCTGGAAGTCGATCCGGTGCAGCACGCCCCCAAACAGCAGCCCCGTGCCCTCGTGCCGTAGGCCCTCCCGGTGCATCCGCGCGCCCAGGCCGGTCTGGTCCAGCACATCGACCACGTGGTGCTCCAGCACCCCGGCGCGGATGCGGTTCTCGACGTAGTGCTGGCTGCGCGCCTCGATCACCACGCTCTCGATGCCGTCGAGGCGCAGCAGGTGGGCGAGCAGCAGCCCGGCCGGGCCGGCGCCGATGATGGCGACCTGGGTCCGCATCTACGCCGCCTGCGCCGGGCGGCTTTGCGGGGCGTGCCGAAGCTGGCTAAGGAGGGGCGCATGGCCCCTCGGACGCCCTTGCAGCAGCCGCTCGACCTGGGCAGCTACGCCCCGTTCTACCTGAACACGATCTCCAACCGCATCTCCGCCAGCGCGTCCCGCGCCTACCTCGTGCAGTTCGGCATCGGCATCGCCGAGTGGCGGGTGCTGGCCAACCTGGGCGGGGCGGGGCGGACGACCGCCGGGGAGATCGCCCGCATCACGGCCATGGACAAGTCGGTCGTCAGCCGGGCGGTGCAGGCGCTGGAGCACGGCGGCCACGTGACCGCGGCGGCCGACGCGGCCGACACGAGGCGGCGCACCCTGCGCTTGACCCCGGGCGGCGACGTCCTGCGCCGGCGCGTCCTGCGTGTGGCGCTGGAGCGCGAGCAGGCGCTGCTGGCCGGCCTGTCCGCCGCGGAACGGGCCACGCTGATCGGCCTGCTGCGGCGCCTGCACGCCAACGTCGCGCAGGGGACGGAGGGCCGGGCCGCAAAGGACTGAGCCTCGGCAGGCCGGGCCGGCATGGCGGGCCGAACGGGATGGGGTGCGGTGATCCACAGGCGGCATGAGTCCTCCATCGCACGGCGCATAGCCCTGCTCGACGCCGGATGGTTGCAACCACAACCATGCGGCGTCAAGCGGGATTGTCCCCATATGGCCGTGCCGGCCTGCTTGAACGGATCGCGCGGAGGCGCCTAGCTTGGCGGGAATGAGGGGTTCACGCCCGGGCGCTGAGCACAGCGGCGTCCGCGCGGGATGCGGCGGCGTTGGATCGGGACCGATGGAGGGCGGGGCGATGGAAGACGGGGCGATGGAGGGCGGGGTGATGGACGATGACGGGCTGATCGACGCGGCGCGGGAGGTCCGCATCCGGCAGGAGCTGACGCTTGTGGCGCTCGGACGCCGGCCGGCCGACACGGCGCTGCGCGTCGGCCGGCTGCTCGACGTGCACACGCGCACCTGGCACGACGACTGGGAGATCGTGATGAAGGGCCGCCGCATCGCCTTCACCGGCCCGGCGGGCGCCTATGCCGGCGAGGTGGCGTGCCGGGTGCACGAGCCGGCGCTCGCCGCGGTGCCGGGCTTCGGCGAGGTGCACAAGCACATCGAAAGCTCGCACCTGACGCCGGAATGGGAGGCGGCGCTGGTGCTGCCGCGCGGCAACACCTGGACGTGCGAGGCGAGCCACGAGTTCAGCAACGTGAACGGGCCACGCAACCTGGAGTTCTGGCTGGAAGCCCGGCGCCGCGGCTCGCCGCTCAAGATCTTCCCGCTGCCGGGTTCGGCCGTGCCGCCCACGGCCTATGAATGGGGCGGCGGCTGGTTCGGGCGCGACGAGCAGGCCGGCTTCATGCGCGACAGCCTGATGGTGCCTGGGCTGGACGAGGTCATGGACTGGCCGGCGGTGTGGAACCCGGAGAACCCCTCCTACGCCCGGCTGTGGGGCATGATCGAGGCGACGTTCGCGGCCCGCGGCGTCGTGGAGGGCCACGGCTCCGGCCTGCGCGACCTGCCGGCGATCAACGCCTTCGCCGCCGCCGGGCTGGCGTCCGACCACGAGGTGCAGACGCCCGAGGAGACGTGGGACAAGCTGGCGCGCGGGTTGTTCGTGGAGCTGCGCATCTACGCGATGCCGGAGATCGTGCGGTTCCTGCTCGACAAGGGGCTGCAGGACTGGTCGCAGGTCGCGTTCACGACCGACGACCGCAGCGCCTCGGACACGCTGCGGCTGGGCGCCAGCGACCACAACGTGCGGCTGGCCATCGAGAGCGGCCTCTCGCCCGAGGTCGCCATCCAGTGCAGCACGATCAACCCGGCGCGGCACATGCGCCTCACGCCCTATGTCGGCAGCCTGGCGCCCGGGCGGTTCGCCGACGTGGTGCTGCTGTCCGACGTGCCGTCGCTGCGGATCGCGAAGGTCTGGGCGGACGGCGCGCCGGTGTCGGACGGCACGGCCTATACCGGCCCGCGGCCGGAGATCGCCTGGCCGGACTGGGCGACCCGCACGGTCGACATCCGCCGCCGCCTGACCGCCGCCGATTTCGTGATCCCGGCGGCGCCGGGCCGCACGGCCATGCACGCGGCCGTCATCCGCCCGTTCCATTGGCATCCGGACTTCTACACGATGGAACTCCCGGTGCGGGACGGCGCCGTGCAGCGCGACCCGGCCCAGGCGATCACCAAGTTCGCCATCGTGGACCGCTTCTCCGGCGAGGCGCGGACGTCCAGGATGTTCTGGCGCGGCTGCGGCCCCGCCACGCCCGAAACCGCGCTCGCCTGCTCCGTCGCGCACGACAAGCACAACATCTGGACGGTCGGGTCGTCGGACGAGGCGATGGCGCTTGCGGTCAACGCCCTGGTGGACCTCCAGGGCGGCTGGGCGCTGGTGCGGGACGGCAGGCTCGTCACGACCGTGCGCTACGAGGTCGGCGGGCTGATGAGCTGCCGCCCGGCGGAGGCGCTGGATGCCGACATGCAGGCGCTGTATGCCGAGGCGCGGCAGGTGGACTGGATGTATGAGCCGACGTTCCGGCCGCGCTGGTATCCGGGCTTCCCCGAGCGGCTGATGTTCGCGACGCTGACCTGCGCGCCGTGGACCTGGGTCCTGGTCGCGCCCTGCGAACAGGCGCCGCAGGGCTTCCTGAACGTGCAGACCGGCGAGGCGCACCCGGTGGTGTGGTAGGCGGCGCCGCGCCTGCGCTGATGTTGCATTGATCTTGCATGGACCCGGCTGACCTCGGGGGCAGGCATGGACGCAGGGATCGAGCGGGAACCGGCAGGCTGGATCGACCGGCGCTTCCAGGTGAGCGCGCGCGGATCGACGGTGCCGCGGGAGGTCGTGGCGGGCCTCACGACGTTTGCGGCGATGGCCTACGTCATGGCCGTCAACCCGGCGATCATGTCGAATGCCGGCATGGACCGCAGCGACCTCGTGATCGCGACGGCGCTCGCCGCCATCTTCGGCACGGCCATGATGGGGCTGTGGGCCAACCTGCCGCTCGCCGTCGCGCCCGCAATGGGGTCGAACGTCATCTTCACCTACGTGATCGTCAAGCAGATGAACGTGCCGTGGCAGGGCGCGCTGGCCATGGTGGCGTTCACCGGCGCCGTGTTCCTGGTGCTGTCGGTGTCGAAGCTGCGCGAGAAGGTGGCCCAGGACGTGCCGGAGGCGCTCAAGATCGGCATCCAGGCGGGCGTCGGCACGCTGATCGTGTTCATCGGCCTGCGCGGCGCCGGGTTCGTGGTCGCCAACCCCGCGACCTTCGTCGCGATGGGCAAGCTCAGCAGCCCGGCCGTGCTGCTGACGCTGGCCGGCATCCTGCTCACGCCGGTGCTGGTGGTGCGGCGCGTGCCGGGCGCGCTGATCCTGTCGATTGTGGCGCTGACGGTGGCGGGGCTGTTCGTGCCGCTGGCGGACGGCAGGATGGTGACGACGGCGCCCTCCGCCCTGCTGGCGCTGCCGCGCTGGCCGTCGGGCACGTTCGGGCAGCTCGATTTCGGCTGGCTGTTCGGCCACTTCCTGGTCGCGCTGCCGCTGCTGTTCTACTTCGTGTGCGCGGAGTTCTTCTCGACGCTCGGCACGCTGATCGGGGTGACGGGGGCGGCCAACCTGCGGCGTCCCGACGGCTCGATCCCGAGCGCCACGGCCGCCTTTGCGACCGACGCGGCGGCGAGCATCGTCGGACCCGTCCTCGGCACCGCGGTGGTGACAGCCTATATCGAATCGGTCGCCGGCGTGCAGGCCGGCGGGCGCACCGGCCTCACCTCGCTGACCGTGGCGGCGGCCTTTGGGCTGTCGCTGTTCCTGTGGCCGCTGTTCGTGGTCGTGCCGCCGCAGGCGACCGCGCCCGCCTTGGTGCTGGTGGGCGTGCTGATGCTGCAGGGGCTGGCGCGCATCGACCTCACGGACCTGTCGAACGCGGTGCCCGTCGTGCTGACGCTGCTGGTCACGGTGCTCACCAACAACCTGATCAACGGCATGGCGCTGGGCACGCTGAGCCTGATGCTGATCGCGCTGGCGTCGGGCCGGATGAGGGAGATCACGGGCGTCGTCTGGGGCTTGGGGGCGGTGTTCCTGGCCTATTTCTACGTCACGACGACGGTGATGTAGGCGGGAGTTCTGCTCCGCCGTCGGTTGGAACGGCGGACGCCACGTTCATCGGCGGTGGGCCGCGCCACGGGGCGGCATCCCTACCCGGCCTGCAAGCCGTACAGCCGGGCCGCCGTGCCGAACAGCAGGTCCCGCTGCTCGGCCGTCCGACGATCCGCGATGGCGGCGCGGAACAGGCGGCACATCGCGTCATACGGCATCGTGCGGCGCGCGACGGGAAAGTCGCTCCCCCACAGGCAGCGGGCCGCGCCGAAGGCGTCGAGGCACGGCCGGATCACCGCACGGGCCGCCTGCACGGACGGCTCCGTGATGTAGCCGACGAAGTTGGAGAGCTTGAGGTGGACGTTGGGCGCCGCCGCCATCGCGGCCAATCCCTGACGCCAGCGCTCGATCCCCGCGGGGTCGCGGTCGATTGGGGAGGAGCAGTGGTTCACGACGATGGGGAGGCCGGGCATGTCCCGGGCCAGTTGCGCCACCTCGCCGGCCTGCCAGGGATAGGTCAGCACCTCGAGCAGCAGCCCGGCGTCCCGCACCAGCCCGACGCCGCGCCGCCACGCCGGCTCGTCGGTCAGGCGGCGGTCGGACCAGCGGCGCGCCGGGTCGGGGTGCCAGCGCAGGGTCTGCCGCACCCCGGCCACCCGGGGATGCCCGGCGAGCCGCGCCACCCGCGCCGCCGCGTCGGGCGCGGCGAGGTCCGTGAACGCCACGCAGCGCGCGCCGATGCCGCCCAGGCGCGGCAGGGTGTCCAGCCACTCGATCTCCTCGTACGGGTCGCGCGCCGGGTCCCAGAGCGCCTCGACCAGAATGGAGGCCGACAGGTCCTGGCCCGCGCAGTCCCGGGCGAAGTCGTCCGGCAGGTAGTTGCGGCGCAGGTACGCCAGGTCGCCGAGGCTGGCCGGCCCGCCGCCCGGCAGGAGCCACGGGTGCCGGCCCGAATCGTAGCTCCAGAGATGGTGGTGCGCGTCGATGACCGGGCCTCGATAGGCCAGGCCGTCGTCCTCCGGCCCGGCCGTCATGCGCGCCTGACGTTGAGCGGCAGGACCATCCCGTTCCGGACGCCCGTCAGCTCCGCCCGGGTCGCCGTCGAGTAGAAATACTGGCCGAGCGGGATGTAGGGCACGTCGATGAACGCCTGCTCCTGGAGGGCGCGGGCCGCCTGCTTGCGGGCGTCCTCGTCGGGGGCGTCCAGCCACCGCTCGCGCAGCATCTCCAGCGCAGGGGCGTCGGGCCAGCCGAACCACGCGCCCGCGCCGTTGCCGCGCAGGAGGAAGTTGCTGACCGGCGTCATCAGGTCGGTGCCGCCGAACAGCGCGATCAGCGCGTTCCAGCCGCCCTGGCCCGGCGCCGCCTTGTTCATGCGCCGCTGCACCAGCGTGCCGAAATCCACCACCAGGTCATCCGTCCTGAAACCGAGCTTCGACAGCAGGTCCACCCCGACCGCCATCGTCGCGGCCTGCGCCGGCACGTCCGTCGCGTGCAGCGCCGTGACGGACGCGCCGGCGCCGCCCGACGCGGCCAACGCCGCCTTGGCCGCCGCCAGGTCGCGCGGGCGGGTCAGCGCCGCCATGCCGGCGTCGGAGGCGTAGGGGCTGCCGACCGGGAAGTAGCCGACGCCCGCGCGCCAGGCCGCGGGGTCGTCGCCCGCCACCGCCTGCATGAAGTCCGACTGGTCCACCGCGGCGAGCAGGGCGCGGCGCTTGGCAGGGTCGTCGAAGGGCGGCAGCAGCTGATTGAAGCGGAGCGCCGCGTAGATGCCGCCCTGATCGACCCGCGCGACCTTGACGCCCTTCATGCGCGTCATCATGGCTTCGAGGTCGTTGGGCAGCAGCTCCCACCAGTCCATCTCGCCGGACTGCATGGCCGCCGCGGCCGTGGCGCCGTCCGGGATCGTGTGCCACTCAAGCCGCTCGAACGCTGCGAGCTTCGGCCCGGCGATCATGGAGGGCCGGCCCGCAGGCGCCGGGACGTACCGGTCGAACTTCCGATACACCGCGAGCGCGCCGGGCACCCGCTCATTGGCGGCGAAGCGGTAGGGGCCGGAGCCGACGACCTCCGCCATCGGCTTGTTGGCGTCCTGGGCGGCGAAGCGTTCGGGATAGACGAAGCACGGGTAGGACGACGCCTTGGCCAGGCCCTCCAGCAGGGCGGCGAAGGGACGCTTCAGCCGGATGGCGAAGCGGCGGTCGTCCAGCGGTGCGATCTCCTCCAGCCGGGCGGCCAGGGTCTGCCCGTGCGTGTCGCGCTGCATCCAGCGGCGGATCGACGCGACGGCGTCGCGCGCCAGCACCTTCTCGCCGTCGTGGAAAATGGGGCCGTCGCGCAGGGTGAACCGCCAGGTCCGGCCGTCATCCTCGACCGTGTGGCCCTCCGCCAATTGCGGCTGCGGCACGGAGGCGTCGTCGATGCCGTACAGCGTGTCCCAGCACAGGT
>CAXULX010000010.1:0-86757 GCA_964252005.1 uncultured Acetobacteraceae bacterium | reverse complement strand
CACCCTCAGCCACGCCCATCTAAACGCCTACCAAACGTGGCGCGGTCAAGAGAACTCTGCTTAGTGCTTGGTATACGGTGCGTACTAGCCTGGGAGGGTGATGGACACCAAGGTTATCAAAGCGCGCTCTGGCTACATGGCCCGTTGGGACGGCAAGGCCGCGCAGGTCAGTTCACGGGCGGGACGTCAGGCCCGCCGCTTTCGGCATTCCATTCATGAACAGGCACTTGACCTCGAGATAAGGCAGGAGCCCCTCCCATCCCCCTTCGCGTCCTATGCCGGACTGCTTGAAGCCGCCGAAGGGAAAGCCTGCGTCGTTGCGGAACGCGTTGTGGCCGACCGTGCCGGAGCGCAACGCGCGTCCCACCGCATAGGCCCGCTCGACGTCGTGGGTGAAGACCGAGGCGTTCAGGCCGTAGATCGAGTCGTTGGCGATCCCGACCGCGTCCTCCTCGCGTTCGGCCGGGATGACGGACAGGACCGGTCCGAAGATCTCCTCCCGCGCGAGGGTGGACCGGTTGTCCACGTTCGCGAACACGGTCGGCTCGATGAAGTAGCCGCGGGTCAGGTGCGCCGGCCGTGCCCCGCCGGTTGCCAGGGTCGCCCCCTCCGCCTTGCCCCTCGCGATATACTCCTCCACCCGGTCCCGCTGCCGACCCATCGCCAGCGGGCCCATCTGGGTGTCCGCGTCGAAGGGGTCGCCGACCCTGACCCGGCGGAACGAGGCACTGAGCGCCTCGACCATGCGATCATGGTTCCTGCGCGTCACCACGATCCGGGTCAGGGCCGAGCAGACCTGCCCGGTGAGATAGACGGCGCGGCCGGCGATGGCCGCCGCGGCGGCCTCGATGTCGTAGTCGTCGAGGACGATTGCGGCCGACTTGCCGCCGAGCTCAAGCGTGCAGCGGGCAACGCGCTCGGCGCAGATCGCCCCGATGCGCCGGCCGGCCGCGGTCGATCCCGTGAACGAGACCTTGTCCACGCCGGGGTGGCGGACCAGCAGCTCGGACACCGCGCGGTCGGCCGTCAGGACGTTGAGCACCCCCGGCGGCAGGCCCACCCTCTCGCAGACCTCGGACAGGAGATAGGCCGCGCTCGGCGCTTCCGGCGAGGGCTTCACGATCACGGTGCAGCCCGCCAGCAGGGCGGGTGCGACCTTGTGCGCGATCAGGCTGGGCGGCCCGTTCCACGCGACGATGGCGGCGACGACGCCGACGGGCTCGCGGACGATCAGGCCCACGCCGCCGCCCGGCGTCGGCCGGTGCTCCGAGAACGGGTGGGTGGCCGCCAAGCCAGCGTAGTGGCGGTAGATGTCGCCGATGCTCCGGGAGCGTTGCCGGGCGATGCCATGCAGCAGCCCGGACTCGGTGGTCCAGATGAGGGCGGCCTGATCCGCGACGTCTTCGAGCGCGCCGGCGATCCGGGTCAGGACGGAGGCGCGCTCCCCGTGGGTCATCCGCGGCCAGGGACCGTGGTCGAACGCCTCCCGCGCGGCGGCCACGGCCCGGTTCACATCCGCTTCCTGGGCGGCGGCGACCTGGACGAAGAGCTCCTCCGTCCCCGAGTTGATCACGTCGATCACCGACGCGCTCGACGGCTGGACCCAGGTCCCGCCGATGAACAGCAGGTCTGGATGACGGATCGGGGCGGGCGCGTTCATCATGACGTCCCTTCCACAAGGAGCGGCGGCCCGACGACCGTCCGGCCCCCCGGAGCCGCCGAGAAGTTCGATCAGCGTCCGACCGTGTAGGTCTTCGCGGTGGCCTCGTAGTCCGCGTAGCCGATGGCCTTCTTGACCCCGGCCGGCGGCAGGGCCAGGTCCGACTCGTTCCCGCCTGCCTTGAGTTCCGCAAGCCCGGCCTGCATCGCCGCGATCGCGGGGGACAGCATCGCCGAGGGGAAGGTGCCGATCTTCAGTCCCAGCTCGGCGGCGCGGGCCTGGCTGGGATTGGCACGCGGGAAGCCCGGCGACAGGACGGAGAAGGACGGCCGTCCCTGCGCCGCCTGCACCGCGCGCGCCACCTCCTCCTCGTCGGCCGGGCCGTCGAGGAACAGGAGGTCCGCCCCCTCCGACACGAACATCTCGATGCGGGCCAGCGCCTCCTCGATGCCCATCGTCGGCCGGCAGTCGGTCCGCGCCATGACCAGGATGCCGGACTCCTTGGCGGCATCGACCGCGGCCCGGACCTTCATGCGGGCCTCCTCGCGCGGCAGGCACAGCTTGCCGCTCGCGCCCAGCACCTTCGGCGTCACCTTGTCCTCGATCAGGATGGCGGCACCGCCGGCCCTGCCATAGGCGCGGACCGTGCGCTGCACGTTGACCGCGTTGCCGTAGCCATGGTCGCCGTCCACGAGCACGAGCGTGTCCGAGGCGGCACCCCGGATCATGTCGAATGAATTGAACATCTCGCCGAACGAGATCAGGTCGTTGTCGGGACCGGCCAGCCGGGCCGCCGCCACGCAGGACCCGGACATGAAGGCCGTCTCGAAACCCGCGTCCATCGCGAGCTTGGCGCTGAGCCCGTCCCAAACGGCGGGCATGACGATGAAGCCCGGCCGAGCCAGCAGCGCGCGGAAACGATCAGGTGGCGTCATGAGGCGGTTTCCTCCGAATGTCGTCCGATGCGCGGCGGCCGCGGCCTTGCGGGGCGGCAACACGTCATCGCGCCCAGAGTGCATGGCGAAGGCGGAGTTGGCAACCCAATAGGGATACGAGTATACCTACTTCGTACCCGGGCACGGCACGGCGAAGCCCGGTCCTGCTCATGGGACAGCGCCTCATCGCGGAAAGCCCGTTGACGTCCTGTACGTGCCATCTATCATAATACCATTATACCTATTTTACGAGGCCGAACTTATGACGAATGCTCTTTGCCCGTCACGCACCCTGGTCGTCGCGGCGGCCGCCGCGATGATGATAAGCGGGGCGCAGGCGCAGACTTGCGAGCCGGAAAAGGCTGCCAGCAAGTACCCGGCCTATGCTGGCAAGACGGTCAAGGTCGCTTCGGCCTCGGCCTACCCGCCCTTCTCGTATTCCGACCCGAAGGACCTGAACCGCCTCACCGGCCTCGAGATCGAGCTGATGGAGAGCGTGCTGAAATGTGCCGGGGTGACGTACGAACTCGTCGCCTCACCCTGGTCCGGCACCCTGACCAGCATCCTTTCCGGCGCGACCGATGTTGCGGTCGGCAACATCAACCATCGTCCGGACCGGGCCAAGCAGGTCAACTTCGTCGTCTTCATGCGCAATGGCCAGAGCGTCGTCGTGCGCAAGGGCAACGCCCAGAAGATCAAGGACGCCGCGGACCTCTGCGGCAAGGTGGGCTCCGCCTCGGTCGGCGGCTCCTCGATGCTGGCCCTGGAGCAGCAGAGCCGGGCCTGCGTCGCGGGCGGGAAGCCGGCCATGGAGCTGCAGCCGGCGCCGGAGATGGAGGCGTCGTACCGCCAGCTCGGCAATGAGCGCATCGACTTCGTGATGGACAACACGGCGTCCGCGAACACGCGCCTCGAGAAGGCAAAGGAGTTCGAGCAAGCCTATTCCGTCAGCACCGACATCGCCTTCGGCCCGGTATTGGCCAAGGGCAACGACGAGATGCTGAGGATCGTCGTCGACGGCATGAGGGTGATGCACGACAACGGGGAGATCAACAGGCTCACCACCCAATATAAACTGCCGACGGACCTCCTGATGCCCATCGAAGTCCGCAAGGAATAGGACGCGGCCCGGGCCACCCTCAGTCTTGGCGTAAGGTCGAGCACCATGGCGATCACTGCCGACATCCTCGCGCGGGTCAAGCCGTCCGCGACGGTCACGATCACCCAGAAGGCCCGCGACCTGAGGGCGCAGGGCAGGGACGTCATCTCCCTGTCGGTCGGCGAGCCCGACTTCAACACGCCCGCCGCGATCAAGCGGGCCGCCATCGCCGCCATCGAGCACGACGAGACGAAGTATCCGCCCGTCACCGGCATGGTGGCGCTGCGGGAGGCCGTGATGCGGAAGTTCGAGCGCGAGAACGGCCTGACCTATGGCTTCGACCAGACCATCGTCGCCACCGGCGGCAAGCACGTCATCTTCAACGCCCTGATGGCGACGCTCAATCCCGGTGACGAGGTGATCTGCATCTCGCCGTATTGGGTCAGCTATCCAGAGATGGTCGCACTTTGCGGCGGCACCGCGGTGATCGCCCGGACGTCGCTGAAGAACAGCTTCAAGCTCCAGCCGGAAGAGCTCGAGCAGGCGATCACGCCGCGAACCAAGTGGGTGATCCTGAACTCCCCCTCGAACCCGTCGGGCGCCGCCTATGACCGCGGGGAGATGAGGCGCCTGACCGACGTGCTCCTGCGCCATCCCCACGTCTGGGTCCTCGCCGACGACATCTACGAACACCTGGTCTATGGCGATTTCGAGTTCGTCACGCCTGCCCAGGTCGAGCCGGGCTTGTACGACCGGACGCTTACCATGAACGGCGTCTCCAAGGCATACGCCATGACGGGCTGGCGGATCGGCTACGGCGCCGGGCCGGAGCACCTCATCAAGGCCATGGACCTGGTCCAAAGCCAGCAGACCGGCGGCACGACCACCATTTCACAGCTGGCCGCGGTCGAGGCGCTCGACGGTCCCCAGGATCATCTCCCGGTCTTCAGGGCCGCGTTCGAGCGTCGACGCGACCGGATGGTCTCGATCCTCAACGGGATCGAGGGCCTCGAATGCCCGATGCCGGAGGGCGCGTTCTACGTTTATCCCGATTGTTCCAAGATGATCGGGAAGACGACGCCGGGCGGACGCCGGATCGAGACCGACGAGGACTTCGTGACCGGGCTGCTGGAACGCGAGTACGTCTCGACGGTGCACGGAACGGCCTTTGGCCTCGGTCCAAACTTCCGGATCTCCTACGCAGCATCGGACGAAACGCTCGAAGAAGCCGGCCGCCGGATCATGCGGTTCTGTGCGAGCCTTCGCTGAACCGGAGAGGTAAAGCCGAGGGGCGGGCCTGATCGTCGCTGCGATGGCCTCAGGCTGAGGCGGCGCTCACGGAGCCGCAGCCGAGGACAGAGCCTCAAGCGCAAGGTCCACCTGTGCCCTGGACACGTCGCGATGCGTGACCAGCCGCAGGGTCGTGGGGCCGAAGACGCCGACCCGGATGCCGCGCCGTGCCATGTTGGCAGCGACCTGCTGGGCGCTCATGCCGGTGCCGCTCGCGTCCGCGATGACGATGTTGGTTTCGACCGGGCCATGGATGGCGAAGCCCGGGATGCGCCGCAGCCCGTCCGCCAGCAGCGCGGCGTTGGCGTGATCGTCCGCCAGGCGCGCGACGTTGTGGTCGAGGGCATGGAGGCAGGCCGCGGCCATGATGCCCCCCTGCCGCATCGCGCCGCCGAGCATGTGTTTGTAGCGCCGCGCGGCCTCGATGAACGCCTCCGACCCGGCCAGCACCGCTCCGAACGGGGCACCCAGCCCCTTGGTGAAGTCGATCCACAGCGAGTCCGCCAGTGCGCCGTAGGCCCTGGGGTCGAGCCCGTGCGCGGCCGCGGCGTTCAACAGCCGGGCGCCGTCCATATGAACGGCCAGCCGGGACGACAGGGCAAACTCCCTGATCCCCTTCAGGTCGTCCAGGGGCCAGACCGCGCCGCCGCCCAGGTTCGTCGTCTGCTCGATCCAGACGACCCGCGGGCGCGGCGCGTTGCGGCGCGGCGCGCGGATGGCCCGTTCCAGGGTCGCCTGCGTGAACATCCCGCGCTGCCCCGGCAGCGGCGTCACGACCGCCCCCGCGATCCCGGCCGGCCCTCCGGTCTCGAAATGCAGCAAGTGCGACGTGGCCTCGCACAGGATCTCGTCGCCCCGCGCGCAGTGGACCAGGACCGAAACGAGGTTCGCCATCGTGCCGGAGGGCAGGAACAGCGCCGCCTGCGTCCCGAGCAGCTCCGCGGCGCGCCCGTTCAAGGCAGCAACGGTCGGGTCCTCGTCCTGCTGCTCGTCGCCGACGACGGCCGCGGCCATCGCGGCGCGCATCGCCGCATCCGGCCGCGTCTTGGTGTCGGAGTACAGGTCAACCTGCCACTCAATCATCGCCACCGCCATACTGGAGCCTCGCGCCGTCCGGGGTCAGGTAGCCGCCCAGCAGGTCGGCCCTGATCGCGTCCCGGTCCCCGCGCACCTGATCCTCGATGGACAGGAGCGCCGTGCGGACGGCGTCCAGGCCGCCGCCCCCGAGGACGGTCCTGATCGTGCGGACGGTCTCATAGGCGACCGCCCGCGCGTCCAGCGGCATGGTCCCCCCGGCGAACGCCGCCGCGTCCAGCTTGCCGAGCGCCAGGTTGCAGTCCGTGACGGTGGGCTGCGTCCCGCCGCGCGCGTAGCAGGCCGGGCCAGGATCGGACCCGGCGCTGTCCGGGCCGACGGCGATGCGCCCGATGGCATCGACGCGCGCGACGGACCCGCCGCCCGCGCCGATCTCCACGAGGTCGATGACCGGCACCGTGACGGGCAGGCCGCTGCCCTTCTTGAACCGGTAGGTCCGTGCCACCTCGAAGGACTTGGAGTGGCGGACGCCGAACCCGTCCACCAGGCAGAACTTCGCCGTCGTGCCGCCCACGTCGAAGGACAGCACGCGGTCGAGACCGAGCCGCCGGGCGATGTCGCAGGCGAAGATGGCGCCCCCGGCCGGGCCTGATTCGAGCAGGCGTATGGGGAAGCGCGACGCCGTCTCGACCGTGGTCAGGCTGCCGCTGGACAGGATCATCAGCAGCGGGCCGCCCAGGCCGCCGGCCTTCAGGCTCTGCTCCAGCCGGAGCAGATAGCCGCTGACGACGGGCTGCAGGTAGGCGTTGGCGCAGGTCGTCGAGACGCGCTCGTACTCTCGCATCTGCGGCGACACCTCGTGGCTTCCGTCGGCGTAGGCGTGCAGGAAGGCGACCGCGACGGCCTCGACCCCGGCAGCGCGCATCCGGCCGGCGGCGTCCAGCACGCCGCGCTCGTCAAGCGGCTCGACCACCGATCCGTCGTGGTGCAGCCGCTCCCGCACGGTGTGGCGCAGGTGGCGCGGGACCAGCGGCACGGGCTTCGTCGCCCGGATGTCGTACTGGTCGAAGCGCCCCTCGTTGCCCATCTCCAGCACGTCCCGGAACCCCTTGGTCGTCAGCAGCGCCGTCCGGGCGCCCTTGCGCTCGATCAGAGCGTTGGTGGCGAGCGTCGTCCCATGGACCACCAGCGACACGTCCGACAGCGTGCGTCCGGCCTCCGCGAGCGCCTTGCCCACGCCTTCGAGGACGCCGCGCTCCGGCGCGCCATGCGTGGTCGGGACCTTCACGGACCATCGCCGGGTCTCGTCCTCGACCGCGATGTCGGTGAAGGTGCCGCCGATGTCGGCGGCGACCCGCAGGCCCACGCTCAGGCCCTGGCCGGCACGGTGTAGTTGAGGCCGAGCCTGCCGCCGTCGGCGTAGATCGTCTCCCCCGTGACATACGAGGCGTCGTCGGAGGCGAGGAACGCGGCGATGGCGGCGATCTCCTCCGGCTCTCCCGCGCGGCCGATGGGGGTGCGCGACAGGATGGACCGGCGCGCGGCCTCGTCGGTCCAGACGGCGTTGCGGGTCAGCTCCGTCAGCACCGTGCCCGGCCCGATCCCGCACACGCGGATGCCGTGCGGCGCCAGCGCGATGGCGGCGTTGCGGGTCAACTGGTTCAGGCCGCCCTTGGACAGGTTGTAGGCGACCAGATGCGGAATGTTCAGCACCGCGTTGACCGACGACATGTTGATCACCACCCCGCCGGCCCCCTGCGCGATCATCCGGCGCGCCGCGATCTGCGTGCCGAACACCGCCGCCTTCAGGTTGACCGCGATCACGCGGTCGAAGGTGGCCTCGTCAATCGACAGGATGTCGGCCGCAGGGGCCATGCCGGCGTTGTTGACCAGGATGTCTATCCCGCCCCACTCGGCCTCGCACCGCAGGACCGCGGCCTCAAGCTCCTCCATCCGGGCCACGTCGCAGCGCACGAAGACGGCCGAACTGCCCAGTTCACCGAACGACGCCGCTGCGGCGGCGCCCTCGGCGGCGTCGAGGTCTGCCAGGACAACCCGTGCGCCCTCGCTCGCGAAACGCCTGGCGCAGGCGAGGCCCAAGCCGCGCGCCGCGCCGGTGATGACAGCCCGGCGGCCCTCAAGTCGTCCACTCATCTCTGATATCCCGCATGCTTTGCCAGCCCATGGCTAACATGATCGAATAAAGTATCTAAGATACAACCTTGGCTGGTTGTGCCTGGCGCCTGATAAGAACGGGCAGCCCGGGACCACGGTGCCTGATGCCATGGGTACCGCGCCCCCGTTTGCCGACCCGCCGAAGGGATGGGCACGCTGCCCTTATGTGCGCTTGTGCCCCAGCTCGGCCAGGCGCTCCGCCAGGCGTTCCGCCGACCCCATGATGTGCCGGTGCAGGCACTGCTGCACGGCGGGGTCGCGCCCGGCGTAGAGTTGGAGCAACTCGGCGTGCTCGCGCACCACCCGTTCGATCTGGACCGCAAGGCGGAACTGCATCCTGACGAAGCGCTCCACCTGCAGATGCAGCTTATGGACGTATTCGAGGACGTGCTCCTTGCCGGCCGGCCGGTAGAGGGCCTGGTGGAATTGCCAGTTCAGGCTCGGAAGCGACGACGCATCCTCGCTGTTCTCCAGCAGAGACGCCCGGCGCCCGGCGTTCTTCGCGTCCTCGGGCGTCGCGTGGGGCAGGGCAAGCCCGATCAGCCAGACCTCGATCTGCGCGCGCAGCTCGAAGGTCTGCATGATCTGGTCGAAGGACAGCCCGGCCACCACGGCGCCGCGGTGGAACTGCTGGACGACCAGCCCCTCCGCCTCCAACTGGTTCAGGGCCTCGCGGACCGGCACCTTGCTGATGCCGAACTCCGCGGCGAGCTGCTCCTGACGCAGCTGGAACCCCTCGGCCAGTTCGCCCGCGATGATCTGCCGCCGCAGCTCGTCGGCCACCTGGGCGCCCATGGTCTGCCGCTGCACGCTCCCGCGCGGCCGGACCGCCCCGCCATCGCCTGCGCCTTTCGCCGGGTCGGGCCGCGGCTCCAAGGCGGCGCCCATCTTGTCAGTCCTGCCGGCTTGGGAGCGGTTCATTGAGCGGCCCTGCCCAGGAATTTGGCGGTTCGCCTGTCCTTCGGGGCGTCGAGCACCTGCGAGGCCGGCCCGACCTCGACGAGCTTGCCTGCTTGGAAGAACGCGACCCGGTCGCCGATCTCGCGCGCGAAGGCCATCTCGTGGGTCACGATCAGCATGGCCATCCCGTCGGCTCGGAGCTTGCGAAGCGACTGCAGCACCTCCCCGACAAGCTCGGGGTCCAGGGCCGACGTGACCTCGTCGAACAGCATGTAGTGCGGCTGCATCGCAAGCGCGCGGGCGATGGCGACGCGCTGCTGCTGGCCGCCGGACAAGCGGCTGGGATACTGGTCCGCCTTGCCGTCGAGGCCGACATAGGCGAGTTGCCGGGCCGCGGCCGCCTCGGCGTCCCGGCGCGGCATCCGCTTCACGACCCGGAGCGCGAGCGCGACGTTCTTCAGCGCGGTCAGATGCGGGAAGGTGTTGTACTGCTGGAACACGATCCCGAGCTTCTGCCGCAGCCGGTTGATGTTCGTCCCGCGGCCATGCACGGCCTCCCCGTCCACCTCGATGGAGCCGCCGTCAATGGCTTCCAGGCCGTTGACGCATTGCAACAGGGTGGACTTGCCCGATCCGCTCGGCCCGATCAGGCATACCACCTCGCCCCGCTCCACGTCGAGCGACACGCCGTCGAGCACCCGCAGCAGCCCGTAGTGCTTGAACACGTCACGCAGCGAGATCATGCTTCATCCTGGCTTCGAGGTTCCTGCTGCGGCAGCAGGACGTGCCGCATCTCCTGGCCGGCCGTCATGCCCAGGGACCGAGCGGCCCGGCGGGTGCGCCGGTCCACGGAGGCGAACCCCGCGCGGGCGACCTCGGCCGCGAAGGCGGCGGCGTAGAGCGTCAGGATCGCGACCGCCGTGCCGAACACGTCGATGTCGAACCCGGCGATCCCGAAGACGCTGCTCACCAGAATCAGAAGGACCAGCAGCGGCACGCTGCGGAGCACGTCGATGGCCGGCGCCGTCAGGACGCGCGCCGCCCGGGACGCGAACCGCAGCCAGCCCACCGCCACGCCCAGGACCGTGGCGAGGGTGCCGGCAACCAGCGTCAGCAGGATCGTGCGCCCGGCGCCTTGCAGCAGGAACCAGCAATCCGTCCAGTTGAATTCATGGTAGGGCGAGAAGCTCATGGCGCCCCCCGCGCCAGGCGCCGGCCGAGCAGGGCGGCGGCGAGCATCAGCGCCTTGGCGAGCACATAGTACAGCGCGGCCGTGAGGAGGAAGAACTCAAGGGTCCGGAACGACCGGCTCTGCACGAACTGCGTCACCCTCGTCAGCTCCCGCAGCCCGATCAGCGTCCCGAGCGAGGAGTTGAGCATCGCCCAAACGACCTGGTTGACCGTGGGCAGGTAGGCGATGCGCGCCATCTGCGGCAGCACGACATGCCAGGACGCTTGCAGGAACGACATGCCGAGCGAGCGGGCCGCCGCCGCCTGCTGGGCCGGCACGGCCTGCAGGGCGCTGCGGTAGGTGTCGGCCAGGAAGCCTGCGTTGTTCAGGCCGATGGCGACGACGGCCACGGTGAAGCTGGGCAGGTTCAGGCCGAGTGCGCCCAGCCCGTAGTAGAATAGATAAAGCTGGAACAGGCAGGGCGTGTTCCGCGTGACCTCGATGAAGGCGCGGGCGGTCCGCCGGGCCGATGCCCCGCCGCGGAGGCAGGCGGCCAGGAGGACCGCGAGCGGCACGCCGACGATGACCGACAGCGCCGTGACCTGCAGCATCACGACCGCGCCGCCCAGCAGCTCCGGCAGGTCGGCCAGGACGGCGCGCCATCGGCCAGCAGCGCGGGTGGCGTGCCAAGCCCGAAGTACTTGCCGAACAGCTCGGCGTAGCGCCCGCTCCGGGTCTGCTGCCACAGGAACAGGTTGACCCAGCGCAGCAGCTCGCCATCGCGCTTGTTGACCGCAATCGCGCACAGGTCGGCCTGGGAGGGGGTGGGGCCGGCGACCACGAGGCTGCGGAACTGCGGGGTCTTGCCCAGCACCGAGCCGACGGTGTTGCTGACGACCAGGCCGTCCACCTTGCCCTGCGACAAGGCCAGGTAGCTGTCGATCTCCGAGCCGTAGCCGGTGTACTTGTCCTTGCTTTCGCCCCAGCCCTGCCGGCCGGCAAGCATGATCCCCTCCGTGGTCGTGCCGGTCACGCCGCCGACCGCCCGGCCCTTCAGGCCGTCGAACGACGTCACGCCGCTGTCCGCCCGGGTGAGCACGACGTTGGTGTAGGCGACGTAGGGCGCGCTGAACGCGACGGTCTTCGCGCGCTCCATCGTCGGCGACGTGCTGGCGACCAGGACGTCGATCCGGTTCGTGACGAGCGCGGGCACACGGTCGGAGGACGAGGTTTCCACGATGACCGCCCGGACGCCGAGCGCCTTTGCCCTGTCCCGGCAAACCTGGACGTCGTAGCCGTCCGGCTCGTTGCCGGCGCCGCGGAAGCCCGCTGGCGGGAACTCGATGGCTACATCCTGTTGGGCGCATTCAAGACACGGGCCCGGCAGAACCGGGTGGAGTACCGCTACGTCGAGGCGGTCGGCCTGGAGCGCGAGAACGGCCGGGTCACAGGCGTCCGCTGCTCCGATGGCGTCACCCTGGCGACCCGCCACGTCGTGAACGCCTCCGGCGCCGCCGGGCGGATGATCGCCGGGATGGCCGGGCTGGACCTGCCGATCCGCAACGTGACGCAGATGGTGTTCGCCTTTGAGAGTCCGTTCCGGGCGGGCGACATGCCCTACACCCTCACGGCCGACCGTCTGTCTGTGCGGCCGGAGGGGCGCGACTACGTCGCCGGGCCGGGGATCGGGGGCGACCACGGGGAGGAGGACGGCAGCCTCGACGTGGGTTACGGCATGTTCGAGAGCGAAATCTGGCCGCGGCTCGCGTTCCGGGTGTCCGGGTTCGAGGAGGCGCGCCTGAAAGGCGCCTGGGCCGGGCACTACGACATGAACCTGTTCGACCACAACGCGGTCGTGGGCAAGGTGCCCGGGCCGGACGGCTTCTACCTCGCGAACGGCTTCAGCGGGCACGGTCTGATGCACTCGCCGGGGATCGGCCGCGGGCTGTCGGAGCTGATCGCCTATGGCGAATATCGCAGCCTCGACCTGTCGGCCCTTTCATACGAACGGATCGCGGCGAACAGGCCGATCCGGGAGAACATACAGTATTAGGGCCTGATCAGGTGTTCAGACCCGGCGCGAGAGCCGGCAGAACCAAGCAGGCCCGCCGCTGCCCGATCAGACAAATACTGAGAAGTGCTGGGTTGACGTGGACAGCAAGGTCGCCGTCGTGGACGCCTTCGCCGAGCCGTTGATGTCGATCGCGTTGACGTACAGGTTGCGGTCGGTCGCGGCCGTGCCGCCATAGGCATCGTTCAGGAACGACACAGCCACGTCATGTGTGCCTGCGGCCATCGCCTGGCCGAATGCGAAGTTTTGCATGGCCCCCTTGGCGTGCGACGCGGTTACAGATTGGGCCGCGCCTAGGGTCTTGCCGTCCACCGTCACGGTGAACTGTGCGTCGCCGAGATAGGCGTCCTCGGACAACTGCAATACGAGCGGGCTGGCGGCCGTCATGGCGTGCGTCGTGCCGCTCGAGTACAGGGTGGCGGCTGGCATTGCGGATGCCTGCCCATCCAGGGTCGCCCCATTGACGTAAAGGTTCCGGTCCGTCGCGGCCGTGCCGCCATAAGCGTCATTGATGAATTGGATTCCGATGTCGTGCGCGCCGGGTCCCCATTGCCCGGCGAGCGTCACGATCTGCGACTTGCCCTGGGCGTGCGAAGCCGTCACGGTCACGGTGCTCCCAACAGCCTTGCCATCCACGGTGATGACAGCCTGCGCATCGCCCTGCCAGGCATCCTCCGAAAGGCTGAGTTGGAGGGTGTCGGTCGCGGGCACGGACGCGCGGCCGGTGACGGCGAAGCTTGTCGTGCCGTTGATGCCAAGCTCTGTTGCCCCTTGAGCCTTGACGCCGTCGAACGTGGCGCTGTCGATATGCAGGTTGCGGTCCAGGGCGGCCGAGCCGCCCCAGGCGTCGTTCAAGAAGCTCACGCCGACGGTGTGAGTGCCAGAGCCGAAGTTGCCTTTAAAGGTGAATGCCTCCGTTTTGCCTGCGCTGTGCAGGGCCACCACGCTCTGGGCGGCGCCAAGCTGGGTGCCGTCCACGCTCACGGTGAACTGCGCATCGCCGAGATAGGCGTCCTCGGACAGGTTGAGGACCAGGGTGTCGGCCCCGCTACCCACCACCGGCGGCGTCGGAACGGAGGCAGGCGGCGTGGCGCCGGATGCCGGGGCGGGGACGGGGGCGGGGACGGGGGCGCCCGCCGCGATATGCTGGGCCACCTTTCGGCCAAAGTCGGTCAGGCCGCTGCTGCTGGTGAGCGTGTCGGTCCCCGCGCTCCAGGCCCAGGCAAGCGTGCCATAGCCGCTGTCGTCAACGGCCTGGACGACCTGCAGGCCGTTGGCGTCATAGCTCCCGCTGCCGGTGGTGCTCGGACCATACTCGCCGATGATCACGGGCATGGTCCCGTCGGCACTCTTGACGCTCTGGGCGTTGGCAATCTGGTTCTGCAGGCCCTTGGCGATGGTCGCCGCGTCCGTGCTGTAGTTCGTCACCCAGCCGTAGTAGTGGGTGTCCCAGGCAACGTTCTTCATGCCGGCGTAGGTGGATGCGCTCTGCTGGGCCGCATCGTTGGTGAACCCGCCCCGCATCTCCATGAGCACCATCGCAGTGCTGCCGGCGCCGCGGATGGCGTTGTAGATCGCGGCCTCCTGGGCCGGAACCGCCTGCAAATTGGCAGTGTTGTCGGGCTCGTTGGCTGTGCCGAACCAGACATAGGGATTGTTCAGGTACTTGCCCGCCAGCCCGGCATACCAGTTGGCTTCGGTGGTCAGGGCTTGGCCGGACGAGGTGTTCGGATTGCCGCCGCTGGACGAATGGTCCTCGATCAGCACGACCACGCCCTTCGATGTCAGGCCCTGCACGAGGGCGTCGATGGCGTTCGGGTCGGCGCCCGGCGTGGTCGCCAGCCGGACGGCGTTGATGCCGGGAAACGTCTTCAGGATCGTGGCCGCGTCCACCTGGTTGAGGAAGACATTGATCCCGCGCGCAACGAACTGATGGCCGCTGGGGTCAATAATCTGGCCGCTCGCCACCGAAAACTGGGCCATTCCCACTCCACCGTCTCTCGCAACCGTGATTGATCACGAGTTTGGGACTACCATGTCCATAATGTGGGTGACAGTAGGTTTAGCTTATTAAACAACTGTATTTGTTAGAAAAGTTCTGAGGCACGGTGTCGCGTGGCAAGTATATCTCTAAGTAGAATCAGCACCTTGCAGAACGTGGAAACATGAAATCACCGAAGCCGTTGCTACGGAACGTCCCGAGGCCAGTGACCTATTAGCATTACAGTCGCAAAATCCATGTGATGATGCTGCATCTCCGTGTGACCGGGCGTGCATGGATGGTGGTGGCCTCGATGAACCTGCTCCTGGATGGTCTGCTCGGGCCTACGCCAGTGCGACAGGCTGGCTCACGCTCAACGCCTCCATGGACGAGCTCACTTCAGCAAGGCCGCGCAGCGTCCTTCTGCCAAGGGTCGGAAGGCTTCGGCGGCAGGGATGGTCGCAACCAGGTCATAGATGTCGTACGGCCCCTTGGACTGGACAGCGGACTTCACCCGGAAGAGGTAGGTGTCGTGCACCATCCGGCCGTCCGGCCGCAGCGTGCCGTTGCGCGTCAGGAGGTCGTCCACCGGGAGCTCGTGCAGCTTCGTGATCACGGCCTTGGTGTCCGTGCTGCGCACTGCTGCGACCGCACGCAGGTAGGCGCGCGCCACCGAGTAGTCGCCGGCCTGGATGTTCGACGGCATGCGGCCGTCATTCCGCGCGGCGAACCGGCGCGACCAGGCGCGGGTCCGGTCATCGAGGTCCCAGTAGAATGCTTCGTTCACCAGCACGCCTTGGGCGACGTCCAGCCCCAACGCGACGACGTCCGGCAGTGAGAGCGCGAACGAGGTCAGCATCTGCTTGCCCGTGCCGATCCCGAACTCGTGCGCCTGCTTCAGCGTCGTGACCAGGTCGGTCCCGCTGTTGCCAAGGGCGATCACGTCGGCGCCCGAGCTTTGCGCCTGCAACAGGAACGGCGAGAAGTCGCCGGCGAAGTTGAAGGGGTGGGTCGTCGCCCCAATCGCGGCCGCGCCCGACTTCGGCAGCAGAGCCGTGGCGTCCGCCTGCAGCGACTTGCCGAACGCATAGTCGGCGGTGATGAAGAACCACTTGCCGCCGGGCTTGGCAAGCGGCCGGGTGATGCCGAGCGCCTGCCCGTAGGTGTCCCACATCCACATCACCGAGGTGTCCGGCGCGCAGTCCTCGCTGGTCAGCCGGGCCGTCCCGCCGGTGAACAGCGCGATCTTGTTGCGCGCCGCCGCCTCGTGCTGGACCGCGATCTGCACCGTGGCCTGGATGATGTCGGCGACCGCATTCACCCCCTTGTTGTCGAACCAGTCCCGCACGATCCCGACGGCCAGGTCCGCCTTGTTCTGATGGTCCGCCGACAGGACCTCGACCGTCATGCCCCGGCATTCGGCGGCAAGACAGTCCTCGGCGGCCATCTGCACCGCCAGGACTGCGCCGGCCCCGGATTGCGCCGACAGGCTGCCGTTCATGTCGGTGATCACGCCGATCCGCACGGGGTGCCCAATCGGGTCGGCGGGCTGGGCGCAGGCCGGACCGGCGCCTGCGAGCAGCAGGGCTAAAAGAAGGCGTCGCATCGTTCCTCCAGGCTGGCTCTTGCTGGCCAGGCTTGACGTCTCGCGCGGGCCGTTACTCGGCGGCGAGCAGGCTTGCGGGGTCTGCGCCAACGCGGCTGTTCTCATCGCCCGCGACGGCCCGGGCGAGGGTGAAGTCGAACTCGATGGACCGCAGGCCGGGGAAGGGGGAGCCGGCCATGCCCGCCTTGGGCTCCACGACCAGCGACTTCGACACCCCGAACACCGTGTCTGAGTCGATATATTGGTCGTAGCCGTAGTAGATCGCCGTCACCAGCTCCCGGTAGCCGGGGGCGCCGATCAGGAAATGGGTGTGCGCCGGGCGGCAGCCGTGGCGCCGCTGCGCCTGGATCATGCGTCCGACGGGGCCGTCGAGCGGGATGGTGTAGCCGAGCGGCAAGGTCGCGCGGAACCAGTAGCGCCCCTGCGCGTCCGTGCGGAACTGCGCACGCCAGTCCATCTGGGTCGGGTCCGCCGCCTGCAGGTCGTAGGCGCCGTCCGGGTCGGTCTGCCAGACCTCGACGATGGCGTCGGCGACGGGCGCGCCCTGCTCGTCGCGGACGGTGCCGAACAGTCCGATCTCCTCGCCGCCGGGTTCGCGGGCGATGGTGCTGCCGAGCGCCAGCGACGGCGCGTCGTTGCGGTAGAACGGCCCGAGCAGGCTGGTTTCCGTCCCCACCGTCTCCGACCGCCCGTCGTGCAGGATGTTGACCATGCGCGACAGTCCCAACGTGTCCGACAGCAGGATGAACTCCTGCCGGAACGGCGTGCACGCCTGGCCGACCTCGGTCATGAACTTGATCCCGAACAGCCACTCCTCGGGCTTCAGCGAGACCTCCCGGGCGAAGGCGTGCAGGTGCTTGACCGCGGCCGCCATGATCTCCCGCAGCCGCGGGTCCTCGGTCCCGGCCATCTGCTGCAGAACGGCCTCCGTGACCGTCGTCTCGTTCAGGTCTTCCATGGTGTCCTCCCCACGTTGGATATCAGGTTTCTTGCACGACCGTGTTGCGCAGCAGGCCGATGCCCGCGATCTCGACCTCGACGACGTGTCGCCCGGCTTCATTCACACCGGCGGCATGCGATACGCGCCGACGCCGCCCGTCGTGCCGGTGATGGTCACGTCCCCGGCCTCGTCCGGCGTGACCCAGTACGGCCCGAAGCCGCCGGTCGAGGGGAAGTTCTTGCCCGGGCCGAACTGGCTGCTGTGCCGCTGCCAGTCCCGGATGGAGCCGTCGTTGTAGCAGCTATAGCCGGCGATCACGCCCATTGCCTCCGCCTCGGCCACATGCCGCGCCGGGTGTCCGACGACTACTGCGAGCTCGCCCTCGAAGTCCAGCGTTTCGGATGCCTTGGGGCGCACGATGGCTTGGCCGTGCCCGACTTGGCTGTTCGCCCAGCGCATGGCGCGGCAGCCCGGCCGTGTCCGACGCCAGGCCGGGCAGTCCGGCCAGCGCAGCTCGCAGGCCCGGCGCCCGGCTGCCCGGGTCGATCACGTGCTCGCCCTCGACGACGCCCCAGGACGCCACGCTGTCCGCCATAAAACTCATCAGACGCATCGGCTTGTCCTCGTTTCCTCGTGGCCTGGTGTTCCCGCGGGATGTCGCTGGGACGCTGGTCGGCATTGGCCGCAAATGGTCCCTAACTTCGTTGCCGCTTGAGCCGGAGCCGAACGATGCGCGATATTTTCCAGGGGCGGCAAGAAGAAATATATTCCCCGTGCGTTCCGCGCCGGCAACTGGCCCTCCGCTGGCCGCGTCCAGCCCGATCTCCAACACCAGGCGGCCTGACCATGCCCGATCTCACGCTCACCTTCGACAACGGCCCCGACCCGGACGTCACCCCCGCCGTCCTGGACATCCTCGCGCGGCGCGGGCTCCGCACCACCTTCTTCGTCATAGGGACCAAGCTGGCCGCCCCCGCCGCCCGTGCCTGCGCCGAGCGCGCCCACGCCGAAGGCCACTGGATCGGCAACCATACTTGGACCCATGCCACCCCGCTCGGCGAGCAGCCCGGCCTGGCCCATGCCGAATACGAGATCACCCAGACCCAGACGGCACTCGGGCCGCTCGCGCATCGCGCCCGCTGGTTCCGCCCGATGGGGGGCGGCGGCAACCTCGACCGCCGCCTGCTCAGCCCCGATGCGGTGGCCCTGCTGCGACGCGACCGCTACAGCTGCATCCTTTGGAACGCCGTGCCGCGTGACTGGGCCGACCCTGACAACTGGACCGAAACCGCGCTGCGCCAGGTCACGGAGCAAGACTGGACGCTCATGGTCCTGCACGACCTCCCGACCGGTGCGATGACCCACCTTGAGCGGTTCCTCGACGCCGTCCAGGACCGCGGCATGCGGCTGCGCCAAGACTTCCCGCCCGATTGCGTGCCCATCGAACAAGGAATGGCCGTCAGCGGCCTCGACCATCTCACGAGCGCCTGAACTCTAATTGGGGGACGGCACGACACGGACGTTCCAACGCCTTGCATGTCACGCCTGGCTGCCCCGCGGCTCGCCCGAGACGGACCCGGTGAGAGCGCGGCCCTCAATCACCTGCCGCCGTGTCGATTGACCCGGCGTTGATCGCAGTACGGGAGGCCGGGCACATCGCCTGGATCGGCTAGACCGAACCGACGCGCGTCGGCTCGCAAGGCAATCGCCGCTCAGTTCGTCGAGAATACATACACGGCGTGGACATATCCAAATCCCAGGGCCGAGTACCAACCGACCACCAGCAACAGCATGACGAGGCACATGATGGCTCCAGACATCGCCATGCGGGGCGCGTCGACGAAGGTCCGTTGCGGGAAGGCTCCGAAGGCACGGGCCTCCATGGACATGACCATCATCGAGGCGCGCCGGAGGCTGCCGACCAGAAGCGGCATGGCATAGCGCTTGGTCTCCCCGATCCGTCCGGCCAGCCCGCGTTGGCGGGCCACCCCGCGCACCGCCTGCGCGGCCCGGATCGTCTTGATCTCCTCCTCGATGGTGGGAACGATGCGCAGGGCGATGAAGAACGCATACGCGATCCGGTACGGCATGCGCATCTGCGTCACCAGCGCGATGGCGAGTTCGCGCGGGTCCGAGGTGCGGACGAACACCAGCGACGCCAGCACGATGGTGTAGATCCGCAGCGCAGAGGCCAGGGCGTAGTCGGCGCTCTCTGCATAGATCGGGTGGCCGAAGAGGTGAAAGGCGACCCGCGTTCCCGGCAAGGTCAGCGTCTGGATGATCCAGAAGCTGAGACAGGCGATGCCGAACAGCCAGGTGCCCCGGAGAATGTCGCCCGGCGCGATCCGGGCCAGGACGAGCGCCGTGAACAACACGACCGCCGCGATGATGATCTGCACCCAGGCGATATAGGCGCCAAAGGCAAGAAGAGAGATCGCCAGGATCCAAACGAGCTTTGTGAGCGGGTCCAGCCGGTTGAAAAACGACCGACCCGCCCGGAACTGGAACGCAGTGGACCGGCTCATGCCACGGACGCCCGCGACAGGGCAATCGAGCCTATCAGGTCCGGGAGTGAAAGGGTCCGCCGGATCGGACTGAGCGGGTGGGCGTCCGCCAACGCCCCGCTGATCTCGAAGACCGGCGGCGGCAGCAGCCCGGCCTCGCCGATCAGTGCGGCGTCGGCGAACATCGCATGGGTAGGGCCGTCGTACAGCAGGCGACCTTGTCCCAGCAGCAGAACCCGTTCCGCCCATTCGGCGACGAGGCGGACGTCGTGCGTGATCATCAGAACCGTCGTGCCGTAGCGCTGGCGCAGACGCGACATCAGGTGCATCAGCTGCTGCGCGCGCTCGTGGTCCTGGCCGATGGTCGGTTCATCCAGCACCAGCAGCCTCGGCTCCAGCACCAGCATGGTGGCCACGCTCAGCCGACGCCGCTCTCCAAGGCTGAGGCTGAAGGGCGAGCGATCGACGTATCGCTGCAGATCGACGATCGTGAGCATCTCCTCGACGCGGTCCTGCACCACAGAATCGGAGAAGCCGCGCACCTGGAGGCCGTAGGCGACCTCGTCCCACACCCGGTCGGTGACGAACTGATGGTCCGGGTTTTGAAAAACGTAGCCGACCTCGGCGGCGATCTCCCGGGGTTCCAGGCCCGCAAGGTCCTTGCCGCCCAGCCAAACGGTCCCGCGCGGCGGCTGGTTGATGCGCATCAGCAGCCGCGCCAGGGTGGTCTTCCCCGAACCGTTGCGGCCGCACAGCGCCACGATCCCGCCGCTTTGGAGCGAGAAGCCGATGCCCTGCAATGTCGGGCGTTTCCGGTCGTAGCCGAAGGTCAGGTCCTCCACCCGCAGCAGCAGCCCACCGCGGTCGATGGGCTGGACCTCCGCTGCAACGGCCGGGGCGGCGCGCCCGCCGACCAGGTCGGAGGCGAAGGCGACCGCCTCCCGCACGTTCAACGGCACGTTGGCCGCCGTCACCGCCACGCTGCCGCCCTCGCCGAGAGCCAGGGCGAATTCCGCCGCCTGCGGGAACCAGGCGCTGACCGGAACGGATTGCGCATCCTCGGAGACCGCGGACCGCCGGCGGGAGAAGGCGTCTCTCGGCGATCCATCGAACACGATGGCGCCGCGATCCATCATCACGACCCGCGACACAAGGTCGGCCAGCTCGTCGACGCGATGCTCGACCATGACGATGGTCGTGCCGGCTTCGCGGTTGAGCCGCTCGAGGACCGCGAAGATCTCGGCCATGCCGGCCGGGTCCAGGTTGGCGGTCGGCTCGTCCAGCACGAGGAGGCGTGGCCGCGCCGCAAGCACGGCGGCGATGCTGACGCGCTGTTTCTGACCGCCGGAAAGGTCGAATATCGAACGGTCGCCGTACTCAGTCAGCCCGACGAAGGTCAATGCCTCGGCCTGCCGCTCGAGGATCATCTCCGCGGGATGGCAGAGGTTCTCAAGCCCGAAGCAGACCTCGTCCCGGACCCGGATGTTGACGATCTGTGCCTCGGGGTCCTGGAACACCATCCCGACCTCGGTGGCGAAGGTCGCCACTTTGGTGTCCGCCACGCTCCGCCCGCATACCGCCGCCTCGCCCTGCAACCGGCCTTTCAGGATGTGGGGGATCGTGCCGTTCAGCAGTTGCAGCAGCGTGCTTTTGCCGCAGCCGCTGGGCCCGAGGATCAGGACGAACTCGCCCTCCTGCACTCGGAGCGACACGTCCCGCAGCACCGGCAGCGTCTCGCCCTCGTAGGTGTAAGACACCGCGCGCAGGTCAACGAGGCAATCGCCGCCCGGCCGCGCCGCGGTCGGCGCCGCTTCGTCTCGCCTCGTCGTGCCGCGCGCGTGCTGGATCGCCTCGACGCCGGCCGGCTCGTCCGCCAAGAGGTCAGCGCCTGCCGAGGACGACGGGACGTTGCGACCGCAGCCCGGTCTCCTGGCCCGCAAGCTCGGTGCCGCGCAACACGCCGGCCCGTGCAAGGGCGTGGGCAATCGGCTTGACCAGGATCAGGGCATAGGCCGCGCCGCTCGCCATGCGGATCGCGAGCGCCAGCACGTTGTAGCTGACGCCCATGTTGCCGACGCCAAAGAAGTAGACCTCCGGGATCTGCTGCAGGAGCGGCGCCAACGCGCCGGAGAGTGCGAGGACGGAGAGGGTCCAGCGCCGGTATCCGTAGAAGGCAAAGCCGAGGTCGGACATGAAGCCCTGCAGGAAGCCGGCGCCGATCACCATGATGCCGTTCGGGTTGCCGGACAGCACCTGGGCGACGCCGTTCATCGTTTCGGCCAGCGTCGCCGCCCCGGGCTTCCGGATGATGTAGCCGCAGAGCGGCCCCGAGATGTAGAACCCGCCGCAGATGGCGGCGAACGCCAAGAAGCCGTAGCTGCCGGAGAAGGTCATGAACAGCCGGCCGAGCATGGCGTTGGGCGTGCCGAGGACGCCGTTGATGACGCCGATCACGGCCATGATGACGATCTCCATCAAGGTGAACGCCACGAAGAACCGGCCGTTGGTGCGGTTTATAAAATAGGCAATTGCTGCCAACACGATGCCGATTGCAGCAACGATGAGATAAAGCGTGCCGATGTTCATGTATCCATCTCCGCTGTCCATAGACATGATGTATTCAAATCCTGTGCCACGCGGAGGCGCGCAGGGTTGGCGCGGCAGGGAGGTCGCCCGCTGAGGCACGGGTCCGCGGCCGCGTGCCGAAGGCGGCCGTGATTGTCGCCGGCGCCGGCCCATGCCAGGATCGCCGCGGCGACCTTGGAGGCGAGGCTTTGTCGGGAACCGATCCCGTCGTGACGGCCACGACGACGCATCTTCAAGGGCGCTTCGTCATGTCGGCGCTCGGGCACCCCTTCGTGGCCGACCAGGCGACGAAGCATGGCGGCCCCGGCGGCGCGGCGGGCGCGGCCGAGCTGTTCCTCGCCTCGCTGCTCGCCTGCGCGTTCGGCATCATGCAGCGCACGGCGCGCGAAGGCGGGCTGCCGCTGCAACGGATCGAGGCGGACGCGAGCTACACCCTCGTTGCAGAGGACCGGACGCGGTTCCGGCGCATCCGCATGGCGTTCACCGTCGCGGGCCTCCCGCAGGCCGAGGCGGAGGCGCTGGTGGCCACCTTCACGGCGCAGTGCCCGATCTACAACACCGCCGCCCGGACCACGCCCACCGAGATCACGACCACCATTGCCTGAACCAGGAGGCGGCCCGATGGACCAACCCCCCGCATCGCCGCGGCACATGCATTTGGCGGCCTTCGTCAGCGCCGGGCCGGTGTCGGGCACGCATGGCGGCTGGCGGCACCCGGCGGCCGACCGCGACATCCTGGCGGCCAGCTACTACGCCGGCGTCGCCCGCACGCTGGAGCAGGGCTGCTTCGACCTGCTGTTCCTGGCCGACATCCTCGCCATCCCCGACCGGCTGCACGATTCCATGGACAGCCAGCTCCGCTACGGGGCGCTGGGCGCGCTGCGGCTCGACCCGCTGCTGGTGCTCGCCTCCGTCGCCGGCAGCACGCGCCACCTCGGCCTGGCCTGCACGGTGTCCACGACGTACTACCCGCCGTACCAGGTGGCGCGGGCGCTCGCGACGCTCGACCACCTCAGCGCCGGGCGGGCGGCCTGGAACATCGTCACGTCGTTCCAGCAAGCGGAGGCACGCAACTTCGGCCTGCAGGAGCACCTCTCGCGCGAGGACCGCTACGACCGTGCCGACGAGTTCGTCGACGTCTGCGGCAAGCTTTGGGATTCCTGGGCCGACGACGCGCTGGTGCTCGACCCGGTGGCGCCGATGTTCGCCGACCCGGCGAAGGTGCGCCGCGTGGACCACGACGGCCGCTACTTCCAGGTCCGCGGGCCGCTCAACGTGAGCCGCAGCCCGCAGGGGCGCCCGGTCTACGTCCAGGCCGGCGCGTCCGACCGGGGGCGCGACTTCGCGGCACGCTGGGCGGAGGTCGTGTTCATCACCCCGTCCTCGGTCGAAGCGGCAGTGAGCGCCCGTGCCGACCTGCGCGCCCGCGCCGAGAAATTCGGCCGCGATCCCGACAGCCTGAAGGTGCTGCCGGGCGTCTGCCCCGTCGTGGCGGAGAGCCGCGGCATCGCCGAGGAGCGCCGGGCGCTGCTGCAATCCCTTTCGGCGGCCGAGGCCGGGCTTTCGACGCTGGCCTACCACCTCGACGCCGACCTGTCGCAGTTCCCGCAGGACCAGGTGCTGCCTGCGATGGAGGTGTCCGGCGTCCAGGGGCACTACAAGGAGGTGGCCGAGATGACCCGGAAGACCGGGATGCCGCTGTCGAAGCTGGGTCAGCAATATGGCGCCGGCCGGCACGCCAGCGGCTTCACCGGCACCGCGGCCGACATCGTGGACACCATGGCCGCCTGGCACGACGCCGGCGCATGCGACGGCTTCATGTTCCAGGTGCCCTGGGTGCCGGGCGGGGTCGAGGACATCGTCCGCCTGGTCATCCCGGAGCTGCAGTCCCGCGGCCGCTTCCGCCGCCGCTACGCGGACGCCACGCTGCGCGGGCATCTTGGCCTGGCACGCCCTCCGGCGTGACGGGTTGCGGGCGCTCTGGCGGCTGGCTCTTGGCGGCTAGCTCTTGGCGGCTGCCGCGAATTAGGCGACCATCGCCGCATCCACCATCCGGAACCCTGCAACATGCGCTTCGCTGCCGCCCTGCTCGCCCTTGCCGCCGCCGGGGCGACCTGCCCGCCAGGGGCACGGGCCGCCGAGCCGAGCCTCCCGGTGCTGGTGCCGATCACCGGCTTCCTCGCGGTCGAGGGGCGGAGCCAGCGGAACGGCGCGGTCCTTGCGCTCACCACCCAGCCGCCCGGCCTCAAGGTGCAGCACGAGGTGTCGGACACCGGCACCAGCCCGGAGGTCGCGGTCAACGCGCTGGAGCGCGCGGCCGGCGACCCGTCCACCATCGCGGTCGTGGCGCCCATGCTGGGCACGCAGATGCTGGCGATGCTGCCGGTCGCGCTGGAGGCCAAGCTGCCTTTGCTGACCATGAGCGGCACCGCGGCCATCACGCAGAAGGGCAATCCCTACGTGTTCCGCTTCTTTCCCGACGACGGCGTGACCAAGGCGGCGCAGGTCCGCTTCGCCGTGGAGGAGCGGGGCCTGCGCCGCCCGGCGCTCATCACCCAGACCACCGCCTACGGCCAGAGCGGCCGGGAGGAGATCCTGCGCCTGCTGCGTGAGCGCGGCGTCGCCCCGGTCTATGAGGACGCGCTGGACGTCTCGGTGCGGGACATGACGCCCGTGCTGGCAAAGGCGCGGGCGGCGGGCGCCGACTCCCTGCTGCTGCATTTGCACGGCGGGCCGACGGCGCTGCTGCTCAAGGCCGCGGCGGCGATGGGCGCAGGGCTGCCGGTCATCGCCGGGTCCGGCCTGTCGCAGCCCAGCACGCTCGCGTTGCTGGAGCCGGCGGAGCTGGCCGGCGCCTGTGCCGAGACGGGGTCAAGCCCCGTATCGGGCGAGACCCCGGCCATGCAGGCGTTCGCCGCCGCCTACCGCCGCGCGTTCAGCAGCGACCCCGACGCCTTCGCCGTGGGCCAGTACGACGGGACCATGATGGCGCTGCAGGCCATCGCCGCGGGCGCACGCACGCCGGAGGCGCTGACGCGGGCGCTGGCCAGCACCAGCTACGAGGGGCTGGCGATGACCTATCGCAGCAACGGCCGCGGCGACATGGCGCACGAGGCCGTCATCATCTGCTTCGACGGCGGCAGCCGCATTCCCAAGGTGGTCAAGCACTACGGACCCGGCTGATCCCCGTGCTGGCGCTGCAGCTGCTGTTCAACGCGCTGGCGCTGGGCGCCGCCTATGCGCTGGTGGCGCTGGGCTTCGTGCTGGTGCTGAACGCGACGGGGGCCGTCAACTTCGCGCAGGGCGACCTGGTCATGGCCGGCGGGTTTGGGGCGCTCGCGCTCGGCTCGTGGCTCGGGCTGCCCGGGCTGGCGCTGCTGCTGCCCCTGTTGCTGGGCATGGCGGTGCTGGGGCTGGGCATCGCGCTGGCCGCCTACTTCCCCATCCGCCGCCGCCCGGCGGACACGGTGTTCATCAGCACCATCGCCGTCGGCATCATCCTCAGCAACGGCGCCAACGCGCTGTTCGGGCCGGAGCCGCAGGCGACCCCGCCCTTGATCGCCGCGGGCGAGTGGCGGCTGGGCGGCCTGGTCGTGCCGTACCAGTCCGCCGCGACGATCCTGGTGGCGGCGGGGCTGATCGGCGCCCTGCACCTGCTGTTCACCCGCACGCAGCTGGGCCGCCGGCTGCGCGCCACCGCGCAGGACCGGGAGATCGCGGCCTGCGTCGGCATCCCGGTGGACCGGATGGTCGCCGCGACCTTTGCCGTGGGCGCGGCGCTGGCGGGGGCGGCGGGGCTGCTGCTGTCGCGCAGCTTTTTCGTCTCGCCCACCGACGGCGGCAACTACATGCTGAAAGCCTACGTGGCCGTGACCATCGGCGGCTGGGGCAGCATCCCCGGCGCGGTGCTGGGCGCGGTGCTGATCGCGGTGTTCGAGGTCGCCTACCCGGCGCTGCCGGCCCTGGTGCCCGCCCTGGCCCCCTGGGGAGACGCCTTCAGCCAGGTCTGGTCCACCGTCGTCCTCTATCTGCTGATCCTGCTGATCCTGTGGCGCCGTCCCCAGGGGTTGTTCGGCGAGGCCGTCCGGGTGCGGCCCTGAGACCGTCGCCGGCCGCTTGGGTCAACGGCCTGGCGGCCGCGGGGCTGGCGGCGTACCTCCTGTGGTCCGGCATGACCGGCGGGACCTATGCGCTGCGCGTGCTGTCCGTCGCGGGCGTCTATGGGCTGCTGGCCGTGGGGTACCAGTTCATCTTCGGCCATGCCGGGGCGCTGGCGCTCAGCCAGGGGACGTTCATGGGCGTCGGCGCCTATGCGTCGGGAGTCCTGGCGCTGCGGGCCGGGCTGCCGTTCGACGCGGCGCTGCCGCTGTCGATTGGGGCGCCGGTGCTGCTGGCGCTGCTGGTCGCGGCCCCGGTGCTGCGGCTGCAAACGCACTACTTCGCGCTGGCGACGCTCATCATCAGCCAGGTGGTGCTGCTGGCCGCGACGGAAGGGCGGTCGCTGACCGGCGGGGCGAACGGCTTGGGCGGGGTGCCGCCGCTGCAGCTGTTCGGTGCCACGGTTAGGCCGGGCTGGCCGCTTCTGGCGACAGTCTGGGGCTTTGTGGGCGCCGGGGCGCTGCTGGCGTGGCAGATCACGCGCGGACGTTTGGGCCAGGCATGGGCCTGCATGCGCGCGGCGCCTGCCGCGGCCTCTGCCATCGGCCTGGACGCGGCGCGGCTCCGGCTGGTCGCGTTCCTGCTCAGCGCCGCCTATGCGGGGCTGGCGGGGTCGTTGTACGTGCATGTATTGCGGGTGGTCAGCCCCGACGCGCTGGCCTTCCCGGTCGTCGTGACCTGCCTGACGATCGTGGTCGTGGGGTCGCGCCTGCGGCCGGTGGGCGCGCTGCTGGGAGCGGTGCTCATCATCCAGCTGCCGGAATGGTTCAGGGGGCTGCGGGACTACTACCTGCTCGCCTATGGCTGCATCCTGCTGCTGGTGGTCGTGCTGGCGCCTGCGGGGCTGCTGGGCACCGTCGAGGGCTGGGTGGGGCGGCTGTTCCCCGCCGCCGCGCCGCCGATGCCGCCGATGCGCGCGCTGCCGGCCCGTGCCGCGGGCCGGGCGGACAGCGCCCCGGTGCTGGAGGTGGAGGGCCTGTCCAAGCGGTTCGGCGGCGTCGCCGCGCTGGATGACGTGGGCCTTCGCGTGATGCCGGGGGAGGCGCTGGGGCTGATCGGGCCGAATGGATCGGGCAAGACCACCCTCGTGAACCTGGTGTCGGGCCTGTATCAGCCGGACGGCGGCACCATCCGCCTGTGCGGGGAGGACGTGACGGGCCGGACAGCGCATGTGCTCGCCCGCGCCGGCATCGCGCGGACGTTCCAGACCGTGGCCCTGGTCGAGGACATGACCGCGCTCGACAACGTCGCCATCGCCCGGGACGCTGCCGGGATCGGGTTGCCGGCCGCGCTGCGCGCCGGCCCGCGCGACCCGGCGCAGGCGCGCGCGCGGGCGGAGGCCGCGTGGCTGCTGGATCGCATGGGGGCCGGGGAGGCGGCGACGGCGCTGGCGGGAAGCCTGCCCTACGGCGTGCGGCGGCGCGTCGAGATCGCCCGCGCGCTGGCCTCGCAGCCCAGGCTCCTGATGCTGGACGAGCCGGCGGCCGGGCTGAACGAGACGGAGCAGGCCGACCTGGCCGAGCGCCTGCGCGGCCTGCTGGACAACGGCATGGCCCTGCTGGTGATCGAGCACAACATGGGCTTTCTGGCGCCGCTGGTGGACCGGATGGCCTGCCTCGATGCGGGCCGGCTGATCGCCGAGGGGCCGCCTGGCCAGGTGAAGGCGGACGCGCGGGTGATCGAGGCTTACCTGGGCACCGCCGCCGAGCCGGCCATGCCATGACGGCGCTGCTGGAGGTCGATGGGATCGAGGTGCAGTACGGCGGGGTCGCGGCGTTGCGCGGCGTGTCGCTGCGGGTGGAGCCGGGCCAGGCCGTGGCGCTGCTGGGGGCGAACGGCGCCGGCAAGAGCACCTTGATGAAGGCGGTGATGGGCTTGCTGCGGACGCGCGCCGGGCAGATACGCTTCGATGGGCGGCCGCTCGGCGTCCTGCCGCCGGAACGGCGGGCGCGGCTGGGCGTGGGCTACTGCCCCGAGGGCCGCCGGACGTTCCCCGGCCTGCAGGTGCGGGAGAACCTGCAGGTCGCGTGCTGGGACGGCGCCGCGGCACGGGCACGGCGGGTGGAGGAGGTGTTCGCGCTGTTCCCGGCATTGCGGGCCAAGGCGGACCACCCGGCCTGGCAGCTCAGCGGCGGGCAGCAGCAGATGCTGGCCATCGGCCGCAGCCTGATGGGCCGCCCGCGCCTGCTGCTGCTGGACGAGCCGTCGCTGGGACTGTCGCCGGTGCTGACGGACGAGGTGATCGCCCGCATCCCCACGATCACGGGGGGCGGCACCGCCGTGCTGCTGGCGGAGCAGAACGCGGCGAAGGCGCTTGGGGTGTGCGACCGGGCCTGGGTGCTGCGGACCGGGCGGGTCGTGGGGCAAGGGCCGGCGGCCGAGCTGGCCCGCAGCCCCGATGTGCGAAAGGCGTTCCTGGGCGGCTAGGCGCCGCATGGGACAAGGAGGACCGATGGACGGAAGCAGTGGGCGGCAAGGCGGGATGCGTGGGCCGGGGGGCCGGCCGTGATGGCGCAGCCCTGGATGTTCGTCCATTCCGCGCGGGAGGTGGTGGCCGGCCCAGGCTGCCTCGCCCGCGCGGCGGAGCTGGCGCGCAGGGAGGGCCGCCGCCGGCCCGCGCTGGTGCTGGACCCCTGGTTCGCCGGCACGCCGGCCGTGCTCGGCCTGGCGGCGGGCCTGCAGGAGGCATGCGGCGCGGCGCCGGCCCTGCACGTGGTGCCGCCGGGCGAGCCGGACCTTGCGGCCGTCGAGGGCGTGCGGGCCGCGCTCCATGCCGCCGACCCTGACCTGGTGCTGGTGCTGGGCGGCGGCAGCGCGATGGACGCGGCCAAGGTCGGGCGGATGCTGGTCAGCAACCCCGGCCCGCCCGAGGACATCGCCGGGGCCGCCGGCAAGCCGATGCGCCCGCATGGCAGCCTGTTCATCGCCGTCCCCACCACCGCCGGCACCGGCAGCGAGGTGAGCGAGAGCGCCGTCATCTCCGTGCCCGGCGGCGACTACAAGATGATCTTCCGCAGCCCGGAGATGACGCCGCACGTCGCGCTGCTTGACCCGGTGCTGGGCGTCACCGCGCCGCCGGGCGTGACGGCCGCGTCGGGCCTCGATGCCGTGACCCATGCCGTCGAGGCTTACTGGTCCCGCGCCGCCAACCCCGTCACGGACATGCTGGCCTTGCAGGCCATGCGGCTGCTGGCGGACGGCCTACCGCGCGCCTACGATCAGCCGGACGACCTGGACGCGCGCGAGGCGTGCCTGGTCGGCTCCATGCTGGCTGCGATGGCGTTCAACTCGGCCCATCTCGGCCTGGCGCACGCCGTGTCCGGCGCCTTGGGGGCGCTGCACGGGGTGGCGCATGGGATCGGCAATGCGCTGGCGCTGCCGCATGTCGCCCTGTTCAACCAGGAGGCGGCGCCGGCAAAGGCCGCGGAGGTCGCCGGCCTTTTTGGCGGCGGCACTGCGGCCGGGGCGCTGTTCGCCTTGCGGGCGCGGCTGGGCCTTGATGTCGGGCTGGACACCCTGGTTCCGCCGGGCGCGCTGGACGGCGTGGCGGCCGGCGCGATGCGCAGCGGGCAGCTTCGCGTCAACCCGCGCGCCGCCTCGCAGGACGAGATCCGCGCAATGCTGGAGCGGATGCGCTTCGCGGGGGATGGGGGGCATGGAGGCGCATGAACCCGGGTCCAGCTTGTTTTTGGTGCTCTGCTTGGCGCCGTTCCCCTGCCATTCAGCTCAAGGCCGAACCGGCCGGCCTTCGCGACTGCGATGATCCCAGGGGCGGCCCGCCAGTTCGAGATACCACTGCGCCAGGGTGTCGAAGGCCAGCTTTCGCGTGGTCTTGTCTTCGGCGATCAGGCCCTTGCGGCTGATGCCCTTCTGGTACCGGGTCTGTCGCCGTTCGGTCCGGTAGTCGTAGAGCAGCCAGGGGATGAAGCCCCGGATGTAGGGCGCGTCGGACACGACCGCGATCTGGTCCCGCAGGACCGCGGCCTGGCACTCCTCGGTGAACAGCTGGCGTTCGCCGCCGTGCAGGCCGGGCACGGCGTCCGCCCCGGTCTCGCTGATCACCACGGGCTTGCCGGGGCGTGAGTTGGCGAGCAGCCGGCGCAACCCGTCCAGGCCCGGCTCGTACCAGCCGAAGTATTCATTGAGGCCGATGACATCCAGGTGCTCGGCCAGCCGGTCCTCGATGCGGAAGGTCTCGCGGTTGATGAGGCAGGCGGCGGCGATCAGCCGGCCGGGGTCCGCCGCACGCGCCGCCTGCGCCAGGCGGGCCATGAAGGCGTAGCGGGCATCGGTGTCGGCGTTCTCGTTACCGACGCCCCACAGGATCACGCTGGCCCGGTTGCGGTCCCGGGCGATCAGCTCGAGCAACTGGTTCTCGGCGTCCGCGAGGGTCTCGGGGTTCTCGAAATCGATGGCCCAGTAAACCGGGATCTCCTCCCACAGCAGCATCCCCAGCTCATCCGCCAGGGCTGCGACCCGCTCGTGGTGCGGGTAGTGCGCCAGGCGGAGCAGGTTGCAGCCGAGGAGCTTGGCATGGCCGATCATGCGCCGCACGTCGGCCTCGGTGGAGACGCGGCCGAGCCGCATGTCCTCCTCGTGCACGCAGATGCCGCGCAGGAAGATCGGGCGGCCGTTCAGCAGGATGTCCTCCCCGGCCACGGCGATGCGGCGCAGGCCGATCCGGTCGGTCACCCGGTCCGGGCCGAAGGCGGCGGCCAGGTCATGCAGATGGGGCGCCTCGGGCGACCACAAGGCGGGGGCGCAGGGGATGAGCGCCTCGCCGGTCCCGTCCGTCACCGGCACCTCTGTTTCGCCCAGCCCGGCCAGAGCCACATGCGCGGTCCCGGTGCCGGAGGCCGCGACGGCCACGCGGACGCCGCCATCGGCCAGGGTCGCCGTGACCGCGCGGATGAAGACGTCCGGCAGGGGGATCAGCGCGACCTCCCGATACAGGCCGCCATGGTTGAACCAGTCGAAATGGTGCATCGGCACCCGGTCGGGGCGCCGCCGGTTGTCCACCTGCACCAGCAGCTCGTTGCCGCCGGGCCGCACCGTCCCTGATATCTCGAAGAAGGCGGGCGTGGAGGCGCCGCGGTGGCTGCCGATGAATGCCCCGTTCAGGAACACCCGCGCCTCGTAGGCGGCGGCCCCCAGGCGGAGCGCCAGGCGCGGCGAGCGTCCATCCCAGTCGAAGCGGCGGGCGAACCACATGGCGCCCTCGAAATACCGCCATTCCGGGCGCGCGAGGGTCCAGCAGCAGGGGAGGTCCAGCGTGTCGGCCTCCCACAGCTCGGCGTCGCGGGGGATGGCCCACTGCGCGGGCGGGGTGTCGTCGTGGGCGAACCAACGCTGGCGCAGGCCCTCGTCGAACAGGTCCGGCGTCACGTGCCAGGGTCCGTCCAGGCTGATCGTCGCGCGCCCGCCCATGTGGATGGCGTCTGCGTGGGTCGCGCGCGGCGCGGCGTAGGCGCGGTCATACGCCTCGTCGTGCAGATGCGCGAAGGGGTCCTCGGTCATGCGCGGTAGCCGATGCCGGGTTCGCGGCGGAACCCCCAGGGGCGCCAGCCCGGCCAGAGCAGGCCAGCGATCATGCTGATGGCGATCCAGCGGAACCAGCCGGCGAAGGTGTTGGACAGACCCTGCGGCTCCGCATAGCCGCGCACCCAGCCATCCTGCCGCCGCGTGCCCTGCGTCTCGTCGTGGAAGCCGCCATCCGGCTGCTGGATCGCCAGCAGCGCCGGCAGCATGGCCCGGCACCAGGCGACGATCTCGGCCCGGCGATGCGCGGTGAGCGCGTGGCCATGCGCCAGCAGGTCCACCAGGTCCACGTCGATGCAGGCGCTGACGACTTGAGGAGGCTGGGACAGCGCATAGTCGATCGCGCGGTCCTGGTAGGGCAGCGTGCGGCCCGTGGCGTACCAGAGGTGGAAGTTGTGCATCGACCCGGCCATGGCATGCAGCGCCCCCCGCGCCGTGCCCTGGTTCACGCCCCAAAAACCGGTCGCCGGCTCCTGCAATCGGTCGTGCCAGGCGAACATCGCCTCCATCGCGCGGTCCACCGCCTCCGCCGGCGCTTGGCCGTGGCGGCGCATCGCCAGCAGGAAGCCGCCGAGGTTGACGATGTTGTTCCCCTCCTGCCACGGGTCCCGCAGGTCGCGGTCGGCCAGCCATGCCTTAAGGACCTGCACGTCCAGATAGGGCCGCGCGAACTCCAGGACCGGGGCCGCCCCCGGCGTCGCGGCCTCGACCGCGCCCAGCGTGTAGTTGGTCACGTGCCAATCGATGTAGCGCCACGTCTCCGCCGGGTCGGGCTTCTTGAACACGTCCGCGGCGTCCATGCCGGCGATGCGCACGCGGCCATCCCGCAGGCGGGGCCGTAGCAGCCAGTCCGCGAGGCCGGCGCGCTCGGCCACGGAGACCGCGTCCAGGCCGCCCAGCAGGGCGCGCAGCATGGTGGCGTTGTAGGTGCCGGGCAGCAGCACGCCCGGCCATTGCGCCGGATCGTGCGCCGCGCTGATACGGCAGACGCCGCGGGGCTCGCCCGGCGCCTGCATCGCATCGAGCCATTCGAGGGTGCGCACGGCGGCGGCGGCCACCTGCGCCCGGAGTGCATGGTCCATGCCAGCCATCAGCCTTTCACCGCCCCCTCCGTCAGCCCGCCCATCACCCGCCGCTGCGCCACCAGGAACACCAAGGCGGGCGGAATCGTCGTGATCAGCGCCATCGCCATGATGCCCTGGAAGTTCGTGCCCAGCTCCCCGTTCAGCGCAAGCAGCGCCACCGGCAGCGTGTAGGTGTCGGGCGTGGCGGAGATGATCAGCACCGGGAACCACTGCGCCCAGTTCAGCAGGAAGGTGATGGTCGCGACCGTCGCCACCACCGGGGCGGCCATGGGCAGCACGACGCGGAACAGGATCTGCGCCTCGCTCGCGCCATCCACCGTCGCGGCCTCGATGACCTCGGGGGGCAGGGTGCGGAAGAACTGCTCGAACAGGAAGAACTGCACCGGACCCAAGGAGAGGAACAGCACGATGCCGGTGTAGCCGCCCAGCAGGCCCAGCTTGAACATGACGAGGTACACGGGGATCACCAGCAGCATGTACGGATACATCATGCTCAGCAGGAACCCGGCCCGCAGCAGGCGGAACGCCAGCGCATGGGGGCGCCGGGTCAGGGCGTAGGCGCCGAGCGCGGTCACGCAGACCGCCAGCGCGGTGGAGGCGGCGGTGATGCCGAGCGAGTTGAGCGTGGCGCGCAGCAGGGTGGTCCCGCCGGCCTCCGCGATGGAGGCGAAAGCCTCGGCGCTGGGGTGCGCGGGCCAGAGGCCGAGCGGGGCGGACAGGATGTCCCGCGTGGAGCGGAAGGCGGTGGACAGCATCCAGGCATAGGGGAACAGGAACAGCAGGCTGACCGCCGCGGCGACCGCCAAGGCCAGGGCCTGCGCCCAGGGAGAGGGACGGGTCATGCGCGGCCCCGCTCGGTGACGCGGTAGGCGGACAGGGCGACCAGCAGCACGATGGCGAACAGCACGGTGGCCATGGCGGTCGCCTGGCCGTACTGCGCGTTGTCGAACTGCTGGTAGGCGTAGAAGCTGACGAAGTTGGTGGCGTCCGCCGGGCCGCCCTTGGTCATCACCACGACGGCGGTGAAGGTCTTGAGGAACTGGATCAGCGCGTAGACCAGGTTGACCGCGATGGCCGGGCGAAGCTGCGGCAGGGTGACGTGCCAGAAACGCTGCACCGTCGTGGCCCCGTCGATGTGCGACGCCTCGGTCTGCGCGCGGTCCAGGATGGCGAGGTTGGCCAGGAAAATCAGCACGTAAAACCCGGCATGGTGCCAAAGCTCCGCCACCAGCAGCGCCAGCATGGCCGTGCCGGGGGACGCCAGGCCGCCGAACCCCGGCAGGCCCGCGAGCTTGAGCGCAGCGTTCACCGCGCCGAAGCTCTGGTCGTACAGCCAGCGCCAGACCACGTAGCCGGCCACGTCGGGCGTCACCACCGGCAGGAAGACGGCCAGCTTGAACACCGTCTTGCCCCATCCAATCAGGGCGGAGTCGAGCAGCAGGGCATAGGCGAGGGCGAAGCCCAGGTTCGCCGCCACCGCCAGCATCGTGTAGAGCAGGGTGCGGGCCAGCGAGACCTGGAACACCGGGTCGGCGAAGATGGCGGCGTAGTTCGCGAGGCCCACCCATTGCGGGTGCGGCTGCAGCGCCGTGGCAGATGCGGTGAACGAGACCTGGATGCTGAGCAGGATCGGCCACAGCCCGAACAGGACCGTGAGCGCCGCGAAGGGCAGCGCGAAGAGGTAGAACACCCCCTCGCGCCGGATCGCCAGGCCGGACATCGCCCATGCGGCCATAGTGGGTCCTACCCCTTCTTGGCCGCAAGCTGCTTGGCCAGCGTCCGCATCTCCTCGGCGGTCGCCCTGATGAAGGCCGCCATGTCCGGGGGCGGGGCGGCGATGGCGGTCAGCAGCTTGCGGTGGAAGGCGGCCTCCAGCTCCGGGTACCAGGCCAGCCCGCCCTCCGGGAAGTCGTAGGCGATCAGCGCCCATTGCGGCTGGGCGAACAGGCGCTGCCGCTCCGACAGGCCGGAGACATCCAGGTCGCGGCGGACGGCGGCGCCGACGATGCGCAGGGACGCCTGCTGCGCGGGCTTGCCGAGGAGGAAGGCCGCGAACTCGTCCGCCAGCGCCTTGTGGGGCGCGTTCTCCGGCACCGCCACGCCGCGCATCCCGCCGATCACCACGGCGTTCTGCTTGTCGGCGAAGAAGCGGGGCCAGGCGCCGACCACGAAGTCGCCCTTGATGCCCTGCGCGTCCCACTTCGCGACGTTCCAGTCGCCGACGCGGAACATGCCGGTGCGGCCGCCCTCGATCACCTGGTACATCTCGTTGAAGGAGTAGTTGATGGTGTCGGGCGGAACCAGCTTGTAGGTGCCGAAGGTCTTCAGGAACTCCGCCAGCACCCGGGCATGCTCGGGCTCGTCGAGCACGACGTTGCCCTCGGGATCGACCAGGGTGTGGCGCAGCCCGGCGCCGAAGGTGAACAGGTCCAGCATGTGGACGAGGTCGCGCGGCTTGGCGGCCTCCAGCGCGAAGCCGAACACGCTGCCCTGGCCGGTGCCTTCGGGATCGCCGGCCTGGAACTTCCCGGCGACGCGCTTGGCGTCCTCCCAGGTCTGCGGGAAGGGCTCGCCCACCTTGTCCAGCCAGGACTTGCGGACGCCGAAGGCCATCTGCACGCGCTGCACCGGCAGGATGATCATGCGCCCGCCGAAGCCGGCCACGCGCAGGTCGTCCTCGGACAGGAAGCCGTGGTCGGGGATGCCGTCCAGCACGGGCCGCATGTCGCTGATCTTGCCGGTCTGGCTGGCGACGCGGATCACGCGCTCGTAGTTGTTGAACAGCAGGTCGGGCGCGGTGCCGGTGTTGATCGCGCCGATTGCACGGCCGAACCACTGGTCGGTGGGGTAGCTGATCGGACGGATGCTGACCCCAGGATGCGTCTTGGCGAACTCCGCCCCGGCTTCGGCCAGCCATTTCGTCCCGTTGTCGCCGAGGTCGTGCCAGATGCTGAGCTGCTGGGCCTGGCCGGGCGTGGTCAGCAAGGTCGCCGCCATGATGGCCATGGCTAGGCGGATGAACATCGCAGCCTCCCTGTTCTTGTTCTGAGTTCTTATTCTGGGTTCTTGTTTTGGGTAAACGTTTTCCCTATCGTAATCCAATGCCAAACCGCAATGCAAGCCCGTCCCCCATCGAAGCCGTGGCGCGGCGCGCGGGCGTGTCGATCGCCACCGTCTCGCGCGTCGTGAACGGCGTTTTGAACAAGGCGTCGCCTGCGACCGTGGCACGAGTGCAGGAGGCGGTGGAGGCGCTGTCCTACCGGCCCGGCAGCGCCGGCCGCGCCTTGCGTGAGCGGCGGAGCCGGCTGGTGGCCGTGCTGGCGCCCAACCTGGCCAACCCCGCCATGGCCGCGGTCGCCGCGTCCATCGAGGGCGCGCTCCGCCCGCACGGGCTGGTCATGGTGGCGTGCGACACGCGCGACGACCCGGACGTCCAAGACGAGTACCTGGCCGAGATGCGAGCGCATCGCGTCCGCGCCACGGTGCTGCTGGGCGCGGTCCGCAGCCCCGGCCTGAATCACGCCGGCCTGGATCACGAGGGCCCGATGCTCTTCGTCGGCCGCCGCCATCCCGGCCGCCCCGCGCCCTTCATCGGCATCGACAACCGTCAGGCCGGGACGGACGCCGCCCGGTTTTTCCTGGATCGCGGCCTTCGCGTCCTGGGCATGCTGCATGGCGCAGTCGCGTCCAGCGCCACGGCCGAGCGGGTGCAGGGTTTCCAGGCCCAACTGGCCGCGCGTGGCCAGCCACTGCCGCCCGAACGTGTGCTGAGCCTGGCCGGCCAGGAGCACACCGGCATCGGCCTGCTCGCCACCCCAAAGCTGCTGCCCAAGGGACCGGGCAGGGTCGGCATCTTCTGCTCCAGCGACCTTATCGCCTATGGCGCCCACCGCGCGCTACTGGCGCATGGCCTGCGCGTGCCGCAGGACGTGACGCTACTGGGCTTCGACGACAATCCATTGAACGACTGGCTGGCGCCCTGGCTCAGCTCGATCCAGGTGCCCTACCCGGCCTTCGGCGCCGCGGTCGCGGATGCGGTCGGCAGGCTCGACAGCGGCCAGGAGCCGCACGACACGATCTTGCCCCACCGCCTGATTGTCCGAGGCGCTTGAGAATGCGGTCCCCTGCCGTGATGGTGCGAGCAGGACCGGCCTTCTCAGGGGCGAAGCGCCTGGGCATAGACGGAGGCGGACCGCATGATGTGCGCGTTGAGCACGCGCATCAGCATCGCGCGCGACCTGTCTGCGAAGCAGGCGACCATCTGCTGGTGCTCGGCAAAGGACCGTTCCTGTTCCTTGGCGCAGGGCACGGACAGATGGGCGCGCAGGGCGGCGATCCGCCAGGCGATGCTTTGGAAGTCGTTCGCCAGATAGGTGTTCCCGCAATCTTCGCCTGCTTACGCGGCTGGGCATGAGCCAAGCAGAGCCCGGCGCCTGTCGTCTCAAGCAGCAGCCGAAAGGAGGCGAGTTGCTCCATGTCCTCGGCGGAAGGCTTGAAGACGAAGGTGCCGCGCTTCGGCACGATCGCGACCAGGCCCTGCCTGTCCTCCCGGAGCGTCCCGCCGAACGCAAGCTCGGCAGTTGCAGTTCGAGGCGGACCACCATAGCGTTCCAGCCCATCACGCCGCATCGAGAAGCGCAACTTCTGTATCCTGTATCCAAGGCACACATGAATTGCACACTCCAAAACCCCGCGTTATGACAGCGGCCAAGCGGCAGCATCGCCGCAAGGGGAAGCGCAGTGATCGGCACCGCGATGCTCGAACACCCGTCGGAGGCGGCCAACCCTATTTCCCGGGTGACCCTCGACGCCGTCGCCGTCCGCTGCGGGACAATGTGGGAAAACCTCGTCTCCCTCACGGCCGTCAGGGCGGACGGCACGCTCGGCATCATCACAGAACGCACGGCGCCGGATCGGGCAAGGTCGAGTTCATGGCGCTTGAGCACGGCGCGGCGACCGGGGTGATGCAGGCGGTCAAGCCGGCACTCGACCCGCTGGACCTCGTGAACCCAGGCAAGGTGTTGCCGGCATGAGCCCGGCTGCGACCCTGCGCGGCCTGATCGAGGCCGGCGGGATCGTCATGGCCCCGGGCGCGGCCGACCCGCTGGCCGCGCGGCTGGTGCAGCAGGCCGGCTTTCCCGCGGTGTACATGACCGGGTTCGGCGCGACGGCGAGCCGGCTGGGCATGCCCGACCTCGGCCTGCTGACCCAGACCGAGATGACGGAGCATGCGCGCAACATGACCCGGGCGGTCTCCATTCCCGTGATCGCCGACGCCGACACCGGCTATGGCGGCCCTTCGAACATCCACCGCACCGTCCGGGAGTACCTGCAGGCGGGGGTCGCGGCGATCCACCTGGAGGACCAGGCCGCGCCCAAGCGGTGCGGCCAGCTTGCCGGCATCCGCCTGGTCGATGCCGAGGAGAATGCCCAGCGCCTCCGCTGCGCGGTCGAGGCGAGAGGCGGGGACGACCTGCTGATCATCGGCCGCACCGACGCGCTGCCGGCCCAAGGCATCGACGAGGCGGTCCGGCGGGCGCAGCTTTATCAGGCGGCCGGGGTCGATTTGGTGTTCATCGACGGCATCAAGCGCATCGCCGAGGTCGAAGCCGTCGCGCGCGCCGTGCCGGGGCCGAAGGTCGTCTCGCTCGTGGACGGGACCGAGGCCGTGACGCTGACCGCAAGCGAGCTTCAGGCCATGGGGTTCAGCGTGGTGCTCCACGCCGTCAGCGCGTTGTTCTCCGCCGTGAAGGCGATGCGCGACACGCTTGCGGCGCTGCACCGGGCCGGCACGCCGGCGGGCCGGGCGGAGCAGATGGCCACCTATGCCGAATTCGCCGCGCTCGTGGACCTCGCCGGCCACCAGCAACGGGCCGACCGTTACGGAGGCTGATCCAACAAGACCCCATCCGGCGCGGCGGAGATCGCGACCGACCGCAAAGGAGGACAACGCCCATGCCTATCACGCGACGTATTCTGCTGTCGGCCACCGCCGCTGGCCTCGCCGCCCCGCACATCGCCCGCGCCGCCGGGCCGATCACGCTGCGGGTGTCGTCCTCCGCGCCGCCGGACCGGTTCGGCGCGCACTACCTCTGGTTCCAGCCGTTCGAGGCCGAGCTGGCGAAGCTCGTGGGCGACCGCATCAAGCTCGATTATTTCCCGAACAGTCAGCTCGGCAAGGAGGCCGACGTGGTCAACCAGGTGAAAGCCGGGTCGGTGGACATGATGCTGACCGGCGCCTCCATCTGGGCGACCGTGGTGCCGGAGTTCGGGTTGCTCGACCTCGGCTTCCTGTTCGGCAGCTACGACCAATGCGCCCGGGCGGTCGATGGCGGCGTGGGCGATGCCTACGCCAAGCTGCTGCTGGACCGCACCGGCGTCGGCATCCTGGGCTGGGGCTTCCAGGTCGGCGCGCGCAGCATCTACACCAAGGCGCCCATCGCCCATGTGGGCGAGTTGGCCGGGGTCAAGCTGCGGGTGCTTCCGACCAAGGCGTTCATCGACACCTTCAACATCATCGGCGCCACGCCGACCCCCATCCCGATCAACGAGCTGTACACCGCGGTGCAGACCGGCGTGGTGGATGGGTTCGAACACGACCCCGGGACCGTGCTGGCCTACAAGCTGTATGAGGTCTCGAAATACGCTTTCCTGACCCGGCACATCTACACGCCTATGCTGTCCTTCATCGGCAAACGCGGCCTGGCCAAGATCACGCCGGACCTGCTGCCGCAGTTCAAGCAGGCGGCGGCGGCGGCCACCGCGTCGTCGCGCAGCGAGGTGAAAAGCGTCGAGGCGGAGGCCATGGCCGACCTGAAAACCAAGGGCGTCGTGTTCTCCGAGGTGCCGCCGGCCGAGATCGCCGTGCTGAAGGCCAAGATGGCGGAGGCGCTCTACCCCGCCTACCTCAAGCAGTATCCCGCGGTGGAGCCGATGTTCGCGCAGATCAAGGCGACGAGCTGATCCCTGCGGAGGACGTCATGCAGATCGCCATCCCGCTGGCCCGGCCCGACGCTTCGACCGGCGCGCGGCTCGCGGCCGGGCTGCTGCGGACCATCGAGTATCTCGGCGGCGCCCTGCTCGCGGCCGATGTGGCGGTCGTGTTCCTGTCCGTGGTGTTCCGCTACTTCCTCCACCAGCCGTTCGACTGGACGGAGGAGGTGGCGAGCGGGCTGATGACCACCATGGTGTTCCTCGGCGCGGCCACGGTGGTGGGCCGGTCCCAGCATGTCGGGATCGAGATGCTGGTCCAGATGCTGCCGCCGGCACCCCGCGCGTTCGTCGAGGGTTTCGCCGTCTGGGTCACGGCCGCGGTGTCGGTGATCCTGGCGTGGTCGATCTTCGACCTCATGCTCGACACCGCGGGCCAGACCACGCCGACGGGCCTGCCGCAGTGGACGTTCCTGGCGCCGCTTCTGCTCGGCGCCTCGCTGATGTCGGGCTTCGCGCTGCTGAATGCCGGGCGGCTCGCGGCGTCGGCGCGATGGGTGAGCCTGGCTGCGGTGCTGCTGCTGGGCGGCGCCGTCCATGGCTGGAACGCGTTGGTGCCGGGCCATGCCCTCTCCCCGCTGACGATGTTGATCGCCGGTTCCGTCGGAAGTCTGCTGCTGGGTGTTCCCATCGCCTTCGCGCTCGCGACGGGGGCGATGCTGTATTTTATGCTCGACCCCTCCCTGCCGCTGCTGATCTGGGCGCAACAGGTCACGTCCGGCGCCGGCCATTTCGTGCTGCTGGCCATCCCGTTCTTCGTGCTGGCCGGGCTGACGATGGAGGTGAACGGCATGTCGTCGCGGCTGATCGAGCTGCTGCTGCGGATGATGGGTCGGATGCGCGGCGGGCTGAACCTGATCGTCATCCTGGCGACGGTGCTGTTCTCCGGCGTGTCGGGCTCGAAGCTCGCCGACATCGCGGCCGTGGGCGGCGTCATCATGCCGGCGGTGCGCCGCACGGGGCAGGACGAGAACGAGACGGCGGGGCTGCTGGCCTGCACGGCGGTGATGGCCGAGACGATCCCTCCTTGCGTCAACCTGATCATCTTCGCCTTCGTGTCCGGCGTCTCCATCGGCGGGCTGTTCGTGGCGGGCATCGTGCCCGCTGTGCTGATGGCGGCGTCGCTGGCGGTGGTCGCGGTGTGGGCCGGCCGGCGCGTCGATATCGACGCCGTCTTTGCCGAGCAGCCGCGCCGTCCGATGCTGCCGCTGCTGGGCGGCGCCTTCGTGACGCTGGCGATGATCCTGCTGATCGGACGCGGCGTGACGGCGGGGGTCGCGACCTCGACCGAGATCTCCGCGTTTTCGGTGGTGTATGCCTTCCTGGTCGGCGGGCTCGCGTTCCGGGAACTGAGCTGGCGCAGCCTGATGGATCTGTTCGTCCGCTCCGCCGCGATGACCGGGACCATCCTGTTCATCGTCGCCGCTGCATCCAGCCTGTCCTATGCGCTGACGGTCGAGCGCATCCCGGACCAGCTGTCCGCGACGCTGATCGGTTTGGGGCACCAGTACGGCGCGACCAGCTTCGTGCTGGTCAGCATCGTGGTGATGTTCGCCTTCGGGATGGTGCTGGAAGGCGCCCCGGCGCTGATCCTGTTCGGTCCGCTGCTGACGCCCATCGCGGTGAAGCTGGGGGTGAACCCGCTGCAATTCGGCACGATCATGGTGATCGCCATGGGCCTCGGGTTCTTCTCGCCGCCGGTGGGCGTCGGGCTGTTCGCAACCGTCGCCATGACGGGCACGCGGATGGGCCTGGTGGTGCGGCCCATGCTGAAGTACTTGGCGGTGCTGGTCGTGGCCTTGATCGCCTTGGTCCTAGTGCCCGACGTCTCGCTGTGGCTGCCGCGGTATTTCGGGATGACGCCGTAGGGCCGGGCTGTCCTGATAGGGGCCAGCTTCCCAGAATGCTGCCCATGGATGCTGGGCCCTCCGACCCGTCGGTCACCACAGGACACGCACCCCGTAGGTCGTGAAGGCGGGGTCGCAGGTCACGACCACCCCGCCATGGCGCAGGGCGGTCGCGATCAGCAGGCGGTCGAACGGGTCCTTGTGATGCCAAGGCAGGTGGTTGGCATCCTCGGTCTCCTGCCAGGTGAGCGGCGCCGGCTCGTAGCCTTCTCGGGCAAGCCAGGCCGCGAAGGAAAGCCCACCTGTCGGCAGCGGCGGCAGCTTGCCGAGGCTGACTTTTTGGGTGATCTCGAACACGGTGATGGGCGAGACCTGGACCCGGCCCTCGGACAGCGTGCGGAGGGCCTCGGCCGAAAACGGCGTCGGGCCGTCGGGCGCCGTCCCGGCATGGAAGGCGATCAGGGCGCAGGCGTCGGCGAGGACCATCATTCGGGCAGCCAGCCGGCCTCCTGGAGCTCCGCATCCGTCATGGGCGCGAACTGGCCGGGGTCGAACCGGTAGGCGGCCCAGGCTGGGTCGGCCCGCCAGGACCCGGGCTGACGGCGGGCCTGGCCGGGGAGGGGGGTGAGGCGGGCGACGGGCTTGCCGTTGCGGGCGATGATGATGTCCTCGCCGGCCTGCGCGCGGACCAGCAGGGCGGACAGGGTGGTCTTGGCTTCGTGGACGTTGACGACGGGCATGGCGGCGCTCCTTCGAGCGGCAAGTTAGCTAAACACTCAACCAACGGCAACAGATCGCCTGATGGCCGCCGGCCGGCCCGACGTGGATCGGCAACGGTCAGGCAGCCCCTTGACGCCGTCGCTCATTCTTCTCTACCATTTGTACGTACAAAGTTCGGCTCTGAAGGCCGGCGGGAGGAAACCATGTCCGAGGGGATGGAGGCGCTCGACTCCGTATCGAGCGATGCCGCGCGCGTGTTCGATGCCATGCAGGCGGGGGGGATGGCGATCCTGCCGCTCGATGTCGCCTATGCGGTGATCGGCACCACGGCCGCTGCGATCCGGACCATCTTCGCCACCAAGCAGCGGAGCTTCGAGAAACCGTCCGGCATGTTCGCGACATGGGAGCTGTCCAGAGAGCTGCATGTCATGGCGGACGCGCACCACGCCATCGCCCGGGTGATCGTCGAGGAGCACCGGCTGCCATTCTCCATCGTCGCGCCGTACCGGGAGGGGCACGCGCTGCTGCGGGGCATCGATCCCTTCGTGCTGCAGACGTCGACGAAGGCGGGCACGCTGGACATGCTGATCAATGCTGGACCGTGGCACGACGCGGTGGCCCGGCTGGCGATTGAACGGGGCACTGCGGTGTTCGGTTCCTCCGCCAACCGCTCGCTCACCGGCAGCAAGTACCGGCTGGACGACATCGAGCCGGAGGTGCGGGCGGCGGCCTCCATCGCCATCGACGGCGGGACGGCGCGATACGCCAACGCCGAGGGGCGGTCGAGCACGATCATCGATTTCCGCGACTTCCGCCTGATCCGCCGCGGGGTCTGCTGCGAGGAGCTCGAAACGATCTTCCGCGAGCGGTTCGGGATCGTGCTGCAGGACTGAACAAACGGCCACCGGGGGACACTCGACATGGTGAACGCAGGCGCGCGGCTGGACCGGCTGCCGGTCTCCTCCTTCCATTACGGCCTGCTCGGCCTGATCGCGGCCGGCATGTTCCTCGATGCGTTCGAGATCTACCTGCAGGGCGGGGTGCTCGCGACGCTGGTCAGCACCGGGTGGTCCACGCCCGCGATGAACGCGAACTTCATCTCGTCCACCTTCGCCGGCATGGTCGGCGGCGCCTGGCTGGCCGGCGTCTGCGGCGACCGCTACGGGCGGCGGTTCGCCTACCAGGTCAACCTGCTGGTGTTCGGCTTGGCCTCGCTCGCCGGCGCCATGGCGCCCAGCATGCCGTGGCTGATCGCCGCGCGCTTCGTGATGGGCCTCGGCCTCGGGGCGGAGATCGTGGTGGGCTATGTGACGATCAGCGAGTTCGTGCCGCCGATGAGCCGCGGGCGCTGGGGGACCGCGCTGGCCGTCATCACCAACTCGGCGCTGTTCGTCTCGGCGCTGGTCGGGCGCGTCGTGATCCCGAACTACGGCTGGCGCTGGATGTTCGTCATCGTGGGCGTCGGCGCCCTGTTCGTCTGGTTCCTGCGGCGGACGATGCCGGAAAGCCCGCGCTGGCTGGAGGCCAAGGGGCGCGATGCGGAGGCGGAGGCCGTGATGTCGGCCATCGAGCGCCAGGTGGCGCCGGGCGGCGGCCTGCCGGCGCCGGCCATCGTGCCCGTCGCGGCGCCGCCGGACGTGTCCATGTGGAGCCTGTTCGCGCCGGGGGTGCTGATGCGGACCGTGATCGGCAGCGTCATGCTGATCGCGCTCAACACGGCCGTGTACGGCTTCATCGCCTTCCTGCCGACCTTCATGGTCAAGCAGGGGATGAGCATCGTCTCCTCGCTGAACTACACGACGCTGATGATGTTCGGCGGCCCCGTGGGCGCGCTGATCGGGCTGTGGCTCGTCGACCGGCTGGGGCGCAAGCCCTGCATCGTGTGGTTCTCGCTGCTGGCGGTGGCGTTCGGCGCGTTGTATCCGCTCATGGCCGATCCCACCCTGGTGACGCTGCTGGGCTTCCTGCTGATCACCGCGGTGTATGTCCTGGTGGCCATCGGCTGGGCGCTCTATGTGCCCGAGCTGTTCCCGACCGAAATCCGCATGCGGGGCACCGGATTCTGCAACACGGCCGGCCGCATGATGACGATTGCCACCCCGCAGCTGATCGTGCCGCTCTTTGCCTGGGGCGGCGTGATGGGGGTGATCGTGCTGGTGGCGGCACTCCTATTGCTGAACGCGGCGCTGGTCGCGGTGTTCGGGATCGAGACCCGGAAGCAGCCGCTGGAAGCCCTGACGCCGTGGCAGGACGAGGCGGCCCCGGCCCCGGTCCCGACGTCGCCGCCGCGCGCACGGGTGGACGTCGCCTGATGGGCGGCGCCCTGTTTGACGTCGCAGGGGACGCGGCCCGGGCCTTCGCGGCGCTGGAGCGGGGCGGCATCGCCATCGTGCCGAACACGATTGGCTACTCGATCCTGGGCGGCTCGCCCGAGGCGCTGCGGCGCATCTTCACGGCCAAGGGGCGTCAGGCGAGCAAGCGCAACGCCCTGGTCGCCAACGCGGCATGGCACCGCGACCTGCACGCCTGCACCGCGCGCGGCCGGGAGATCGTGTCGGCTGTGACCGATAGCTACGACCTGCCGCTCGGCTGCATCGCGCCCTACCGCACGGACCATCCGGCCATCCTGGCCACGGAGCCGGAGGCGGTGCGCGACAGTTCGAGCGGCGGCACGATGGCGATGCTGCTCAACGCCGGGCCGTTCCACGCGGCGCTGACGGCGCTCAGCCATCGGGCGCAGCGCCTGCTGTTCGGGTCCTCGGCCAACCTCACGCTCAGCGGCACCCGGTTCTGCGTGGAGGAGATCCAGCCGGAGATCCTGGCCCTGGCCGACGTCGTCATCGACCATGGCCTGCAACGCTTCCACCCCTACGCCTCGTCCTCGACCCTGCTGAACGTCGAGACGCTGGAGGTCGTGCGCCACGGGTCCTGCTTCGCCGACATCGCCTATGTGCTGCGCCGGCATTTCAAGGTCGAGCTGGCGCCGCCGCCCGGCCGTCAGGCGTCGCGCCGCACCGTCATCGAGTAGCGGAAGCGGTCGGCCGGGTGCAGGCTGCGGGACATCTCGATCAGCTTGTGCCCGGCCGCGAAGTACCGCCGCGTGATCTCGAGCGCCGGGCTGCCGGGCCGGCTTTGCAGCAGCGCGGCCTGGTCGGCGTCCAGCACCGTCGCCGTGATCTCCTGGTGGACCTCCTGGACCGGGACTCCGAAGCGGTCCTCGATCTGCGAGAAGATGGCGCGGGCGTGGATGCGCGGCTCCGCGGCGATGGCGGCGTAGCGGGCGTCGATCATCACCATGGTCCGGCACAGCGGCCCGGCAACGCCGGGGAGTTCGCGCAGGCCGTCGAGCCGGAGCCAGATGCGGCCAGGGCGGCAGCCCAGCTCCTCGGCCTCGCGGCCGACGACCTTGACGCGCTCGGTCGAGGTGACGCGGTACAGCGCGTCCGAGGCGAACTGGAACAGGTCCGGCAGGGATTGCAGCGTCTGGTAGTAGCCGCGCTCGGGGCGGCTCGCCTCGACCCGGGTGCCGACGCCCTTGCGCGCGGACAGCAGCTTCTGCGCCCGGAGGTGGCCAATCGCCTGCCGCACCGTCTGCCGGCTGACGTGGAACTGCTCGGCCAGCCTGTGTTCGGTGGGGAGCAGCGAGCCGACGGAATAGCCGCCATCGGCGATGCGCCCCTGCAGCGCCTGGGCGACCTGGAGATACAGCGGTACGGGGCGGCCATCGTCCATCCCTGGCGGTGTAGGCGAGTCAGACGGCCTTGTCTGCCCTGAGTGCCGCGATGGCGGCCGGCGAGATCCCCAGGCGGCCCAGCACGGCATCCGTATCGGCGCCCAGCGCCGGGGCCGCCATCGTGGGCGGCGCGCGGCCGTCGATGCGGACCGGTCCCGTCAGGCCCTCGACATCCGGGCCGCCCCCGGGCCGGGTGAACGACGCGACCCGGCCGCCCTCCCGCACGAAGGGGTTGTCCAGCGCCTGGCCCACGTCATACACCGGCGAGGCCGGCACCAGGCCGCCCAGCCGCTCCATCCACTCCGCCGTGGTCCGGGCCGCCAACGCCGCGTCCATGTCCCGCGTCAGCTCCTCCCGGTTGGCGAGCCGGGCCTTGAACGTGCTGTAGCGCGGGTCCGTCGGCCAAGCGGGACGGTCGATCCGTTCCGACAGGACCGTCCAGAACTTCTCCTTGTTGCACATCAGGAACATCCAGCCGTCCTTGGTGCGATACAGCTGGGAAGGGGTGAGGGAGGGGTGCGCGCCGCGCGGCTCCCGGCCCTGCAGGTGATCCGCGTTCAGGTACCAGGTCGCGAGGTAGCTGAGGTTGTGCAGCGCCGTGTCGAACAGGCTGACGTCCACGTCCATGCCGCGTCCGGTGCGCCGCGCGCCGATCACGGCGGACACCAGCCCGAAGGCGCACATCAGCCCGGTCATCATGTCGACGATGGAGATGCCGAACCGGGCGGGCGGCCCATCCGGCTCGCCGGTCAGGCTGCAATACCCGGCCTCCGCCTGCATCAGGTAGTCGTAGCCCGGCCATGCCTTCCGCGGATTGTCCCGGCCATAAGCGGACAGGTGCGCGCAGACGATGGCGGGGTTCGCCTCCTTCAGCGAGGCGTAGTCAAGCCCGAGCTTCTCCGGCAGGTCGCCGCGCAGGTTGTCGAGCACGGCGTCGGCGCCGGCCACCAGGCCGCGGAACAGGCGCATCCCCTCGGGGTGCTTCAGGTTCAGCGTTATGCTGCGCTTGTTGCGGTTGAACGCCTGGTAGAACTGGCTGTCCCCGGGTCCGAACATGTGGGGGCCGACATGGCGGCCGATCTCGCCGCCATCGGCCGGGTTCTCGATCTTGATGACGTCGGCGCCAAGGTCGCCCAGCAGCATCGTGCCGAACGGCCCGGCGCCATACTGCTCGACGGCAAGGACGGTGACGCCGTCGAGCGGCAAGGGGCCGGGCCGCGCCTGCGACATGCCCGGATGGCCTGCGGCCTGATCCATGGGCGGCGCCTAGACCGGGTTGCGTTCGACGAGGCGCTTGGCGATCAGCAGGCGCTGGATCTCGTTCGTGCCCTCGCCGATCACCAGCAGCGGCGCGTCGCGATACAGGCGCTCGACCAGGAACTCCTTGCTGTAGCCGTAGCCGCCGTGGATGCGCATCGCCTCGATGGCGTTCTCCAGCGCCGCCTCGGTGGCGAACAGCTTGGCCATGCCGGCCTCGTAGTCCACCCGCTCGCCACGGTCGAACATCCGCGCGGCCTGGTCGGTCAGCAGGCGCGCCGCCTCGGTCCGCGTCGCCATGTCGCCGAGCTTCAGCGCGACCGCCTGGTGCTGGTGCAGCTTCTTGCCGAACGTGCTGCGCTGCTGCACGTACTTGACGCTCTCATCGAGCGCCGCCTGGGCGATGCCGACGCCGCGGGCCGCCACGTTGATGCGGCCAAGCTCCAGGCCCGAGATGGCGCAGGCCATGCCGCGGCCCTCGACGCCGCCGATCAGCCGGTCCACCGGGACGCGGTAGTCCTCGAAGACCAGCTCCGCGCTGTCGATGCCCTTGTAGCCGAGCTTCTCCAGCTTGCGGCCGACGCGGAAGCCCGGCCCCTTCTCGGCCAGCAGCATGCTCATGCCCTTGTGGCGCGGATCGGCCGTGGCGTCGGTCTTGACCAGCAATGCGAAGATGCTGCCCTCGATGCCGTTGCTGATCCAGGTCTTGGTCCCGTTCACGACGTAGTGGTCCCCGTCGCGCCGGGCGGTGGTGCGGATGGCCTGCAGGTCGGTGCCGGCATCCGGCTCCGTGAGGGCCAGGCCGCCGCGCAGCTCGCCGGTGGCGAAGCGCGGCAGGAACGCCTGCCGCTGCGCCTCGGTCCCCGAGCGCGCCACGATATGGGCCATGATGAGGTGGGAGTTGATGATGCCGGAGACGGACATCCAGACGGCCGCGATCCGCTCGATCATGCGGGCATAGGTCGTCGCACGCAGGCCGAGGCCGCCGTACTCCGCGGGGATGAAGGCGCCGAACAGCCCCATCTCCTTCATGCGGTCGACGATCTCCTGCGGGTAGGCGTCGTCGTGTTCGAGCTGCATCGCGAAGGGCCGGACATGGCGCTCCAGGAAGCGGTCCACGCTGTCGAGGATCTGCCGGTCCTGGCCGTCCTGTTCGTGCGCATCCGGCGCGGGAAGTTCGACGGGCGTGATGACGTTCATGGATGGCTCCTCAGCGGGGAGAGATGGCGTCGGCCAGGGCCGAGGCGGAATGGCGGGCGAGGGACAGGACCGCGGCCTCGATCCGCGCCGCGGCACCGGGGCTGAGCGCCGTGGCGGCGTTGCCGCGATACTTCGCCACGATGTCCGCGTTGGTCAGCGGGCGGTCCGGGGCGCCGCGGTTGACCGCCTCGCGGTGGCGCAGTGTGCGGCCGTCGCGCAGGTGCACCAGCAGCTCGCCCGAATAGGTCCGCGGGAAGGGCGAGTCCGGGTCCGCCGCATGGCCGATGCGGGCGGCCAGCGCGAGGATGGCCGGGTCGGACAGGGCGTCAGGCTCCAGCTCGGCCAGGGTCATCCGGCCGCGGAGCCAGGCGGACGCGACGAGGAACGGCACGCTGAACTGGGCATCGTAGGCGTTGGCGGGCCGTTGCTTGTTCGCGGCCGGCTCGCACACCACGGGGATGACCTGGTGCGGCACCAACGCCTGGATGGACGCGACCTCGCCGGCGGCCGCCTGGTCCCGCAGAACGAGCGCCGCGTCGATGCAGGCATGGGTGAAGTGGCAGGCGGGGAACGGCTTGATCGACGTCTCCGCCAGTTCCCACACCGCGCCGAGCCCTGCCGTCGCCCGCGCCAGGTCCAGCCCGGCGGCGCGAGGGCCGAGATAGGCGTTATACAGCCCGTATCGTCCGGAGAAGGGACGCGCCGCGCCGGTGAACCCCTGCCGGGCCAGCGCCGCGGCGGTGATGCCGGCCTGCGCGGCCCAGCCAGGGTGCAGGCGCTTGCTCCAGGCCCCGTCCTCCAGGAACTCCAGGCTGCCAGACGCGGTGGACAACGCGATGCCCTGCGCATGGGCCAGCTCGCGTTCCGTGAGGCCGAGGATCCTGCCCGCGGCGAGCGCCGCGCCGAACGCATTGACGACGCCCGTCGGGTGGAAGCCCGCCGCGTGGAACGCGCCGCCGCCGACGGCCGCGAGCCGCGTGGTCGCCTCGACCCCCGCGACGTAGGCGACGAGCATCTCCTCGCCGGAGGCGCCGGCATGGATGGCGGCGGCGAAAACGGCGGGGAAGATGGCGGCCGTGGGATGGATGACGCCGCCCAGATGCGTGTCGTCGAAGTCGAGGCCGTGGCACAGCAGGCCGTTCATGATGGCGGCGTCCCGCGGCGGCAGCCGGCCCGGCAGGCCGAACACCGGCACCGTCCCGTCGCCCGCCAAGCCCCGCAGCGCTGTCAGCGTGCGGTGGGCGAAATCGTAGCGCGATGAGGCATGGGCGATCCCGACGGCATCGAGGATGTGGTGCGCGGCGCGGGCCTGGACCTCGGCCGGGATGTCCTGCAGCCGCAGCCCGGCCGCGAACGCCGCCAGCGCCTGCGCCGGATCGGCGGCCGTGCCGGCGTCGACCTGCGTGATGGCGTTCATCTCGCGGCGGCCCGCGTCGGGATCAGGCTGCTTCGTTCGAACGTCATGAACAGGGTGCCGTCGCTCTTGAAGCCCTCGGTGCGGGTCGTGACCACGCCTTGGCCCGGCCGGGACTTGCTGGGGCGCACGGCCAGCACCTCGGACCGCGCATAGATGGTGTCGCCGGGGAAGACCGGGGCGGTGAGGGTGATCTCCTTCCAGCCCAGGTTGGCGATGGCGTTCTGGCTGATGTCGTCCACGGTCATGCCGAGCACCATCGCGAGCGTGAGGCCGCTGTTGACCAGTGGCTTGCCGAACTCCGACCGCGCGGCGAAGGCCGCGTCGCAGTGCATCGGATGGCGGTTCATCGTCAGCAGGCTGAAATGGATGTTGTCGGCCTCGGTGATGGTCCGGCCGGGCCAGTGGCGAAAGCTCTGCCCTGGGGCGAAGTCCTCCAGGAAGCGGCCGTGCGTCTCCGCCTGCGGCATGGCGTGGTCCATGGGTCGTGCCTCCGGTCGTTTCTTCCGTTCCCCGATATCTCATGTATGGACATGGTTATGTCAAGCCTGGGTCATCGGCCTGATGTCCACCCGGCTGAAGAAAGGGGATTGACCCGCACCATGTACGCACATGATAGTCCCACCACGGGGCCGGAGAGCTCCAAGGAGGAACACGTGTCCGACCATGCCCAAGGCTTCACGACATTCCGCGCCGTCAACGCCGGGGCCCGGCTGGATCGCTTGCCGATCTCCCGGTTCCACTGGCGCGTGCTCGGGCTGATCAGCGCCGGCGCGTTCCTGGACGCGTTCGACGTCTACCTCGCGGGCGGCGTCATCGCGGCGATGCTGAAGGAGGGTTTTTCCACCCTGGCATTGAACGCGACCTTCGTGTCCGCGACGTTCTTTGGCATGCTGATCGGCGCCGGGCTGGCCGGCTGGGTGGGCGACCGCATGGGCCGGCGCTATTCCTACCAGACCAACCTCGCGCTCTTTGGCGCCGCCTCGATCGCCGCGGTGTTCGCGCCCAACATCTACTGGCTGATCGGGCTCCGCTTCCTGATGGGCATCGGGCTGGGCGCGGAGCTGGTCGTCGCGGCCGGCACGCTGTGCGAGTTCATCCCGCCCCGCTACCGCGGGCGCTGGATTTCCATGATGGGCCTGGTGATCAACTCGGGCCTGCTGGTCGCGACCTTCACCGGATACTTCGTCATCCCGAACCTGGGGTGGCGGGTCATGTTCGCCATCGCGGGCGTCGGCGCGCTGGTCGTCTGGATGCTCCGCAAGCGCATGCCGGAAAGCCCGCGCTGGCTCGAATCCGTCGGCCGTGCGGAGGAGGCCGAGGCCGCGCTGACGGCGATTGAGCGCGAGACGGAAGCGCAGCACGGCCCGTTGCCGGCCGTGGCGTGGGCGCAGGCCGCGGTGCCCGGCCGGGTGCCGCTGTCTCGCCTGTTCGCAGCCGGCATGCGCAAGCGGCTGCTGGCCGCCTGCCTCACGGTGGTGGCGGTGAACATGTCGGTCTATGGGTTCGTCGCCTGGTTGCCGACCTTCCTGATCAAGCAGGGAATGACGATCGTGCAATCCCTCGGCTTCACAACGTTGATGTCGTTCGGCAGCACGGCCGGGGCGCTCGTCGGCCTCCTGCTGGCAGACCGGGTGTCGCGGCAGAAGTCCATGGTCGGCTCCTGCCTCGCGATCATCGCGCTCGGCACGCTCTATCCGATGATGCGGGACCCGTCGGGGATCACCGTCGTCGGCTTCTCCCTCATCACCAGCATCTACGTCCTGGTGACGCTCGGCCTGTATGCCTACGTGCCCGAGCTGTTCCCGACCGAGCTGCGGCTGCGCGGCACCGGCATCGCCGGGATGTGCGGACGCGGCGCGTCGATCAGCACGCCCTATCTGGCGGTGATGCTGTTCGAGCGGTTCGGGCTTGAGGGCGTGCTGCTGATGGTCTCGGGCGTGCTCGCTTGCCTGATCGTGGCGATCCTGGCGCTGCGCGTGGAAACCGGGCAGCGCTCGCTTGAGGACAGCGTCGAGGGCCCGGCCGGTGCGCCGGCCCGGCAGGCCGTGGCCGGGGAATGAGGATGGAGGACGGGCCGAAGATCGACGGGCCGGCCTGGCTGTTCGCACCGGCGCATGTCGCCCGCAAGGCGGAGGGCGCGCTGGCGAGTGCCGCGGACGTGGTGGTGCTCGACCTGGAAGACGCCGTTCCCGTCAACGAGAAGGCGGCGGCGCGCGGCGCCCTGGCCGCACTCGTTGGCGTGCCCCGGCGCGGCGCCTTGATTGTCCGTGTGAACGCCGTTGGGACGCCGCTGTGCCTCCGCGACATCGAGGCGGCGGTGGCCGCCGGGGTCGACGGCGTCATGCTGCCGAAGACCGAGACGGACGGCGACGTCGCGGCGGTCTGCTGGGCGCTGAGGCAGTTCGAGGCGGAGCACGGCCGGGAACGCCCGACGGCGCTGCTGCCGCTGATCGAGACGGCGCGCGGCGTGACGAACCTCGGCGCGATCCGCTGGGACGACAGGGTGCTTCGGGTGGCCTTCGGCTCGGTGGACTACGAGGCCGACCTGCGGCTGACGGGGGCGGGCGGGCAAGAGGCCGTGGCCCATGCCCGGCACGCCATCGTGCTCGCGTCGCGGTCGGCAGGGCTGGGTCCCCCAATCGACGGCGTCACCCTCGATGCGCGGGACGCGGCGCTTTGCGGGCGTGACGCTGCCATGGCCCGCGGCATGGGGTTCGGCGGAAAGCTGGCCATCCACCCGGCGCAGATCGAACCCATCCAGACGGCGTTCCGGCCGACTGCGGACGAACGTGCCTGGGCGGCGGAGGTGATCAGGCGTTTTGGCGATGCGGAACGGGCGGGCACAGGCGCCATCCTGGTCCAAGGACGGCTGGTGGACGCCCCGGTGCTGCTGCAGGCGAAACGCCTGCTTGCGCGCTTTGAGGCGTCTTAGCGGCCGGGTCCTTCCCTCATGCCCGCGCGTAGTGGCGCAGCCTGTCCTCGTCCACGGTGACGCCGATGCCGGGTCCGGTCGGCAGGTGAACGTGGAAGTCCTCGAAGCGCAGCGGCTCCGTCACGTACTCGCCGGTCAGGATCTGCGGGCCGAAGTGCTCGCAGCCCCAGGCCAGCTCGCGGAAGGTGCTGAACACCTGCAGGTGCGCCGCAGCGCCCACGGAGCTTTCCAGCAGGCAGCCGCCGTACAGGCCGATGCCCGCCGCCTCCGCCACGGCCGCGACCTTGCGGACGCCGAGGAGCCCGGCGTGCTTCACCAGCTTGAGCGACACCGCGTCGGCCGCGGCGGCGTGGGCCACGGCCAGCATGTCGTGCGCGTCGAACACGCACTCGTCCGCGAGCAGCGGCGGCGTGCCGGGGCGGGCGCGCAGCCGGGCCATCGCGCCGATGTTCCAAGCCGGCACGGGCTGCTCCACCAGCGCCACGCCCATCTCGTGCAGTTGCGGCAGGCAGCGGGCGGACACGGCCTCGTCCCATGCCTGGTTGGCGTCCACGATCAGGGTGGCCCGGCCTTCCAGCGCCTGCGCCAAATGCCGCATCCGCGCCATGTCGGCGGCCGGGTCCTGCGCGCCGACCTTCACCTTGAAGGTGCGGTGCAGGCGGGCGTCGAGCTTGCGGCCGGCCTCCTCCAGCTCCTGCGCCGGGTCGCCGGACGCGAGGGTCCACAGCACGGGGACGCGGTCGCGCACCGCGCCGCCGAGCAGGGCGGCTGCGGACAGGCCAAAGGTCTTGCCCACCGCGTCGAACAGCGCCGTCTCGACCGCGGCCTTGGCGGCGTTGTTGCGCTTGGCCGCCTGGTCCATGCGCAGCCCGGCCGCCTCGAACTGGTCGGCGCGGGTGCCCAGCAGCGCCGGGGCGAGGTAGGCGTCGATGTTGGCCTTCATGGCCTCGACGCTTTCCTCGCTCCAGCGCGGGCCGCCCAGGGTCGCGGCCTCGCCGATGCCCTCCGCGCCATTGGCCAGGCGGACCCGCACGAAGACGTAGCTCTGCGCCGTCACCGAGGTGTTGGACAGCTTGTGCCGCCGCACCGTCGGCACGTCCACAATCGTGCTCCGCACGTCCGCGATGGCCAGGTCACGGGCGAGGCCGTGCGCGTCGGGGGGAAGAGAGTCCGGCATGGTGGCCTCCGTTGGGTGGGGCACGGCGCCGCCCGCGGATGGGCGACGCCGCCGCGCGTCAGGCGGCCTTGGCGTGCTCGCGCACCACCACGGCCTCGGGCAGGTTCTCGGCGTCCCGGTTCAGGGAAAAGTCGAACCGGATGGTCACGAACGGCTCGCTCAGGCCCCTCGCCTCGATCTCCGCCGGGTCGTCGTGCCGCACCACCTCCGGGATCAGCCCGTCGCGCGTGGCGAAGGCGAAGTCGTCATGCAGGAACTTGTCGCCGGCGATGTTGATCTGCGTGGTCAGCTTGCGGTGGCCCGACGCTTCGACGAAGAAGTGGACGTGCGCGGGCCGCTGTCCGTGCCGTCCCAGGTGGTTCAGCAGCTCCTGCGTCGGCCCGGCCGGCGGGCAGCCGTAGCCGGACGGCAGGATGGAGCGGAAGCGGTAGCGCCCGTCCCCGTCCGTCCCGATCCGGCGGCGCAGGTTGTACGGGCTTTGCGACGGGTCGAAATGCGAATAGCCGCCCTTGGTGTTGGCATGCCACACGTCCACGACCGCGCCGGGGATGGGGGTCCCGTCCGCGTCGCGCACCTGGCCCTCCATGAACAGCACCGTGCCCTGCTCCGGGTCCTGGTCCAGCCGCGCCTCCCCCTCCGACAGCGGCGCGTCGGCCAGCCAGAGCGGCCCCTCGATGGTGCGCGGCGTGCCGCCGGCCAGGCCGGCCTGGCGCTCCTTTTCGTCCACCAGCAGGTCCAGGAAGTGCTCGATGCCCGACCCGGCGACGAGCAGCCCAGCCTCGTTGGCCTGGCCGAGCCGGGTGAGGTAGCCCACCGCGGTCCAGAACTCGGTCGGCGTCACGTCGAACTCCTCGACCATGCGGCACAGGTCGGTCGTGATCCGCTGCACGATCCGCTTCAGCCGCTCGTCCCCGCCGGCGCCATCCAGCCCGGCGGCCCGGGCGAACAGCTGCTTCGCCTCCTGGCTGTCAACAATCGATCCGCTCATGTCCACGTTCTCCCAGTTGCTTCGCGCCGGTTTGGTTGGCGCTGGTCCTGCGTGCCGGGTTCGGCCCGGCTGCCGTTCGCGCGGTCGTGGCCCGGCCGCGCTATCCCAAGTCCCCGCCCGCCACGGGCAAGGTGACGCCCGTGATGTAGGACGCCTCGTCGGAGGCCAGGAACAGGATCGCCGCCGCCTGCTCCTCGACCGTGCCGTAGCGCCTCATGAGGCTCGATCCGATGGTCTGTTCCACGATCTGCCCGTACCACGCCGTCTCCTGCTCGCTCGGGGCGGCGGCGTTGCGCGGGATCCGGCGCGGCGGCGCGTCCGTGCCGCCCGGGGCGGTGGCGCAGACGCGGATGCCATGCTCCGCGTATTCCCAGGCCAGGCTCGCGGTCAGCGCGTTCACGCCCCCCTTGGCGGCGGCATACGGCACCCGGTTGACCCCGCGCGTCGCGACCGAGGACACGTTCACGATGACCCCGCCGCCGCCGCCGAGCATGACGGGCAGCACGGCCCGGCAGCACCACAGGGTGGGGAACAGGGAGCGCCGCACCTCCGCCTCGATCTGGTCCTCCTCGTACTCGGCGTAGGGCTTGGCCCAGATCGTGCCGCCGACGTTGTTGATCAGGATGTCCACCCGGCCGAACCGGCGCTGCGCCTCCTCCATGACCCGGCGGCACTCCGCATACTGCTCCAGGTCCGCGGTGACGGCGTGGCACTCCCCGCCGGCCGCGGCGCCTTCCGCCGCCACGTCCCGGACCAGCTCGGAGCGGTCAACCAACACGACCTTGCCGCCCTCGCGCGCCATGGTCAGGGCGACCGTGCGGCCGATGCCCTGCGCCGCGCCGGTGACGACGCCGGCCTTTCCCTCGAACCGCCTGGGATGGATCACCGGATCGCTCCCTATGCCGCCCGGTGGCTCTCGCCGATGGCGGTGACGGCGCCGCTGGGCGAGAACTTCTCGAAGTAGAAGTTCGCCGGCGAGATCGCCTGTTCCGCCAGATGGTGCCGTACGGCATCCACCATCGGCGGAGGGCCGCACAAATAGATGTCCACGTCGCCGCCATGGACGTGGGCTGGCTTGATGTAGCGGGTCACGTAGCCCTTCTGCGGGTGGGCGCTGTCCTCGCTGGCAACGCAGCAGGAGAAGGTGAAGCCCGGTATCTGCCGGGCGTACCCGTCCAGCCTCTCGACCTGCACGAGGTCGGTGTCGTGGGTCACGCCGTAGATCAGGTGGATCGGGTGGGGGCTGCCGGATTGCGCGATCCGCCCCAGCATCGACAGGAACGGCGCGAGGCCGGTGCCGCCGGCGAGCATCAGCAGCGGACGCCTGAGGTCGCGCAGGTAGAAGCTCCCGGACGGCCCGGTGAACTCCATCGGCGTCCCCGGCTGCGCCTGTTCCCGCAGGAAGGTGCTCATGGCGCCCCGCGGGATGTCGCGGATCAGGAAGGACGCATCGTTGGACCCGGGCACGGAGCTGAAGGAGTACGACCGCTTCTGGTCCGTCCCCGGCACGAGGATGTTGACGTACTGGCCCGGCAGGAAGGCGAGCGGCGAGGCCGGATCGACCGCGAGCGAGAAGCCGAGCGTGGTCTCGGACAGCCGGTCCACCGCGCTGAGCCGGGCCTTGTAGGACGCGCCCTTCGTCTTGCACACGTCCGACGACGCGGCGATGCGCAGGACCAGGTCGGTCCCGGGCTTCATCTGGCAGGCCAGGCCGTAACCCTCCGCCGCCTCGTTGTCGGTCAGCGCGTCCTCGATGTAGTCGCCGCCGTCATAGGCGCCGCTTTCCACGAAGACCTTGCAGGTGCCGCAGGCGCCGTCGCGGCAGTCGAGCGGGATGTTGATGCCGACGCGGTAGGAGGCGTCGGCCACGGTCTCGTTGGGACGTGTCTCGATGAAGCGCGTGACGCCGTCCTCGAAGTTGAGCGCGACCTTGTGGGCCATGGTGCTCGCTCCCGCCTAGATGTGGTAGATGTCGATGACGTGGTGGATGTAGTCGTTCTTGAGCACCACCCGCTTGGTCTTGATGAGCGGCTGCTCGCCCGACGTGTCGATGGTATAGTGCGAGGTGCCGAAGTAGGTGTCCGTCGCCTTGTAGCGGAAGTTGAACGTCAGCCAGTTGAAGCGCAGCCGGCACAGCCCGTCCGACTGCTCCAGGATTTCGACGTTGGTAATGTTGTGCGAGGTGCGCGGCTCCGGCAGCGACGTGGCGCTGCTGCGCTCCGTGCGGATGCGGAACACGCGGTCCTCCAGGCCGCCCTTATGCGGGTAGTAGATCAGCGAGATGTCGGTCTGCGGGTTCTCGACCAGCTTGTCGTCGTCGTCCCAGGCCGGCATCCAGAACTCCGCGTCCGGGGCGTACATCGCCAGCCAACCGTCCCACTCCCGGTCGTCGAGGAAGCGGGCCTCGCGATACAGGAACTGCCGGGCTTGTTCGAGCGTGATCTGCATGGGCCTGCTTTCAGGGCGTGCGCGTGCCGGCCCATCCCGTGGGGCAGGCTGGCAAGCGGTCATGAGGGGGATGGCCTGGCCTGGCGGCCGGGCTAGGCCGACCCGGCGTGCTCGTTTGGGTCCGCCATGTGGCGCTGCATGGTTTCCATCCAGTAGCGGTGCTGGACGGCGAACAGCCCCTCGTCCTCGGTCTTGGCCCCGCTCATCAGCGGCTGCAGCCCGACGGCCTTGGCGCCCTCGTCCGGCCCCTTGATCCAGTGCTTCGCGCCGCGGGACAGGTCGTTCCACTGCGCGGCGCTGCCCATGTAGCCGATCTGGCAGGAGCGGAACTCCTCCAGGTCGTCCGGCGTCGCCATGCCGGACGCGTTGAAGAAGTCCTCGTACTGGCGGATGCGGTGGGAGCGCGAGACGGCGCTCTCGCCCTTCGGGGCGATGCAGTAGATCGTGACCTCGGTCTTATCCACCGCGAGCGGACGGTAGGTGCGGATCTGGCTGCTGAACTGGTCCATCAGGTACACATTGGGATACAGGCACAGGTTGCGGCTGCGCTGCACCATCCAGTCGGCCTTGGCCTGGCCGAACTGCGCCGCCAGCTCCTCCCGGCGGTCCCAGTTGGGCCGGTCCTCGGGGTTGGACCAGTTGGTCCACAGCAGCAGGTGTCCGTGCTCGAACGAGTAGAAGCCGCCGCCCTGCTTGGCCCAGCCGCCCGCGCTCATGGCACGGGTATGATCCTGCTGCACCGCCTCCTTGCGGCGGCTGGTGGTGGCCGCATAGTTCCAGTGCGTGGCGCTCACGTGGTAGCCGTCGGCGCCGTTCTCCGTCTGCAGCTTCCAATTGCCGTCATAGACGTAGGTGGACGAGCCCCGCAGCACCTCCAGGCCCTCGGGCGACTGGTCCACGATCATGTCGATGATCTTGGCCGCCTCGCCCAGGTGCTCCTTGAGCGGCACCACGTCCGGGTTGAGGGAGCCGAACAGGAAACCGCGGTAGTTCTCGAACCGCGCCACCTTGGTCAGGTCGTGGCTGCCGTCCGTGTTGAACTGGTCGGGGTAGCCCGCACCCTCGCCGCCGTCCTTGACCTTCAGCAGCTTGCCGGAGTTGTTGAACGTCCAGCCGTGGAACGGGCAGGTGAAGTTCGCCTTGTTGTCCCGCTTGTGGCGGCACAGCATCGCGCCGCGGTGGCTGCAGGCATTGATGAAGGCGTTCAGCTCCCCCGCCTTGTTGCGGGCGATGAACACGGGCTGGCGGCCCATGAAGGTCGTGAAATAGTCGTTCACCTTCGGGAGCTGGCTCTCGTGCGCCATGTAGATCCAGTTGCCCTCGAAGATATGCTTCATCTCCAGCTCGAACAGCCCGGGGTCGGTGAAGATGTTCCGCTTGCAGCGAAACAGGCCGGTCTCGGCGTCGTCCTGCACGACCTCGTCGAGAGTCTTGTGGATGGCGTCGAGCATGGTTCCCTCCGTTTTGCTTCGTTGACGTGGCCCGATGTCCGGCGCCGGGCTTGATGCCTGGCGCCAGCGGGGTGGTCGTGGCGTAGTGCTTCGCCTTGACGTCAGAGCTATACGACGCGAGGCGCCGAGTCCAAGACCGAGTTGGTCCGGCGTTATACCTTCGGAGTATGGCATGGAGCTGCGGCATCTCCGGTATTTCGTCGCAGTCGCACGCGAGCAAAGCTTCACCCGTGCGGCCGAGACGCTCCACATCGCGCAACCGCCGCTGAGCCGGCAAATCCAGCAGTTCGAGGAAGAGCTCGGGGTCACGTTGATCCGCCGGAACAGCCGCACCGCTTACCTCACTGAGGCCGGGCGGCTGCTGTACGAGCAGGCCGTCCAGATCCTGGAGCGCGTCGAGGAGATGCGGGCCATGATGCGCCGCCTGCAGCAGGCCGAGCGGGGACGCTTCGGCATCGGCTTCGTCGGCTCCACCCTCTATGGGAAGCTGCCCGAGGTCATCCGCCGTTACCGCGCTGCCCGGCCCGGCATGGAGGCGGCACTGGTGGAGTTGACCAGCCTGGAGCAGACCGTAGCCCTCAAGGAGGGCCGCATCGACGTGGGCTTCGGCCGCATTCCCCACGACGACCCGGCCATCGTGCGGCGCCTGCTCCGCAACGAGCGGATCGTCGCGGTGCTCCCGCTCGGCCATGCCCTCCTGGAGCATCCGGGGCCATTGCGGCTGCGCGATTTCGCGGACGAGCCGCTGGTGGTCTATCCCAGGGCGCCACGCCCGAGCTACGCCGACCAGGTGCTCGCCCTGTTCCGTGCCCAGGATGTCGTCCTGCGCTCGGTCATGGAGGTGCGCGAGCTGCAAACCGCGCTGGGCCTGGTCGCGGCCCAGGCTGGCGTCGCCCTGGTCCCGGCCGGCGTCCGCCAGTTGCGGCGGGACGGGGTGGCCTACCGCGACCTGGACGAGGACAGCGCCACGTCCCCCATCATCATGAGCCACCGGCGCGACGACGCCTCGGCGGAGATCGGCGTCATCCTGGAGCTGATCCGGGACATCTATCGCGAGGAGGGCATCGTTTTTGGTGAGTGATCGGCTGGGAACCCGAACCCGGCGCCTTGCCCTGCCGTCACGGGCGCCGTCGCCGCCGGGCCGTCAAGCCTGCACGCCCCAACGGCGGATCGTGCGACGCTCGATGGTGCGGAACACCAGGTTCTCCACCGCCAGCCCGATGACGATGACCGTCAGCAGCCCGGCGAACACCGCGGGGATGTCGAGCACGTTGCGGTTCTCGAAGATGAACCAGCCCAGCCCGCCCTGGCCGGAGGACACGCCGAACACCAGCTCGGCCGCGATCAGGGTGCGCCAGGCGAACGCCCAACCGACCTTGAGGCCCGTGAGGATCGACGGGAACGCGGCCGGGATCAGGATCAGGAAGACGTAGCGCAGCCCGCGCAGCTCGTAGTTCCGCCCCACCATGCGCTGGGTCTGCGACACGCCGAGGAACCCTGCATGCGTGTTGAGCGCCACGGCCCAGAGCACCGAATGCGTCAGCACGAACACCAGGCTGCCCATGCCGAGCCCGAACCAGATCAGCGCCAGCGGCAGCAGCGCGATGGCGGGAAGCGGGTTGAACATCGCGGTCAGCGTCTCGAGGATATCCGTCCCGATCCGCGTGTTGATCGCGATGACCGTCAGGATCGCCGCGAGCACGACGCCGCTGCCGAAGCCCACCACGAGCACGCGCAGGGAGGTCCATGTCCGCGCCGGCAGGCTGCCGTCCCGGATATGGTCCACGACCGCATCCAGCGTGTCCGTCAGCGTGGGGAACAGCAGCGGGTTGTCCAGGATGCGTGCATACCCCTCCCAAACCAGCGCCAGCACGACGATGATGACCGCCTTGCGCAGCGCCGTGTTGTCCCACAGCCGCCGCCACGCCGCCACGGGCCGGCTGACCTCCGGCACCGCCGCGTTCGATGGCGCGTAGAGCACCACGCGCGGCTCAGGCATGTTCGGCCATTGCGAGAAGGCCGGCTTCCCCGGCCGGCGTGAACAGCAGGTCGTGGATGCGTTGTTCCAGCTGGGCGGCGGCCTCGGGGGTCGCCTGGTCCACGTCCTCCACGTCTGCCCTCACCTGGCCTGGATGCGGCGAGAGCAGCAGGATGCGCGAACCGATCTTGATGGCCTCGCCGATCGAATGGGTGACGAACAGCACGGTGAACCGGGTGTCGTCCCACAGGCGCAGCAGCTCGTCCTGCATCTGGCGCCGGGTGAGCGCGTCCAGCGCGGCGAACGGCTCGTCCATCAGCAGGATGTCGGGTTCCATCGCCATGCCCCGCGCGATGGCGACGCGCTGCTTCATGCCGCCGGACAGGGTGTGCGGGTGGCTGTGGGCGACGCGGGTGAGATGCACCTTCTCGACGTAATGCATCGCCTTCTCGGTCGCGGCGCGCGCGCTCATCCGGCGTGCCGCCCGCAGCGGGAACGCCACGTTCTCCAGCACCGTCTTCCAGGGCAGCAGCTGGTCGAACTCCTGGAACACCATCATGCGGTCCGCGCCGGCGCCGCGCACCGGCTGGCCCTTGATGCGGATTTCGCCCTCGTCAGGCATGATGTAGCCGCCGACCGCCTTCAGCAGCGTGGACTTGCCGCAGCCGGAGGGACCCAGCAGCACATACCGGTCACCCTGCCCGACGTGGAAGCTGACCCGGTGGGTGGCCGTCACCACGGCACGGTCGGTCCGGTATCGCAAGGTGCAGCCGTCCACCTCCAGCAGCCGCGCCATGTCAGTTGCCGTCCAGGTCTTGCGCGATGGGCAGGAAGTAGTCGGTCCAGGCTTTAGGCTTCGTCTTCAGCAGCCCGACTTCGTGCATGTGCTCGGCAAAGCGCATCGTGCCCTGCGGCTTCGTCTTGAAGTCCATCATGCCCGGTTCCTTCAACATGGACAGGAGGTCGTCGATGGTCGTGGGGTCCTTGGACTCCCGCCGGTAGATGGCGACGGCGTCCGGCGTGTGGTTCTGGATCAGATCCAGCGCGTCGGCCGCGGCTTCCTTGACCGCCTGGACCAGCTTGGGGTTCGCGTTGGCGAAGCGGGTCGTCGTGAACATGACGGCGACCGTGAGCGGCGTGCCCATGATCTGCTGCGAGTCGGTCACGACATGGGCGCCCGGCACCCGGCGCAGCTCCCCGAACACGAAGGGCGGGGCGGAGAAGTGGCTGGTGATCTCGCCATGCGGGTCCAGCATCGCGCCGGTCGCGTCGGGGTGGCCGAGCTGCACCGTGTTGGTGTCCAGCCGCGCGCCCTGGCCGGGGCCGAACGCCTCCTTGCACGCAATCTGCAGCAGGATCGCCTGGGTCGAGATGCGCACCGTCGGCAGCGCAATCTTGTCCTGCGGCGTGTAGTCCCGCAGCGTCTTGATGTTCGGGTTGCGCGTGATCAGGATCAGCGGCTCGGCCGAGGTGGCGACGATGCCCTTCACGCCGCCGCGCGTGCGGTCCCAGAGCAGCAGCATGTTGCCGACGCCGGTGTTCACGACGTCCACCGAGTCCGACAGCAGCGCGTCCGTGGCGTTGCCGCCGCCGTTGAAGCCGACCCAATCGACCTTCAGGTTCGGCACGCCCAGGGCCGCAGCCCGGGATTCAATGAGGTGGTTGGCCTCCATGATGTAGGTCGGCATGTAGATGATGCTGGGCTGGCGCGTGATCCGGATGACCGACCGATCCTGCGCCTGCGCCCCTGCCGAGAGCAGCATTCCGACCGCCAGGCACAATCCCCAGACCCGCTTTCGCATCATCGTTCCCCCTTCCGCGCCATTGTTGCGGCACCTCTTCGTTGGCGTCAGGCTTGGCGCGGCCTCTCATGGCGTATAATCCGTGCCGCGCATAGGGGAGTGCCGGAAGTCGTCCGCCATTCGCAGTTGCCGCATCGAGGGTGCGTATTCGCATGGCGGCACAAGGATTTCCAGAAAGAGGAGGCGTCATGACGACAGTCCTGCTGACTGAGATGATCGACCAAGCCGGGATGGACCTGATGGCAGCCCGCCCCGGCTGCCAAGTGATCGTGGCGCGTCCCGGTGACCCGGCATTCGAGGCAGCCTTGCCGGAGACCTCGGCAATCGGCGTGCGCGTGGCGCGGCTCGACGCGGCCCTGCTCTCGCGGGCGCCGAAGCTGCGCGTCGTCGCCAAGCACGGCGTCGGGTTCGACAACATCGATGTCGGCTACCTCGCCGGGCGGGGCGTTCCCGTCACGGTCACGGCAGACGCCAACAGCGTCTCGGTCGCCGAGCATACGATGACGTTGATGCTCGCTGCCGCGAAACGGCTGCGCGAATACGACGGCGCCGTCCGGCAGGGCGATTGGGACTTCCGCAAATCGGCACGGGCCGTCGAGTTGGCCGGCCGCCGGGTGCTGGTGGTCGGGTTCGGCCGCATCGGCCGCCGGGTCGCCGCGCTGTGCCGGGCTTTCGGCCTCCACGTGCTGGTCCATGACGTCTCGTCCACGGCCCTCCAGCAGGCAGCCGCCGCGGGGTACGAGTGCGTCGCCGACCTCGATGCCGGGCTTGCGCGGGCCGATGTCCTCACGCTGCACATCCCGTTCAGCCGCCGCAACGCCATGCTGCTCGACGCCGTGCGCCTGGGCCGGCTCCCACCCGGCGCCATCGTCGTCAACTGCGCACGCGGCGGCCTCGTGGACGAGGCCGCCTTGGCGCAGGCCCTGTCCAGCGGCGCCATTGGGGCCGCGGCGTTCGACGTGTTCGGGCAGGAGCCGATGCCCGCCAGCCATCCGCTGGCCGAATTCGGCAACGTCGTGCTCACCCCGCACAGCGCCGCGACGACGCAGGAGGGTGCACGGGCCATGGCCGTGGCGATGGCGCACAACATCCTCAACGGGATCGACGGCCGGCTCGACCCGTCCTGCATCGTCGATCCGGGCGACGCGGCCTGACCGCGCCCCGTTCCCGTCACGCCGTTTGGGAGAGGGGGGAGCGCCCGCGGTCCGCCTCCGCCGCAGGTCCAGCCTCCGCCAAGCTGACCAGGTCCAGCCGCCGCAGCCGGGGGGCGCGCCAGGCCGTGACGGCGACGATGCCGAGCGTCACCAAGCCGCCGCCCCACACGGCAGCGGACGCCCCCAGCACGCTTGCTGCTATCCCGCTCTCGAGCGCCCCAAGCTCGTTGGAGGAGCCGACGAACACCGACTTCACCGCAGCGACGCGCCCCCGCATGGCCTCGGGCGAGGCCAGGCGCAGGATGGCGCGGCGGATCACCACGCTTGTGCCGTCGCACAGCCCGGCCACGAACAATGCCGCCAGCGACAGCGGCAGCGACCGGGACAAGCCGAACACGACAATGCTGACGCCGAACCCGGCGATCACCGCCAGCAGCACCTGCCCGGCCCGGCGTTGCGGCAAGAACCGGCCCGCCACCAGCGCCGCCGTCAGCGACCCGGCCGCGCTGGCCGAGCGCAGCAGGCCGAAGCCAAGCGGCCCGACATGCAGGATGGTGGTCGCGAACACCGGCAGCAGCGCCGTGGCACCGCCGAAGAACACCGCGAACAGGTCCAAAAGCATGGAGCCCAGCAGCACCTGGTCGCGCGCCACGTAGCGTATGCCCTCGGCGATCCTGTGCGCCGCCGTGTGCTCGTCCGGTGCGGCGTGCGGCGCGCCCTGCTCCGGCACGCCCAGCAGCACGGTGACGCATGAGACGGCGAACAGCGCCGCGATGGCGGAGTAGGTGGCGGCGGGACCCAACGCCGCCCAGGCGAACCCGCCGGCCACCGGGCCCAGGACATCGGCAAGCCGCCCCGTGGTGGCCAGCAGGGAGATGCCGGGCATGAGGTGCTGCAGCGGCACGACCTGTGCTTCGAGCCCCGACGCCGCCGGGTCCTCGAAGGCGCGGACCACGCCTGCCAGAAAGGCGAGCAGCAGCAAGAAGTAGAAGGCATGGCGATGCCCCTGGCCCGACACCAAGGCGATCCCGCCCGCCAGCACGGCCAGCAGGGCGGACGCCGCCAGCACGATCCGCCGCCGGCTATGGCGGTCCGCGACGTAGCCGCCGTACAGGACGAGGCTGACCCCCGGAACCGCCTCCGCGAGGCCAAGCCATCCCAGGTCAAGCGGGTTGTGCGTCAGCTCGTAAACCTGGAACCCCAGCAGCACCGACATGGCAGAAGCGGCGAAGCGCTCCGACACGTTGGCGACGAGGAAGGCACGAAAGACGGGGTTGCGCAGCAGCGCGAACGGCAGCACGACGTTCCTCCTCCTCGCATCACGCGCGCCTCCCAGAGGGGCCATGACGGCAACCCAGGTCAAGTCCTCATGCATCGTCGCAGCAGGAAAGGCTGTGCCCAGGGAGCATTCCTGTCAGGGTTTATGCCAAGCACCGTGACCGTTGGCCTGTTTGGTCCCGGGATGAGGCGACGCGGGTTGAGTTTGAGGATGTCGGGCGGTGTTGTCCGGGCTGAGCCGTGAGGACCGCCTGCCGTAGGGCTTCCTCCCCCCTCCCGGGTCAAAGTAGCGTCACGGCTCCCCGGGACCAGACATCTAGCGAAGATCGGCAACGAAATCGTACCTGTCGCCGCGGTAAACGGATCGGGTGAATTCGATGGGCCGGTCGTCGGCGAGGAAGCTGCTGCGGACCGTGTGCATGACCGGCGTTCCGACCTCGATGCCGAGAGGCTCGGCATCCACCGGCAGGGCGGCGGCGGCCCGCAAGTGCTGGACAGCCCGGACCGGCCGCAGGCCGCGATCCTGGAGCGCGGCATAGAGCGAGGACCCCACGACGGCCGGGTCCGGCAGGTATCCTGCTGATACCGTCGCGCGCTCCAGGGCCAGCGGCACCCCGTCCGCCATGCGCAGCCGGACCAGCCGCAGCACCCTGTCGTCGGCGTCCAGTTGCAGCGCCGCTGCCTCCAGCGCATCAGCCGCATGGATACCCGCCGAGAGCACCCGCGCCCCTGGCTCCCACCCGCGGGCGCGCATGTCGTCGCTGAAGCTGGTGAGCTGCGTCAGCCCCTGCGTGACCTGCTGCGACACGTAGTTGCCCGAGCCCTGCCGCGACACGATCAAGCCGCGCTCCGTCAGCACCTGGATCGCCTTGCGCAGCGTGGTCCGGGACACCTGGAGCTCCTCGCAGAGCTGCCGCTCCCCCGGCAGGACGTCGCCGCCGGGCCACTGACCCAACTCGATCGACGTTGCAATCCGTTGCGCGAGTTGGAGATAGAGCGGGCTCCGGGCGCGGGGATCGGGCCGGATCGAGCCGACGGTGATGGTCATGCCGCCCACTCTACCGTGAGCGTCCGCGCACGACGAGGGCATTGACCGTGCCTCCCAACTGGTATTGAAGTGGTATTCCCAATCCCGGAAGGCGCCGTGACCTTGTCCTCCCCAACCCTGGCAGCGCCAGGCACCCGCATGGCGGCCGAGATCGCGGAACAGCCCGGCGTCTGGCGGCGCATCCTCGACCGCCGGGCGGAGGTTGCCGCAGTGGCCCGATCCATCAACGCCTCCCAGCCTCGCTTCGTTCTGTTCGCTGCGCGCGGCACGTCCGACCATGCGGCGCTCTATGCCAAATACCTGACCGAAGTGCTGCTGCGGCGTCCGGCCGGGCTGGTCTCGCCGTCAACCATTACCGCTTACGGCGCCCGCCCCGACCTGCGCGGCACGCTGCTTGTCGTGGTCAGCCAGTCCGGCGCATCTCCCGACCTGATCAAAACGTTGGAGGAGGCGCGGCGCGGCAGGGCGGTGACGCTGGCCGTCACCAACGATCCGGCCTCTCCGCTGGCCCGGGCCGCGCAACTGCATCTGGATGTGTCGGCCGGGGCGGAGCGGGCGGTGGCCGCGACGAAATCCTACACGGCGCAACTGCTGACGCTGTATCTGCTGGTCGAACATCTTCGCGGCGGCGATGGGGAGGCCGCGCTGCCCTTGCCGGACCTCGGCGACGCCCTCCTGCTCCAGGCCGCCCCGCCGATGCAGGTCCAAGCCGGCCGTTACCGGTTTGCCAGCCGCATGGTGGTGACCGGGCGCGGCTACGCCTATCCCAGCGCGCGGGAGGCGGCCCTGAAGCTGATGGAGACCAGCTACATCGCGGCCCAGGCTTTCTCCGGCGCGGACCTGATGCACGGGCCGCTGGCCATGCTCGACGCCGGGGTGCCGGTGCTTGCGGTGGCGCCAGACGGCGTAGCGGGGGCTGCCATGGCGCCGGCGCTGCGGCGCATCCGGGACACCGGGGCCGACCTGTTCATCGTCGGCGGCGCCGCGGCGGGGTCACAGGTCCTGCTGCCGCCGGGCGTGCCGGAGGCGCTGTCGCCGTTGCTGGAAATCCTGCCGTTCCAGCTGCTGGCGCTTGAGCTTGCGATTGGGCGCGGCGAGGACCCCGACGCCCCCCGGGCCTTGCGCAAAGTGACCGAAACGCTGTGAGCACGCGCCTTTCCGCAGCCAGGCTGCTGGAACCCTGCGGGCGCTGGGGCGGTCCGGCGACGCTGACGCTGGTGGACGGCCGCATCGCCGGGATCGAGGCCGGAACCGCGGCGGGCGCCGAGGTGCTGGAACGCGGCGTGCTCACCGCCGGGATGCTGGACCTGCACAACAACGGCGCGTTCGGCGTGGATTTCGCCGAGGCCGGCCCGGCGGACTGGCGCACGGTCCTGGCCCGGCTCGCTGCCCATGGCGTCACGGCGGTGCAGCCCACGATCATCACGGCCCCCATCCCGGTGTTGATCGCCGCCCTCGAACGGATCGGCTCGGCTGTGCCGGCGCAGGCGGGCGCCCCTCTCGCACGGGTGCTCGGCGTGCATCTGGAAGGGCCGTTCCTTGCCCCGGCCCGGCGCGGCGCGCACCGCGCGGACTGGATCGCCGACCCCACGGCCGACCGGCTGGACACGCTTCTGGACCACCCGGCCGTCCGGCGCCTGTTGCGCATGGTGACGCTCGCGCCGGAGCAGCCGGGCGGCCTGGACGCCGTGCGGCGCCTGGCCGCCGCGGGGATCGTGGTCGCCATCGGCCATTCCGACGCGACGGCGGCGCAGGCCACGGCGGCGGCAGAGGCCGGGGCGGCCGCCGTGACCCACGTGTTCAACGCCATGCACCCCTTCACGCACCGCGATCCCGGCCTGTCCGGCGTGGCGCTGACGGACCCGCGCCTCCGCCCCTGCCTCATCATCGACGGCCAGCATGTCGACGCCGTTGCGGCAAGGCTGGTGTTCGCGGCGGCAGGCGGGCGCACGGTGGCCGTCACCGATTCGATTGCCCTGGCCGGGCTGCTTCCCGGCGCACGCTGCTGCTTCGGCGGCGCGTGGGTAACGCTCGGCCCCGACGGGTTGGGGCGGCGGGATGACGGGACGATTGCGGGCGCAGGCATCGTGCTCGATGAGGGGATTCGCCGCATGATCCGGGCCGGCATCGACCCCGCCGCCGTGCTGCACGCCGCGACGCAGGCGCCGGCCGACCTGCTGGGCCGCCCGGACCTCGGCCGCCTGGCCGTGGGCGCGCTCGCTGACCTCGTGTGGTGGGACGAGGCGTGGGTTCCCCGCCGGGTCTGGGTCGGCGGGATGGAGGTGGCGGTTGGCCGGTAGCATCTTCGCCGTGGACCTCGGCAAGACCAGTTGCCGCGTCCGCCTGCTCCAGGATGGCCGGATGAGCGAGGATGCCGGTCCCGGCGCGCCCGGCCTGGCCGGTGTCGCAGGCGCGGCGCGGGCCGAGGCAGCGATCCTGGCCGTGGCGCTTCCGCTGCTGCGGCGCGCCGGGGTGGCGGGACTGGATCAGGCCGGCGTGGCCGCCGCCGGGGCGCTGGCCGCCCCTGCCGCCGCGAAGGAGCTTGCGTCACGCCTGTGCGACAGCCTGCCCGCGCGTCGCGTGATGGTGTGCAGCGACGCGACGGCCGCCCATGCCGGCGCGCTGTCCGGGCGTCCCGGCGTGGTGCTGGCAATCGGCACAGGCGTGGTCGCCGTCGCGGTGGGAGCGGACGGCATTATGCACCGCGCCGATGGCTGGGGCAGTTGGCTGGGCGACGAGGGCAGTGGGGCATGGCTGGGCATCCAGGGTTTGCGCGCGGCGCTGCGGCATGCTGACGGCAGCGGCCCGGCGACCCGGCTGCGTGAAGCGGCGGAGGCCCGGTTCGGCCCGCTCCCCACCCTGGTTGCGGAGATCGAGGGCCATGCAAGCCCCGCCGGTATGGCGGCACGCTTCGCACCCGATGTCGCCGAAGCCGCCCGTGCGGGGGATGCGGTCGCCGGGGCGCTGATGAGGCAGGCTGCCAGGGCGCTTGCAGGGACGGCGGCGGCGGCGGCGGCACGCCTGCCCGGCAACGGCCCCTGCGACCTCGCGATCACTGGCGGCCTTGTGGAGCTCGGCCCGCTGCTGATGGACCCGCTCATGGCCGCCCTGCCGCCGAGGCTGCGGCACCGCACGCCGGATGGCACCCCGTTGGATGGCGCCGCGTTGCTGACGCGGAACGGCACGACGATCCACGAGCCCGCGCTCCACCGTGCCGCCGCCTCCGCCCCGCGCGACGCGCTCGACGGCTTGGCCACGGAGGCCGTCCGCCCCGGCCTCGACGACCTCGACCTCCGCCCACCCGGCGCCATCGTCCATCTGGTGCTCGATGCCGAGCGCGAGGCTCACCACGCCCTCGCCCGGGCGGCCCCTCAACTCGCGGCTGCGGCCGAGGCCGTCGCGGCCCGGATGCGTGCCGGCGGCCGGCTGTTCTATCTGGGCGCAGGCACGCCCGGCCGCCTCTCGACGCTCGATGCCGCGGAGCTGGCGCCGACCTACAACGCCCCGCCGGGCCTCGTCGTCCCGCTCCTGGCCGGCGGCCCCGCCGCCATGCGGGACGCCGTGGAGGGCGCCGAGGACGACACCGCCGCCGCCGGGCTGGCTTTGGACGCGCATGGGCTGACGCCGGGCGACGCCGTGGTGGGGATCGCCGCCTCGGGCCGCACGCCTTTCGTCGTCGGCGGGCTGCGCCACGCCCGGGCTGCCGGCGCGCTCACCGTCGCCATCGTCAACAACCCCGGCAGCCCCGCCGCCGCCGCCGCCGACCTGGCCGTCGAAATCCTGACCGGCCCCGAGCTGGTGGCCGGCAGCACCCGCATGACCGCCGGGACCACGCAGAAGATCGCGCTGAACGCGCTGAGCACCGCCGTCATGATCGCGCTGGGCAAGACCTACGGGCCGCGCATGGTGGACCTGCGGGCCACCAACGAGAAGCTGCGCCGGCGCGCGCTCCGCATCGTGCAGGAGATCACCGGCGCCCCGGCGGACACTGCCCGGGATGCGCTGGAGGCCGCAGGGCACCGCGTGAAGCCGGCCCTGGTCGCGCTGATCGCCGGCGTCGATACGGAAACGGCCGAACGCCTGCTGCACGAAACCGGCGGGCGTGTGCGCGACGCCATCGAACATAGGAAAGGTTAGGCATGCGGCTGCTCGATTTGACGGTGATCCTGGTTTACATGGTCGCGATTGCCGCGGTCGGCCTGCGCCTGTCCGGCCGGCAGGGCAGTGCCGCGGCCTATTTCGTGGGCGAGCGGGACCTGCCCTGGTGGGCCGTCTGCTTCTCCATCGTCGCCACCGAGACCAGCACCCTCACCGTCATCTCCGTGCCCGGCGTCGCCTATCTCGGCGCGTTCGGCTTCGTCGAGCTCGCAATCGGCTACCTGCTCGGACGCACCCTTGTCGCCGCCGTGTTGCTGCCGCTCTATATGAAGGGCGAGCTCGTCAGCGCCTACCAATACCTGCGCCAACGCTTCGGCCCCCGCCTGCAGGCGGTCGCCTCCGTCACCTTCCTGTTCACCCGCCTACTGGCCGAGGGCGTCCGCCTGTTCGCCTCCGCCATCCCCATCAAGCTCCTGCTGGACGCGATTGGCTTGCCCACCGGCTACGTCACCATCATCGCCGTCCTCTCGCTCGTGACCGTTGCCTACACCTACGTCGGCGGCATACGCGCCGTGATCTGGACCGACGCGATCCAGATGACGCTCTACATCGGCGGCGCCTGCGTCTGCATCGCCGTGCTGCTGGGCGAGGTCGGGACGGCGGGGCTGCAGCAGGCTTATGCGGCGGGCAAGTTCCAGGTCATCAACCTGTCCGCGCCCATGCGCACCAGCCCGTTCAACGCCGTGGCCGCCATCCTCGGCGGGGCGATCTTCTCCATGGCCTCGCACGGGACCGATCAGCTCATGGTCCAGCGCGTACTCGCCTGCCGGACCCTCTCCGAAGCGCGGCGCGCGATGATCGGCAGCGCCGTCGTCGTGATGCTGCAGTTCGCGCTGTTCTCGCTGGTGGGCGCGCTGCTGTGGGTCCACCTCGGCGGCAAGTCCCTGGCCGAGATGGGGCTGCGCTCGTCCGACGACCTGTTCCCGCGCTTCATTCTCGACGAGCTGCCGCCGGGCCTGTCGGGCCTGCTGATCGCCGGCATCCTGTCGGCCACGATGGGCTCGCTCTCCTCGGCGCTGAACTCGATGGCCAACTCCACGGTCGCGGATCTGTGGCGCGCGATGGGCCGGGATGATGCGGGCACGCTCCGGCTGTCGCGCATGCTGACGCTCGTGTGGGCCGTTGCCATGGCCGGGTTCGCCTGCCTGTTCACCGACACGAAGGGCCAGGTGGTGCTGCTGGGCCTCGGCATCGCGGGCTACACCTACGGCGCGCTGCTGGGCGCGTTCCTGCTGGGCCTGATGGTGCGCCGCGCGCGGGAGCGGGACGCGATCGTGGCGTTCCTGGCGACCGTGCTGGTCATGACGTTCGTGGTGCGGACCTACACGCTTGCCTTCACCTGGTACGTGCCGCTGGGCGTGGTCGTGACCCTGCTCGTGGGCGGCGTCCTGTCGCGCTTCGATCACCACGTCCCTGCGGAGGTCTCCCCATGAAGTGGTGCGTCGGCTTGATGACGGGGACGGTCCTGGACGGCAACATCGACATCGCCCTGCTGCGGACCGATGGCGAGACGATCACCGAGCTGGGTCCGTGGACGCTTGCCGAGTATGCGCAGGACACCCAGGCGCTGCTGTCCGAGGCGTTGCAGGCGGCGCTGCGGTGGCAGTTCGACGGCCCCGAACCCCCCGTATTCGGGCAAGCGGAGGCGGCGCTGACCCGGGCGCAATCGCAAGCCGTGCTGGACTTCCTGCACGAGCAGCGGATCGCCCCGGCGGATGTGGCGGCAATCGGCTTCCACGGACAGACGGTGCTGCACCGTGCGCCACGGCCGGGCCGTCGTGGCGACACCCGCCAGCTCGGCGATGGCCCGTTGATGGCCGCGCTGACGGGGATCGACGTCGTTTACGACTTCCGGACGGCCGACGTGCGGGCCGGTGGCCAGGGCGCGCCCTTGTCGGCCAGCTACCACGCCGCCCTGCTGCGCCGGTTGGGCCGCGTGGACGACATGGCGGTGCTGAACCTCGGGGGTGTCGCCAACGTCACGGCCATCGCCCTGGACGGCCAGCTCTCAGCGTTCGACACCGGCCCGGCCAACGCCCCGGTGAACGACTGGGTGCACCGCGCAACCGGCGGCCGGATGGACACTGACGGGGTGCTCGCCCGGCGCGGCCGGGTGGACGAGGCCCGGCTGTCGCAGCTGCTGGCCCATCCCTACCTGTCGACGGCGTTCCCGAAGTCGCTTGACCGGTTCGACTTCCCGGCCAGCATGGCAGACGGGCTGACGCTTGAGGACGGCGCCGCGACGCTGACAGCCTTCACGGCAGCCTCTGTCGGCCGCGGCCTCGACCTGCTGCCGCGGCGCCCGCGACGGCTGGTCGTCTGCGGCGGCGGACGCAAGAACCCGGCGATGCTCCAAGCCCTGCGCGAGCGCGCGGGGGTGAAAACGCTCTGCGCCGAGGATGTCGGCCTGCGCGGGGACGCGGTCGAGGCGGAGTGCTTCGCGTTCCTGGCCATGCGAACGCTGCGCGGCCTGCCGATCTCCTTTCCCGGTACAACCGGCGTTGAGACGCCTTTGCCCGGGGGCACGGTCGTCAGGAGGGAGGCTTTGTAAACCTGGCAGCCGCCGACGCCGCCCAGCATGGCGCGAACCGGCCCGGTGACGAGACGCTGGAGCCGGGTCAGAGCCTACCTGCCCGCCCGGACGCCTCCGGTATGGCGAGACCGATCCCACGGCAGGACCCTGCGTCAGCGCAGCGGCAGCGCCACCCGCATGCCGTTGGCGGTGTAGCGCACGCCGGCGTCGTAGAAGTTCCGGGCGGAGACGGTGACGTCGGAGGGGGGGCTTTTCCAGGAGCCGCCGCGCAGCACGCGCCGCTCGCAGCTTCCGCCCCAGGGGGTGCCGTTGTTCGGCGCGCCCTGGTAGCTGGGGTGCCAGCAATCCTCGACCCACTCGGACACGCCGCCCAGCATGCCGTAGAACCCCAAGGCGTTGGGCGGAAGCGCATCGACATCCGCCGGGCGATGCGGGTCGTAGGGGTCGCCGCAGCCGTTGCAGTTCACCCGGCCGGTCCCGACCTGATCGCCGAATCCGAACCGGGCGGTGCTGCCGGCACGGGCGGCGTATTCCCACTCGGCCTCGCTTGGCAGGCGATAGGGCTTGCCAGTGACCTTGCGCAGCCAGCCCACGTATTGGGTCGCGTCCACCTGGCTCAGGTTCGTCATCGCCCGGCGCCCGGCCCCCTCCGCCTCGTGCGGCGGCTTGTAGGCGCAGCCGCCGGCTGCGGCGCAGGCGTCCCATTCGGCTTCGGTCACCATGAACTTGCCCAGCGCGGTGGCCGATATGCTAACGCGGTGGGCGGGGCGCTCGGTCGTGTCCTCGTTGGAGCCCATGATGAAGACGCCTGCCGGCAGGGGCACCATGGCCGGGCAGTCCGCGCAGTCGCGGAACTCGCCCGCACGGAGGGCGCCGGCGGACGGCCGAGGGGTGGAAGGCTGCGGGATGGGAAGCTGGGGAGCGAAGGATTGAGCGGCGGGGTCCGCCAGCGGCGGGGCCGGCGCCGCGGCGGGCGGGCGCAGGTGGCTCTGCTCCACGAAGCCGCTCGTGCCGGAGGGCAGCACGACGCGCAGCCACGGCGTCCCCGCCACCGCGCCCGTCGCCACGGTCCGCTGCCCCCGGGCAAGGGAGCCGACGGCCGGCGCGTTCGCGTCCGGCTCCGCCCGAAGCTCCGCGGCGTCGGCCGCCTCGTACGGCGTCTCGACCGCGGTGATCCGCGGCAGTTCGTGCAGGCAGATGATGTCCGCCTCGCGCCGTTCCGAGCGGTATTGCGCCGCGAGGTCGTTCAGCATCGCGGATTTCGACGCCGAGGCGGCGGTGCACGTCTCATAGGTCGGATAGGAGACGCCCGTCTCCGCCCGGACCATGTCGCAGTTGTCGCCGCTGCACAGCATGATCGCCAACACGAACCCCGCTTGCATCCGCGTCCCCCCTCGTTGCGGCCCGAAACAGGCGGCATGCTGCCTCGTTCATGCCGCCCGATGTGCGTTATAGCACCGGCGGAACGGCCGTGGGGATGAGACTGGGCACGTTCCGGCGGCGGATGGCGGGGGGCACGCGCATCGCGCTGATCCTGGCCGGGGCCAGCTTGGCCGCGCTGCTCTGCGTGCGCCCCCCCTCGCCGCTGGCCGCGGCGGAACGGCTGTTCGAGGCGGCGGCGTTCCGCTTCTTCGCGCCGGTCCGGCCGCTCGACGAGCGGGTCGCGATCATCGCCATCACCGAGGACACGCTCGATCTCTTTCCCTACCGCTCGCCCATCGACCGCATCTTCCTCGCTGACCTGCTGGACCAGCTCGCCCGCGCGGGCGTCGCGGCCATCGGCCTCGACGTGCTGCTCGACCGTCCGACCGAGCCGGCAAAGGACGCCGCGCTGCGCCGGGCGATCCGGCGCGCCGACGTGCCCGTGGCGGTGATCACGCTGGCACCGGAAACCCCGGCGTCGCCCGAACGACGCCGCACCCTCGCCGGGTTCGTCGCGGGCGTGCGGACCGGCTACGCCAACCTGGCCCGCGACCAGTTCGACGACGTCGTCCGCGAGCACGTGCCCATCCACCCCGCAACCGGGGAGCCTAGCCTCGCGGCCAGCCTCGCCGCGGCACTCGGCGTCCCGGTGCCGGACCGGCCGTTCCCAATCGCATGGCGGCGGGCGCCCGGCGGGCACGCCTTCCCGGTTTACCCGGCGGAGGCCGTCCCCCTGCTTCCCACGGACTGGCTCCGCGGCAAGGTCGTGCTGGTCGGCAGCCTGCACCGGGGGGAGGACGAGCACCGCACGCTGGCCTCGGCCTTCGGCCAGCCGAGCTTCGGCGTCGAGATCCACGCCCAGGTCCTGTCCCAGCTGCTGGACCGGCGCGCTGCGCCACGGCCCTCCATCCCCTGGACAGAGATCGGGGCGACGCTGGGCATGGCGGCGGCCGGGCTTGCGGCGGCGTCGGCGCTCACGGGGTACCTCCTCTCGGCGGCGCTTGCCGGCATCGGCGCGGGCTTCGTCGCGGCGGCGCTCGCCTGGTATGCGGGCACGGACACGCTGACGCCGTGCGTCGCGCCGTTGCTGGCGGCCGTCATGGCCGGCGGCGCAGTCCGCGCATGGCGGGGCCGCGGGGAACGGCGCGACCGGCGCGCGCTGCAGGCGCTGTTCTACCGCTTCATGAGCGAGCAGGTGGCGGACGAGCTGCTGCGGGAGCGCGAGCTGTTCCTGGCCGGCGGCCGGCCGCGCCCGCAGCTGCTGACCGCCACGGTGATGTTCTGCGACATCGCCGGCTTCACCTCGATCTGCGAGCGCCTCGCGCCGGAGCCGCTGGTGGCCTGGCTCGACCTCTATATCAACGCCATGGTACGGCTCATCATCGAGCATGACGGCGTCGTGCTCCGCTTCGTCGGCGACGGCATCCTGGCGGCGTTCGGCTGTCCCGTGCCGCGGCGGGACGAGGCGGCGATCACGGCGGACGCCCGCAACGCCGCGCGCTGCGCGCTCGCCATGGAACAGGCGATGGAGCGCCTGAACGACGGCTGGCGCGAGGCCGGGCTGCCCGAGGCGGGCCTGCGCGTCGGCCTGCACACCGGGGAGCTGGTGGCGGGCAGCCTGGGGAGCGGGCCGCGCCTCGAATACTGCCTGCTCGGCGACACGGCCAACATCGGGGCGCGGCTGGAGCAGCTCGGCAAGCAGTATGCGGACGGCGCGGTCCGCTACTGCACGATCCTGATCGGCGAGCCGACGTGGCAGCGGCTCGGCGGGGCGGTTCCGGGCCTGCGCATCGGGGAGATCGGGCTGCGCGGCAGGGACGCGCCGCTCGCGGTGTACCGGATCGACGCGCAGGCGCCGGGGAGGCAGGACGGCCGGACGGCGGTCGTCGCGTGCAGCGGCTGAGGCACGGGGCCGGGGCGCCGCCTCACGGCTCAGCCCCCGTGATCGCCTCCAGCGCGCCAAGGTTGTGGATCGTGATGATCCCGCTTTGAACGGAGATGATCCCGCTCTGGCTCCACTCGCCCAGCTGCTTGTTGATGCTCTCGCGCGAGATGCCGATCAGGTTGCCGACCTGCTGCTGCGACAGCTTGATGTCGATGCGCAGCCCGAGGGCGCCCGGCTTGCCGAACGCCTGGGCCAGCCGCAGCAGCCCGCGTGCCAGGCGGGAGGGCGCTTCGAGGAACAGCGCGTCCTCCAGCTGCTCGCTGGTCTGCCGCAGGCGTTGGCAGAGCACGGAGAACAGCCGGACCGTCAACTCCGGGTTCGCCGTCAAGAAGGGGAGGAACCGGGTGCGGGTGAGCACCAGGAGGTCGGTCTCCTCCAGCGCCACCGCATCGGCGGTCCGCGGCCGTCCGTCGAGCAGCGCGATCTCGCCGAACAGGCCGCCGCGGTCGATCAGGTTGAGCACCAGCTCCTTGCCGTCGGCGGAGTAGGCGCAGATCTTCACGCGGCCCCGGATCACCGCCATCATGCTGTCGCCGGGGTCGTCCTTGCTGAAGATCACCCCGTTGCGGGGGTGATGCGTGAGCGTCGCCGTGGCGGCGAGCCCGCGCAGCTCCTCCCGACCCAAATGCCGCAGGAGGAAGTGGCCTGCGAGCACGGCTTCCTTGTCGAATTGGACCGCCGCCATGTCCCCTCCTGCGCATGGACACGTTTGCGCTCGGTGCAGCTTGGCTGGATCCGGTACGTGGGGCAAGTCACTGCGCGGGCCAGGCCGTTGGGATACGACCACGGCTTCAGGAGGATCAGTTCGAGGCGGCTGACCAGGCCCAGTTGCTGAAAGACCTGAAGATGCTCGCAATGATTGAAGAAATCGCTAAGTAATCGGCAGCAGGTTGCAAACAGTTTTACGCGGCTGGATAAGTGGGTGCTGATCGCCGCAAGTCCCTAGGCTCCGTCATCACGTTTGTGTAAAGGTCTGCAACTGTCCTACCGGCCCGCGCCGCCGCCTGCTTAAAACCCCCATGATCTAGGATGTGCCGCATCGTGACCTCCTTCCAGTTCCCGAAACGGTGGCTCCCAACAGGCCCGGCGCTGGCGCTGCTCGTCCTGTGCGGCTGCGCGGCACGGCCGGAGACGGCCTTTGATGCGGTTCACCCGGGCACGGCCGCGGTGCGCAACATCGGCAACTTCAACGAGGCGCTGCGCTGCATGGACGACATGTTCTCGCGCCAGGGCGTGCGGAACATCTACATCACCACCGCCGGCATCCCCGATGCCACCGGGCGGATCGCCGCCGGCACCAAGGAGATGTTCATCAGCGCGGTGTCCAACATCTCGGCCCGGAGCGGCGCCTTCCGCTTCGTCGACTACGATCCCACCCAGCTCGACGTGCAGGTGCTGTCCGAGATGGTGGGGCTGCCCAACGACTTCGTGGCGCCCAACTACTACGTGCGCGGCGCGATCACGCAGCTCGACAGCGGCGTGCTGAGCGACACCAAGAGCGCCAGCCTGTCCCTGCCGTTCGCCGATCTCGGCATCTCGCACAACCAGGTCGTGTCGGTGATCTCGGTCGACATGAACATGGGCAAGCTCGCGACGCGGCAGATCATCTCGGGCCTGTCCGCAAACAACTCGATGGCGGTGGTGCAGACGGGGAAAGGGGCCGACGTCGGCGGCCTCATCGGAAAGGCCGGCCTTTCCCTGAGCGTGTCGCTCGACCGGTCCGAAGGCTTCCACCAGGCGGTGCGCAACCTGATCGAGCTGTCCACGGTCGAGTTGCTGGGCAAGCTGGCCCACGTCCCCTACTGGGAATGCCTCAACATCGAGCCGACGAACCCGGCCTTCCGCTCCGAGGCGCGGGGGTGGTTCGACCAGATGGGGTCGGGTGAGCGCGACCAGCTCGTGCGCGCCGCCCTGCTGCAGGCCGGGTATCTGAGCAGTGCCGGCGGCCCCTCCGCCGACCTCGCCTCGGCGGTGGCGCGCTACCAGGCCGAGAATGACCTCGTGCCGACCGGGCGCGTCGATTTCGAGCTTTACTACCGGATGCTCGCCAAGGACGCGCGGCTGCACGGGTCCGGCCCGGCGGTGCCGGCCCGGTTGACGGAGGCAGCCCCGGCCGCGCAGGAGGCGCCGCGCACGGCGCTCAGCACCGGGCGCGGCCCCCGGCCGACGTATCGGGTCGGCGACAGCCTCACGCTCGAGGCGCAGCCGACGCAGGACGCCTATCTCTATTGCTACTACCAGGACGCCAGCGGCGTGGTGGCCCGGATCTTTCCCAACCGCTTCCAGCCCGACGCCTTCGTGCGCGGCAACACGCTGGTCCGCGTGCCGCCCGCCAACGGGGCGTTCGACATCCACTTCGACAAGGCGGGCGGGCATGAGGCGGTGGCCTGCTTCACGGCCCGGCGCGAGGTCGGGCTGCGCCTGCCCGACTCGCTGAAGACCCAGGACCTGGCGCCGCTGCCGGTGCGCGAGCTGGACGAGATCGCCGCGCAGTTCCGCAACCTCGGCGAGGAGCGGGTGCAGGACGCGCGGCTCACCATCGAGGTCGCGCCGTGAGATCCGGACGCGCAGGATGGTCCGCGCCCGCCCTGCTCCGGGCGGCGCTCGGCGCCTGCGCCATTTTGGCCGTCATGATCCTGCTGCCGGCCCTGGCGGACGCCGCGCCCGACAAGGCCGAGAGGCGGGTGGCGCTGGTGATCGGCATCAGCGCCTACCAGAACGCGCCGACGCTCGCCAACCCGGTGAACGACGCACGCGCCATCGGCGAGGCGCTGCGGCGGCTGAACTTCGAGGTCTATGAGCTGTTCGACCCGGACTACCGCGGGTTCAGCCGCGGCCTGCGGGACTTCGGGGTGCGCGTGCAGAGCGCCGACACCGCCGTGATCTACTACGCCGGCCACGGGGTGCAGGCCGACCACGAGAACTACCTGCTGCCGGCGGACGCGAAGCTGGAGCACCAGCATGACCTGCTGTTCGAGGCGATCCCGCTGCGCCTCCTGTTGGGGGAGATGGTTCAGGCGAGCAAGATCGGCATCATCCTGCTCGACGCCTGCCGCAACAACCCGTTCACCGACCGGATGTCGCGCTCCTTCGCCACGTCGCAGCGCGCCATCGCCACCGGCGCCGGGCTGGCCCGCGTGGACGACGTGCCGCGGAACACCATGGTGGTGATGGCGACCAAGGCGGACCAAGGCGCCGACGACGGCGACGCCGGGCACAGCCCGTTCGCCGAGGCGCTGCTCGCGCACCTGCAGATTCCCGGGCTGGAGCTTGGCCTGTTCTTCCGCAGCGTGCGCGACACCGTGCTCAAGGCCACCAACAACCGGCAGGAACCGTATATCTTCAGCTCGCTCGGGGCGGAGCCGTTCTACTTCCGCCCGCGCCCGCCCAACCATCCCCCCGAGATCGGCCCGGTCACGGCGCTGCAGGTCGCCGACCGGGCCGGTCCGACGCCGCTCGGCATCCCGCAGCCGACCGACCCTGACGGCGACGCGCTGACGGTGCGGATCATCGGGCTGCCGCGGTCCGGCGAGGTGCGGATCGACGGGCGCCCGGTGAGGCCGAACGACCTGTTCCCCGCGGAGAAGTTCACGGCGGCCACCTTCAAGCCCGACGGCAAGATGCTGGGACCGGTCGGCTCCGTCGATATCCTGGTCGAGGACGGGCGCGGCGGCAGCGCGATGGGCACCCTGCCGATTGCGGTCACGTCGTCGAACCACCCTCCGGTCGTGGACCGCGCGGCGCCGGTCCGGTTCTCCCCGGTGCGCCTGGGCATTCCCCTGCCGTCCGATCCGGACGGGGACCCCCTGACCGTGACGGTGACGGCGCTGCCGCATGGCCGTGTCCGCAATGGCGGCGCCTCCCTGTCCGTCGGCGACCGCTTGCAGCCCGCTGATTTGCCGCGGCTGACGTTCGTGCCGGATGCTGACGTCGCCGGCCGGGCTGGCACCTTCGGCTACGTGGTGGAGGACGGGCGCGGGGGACGGACCGAAGGCGCGGTCGAGATTGAGGTGGCGGACGCCGCTGCCGCCGTCGCCGACGTGGCGCCGGAAGCCTTGTTATGGGACCGCGTGCGGCAGGCCGGCGCCGCGGAGGAGCTGGATGCTTTCCTGCGCCTGTATCCCCGGTCCCGCTTCGCCGGGGAGGCCAGCCGGCAACGCGACAAGCTGGCTGCATCCGCCGTGCCCATGGCACGCCCAGAGGAGCCGCGCCCGCAGGCCGACACGAAGGTTGCCAGCCTGCCGCCCGTCCTCTCGCTGCTGGAGCCGCAGCGCGATCCCGCCAAGGCCGCGGCCCTCCGGACCCCAGCCGCGCCCGCCGCGCCCGCGCCTCCCGCCGCCCCGTCCAAGGGCGCGGCGGAGGCGAGGACGCTCCAGGATTGCCCGACTTGCCCGAGGCTGGCGGTGCTCTCGGGCGGCTCGTTCATCATGGGGCAGGGGACCCGCGACCCGGCCGCCATGCCGCCGCATCCCGTCGCCGTCCGCCCCTTCGCAATCGGGCTGTATCCCGTCACCGTCGGCGACTGGAGGGCCTGCCTGGCCGAGGACAAATGCGACTCCATGCCCCGCATGGCGGAGGTGGAGGACCGCACGCCGGTGCACAACGTGAGCTGGAACAACGCCCAGAACTTCGTGGCCTGGCTGCGGCAGAAGACCGGGAAGAAGTATCGGCTCCCGAGCGAGGCGGAGTGGGAGTACGCGGCGCGCGGCGGCACGGCGACCCGGTATTGGTGGGGCGACCAGGTCGGCGTGGCCAGGGCCAACTGCGTGGATTGCGGCGGCCAGCAGGATGCGCGCCGGCCGCTGCCGGTGGACGCGCTCCCGGCCAACCCGTTCGGGCTTTACCACATGCTTGGGGGGGTGGCGCAGTGGACCGAGGACTGCTGGTTCCCGGACTACCGCGGCGCCCCGGCGGACGGCACGGCGCGTGAGGCGCCGGCCTGCATGAAGCGCGTGCTGCGTGGCGGCTCGTTCCGGGCCGGGCAGGACGACATCACGGCCACGTCGCGCAACAACTACGACGCCTCGGTGCGCTACATCGTCAACGGGTTTCGGGTGGCGCGCGACGTGGACTGACGATGGCGGCGCGGCCGGCGACGGGCCGGCCGCATTGGGCTCGCGTCAATTGGCCGCGGCGGCCGCGCTCCCTTTTTCCGCCAGCACGCGGATGGTGATCCGCTTCGACATCACCGGCGGGTCGTGCGGGATGTGGTTGGCATCGCCCATCAGCAGTTGCAGCGTGTGGGTGCCCGGCGGCAGGTCGATGGATGTCTCCGTCTGGCCGCGTCCGAAATGCAGGTGGTGCTTATCGTTCGGGATCGGCTCGTCCATCGGCGGCAGCGCCGTGTCGATCAGCAAATGGTGGTGGCCGGTGTTCGGCACCTCGGTGCCGGCCGGCGCAACCCCGAAGTTGCGCGTGCCGAACCAGACCTTGACGTGATTGGAGCGGATCACCTCCCCGTCGTTCGGCCAGCCGATATAGACGTAGGCGTCGTGGGGCGCCGGAGAGCGCTGGCTCGCCGGGGCCGCGGCTGGCGCCGAGGGCATGTCGTGCTCGTGCGCGGCGCCGGGTTCGGCAGCCTGCTGCGCGGCGGCCGAGACTGCAAGCAGCGCCGTGAGGGTGAAGGCCAGGACGATGGGTCGCCACGTGCTGGTCACGTATGCTCCTTTCGCGAACGCCGCGTCATTGCGGAACGACGATGGTGATCTTCTTCGAGTAAAGCGGCGGGTTGTGCGGGACATGGCCGGCGTCACCCATCAGGAGCTGCAAGGTGTGCCGCCCGGGCGGCAGCTCCAGCCGCGCCTCGGTCTGGCCACGCCCGAAATGCATATGGTGCCTGTCGCTCGGGATCGCCTCGTCCATCGGCGGCAGGTCGGCGTCCACCAGGACATGGTGGTGTCCGGTAAACGGCTGCTCGACCCCGGCCGGAGCGATGCCGGCGCCGCTGAGGCCCATGCGGATCCAGAACTTGCCGCCCGGGATGACCTGCCCATCCTGCGGCCAAATGAAATAGACCTTCGCATCCGGCGGCATTGGGCTGGGCCCGGCGAAGGCAGCCGCTGCGGGCAGGCCGATGCCGATGGCCAGAGCCACTGTCCTGAGCGCCTTCATGCATGTTCCCCCAGTAGATGCAGCACTTGGATCGCGTTGTATTGTTGATAATTCGTATAGAAATGAAGGCAGATCAAACAAGCCCTGCTTAAGCGGCCGTCGGCTCATGCCGAGGCGACGGCGCATCGCAAGAGAGTTCAATCTATATTGAGTACAAATTCAACAAAATACGACTCTGCCATCCCGCCATCGGGTATCGAACGAATTTACGGACCGGGTGTGAACCGGCCAACAGAGTCTGCGAAGGTGGCAGCCTAAGTCTCTGTCTGTCTGAGTGGAGGACGTGGCGATGGTGAGACTGACGCTCTGTACGACCCTTGGCGCGGCGTTGGCGGCGTTCAGGCGGAGGGCGGCCCTGCCGGCGCGGCTTCCCGGGCGGTCGGTGGCCTTGCTCGCGCCGCTGGCGTTCGCGCCCGCCCTCCATGCTGCCGCGATGCCGGGCGATGCCGTGCTGCTCTCGTCCACGGCGCCGGGCTACGTGCCGGGAGTGGTGATCACCGCGGGCGAACGGCTGGCGCTGCCGGACGGGGCGAGCGCGACGCTGCTGTTCCGGTCCGGTGCGATGTTGCGGATCCGCGGCCCGTTCGAGGGCGCGCTGAACGCGGCGGAGGGCCGGTCGGAGCCGGACGCCGCGCCGGGCCTGGCCAAGGGGCTGCAGATGCAGGGCGTGGACGCGGCCGTGATCGGCGGCACCCGCGCGGTCAGCGCCCCGCGCCTGCGCACGGCGCCGGACACCGTGCGGGTCGATCCGCAGCGTTCCGACACCTACTGCGTGAAGCCGGACGATTTCGTCTGGATCCGGCGCCCGGCCGAGGAGAGCGGCAGCTACGGCCTGCGCCGGAGGGGCAACATGCGGGCGCTGCAATGGCCCGTCGGCGTCCTGCGCATGCCCTGGCCGGACGACGTGTTGATCGAGGACAACGACCGGTTCGAGTTCATCGTCGATGGCGCGGCCAAGGTCACGGCGACGTTCCGGGTCATGGAGAACCGCCCGGCGTCCGACGCGGCCTGGGTGGCCGAGGGCATCCTGCGTGGCTGCCGCGACCAGTTCGACGCCGCGCTGGAGCAGCTCGGCCGGGCCGTGGTCCCGCCGGAGCTGTGGGTGACCACCGATCACGGCCGTGCGCCCGTGTATCGCGCCGGCGAGGCGATCCAGGTCACCGTGCAGTCCAACATGGATGGCTATCTTTATTGCGTGCGCGCGTGGCTGGACAAGGCGGTGCCGGTGTTTCCCACCCCGGCGATGAGCGACGCGCGGGTCCGCGGCGCAGTGCCGGTTTCGATCCCCGGCCTCCATGGAGGCACGGAGCCGCAGTCCGGGCGGGCAGGGACGGAGCAGATCCGCTGCTGGCTCACCGACCGTGATGTCTCGGCGGACCTGCCGCCCGGCTTCATGCCCGCCGCCGCCGAGCGCCGGCCCGACCCGCTTGCGGCAGATTTCGACAAGGCGTTTGCCGGCCTGGGCGGCACTCACCCGGCCAAGGCGAGCCTCACCCTCCGGATCGAGTGAAAGGCGGCGCCTGCGCTGGTCGCCGGAAGACACTATGGGGCGACCGGCGAGGGGCCGGCATCATCGTCGGTGGATGCAATGGCCTGATCGTGGTTGTTGAGCTGCGCGTGCCGAGCCGGCTGGTCGCTGGCCTGGCTCGCGGCCTGCTCTGGTGTCAGGGCGATGGTGTCAGGACGATGGTGCCGGGTCCGATGAGGCCGTGCGCGCCGCTACGCTTATGGGAGCACCGTGCAGGTGAACGCGCCGTCGCCGAACGGCATCATCTGCCCGCCCCATCCGAACCGTGGAGCCGGCAGCCAGCCGGCGAGGGAAGGCACCATGCCGAGGCGCTCGGTTCCCTGGCAGGTGACGGTCATGCGGCCAAGCTGGCCGTGCTCCAGGCGGAATGGCCTGGGGGGACGGACACGCTGGCCTCCGGTCTCGGGCAGGACGCCAGCCTGGGCCGGCTTGGCGTCCAATGTGACCCTTGCGGCCACTGGTTGCACCAGGACGATGGCGCCGAGTGTGAGGAGCACGGCTGCGCCCAGGGGGAGGATGGGTGTGTGCATGGTTAGTCCACCCGGACGAACTGGACCCGGCGGTTGCGGGGGTTGTAGGGGTCGGCGAGCAGCGGCTCCGACTTGCCCTTTCCGGCGACCACCAGGCGGTCCGGCTCGATGCCCTGCTGACGCACGAGATACTCGGCCGCGGCGGCGGCGCGGCGTTGGGACAGGTCGCGGTTGTAGGCGTCTGGGCCTGTGGCGTCGGTATGGCCCTCGATCTGGATCCGGACCTGCGCCTCCTCCTTCATCAGCGCCGCGACCCGGTCGAGGAACACGCTGGAGGCGGGCGGGATCACGTCGGAGTTGAAGGCGAAGTTGATGCGGAAGCCGACGGCCTCCGCCGGGGCCGGCTCGTCCGGGCCGGACGCGGCGGCTGGGGCCGCGCGGTGCGGGCGCGGCGCGGCGGGATGGGCCGGCCTCACGGCGACCGGTGTCGCCTGCCGCGGCTCCGGCATGGGCGTTTCGGCCTCGGCCGCCGGGGCCGGCATCGGCTGCGGCGCGGAGACGGCCGGCGCGGTGAAGGTGACCGGCGCGGCGGGGGCGGGCACGGCGAAGGCGGCTGGCTGGAGGACGCTGGACGTGGCCACGCCATCGACATGCGGCAGCACGATCCGGCGGCTGGGGCCGCCGCGGGATTCCGGGACCATGATGCTGCGCAACTGCTCCAGCGACGGCGCGTCGTCGAACATCTGCACGGTCTGTCCCACCGCCGGGCCGCACAGGAGCAGGGCCTGGAGCGAGACGGCGGCGAGGGCGGCGCGGCGGGGGAGATGATGGCGCATGGCGGGATCCCTTCGTTCTCGACCACCTGGACTGCGGTGCGTCGATGAGGTGAGACTACGGGCCGGCCGCGCCCGAAGCTGTGGTCCAGCCCACGTTTGGGCGCAGAACGGACACGCCGGCAGGGGCTACCGCGGCCCGGCGCCGTGGGCCGGACGGAGGCGGGCGGCTCCGGGCGCCTGCTGGACGATGCGGCCGTCGGCGCCCACGACGTTGACGGCGCCGCCGCCTGCCGCCCCGGACGCCCCCGGCTGGCTGAGGACCTGCTGCAGCGCGATCGGGCCGGAGCCGTTCGCGGTCTGCTGCTGGACGTTGTTGTTGTCCCCGATGACCACCGGCCCCTCGAAGGTCTGGTTCAGCACGACCTGCCGTGGCCGCCTCCGGCCGCCATGGCCCGATCCGTCGGCATAGCCGGGGTCGCCGCCGTAGCCCTGCCCGTCGGCCGGGCCGAAGTCGGGTTCGGGCGCGAGGGGAACGCGCTGGATCGGCTGCACGCTGGCGGATAGCGGGCGGCCGAAGGCGAAGCCGCCGAGGAACCCGGCGTCGCCGCGCACGCGCGCGACCATCTCCTGGTGGCGCGCGCTGTGGTCGGTCGCCTTCAGGCTGGCCTGCACGTCGGCGGCCGACACCGCGAACGGAACGAAGGGCAGCATGCGCGCCAAGCCGGTCGGCCCGCGGGCGTTCCGAGGCGCAAGGGTGATGCCGCCGCTCTCCTGGGCCGCGGCCGGGGCGGCGATGCCGGCCAAGACGGCCAGGGCGGGGACGATCAGTCGGCAGATCATGGCGTGGTCCTCCTGAGCCGGGCCTCGCAGGCCCGCTGGTCGGCAGGATGGCCAGCCGGGGAGCGCGGCGCTGTGGCCTGGCCCACCTTCGGCCGATCTTGGCGTCCGCGCCGTCCGTAAGACGGCGGGGGCTACCGGTCGATGGCGATGGCGGTGCTGCGGGTGTGCAGACGGAGCCGGCCCTCGCTCCGCTCCAGCGACAGCACGGGGCCGTTCGCGTCCCGCCGGTCGATGGACAGCCGCGGCCGTGCGCGCCGGGGCGGCGCGTCGTCGTCGGGGTCCTCCTTGCTGCCCCAGGTTTCCGGACCGCCGTCCCGGTCGGATGGAACCCCCTGCGGTTCCTCGGGCGCGGGGGTGGCGCCGCCGAACGACTGGACGGCGGCGCCATGGCCGCCGACGCAGACGGTGCGTCCGTTGACGGTCTGGCAGCTCACGGCGCCTGAGCCGGAGCACGTGGTGTTGCCGTTCACGGACCGGCAGCGCAGCGTCTCGGCCGAGGCCGAGGCAGCCGCGAGGATAAGGGCGAAGGCGAGGGCGAGCGGGCGCGGTTCAAGCATGGGTTCCTCCTGCAAAAGGGCCTCGCCCCCCGGCATGGGCGCCCGGGGGCGAGGGATGACAGGGCATCAGCGGCCGGTCTGGTTGAGCAGCCGCTGCTGGGCGGTGCTGTGGGACCCGGCCGCGACGTTGTAGCCGCGGGTGTAGGCGTTGGTGGACAGCAGGCCGCGCGGCCCATAAGCCTGGATGCTTTGGTCGGCGTTGCTGCCGGCGCCGAGGCCCAGGTTGGCGCCGGCGACCACCTGGGTGCTGACCAGCGGGCGGC
>CAXULX010000009.1:0-89427 GCA_964252005.1 uncultured Acetobacteraceae bacterium | reverse complement strand
CGTTGACGATGCGCAGCGCCAGGCCCTCGACGATGGCGGTCTTGCCGACGCCGGGTTCGCCGATCAGCACCGGGTTGTTCTTGGTGCGCCGGGCGAGGATCTGGATGGTGCGGCGGATTTCCTCGTCCCGGCCGATCACCGGGTCGAGCTTGCCGTCGCGCGCCAGGGCGGTCACGTCGCGCGCGTATTTCTTCAGCGCGTCGAACCCAGCCTCGGCATTGGGACTGTCCACCTTGCGGCCGCGGCGGATGTCGGCGACCGCCCGCTCCAGCGCCTGCGGCGTCGCTCCGCCGCCGCGCAACGCCCGCGCCGCCGGCGTGTCGCTCGCCGCGAGCGCCAGCAACAGCCGGTCCTGCGCGACGTACTCGTCCCCCGCCTTGCTCGCGGCCTGCTGCGCGCCGTCCAGCACGCGCACCAAATCGGGTGTCGCCTGCGGCTGGCCGGCGCCGGAGCCTTGCACCTTCGGGATGCGCGCGACCTCGGCATCCACCGCCCGCTTGACGGCGGCGGCGTCGCCCCCGGCGGCTTGGATCAGCCCGGCGGCAGCGCCCTGCTCGTCATCCAGCAAGGCTTTCAGCAGGTGTTCCGAGGTCAGGCGCTGGTTGAACTCGCGGATCGCGATGGTTTGGGCGGCTTGCAGGAAGCCGCGGGAGCGTTCAGTCAGTTTTTCGATGTCCATGTCACGTTCCTACATATCAGGCAACGCGCACCTGGCGGCCTCTCAAAAGGCAGCCGCCACAAGTGCTTGTAGGGATGAAATAGGAAGCGGGACCTGTCGTCTCAAGCGGCGCCCGGAAAGGACCGCTCAGGCCGCGACGTTCGGGGACATGCGCCGCATCACCGCGCCGAGCCGGCGCCGGACGCCGCCGATCCGCCCGGCCCCCGCCAGCCGCCGGTCCAGAAAGGCGAGCGTGGGCGCATCATCGTCGCTGCCGTCGCCCAACCAATACAGCAAGGTCGAGCCATACACCCCAGCCAGGATGGCGCGCTTGGTATACCAACTGAAATCGACCGAGCCGTCCCCGGCCGCATACCAGATCGTGTCAACCGTCCGCGCCGTGCAGCGCAGCGCCACGCCGGCATTGCCCGGCACGGCCAGGACGGCCAGCGCGCGGCGGACCGCATCCTTATAAGGACGGTTCTGCTCAAGGCGCAGCGCGATGATTGCCCGGACCCGTTTGGACAGGCTCAGGCCCGACAACGCGGCGGCCGCGGCGCCCTGCTCCATCCAGCGGTCCCCGAGGTCGCAATACGCCTCGATCAGGTCGGTCACGCCGCCCGGGAACAGCAGGTCGGCATCCGGCCCGGCGGCGGCGCGCAACGCGGCCATCGTCCAGCCGTCGAACGGCACGTTCGGCAACAGCGCCTCGATGGCCGCATCGCGCTCGGCGCTGCGTTCAGGCGGTCGGAACATGGGCTTGCATCCTCTACCGGGCGGCGCTGGCGCGGGCCAGTTCCTCGTTGAAGCCAAACAGGCGGAAATCGGTCATGCGCATCGGATACAGGATGCCGTCCAGGTGGTCGTTCTCATGCTGCACCACGCCGGCATGGAAGCCGCTGGCCTCGGCCCCGACCGGCCGCCCTTCCAGGTCCACGCCATGGTAGCGCACCCGGGCGTGGCGGGGCACGGCGGCGCGCAGGCCCGGGATCGAGAGGCAGCCCTCCCAACGGAGCACCATCTCCTCCCCAAGCGCCTCGACCGTGGGGTTGATGATGACGGTGTTGCCCATCTCGCCATCGCCCTCCGCTTCCGTGGTGCGGCCCGGCGGCACGCGGAACACGAACAGCCGCAACGGCACATGCACCTGGGGCGCGGCCAACCCGGCGCCCTGCGCGTCCTCCATGGTCTCGATCATGTCGGCGACCAAGCGGCGGATGTCGGGCGCGCCGGGGTCGGCGACCGGGGCGGCCGGGGTCAGCAGGACCGGGTGGCCCATGCGGGCGATCTTAAGGATGGCCATGATATCCTCGGCAATTCGGCAAGCAGGGTTGCAAATGGGGTGGCGAAAGGCTTTGGCGAGGCGACGAGACGGTGCTATAGCCGCCCTCCAAGGTCCAGGCGACCGGACCCATATATCATGCCCAAGCCCGGGCATGTCCCAGGCAAAAGGAGAAAGCGGCCAAGTGCAGGTTCTCGTTCGTGACAACAATGTTGATCAGGCGCTCAAGGCGCTGAAGAAAAAAATGCAGCGCGAGGGCGTGTTCCGCGAGATGAAGCTGCGGCGGCATTACGAAAAGCCGTCGGAGCGCCGGGCACGCGAGGCCGCCGAGGCCGTGCGCCGCGCCCGCAAGATGGAGCGCAAGCGGCTGGAGCGCGAGGGCTTCTAGCCCTCCCCCACCGCCGACCCCGCGGCCCGGGCCACAGCCCGCCGGCCGCGGTTTGCAGTCCGGACCCGCACAGCGCCCCGGACTGCACCGCAAGAACCGCAATTCATGTTTCCGATGCCCATCCATGCCGTTGGGCTATGCTCAGCCGCGTCGGAGTGTGTGTCTTCACCGTCCCAGCGCATGCCGGGCCGCTTGGCTTCGGCCTGCGCCTGGATGAACCGGCGGCCTCCGACCTCGCCCCGTGCCCTGCCGGCCACTGCAAGCGGCCCGCGCGCTTCTAGAAATTGAGCGTCTGCCCGCTGGGCCGTTGCGAGCCCGTGCCCAGTCCGCCGCATCCCGTGCTGGCGCATTGCCGATTCCGCCCTGCTTGGCATGGGGGAATTGCCGTATTCCGCCCTCCCGTTCACGTTTGCGTTGCACCGCAGCATCCGGGCTGAGCCCTCCGTAGGTCGCCAAACAATTGCCGTTTTTGGTGATTAATTCAGACGAAGTGAATGTGAGGAGAAGCCTGACAATGCGTATTGCGCAAATCGCGCCCCTGCACGAGGCGGTTCCCCCCAAGCTGTATGGCGGGACAGAGCGTGTCGTCTCGTTCCTGACCGAGGAGTTGGTGGCCCAGGGCCATGACGTGACGTTGTTCGCCAGCGGCGACTCCGTGACCTCCGCCAAGCTGGAGCCGGTCTGGCCCCGCGCCCTCCGCCTTGACCCGACCATCCGCGATCCGATTGTTCCGCACATGCTGATGATGGAAGCCGTGCGCCGCCGGGCGGATGAGTTCGACGTGCTGCATTTCCATCTGGATTATTGGTCCTTCAGCCTGTTCAGCCGTCAGCGCACCCCGTACGTCACCACCATGCACGGGCGGCTCGACCTGCCGGAATGGCAGCCGATGTTCGACCTGTTCCAACATGCGCCCATCGTCTCCATCAGCGACGCGCAACGCCGCCCGTTGCCGCAGGCCCGCTATGTCGGGACGGTGCTGCACGGCCTGCCGGAGACCTTGCTGACGCCCCAGCCGGGTCCGAAGGACTACTTGGCCTTCCTGGGCCGGATCGCGCCGGAGAAGGGGCCGGACCGCGCCATCCGCATCGCCCGGGCCTGCGGCATCCCGCTCAAGATCGCCGCCAAGGTGGACCGGACCGACCAGACCTATTTCGACGAGGTGATCCAACCGATGCTCGCGGGCGGCGGCGTGGAGATGATCGGCGAGATCAACGACGCCCAGAAGCCCGAATTCCTCAGCGGCGCCAAGGCGTTGCTGATGCCCATCGATTGGCCCGAGCCGTTTGGGCTGGTGATGATCGAGGCCATGGCATGCGGCACGCCCGTCATCGCCTTCAACCGCGGCTCGGTGCCGGAGATCGTGGAAGACGGCGTGAGCGGCTTCATCGTCGAGGACGAGCGGGGCGCGATGTCGGCGGTGAACCGCCTGTCCAAGCTGTCGCGCAACACCGTCCGCCAACGGTTCGAAGATCGTTTCACCGCGCGGCGCATGGCGGAGGATTACCTGGAGATCTACCGATCGCTGGCCGGCGAGGATCGTTCGGTGCTCCGCGCCATACGGGAAGCTTAGAGGGTTGGGGCTGCCCGCCTGTCGGGCAGCCGCCTTACCAGAACATGTCACCTCTTCCGTCTTGAAAAAGCTCGCCGGCCGCCCGCATCGTGGAGACGTTCGCCATCCTCATGTAGGGCAGGTTGCCCAGGCGTTGCAGCACCTGCTCGCCGGACTCAGTGAACACCGGGCTGCTCAGTTGGGCCACGGCGACGGCCTGATCGCCGCCGGCCAGCGCGTTGGCGGCGGTCGTCAAGCGATCCACCACCGCCTGCGACGGCGTGCCCGGCACCACGCCGAGCGCCGCCCGGACCTCCTGCCGCCCTTGCAGCAATTGCTCCTTCGTGAGCGCGTCGATGTTGGACCAGCGCGGGCTGGTGTAGAGTTCGCCGGCGATATAGTCCATCGACGCCGCCGCCCGCGCGCCCTCGATGGGACGCCCATGGGTGCGCCCGCTGTCCGCAAACGCCCATTGCGCCAGGTTCACCGCGGTCACGTCGGGATCAAGGCCGCTGCCGAGCGCACCCGGCGCCAGACGCGCCGTGTCGGGCACCACGGGGTGCAGTCCGCCCGCGCAGGCCGCCGGCAAAAGACACGTCATGGCAAATAGTAGCTTTCGAACCATTGGTCGTCCCCGTTCATCGGCCGCCGTCGATGGCGGCTCACGACGTGGACGATAGATGGTGGCTCAGGGCGCCGGGCGAAGCCCCACGCGGTAGCGCGCGGCGAGGTCCGCGTAGTGGATGGCGTTCTGATCCAACCCGGCCCGCTCCTCATCCGGCATGTCGCGCAGCTTGCGTGCGGGGACGCCGGCCCAAAGCTCCTGCCGGCCGATCCGCTTGCCCGGCGTGAGCAAGGCGCCGGCGGCGAGCATGCCGCCTTCCTCGATCACGGCGCCGTCCAGCACGGTGGCGCCCATGCCGACGAAGGCGCGGTCATGCAGCCGGCACGCATGGATGATCGCCGCGTGGCCGATCGTCACGTCGTCGCCGACGACGCAGGCCCACTCCGCGCCCGCGTTCACATGCACGATGGTGCCGTCCTGGATGTTGCTGCGCGCGCCCACGGTGATGCGGTTGGTGTCGCCGCGCAGCACGCAGCCGAACCAGACGCTGCTGCGCGCACCCAGCCGCACATCGCCGATCACCGTCGCGTTCGGCGCCACCCAGGCATCCCCCGCAATCGTCGGAGCGACGCCCTCCCACAGGAACAGCAAGCCCGTGCGCTCAGCCGGCATCGGCCATCTCCTGCACGGCGGGCTGATCGAGGCCCAGCATGAGGCGCAGGTTCTGCACCGCGGCGCCGGACGCGCCCTTCCCCAAATTGTCCAACCGGGCGATCAGGACCGCCTGGCCCTCCCGGTCATTGCCGCACACCCGCAGTTCCATGGCGTCCGTGTCGTTCAGCGCCGTCGCCTCCAACGTGCCCGCCGGCCCGCTCGGCAGCACCCGAATGAGGGGGCTGTGACGGTAGCGGGCGGCGAGGGCGTCATGCAGGTCGGCCAGGCGCGGACGGCTTGGCAGCGTGTCCAGATGCAGCGGCACCGACACCAGCATGCCCTGCCGCGTATGCGCGACCGAGGGCACGAAGATCGGGCGCCGGGTCAGCCGGGCATGGAGCTGCAACTCGGGCACATGCTTGTGCTCGAGGCCGAGGGCATACAGCTCAAACGCCGGGCCGCCCTGCGCCTCGTGCGCCTCGATCATGGCGCGCCCGCCGCCGGAATAGCCGCTGACCGCGTTGACCGACACGGGATGGCCGGGCGGCAGCAGCCCGGCGTCCACCAGCGGGCGCAGCAGCGCGATGGCGCCGGTCGGATAGCAGCCGGGATTGGCGACCCGCGCGGCGCCCGCGATCCGCGCCGGCTGCTCCGGCGACAGCTCGGGGAAGCCGTAGGCCCAGCCGGGATCGCAGCGATGCGCGGTGCTGGCGTCCAGCAGCTTCGGCGCGCGCTCCCCCAGGCTGTCGGCCAGCGCGTTGCTCTCCCGCGCCGCCGCGTCCGGCAGGCACAGCACGACCAGATCCACCGACGCCATCAGGTCGCGTCGCGCCTCTGGGTCTTTGCGGTGCGCCGGGTCGATGCTGCGCAGGGCCACGCCCGGCACGGCGGCCAGGCGCTCGCGGATGCCCAGGCCCGTCGTGCCGGCCTCCCCATCGATGAACACGGTGGCGGGCGGCGTTGTGCTGGGCATGGCAATCCTCCTGCTTGGACCATCGTCAGGCTGCGAGGGGCCGAAACGCAAGAGGGGCGGCCCGATGCGGACCGCCCCCCTATGCGAGTCGTGTCGGGTGCGCGGTTACCGCTTGCTGAACTGGAAGCTGCGTCGGGCCTTGGCCTTGCCGTACTTCTTGCGCTCGACCACGCGGCTGTCGCGGGTCAGGAAGCCCGCGAGCTTCAGCACGCCGCGCAGGTCCGGCTCGTAGTAGGTCAGCGCCCGGCTGATGCCATGGCGCACCGCGCCGGCCTGGCCCGACAGGCCGCCGCCGTTGCAGGTGCAGAACACGTCGAACTGGTTGTAGCGGTCGGTCACCAGGAACGGCTGGGTGATCAGCATGCGCAGCACCGGGCGGGCGAAGTACTGGGTGACGCGCTTGCCGTTAACGCTGATCTCGCCCTTGCCCGGCTTGATCCAGACGCGGGCGATGGCGTTCTTGCGGCGTCCGGTGGCGTAGCTGCGGCCCAGCGCGTCGCGCTTGGCCTCCCGCAACGGCGCGTCGCTGGTGACCATCGCGGTGGCGACCGCGAGGTCCTTGAGGTCGGCCAGGGTACGGGTCGGCGCTTCGATGGGGGCGTCGGACATCGTTAGGCCCTCTTGTTCTTGGTGTTCATGGCGGCGATGTCGAGCGGCTTCGGCTGCTGCCCGTCATGCGGGTGGGCGCCGCCGGCATAGACGTGCAGATGCCGCATCTGCTGGCGCTGCAACGGGCCGCGGGTGATCATCCGCTCGACGGCCTTCTCGATCACGCGCTGGGGATGCTTGCTCTCCAGGCGCTGGCGGATGCTGCGGCCCTTGATGCCGCCGGGGTAGCCGGTATGGTAGTAGAAGATGCTCTGGTCGGCCTTGTTGCCGGTGACGCGCACCTTCTCGGCGTTGACCACCACCACGTTGTCCCCACAATCGACATGCGGGGTGAACTGCGGCTTGTGCTTGCCGCGCAGGCGCTGGGCGATGATCGCAGCCAGCCGTCCGAGCACGAGGCCGTCGGCGTCGATCAGCGTCCAGCCCTTGCTCACCTCGGCGGGCTTGAGCGAAAGGGTCGTCTTCATCATGGATGTTCCAACTGCATCAGAGCGCGGCATATGCTCTGAAACCCATATGGCGTCAAGCATTTAGCGCTGTGGTATGATGATACCACAGGCCCGGCGGGGTCGGCGGGATAGGGTGCGCCGATGGACCCCATCCATGTCATCGGCGCCAGCGGCCGGTCGGGCGCGGCGCTCTGCCGCTCGCTGCTGCACGACGGCGTGCCCTACACGCCGGTGGTGCGCAGCGCCGCGCGCTGGGCGGCGACCGGGCTGCCGGGCGCGCCGCTGATCGCCGACCTCACGGACGCTGGCCTGCACCCGGCGCTGGCGGCGGCGGCGCGGGTCGTGTCCTGCGCCCATGCCCGGCACATCCCCGCCATCCTGGCCGCCGCCGCCCATGCCGACCGCTTCGTCTTCCTCGGCAGCACCCGCAAGTTCACCCGCTGGCCGGACGCGCATGGCGATGGCGTGCTGGCGGGAGAGGCGGCGTTCCTCGCCTCCGGCCGGTCCGGCGTGCTGCTGCATCCCACCATGATCTACGGCGCGGCCGGTGAGGACAACGTGCAGCGCCTCGCCGCCCTGCTGCGCCGCCTGCCCGTCGTGCCGCTGCCGGGCGGCGGGCGGGCGCTGGTGCAGCCCATCCATCAATCCGACGTGACCTGCTGCCTGCGCGCGGCGCTGGAGGTGGCGTGGGAGGGGCCGCGCAGCCTGGTGATCGCCGGGCTGGAGGCCATGCCCTACGCGGCGTTCATCCGCGCCGTCGCCCTGGCGGCCCGGCTGCGCGCGCCCTGGACCGTCCCGGTCCCCGCCGCCCTGCTGCTTGCGCTCACGCCGCTGACCACGCTGCCGGGCCTGCCGCGCATCCGGGCGGACGAGGTGCGCCGGTTGATGGAGGACAAGGCGTTCCCAATCGACGCCATGCGGCGCATCCTGGGCATCGACCCCCTCCCCCTCGCCGCCGGCCTCGCGCTGACCTTTGCCCCGCCCTAACTGCTGAAGGACCCTGACATGCCCGTCATCAACCGCATCGCCGAGTTCCACGCCGACATGACGGCGTGGCGCCATGACCTGCACCGCCACCCAGAACTCGCATTGAGGGAGACGCGGACCTCGGGCGTGGTGCAGGAGCATCTGCGCAGCTTCGGCGTGGACGAGGTTCATGCCGGGCTGGCCGGCACAGGCGTGGTCGGCGTGATCCGCGGCGCGCACCCGGCACCCGAAGGTGCCGCAGGCGCCATCGGCCTGCGCGCCGACATGGACGCGCTGCCAATCCACGAGGAGACCGGCGCCGAGTGGGCCAGCCAGACCCCCGGCGTGATGCACGCCTGCGGCCATGACGGGCACACCACGATGCTGCTGGGTGCGGCGCGCTACCTGGCCGAGACCCGCAACTTCGCCGGCACCGTCTATGTCATCTTCCAGCCGGCCGAGGAGAACCGTGGCGGCGGGCAGATGATGGTCGAGCAGGGCCTGTTCGAGCAGTTCCCGATGCAGCAGGTGTACGGCCTGCACAACTGGCCCGCCGTGCCGGCCGGCGTGTTCCAGTGGCGGGACGGCCCGGTCATGGCCGCGGTCGCCAACATCGAGATCACGGTCACCGGCCGCGGCGCGCACGGCGCCCAGCCGCACACCGGCGTCGATCCCATCGTGGTCAGCGCCGCCATCGTCCAGGCGCTCCAGACCATCGTCGCCCGCAACGTGGAGCCGGCGCAGGCCGGCGTCGTCACCATCGGCAGCATCCAGGGTGGCCACATCTACAACGTGATCCCCGAGACGGTCCGCATGCTCGGCACCGCCCGCTGGTTCGACCCGGCGGTCGGCGACATCCTGGAGTCGCGGCTGCGGCGCCTCGCCACCAGCATCGCCGAGGGGTTCGGCGCCCAGGCCCACGTCGTGTTCGACCGCACCTACCCCGCCACCGTGAACGACCCGGCTGCGATGGCGCTGGCCCGGCACGCGGCCGAAACGGTGCAGGGCGCCGCCGCGGTCGAGCACATGGAACGCCCCACCATGGGTGGCGAGGATTTCAGCTTCATGCTGAACGCGAAGCAGGGCGCCTACATCATGCTGGGCGCCGGGCGGGATGCCGGGGGGGCGATGGTGCACCACCCGAAATACGACTTCAACGATGCGATCCTGCCGGTCGGCGCATCGTATTGGGCGACCTTGGCCGAGCAACTGTTGCCGCGCGCCTAATCCAGCCAGGCCAGCATGCCCGCGAACCGCGCGGCGTCGATGGTCCAGGCTTCGGTCTGCATGATCTCGGTCCAGGACTCGGCGTCCTGGAAGAACACCCAATCGAAGTGCAGGCCGATCAGCCGGGCGATGTCGTAGTAGAACGGATCGACCCGGCGGTTGGTGAACATGCTGACCCGGGTGCCCGGGCGCATGAACACCGTGTTGGTCAGCCCCGCCCCCATCGGGCCGAGCACGTGGTCGGCGCCATGGAACAGCCCGACCTGCTCAGGGAAGCTGAGGCCGCCGGGGTCGATGACGTGGTAGCCGCGGCTGCGGGCCAGGTCCTCCAGTTGCGGCTGGTTCGCGATGGGGCGGATCGCGCTGGGGGACCGCGTGATGTAAAGCCGGCGCGGGAACGCCGAAGCTGGCGCCGTGGAGCCCAGGATCTGCGCGAGCTCACGCAGGGTCTGCGACTTGCGCCGGTCATGCTGGGCGACCGGCCCGATCCACAACACCTCGTCCACCCGGAGGATCTGGTTGTTGTAGCAGACGACGTGCTCGAAGCAGAGGCCCAGCACCTCCGCGGCATGCTGCACGGCCGGCAGATACGCCAGGCCGGACCAGGGGAACAGCAGGGTGAAGCGCCGGATGCCCATGGCCCGGATATGCAGCAGCTTGGGCAGCACCTCCACGATCATGTGGGCGTAGTTGTAGTACACGTCCTTGAAGATGTGGAACGTCGGCAATCCGCTGGCCGGCCAGCGGTGGACCTCGCCGCGCAGGATCTGCTGGCCGACCTCGGTGATGACGGGCCGGTTCACCGCGCCGTCGTCGAAGTTGAACGTGTCGGCCAGCGCCTGGTCCGGATGCAGGATCAAATAATGCCCATGCACGACGTGCGCGTCGCGGAGCCGGATCACGTGCTCGTCCGGGCAGTCGATGGCGGTGCGACGCAGTTCCTCGGGAAACCAGGACAGCAACACCGGATCGCGGGTGAGGTAGTTAAACAGCCGCGGCGGCCCCTGCACGGCGTAGGAGCGGCCGGGGACCACCAGCTCGACCCGGTGCGGCACCTCGGTGTGCCGGTGCAGCCGCAACGGGGCGGGCGCCGGGTTCACATCCATTCGAACGCGAAGATCTCGTAGCCGAACAGCGAGGGCGAGAAGCCCAGCCGTTGGTTGTGCGCGTGTGTCGCGCGCGACTTCGCGATGTAGGGCGGCGCGGCCGGGTCGCGCAGCAGGCCATGGACGTAGGCCAGCAGGGTCGCATGCGTCTCCCAATGGCACAGGAACAGCTTGTTGCCCGCCCAGGCGAAGGGCGCCAGCACGGTGCCGGGGTGGGCGGCGAAGTGCCGGCACAGCCCCTCCATCACCCCCGGGGTCTGCGGGTTGAACACGTCGTCGGCGGCGATGATCGTGTGCTCCGTGGCCAGTTGCCCGACCATCGCCAGGTCCGCCTGCACGTCCGCCGCCAAGTGCCCGGCGTCCACGCTGATGAAGCTGTAGCCGCCGGGGCCGAGGCCGCGCAGCGTGCCGATGTCCACGTCCGCGGTGAAGGCGACGAGCAGCGTCGGCGGCGCCGCATCGGGCGCCAGCGCCGCGACCGTCGCCAGCGCCACGTCCCGGGCGTAGTCCCGGTCCGCCTGCGGGATCTGCTCGCCGACGCGCGAGGTGAAGGCATCGACGCCGACGATGGGCGCGTCCGTGCCCTGCGCCAGGCTCGCCAGCAGGCTGAGATACCGCCCCTTGAACACGCCGAGTTCCAGCACGCCGGTCACCGCCTGCATGGACCGCTGCCAATGGAACAGCCGGCTGGTGAGGTCGGCCGCCTCGTCGGCCATCCATCCCTCGATCCCGCGGAACGCATCGAGGTCGAGCGGCGGGACGGCCGCGGGCGGCGGCGCGACCGCCTTGTGCCGCGCGACCAGGCAGGCGAACAGCGGCTCCGCCGCCCCGGTCCGCTCGGCCTCCTGTTCAAGCCGCATGATCCCGTCGATCAGCGCGTTGTCGCCGTCGTCGTCGGGATCGAAGTTGTGGGCGATGTCGAGCAGCACCTCGAACGACAGGCTCATGCCCATCGGCACGACCTCCACGTCGAAAAATTGGCGCAGGACCGGGACGATCTCGGCCGACCGGGCCGCCTCGCTCGGGTCGTGCCGCAGATAGAGTTCGACGGGACGGCGCGCGATGGCGGTCTTCAGCACGCCGAAGCGGTCGAGCCGCTTCGCTTCGGGCAGCGTCGCCAGCGCCGCGTTCATGGCGGCGAGGTGCGCGTCCGCGTACTGCATGCGGGACGGGCCGATATAGTCGCTGGCGAACAGCACGCCGCCGGGCTGGAGCGTCGCAGCGACCTGGGCGAACAGGTGCTCCAGCGCCTCGATGTGATGGAGCGCGTGGCTCGCATAGACGAAGTCATACTGGTTGCGCGCCATCGTCCAGGCGTTGCCGTCCAGCAGGTGGAAGCGCAGCGTGGGCACCCCCAGCTCCCGCACCCGGGCCTGCGCCGCGATAATGGCGCCCTCGGCGATGTCGAAGGCGTCGATGCGCTCGCAGGTGCCGGCCTCGATCAGCCCGAAGGCCAGGTCCCCGCCGCCGCAGCCGATCTCCAGCGCATGCTGTGCCGGGGCCGGCATGCGCGCGCGCATCCAGGAAAACGGGTCGAGGCCGCCCAGGTAAGCATCATACAGCCCGGCCCGCAGCCGCGGATGGTCAATCGCGTACATCCAAGCCGCACGCCCCGACGCCTGCCGCTCCTCCAGGCAGGCGGTCCAGAATTCGGACGTCTTGACGGTGTCGGCCGGCATGGCGCGAGCATCGCATCACACGCGACGGTTGTCATCCATGGATTAACTCGCGCAGCCTGATTATTTGCCGACGTTCCACTCCGGCTCCTGCACGGCGACGGCGGGCGGGAACACCGTGTGGAACGTGCCGCCCTTGATCTGCTGGATGACCGGAGTCGCGTCCTGGTTCTGCCCGGCCTCGTCGAAGCGCACGCCCTTCCACGGCATGATCGTCTGCTCGCCGGGCACGTTGGTCGCCATCAGCGCGCGGCGGATGTCGTCGGGCTTCGCCGAGCCGGCCCGGTTGATCGCGTCCGCCAGGATTTGCACCGCCACGACCTGCCGCGAGGTGTTGTCGTTCAGGTCCTTGTTCGCCCGCGCCCGGAACAGCGCCATCACCGGCGCGATGGCCGGGCGGGAGGACACGGCGTCGCCGGCGAAGCTCGACCGGCTGAAGATGCCCTCCGCCAGCGGCCCGGCGGCGGTCAGGAACGCCTGCTCCTGGAACCCCGCCGCCTGCGCCATCACCGCGCGCGGCTTGAAGCCGAGTTCCGACAGGCTGCGCATCACCAGGATGGCGTCCGACGTGTAGCTGGACGGCATCAGCACGTCGGCGTCGGCCGCACGGAGGCGCTGCGCCTCCGCCGACAGCGACGGCGAGTTCGCGCGGTACTTGATGTCCGCCGCCACCGTCAGCTTGGCCGCGGCGGCGAGCTTGCGCTGCACGGCGCTGCTGTCGGCGCCGAAGATGCTGTCCTCGTAGAACAGGGCGACGGACTTCACGGGGCGCCCGGTCTTCTGGCCGACCTCTGCGAAGAAATCGAACATCGCCGCCGTGAACATCTCGTCGTGCGGGCTGGTGCGGAAGAACCACTTGAGGCCGCGCTTGTGCAGGCTGGGCGAGGAGTTGTCCATCGACAGGTACGGCACCTCGTACCGCTCCGCCACCTGGCTGATGGTCGCGGCGGTGGCGCTGGTGTAGCTGCCGATCAGCGCCGCGACGTGGTCCTGGGTGATCAGCCGCTCGGCCTCCGCCCGGGCCTTCTGCGGGTCGTTCTGGTGATCGGCATAGACGACGCGCAGCTTGGCGCCGCCGAGGCGGTCCAGCCCGCCGCCCCCGCCCATCAGCATCGGCAGCGGATCATGCGCGCCGTTCACGATGTCCAGCATCGTGTCGATGGCGGCCCGGGCGTCGGCGCCGATCTGCGCCGCGTTGCCGGTCAACGGGTAGATCGCCCCGATCACGACATCCTCCGCGGCCCGGGCGGGCGGCGCGGCCCACAGCAGCGCGGCCCACATCAGCACAGCGGCGACGGCAAAACGCTTCATACCCAACCCTTCCGAATCACGTACCGGAAGTGAAGCACACGGCGTGCCGTTATGCACGCCAGACGCTAAGGAAGGGATGCGGGATGGGAACTGCTGGGGCGAACGACGGGTCTCGAACCCGCGACATCCAAGACCACAACCTGGCGCTCTACCAACTGAGCTACGTCCGCCACAGCAGGCGCGCGGTTTACGGCCTTCAGCCCGCCGCCGTCAACCGGGCAGTACCGCCCCGCCCCTGGAAATGCCGCGCGAGGCGGGCCACGGCCGCATCCAGCAGCGCGTCCTGCTTGCAGAAGGCGAACCGGGCGTAGTGGCCGGGCGCGTCCTGTTCATAGAACGCGGAGACCGGGATGGCCGTGACGCCGGCCTGCTCGGTGAGGTGCCGGCAGAACGCCACGTCGTCGCCGGCGAAGCCCAGCCGGCTGAAATCCGCGGTCACGAAGTAGCTGCCCATCGCCGGCAACACGCCGAAGCCGATGCCCGCGAGGCCCGCCGACAGCCGGTCCCGCTTCGCCGCCAGCGCCGAGGCCAGCCCGGCGAAATAAGCGTCGTCCAGCCCCAGGCCCACCGCCACCGCGCGCTGCAGGTTGGGCGGCGTGGTGAAGGTGAGGTTCTGGTGCGCCTTGGCGACGATGGCGCACAGCGCGGCCGGGCCGGCGACGTAGCCGACCTTCCAGCCCGTGAGGCTGAACGTCTTGCCGGCGCTGCCGATCCGCAGGCAACGGTCGCGCAGGCCCGGCAGCGTCATCAGCGGGATGTGCCGCCAGCCGTCATAGGTCAGATGCTCGTACACCTCGTCGCACACGGCGTAGGCGTCGTGCTTCGCCAGCAGGTCGGCGATGAAGGCCAGCTCGGCGGCGGTGAACACCTTGCCGCAGGGGTTCATCGGCGTGTTGAGCAGGATGGCCTTGGTCTTGGGACCGAACGCCGCGGCAAGCTCGGCGCGCGGCAGCTCCCATTTCGGCGGCAGGAGGCGCACCAGGCGCGGCACGGCGCCGAGCATGCGGACGACGGGCAGGTAGGTGTCGTACAGCGGCTCGATCAGCACGACCTCGTCGCCGGGGTTCAGCAGGGCCATGAGGCTGGCGGTGATCGCCTCCGTGGCGCCGGAGGTGACGACGACCTCCGTCACCGGGTCGATCTGGAGGCCGTAGAACCGCTGGTTGGCGCGGGCGACGGCGTCCCGCAACTCCGGCACGCCGGTCAGCGGGGGATACTGGTTGCGCCCGTCCCGCAGCGCGTCGGCCGCGGCCTGGATGATCTCCGCCGGGCCGTCGGTGTCCGGGAAGCCCTGGCCGAGGTTGATCGCCTGGTGCTGCGTGGCGAGGGCGGACATCACGGTGAACACCGTCGTCCCCGTGGCGGACAGCAGTTGGTTCGCGGGCTTCAAGGGTCGGGCCTCCGGCTCAAGGTAAGCGTCCGAGTATGGGTCCAATCGGCCCCGGCTTCAACTTGCCTACAGGTTGTGCAGCCATGCCGCAGCGTGCCTGCTTCCGGACCCATGCGGCGGCGCCCCTGGCTGGCGTGGCGCGGATTTGCCGGCTGGCACGCTGCATGCAAACCTCTGGAGCCGTCCCCCCGCCGGACGGCCTACGCAGCAAGGGAGGACGCGGGGCTTACCGCCCGGCGCGGCACGCATGAAAAAGATCGAAGCGGTGATCAAGCCGTTCAAGCTGGACGAAGTGAAGGAGGCGCTGCACGAGGTAGGGCTGCAGGGGATCACGGTGATGGAAGCCAAGGGGTTCGGCCGGCAGAAGGGCCATACGGAATTGTATCGCGGCGCCGAATACGTCGTGGACTTCCTCCCCAAGGTGAAGATCGAGGTCGTCTGCGAAGACGCGGTCGTGGAACGCGCCGTCGAGGCCATCGTCAACGCCGCGCGCACCGGCCGGATCGGCGACGGCAAGATCTTCGTGAGCCAGATCGAGGAGGTCATCCGCATCCGAACCGGCGAACGCGGCGACGACGCGATCTAGCCCCGCTTCCCCGGACGGCTGCGGCATCCTCGGATGCCCACGGCATCCCCGGAAGCCCCCCGGCTTCCCGCAGGCGCCCCAAGCGACTAAACGCCATACGGCTAAACGAATGACGCAGGCCGCGTCGGGTGGCCCGCAAACGAGGGATAGAGAACCAGGATGGCAATGGAGCCCAATTCGCCCGAGACCGGCACAGGGGCCGGCCCGGCCGCCGGCAGCGTCGCCCACGTCATGGAGATGATGCACGAGAACTCCGTGGAGTACGTGGACCTGCGGTTCACCGACCCGCGCGGCAAATGGCAGCACACGGCGCAGCACGTCTCGACCATCGACGAGGATGCGTTCCGTGACGGCATCATGTTCGACGGCAGCTCGATCGCCGGCTGGAAGGCGATCAACGAGAGCGACATGATCCTCATGCCCGACCCGGCCACGGCGGTCATGGACCCGTTCGCCGCCAAGCCGAGCCTGATCCTGTTCTGCGACATCTTCGAGCCGAGCACCGGGCAGCCCTACGCCCGCGACCCGCGCAGCACCGCGAAAAAGGCGCAAGCCTACGTGGAAAGCAGCGGCATCGGCGACACGGTGATGGTGGGCGCCGAGGCCGAGTTCTTCATCTTCGACAGCATCCGCTTCGGCGTCGGCCCCAATTTCAGCACCGTCAACATCGACAGCGTCGAGGGTCCCGGCGCCAACCTCAAGGACTACGCCGAGGGCAACATGGGCCACCGGCCCGGCGTCAAGGGCGGCTACTTCCCCGTGCCGCCGGTGGACAGCGAGAGCGACCTGCGGGCCGAGATGCTGTCCAGCATGGGCGAGATGGGCCTGCCCATTGAGAAGCACCACCATGAGGTCGCCCAAAGCCAGCACGAGCTGGGCACCAAGTTCGGCAGCCTGCTGACCATGGCCGACCAGATGCAGATCTATAAGTACTGCGTCCACAACGTCGCGCACAGCTACGGCAAGACCGCGACGTTCATGCCGAAGCCGATCTACGGCGACAACGGATCGGGCATGCACACCCACCAGAGCATCTGGAAAGACGGCAAGCCGCTGTTCGCCGGCAACGGCTATGCCGACCTGTCGGAGATGTGCCTGTATTTCATCGGCGGAATCATCAAGCATGCCAAGGCGTGCAACGCCTTTACCAACCCGAGCACCAACAGCTACAAGCGGCTGATCCCCGGGTTCGAGGCGCCGGTGCTGCTGGCCTACTCCGCCCGCAACCGCTCGGCGTCCTGCCGCATTCCCTACACGACCAACCCAAAGGCCAAGCGGGTCGAGGTGCGGTTCCCGGATGCGTCGGCCAACCCCTACCTCGCCTTCTCGGCGCTGCTGATGGCGGGGCTGGACGGGATCAAGAACAAGATCCACCCGGGCGACCCGATGGACAAGGACCTGTATGACCTGCCGCCCGAGGAGCTGAAGGGCATCCCCACCGTGTGCGGCAGCCTGCGCGAGGCGTTGGGCGCGCTGGAGGCGGACCACGAGTTCCTGCTAGCGGGCGACGTGTTCAGCGCCGAGCAGATCAGCAGCTACATCGAGCTGAAATGGACCGAGGTGTACCGCTTCGAGCACACGCCGCACCCCGTCGAGTTCGAGATGTACTACTCCGTCTGACGCCGCGTGCAGGCGCACCCGGCCCGGCCGGGTGCGCCGATGCGGGGCGGCCAAACGTTTTTATGATGAATCACATGTCCAGAACGGCACGTCTCATGCAAGACACCCCGCATGCAACATAATCCCGCCCCCATCCGCCGGGCTGCACGCCCCCTGTTCAACGCCGCAGCGGCCCTGCTGCTGGCAAGCACCGCCCTGTGCGGCGGCGCCCATGCGCAGGCGACGCCGCCCGCGCAGACCCTGATGCCAGGCAATCCCTCCGTCACCCCGGAGGACAAGCCCTACGTCGCCCCCGCGAACCTCAGCGAGTGGGCGAGCAGCATCAAGCTGGACTTCCAGGGCGACGCCGGGATCACCGTCAACCCGGCCGGACCCGATAACCGCCGCAACTTCGGCCGGCTGTTCGACGACAACTCGAACCGCCCGGTGCTGAACCAGTTCCTCGTGACCCTCGGCCGGACCGTGGACCCGAAGGCCACCAGCCCGGATGTCGGGTTCAAGCTGCAGCTCATGTACGGGTCGGACGCCCGCATCGTCCATACGCTTGGCGTGTTCGACCAGCTCATCCACGACCGCAACCAGATCGACATCGTCGAGGCCAACGTCACCGTGCGGCTGCCCGGCCTGTTCGCGAACGGCCTGGACATCAAGGCCGGCCTCTACCCGACGCCGCTCGGGGTGGAACTGATCGACCCCAAGACCAATGCGTTTTACTCGCATTCGTACATCTTCAACTACGGCCTGCCCTACAAGCACGTCGGCGCCCTCGCCACGGCGCACGTCTCGGACCTGATCGACCTGTACTTGGGCATCGACAGCGGCACCAACGTGGCGGTCGGCTACGGCAATGGCGACAACAACAACCGGCCCGGCGGCATCGCGGGCATCGGCTTCAACATGCTCGACGGCAAGCTGACGGTGCTGGCGCTCAGCCACATGGGGCCGGAAAACTCCAAGCGGAACACGCCGTTCGCCAACAGCGCGATGCGCTACTACAACGACCTCGCTGTCGTCTGGAAGGCGACGGACAAGCTGACGCTCACCACCGAGGGCAACTACGTGCGGGAGGACGGCTTCCGGGCGGAGGCGTGGGGCATCGCGCAGTATGCCTCCTATGCGCTGTCGGACACGGTGACGCTGAACGGCCGGGCGGAGCTCTACCGGGACAACACCAACTTCTTCGTCTCGACCCCCGTGGCCGAGCGCGACTACGTGGCGCTGGAACGCGGCGTGTTCAGCCGGTTCATCCTGGCGCCGAAGCCCACGACCTACACCGAGTTCACCGCCGGGCTGACCTACAAGCCGAGCTGGGCGCCGCAGCAGCTCAGCACCCTGCTGATCCGGCCGGAGGTGCGCTACGACCAGACGCTCAACAACTCCCGGGTGTATAACGACAGCAAGGACCGCGGCGCCGTGACCTTGGCCGCCGACGTCATCATCGGCTTCTAGGCGGCCCTCGACCTGCGGGAAGTCGCGCTCTACCCGGCGGTCAAGCAGTTCCTGGCCGCCCGCGGCTTCGAGGCCAAGGGCGAGGTCGGCGGCTGCGACGTGGTCGGCGTGCGCGAAGGCGAGCCGCCGGTGCTGGTCATCCTGGAGATGAAGCTCGGCTTCACCCTGGAACTCGTGCTGCAGGGTGTAGATCGATTGGCGTCGGCCGACGAAGTTTGGCTCGCGGTCCTCGCCACCAGGCGCGGCCGGGACCGCGACCGGCGCGCCCGGGCCTTGTGCCGGCTGCTCGGCTTCGGGCTGCTGGCGGCACACCTGCCGGGCGGCAATGTCGAGGTGCTGGCCGAGCCGGAGCCGTATCGGCCCCGCGCCAACCTCCGACGCCGCCGGGCGCTGCTGGCCGAACACCGGGCGCGCCGCGGCGATCCCTCGCCCGGCGGCACGCGCGGCGAGCCGATTTTGACCGTCTACCGTCAAGAGGCCCTGGCCTGCGCGGCGAAGCTCGCGGATGGACCGTTGCGTCCGCGCGACCTGGCGGCGGTTGCACCCCGGGCTGGCATCATCTTGCAGCGGGACGTGTATGGCTGGTTCACCCGGGTGGAGCGGGGGGTCTATCGCCTCAATGCGCAGGGGCAGGCGGCGCTGGCGCGATGGGGGTGCGGCGTTGTGGCAGACCGTGGCGCGCCCTGAGGGATTCGAACCCCCGACATGCGGATTAGAAGGCCGCCGCTCTATCCAACTGAGCTAAGGGCGCGTTGCCTCCTGCATACAGCTAATGCGTCCAGTTTTCAGCCCGGCCGTAGCGGAAATTATCGGCATAGGCTTTCGGCTTGACCGGCCGGGTCGCGGGCGGCACCTCGAGGTCGTAGGCGACGCCCTTCGTCTCGGCGAACGACACGGCGGCCTCCGGCGTGTCAAAGCGCAAACGCACCTGGCCCTCCGTATTGCTGCTGCCCCACCAGCCCATCAGCGGGTCGTTCTTCTCGCGCTCGGTCGGCTGGTATTCCAACACCCAGTTGCCGGCGCCGGCATGGCCGGACTGGGTGGCGGTCTTCGGGCGCTGGAAGATGCGGGCGCGCATGGTTGGACACCTCAAAGTGACGGGTCGGGGCGCCCGGACTCGAACCGGGGGCCTCTTGTACCCAAAACAAGCGCGCTACCAGGCTGCGCCACGCCCCGGACCCGGCCGCAACCTAGGTTCCGGCCCTCCGCAACGCAAGGCCGACGCTACGGCGCCTTCCCAAAGATGCGCTGCTCCACCTTGTCGCCCACCCGGATGTCCAGGCGCTTCGCCGTGCCGGCCGCAAGCTCCAGCGTCGCGCGGACCGGGCCGCGGCTCTCGATGGTGGCGAGGCTGCCGGGCACCGTGTCCTCGGCAACCCGGCGGATCGTGCCGTCGGCGTTGATGAACAGCATGTCGAGCGGGCTGATGGTGTTGCGCATCCACATGCCGCTGTCGCGCGGCACACCCCAGTCGAACAACATGCCGCCATCGGCGGGCACGCTGGGACGGAACATCAAGCCCACCGTCTGCTGCTCCGGGGTCAGCGCCATCTCGACCTGGAACTCATGGCGCTTGCCGTCCCGGGTGATGACCGAAAGCCTCTCCTTGGGCAGTTCCGGCTGCGCCGCGGTCTGGGCGTGGATGGACGGGGAGGTTGCCATCAGGGGCATCACCATCAAAAGGGCGAACAGGGAACGACGGGTCATGCGGGGTGCTCCGAAAGCGCCTGCTCGGCGAGAAGTTTCACGGCGTCGCGCACCGGGCCGTCCCGCGGGGCGTCGCGCAGGGTGGTGAACCAGTGGCCCGGCGGGTTGCGGCCGGCCGCCCGGTTGTAGGTGAGCGCACGCAGCACGGCCTCGGCCTCCGGCGTGGTACGGTCCGGGACGGCGATGCCGTTCAGCGTGGCCCACACCCCGGCCCAGCAGCGCCCGACCGTATAGGGGTTGTAGCCGCCCCCCCCCGTGACGATCAGCCGCGGCGCCAGGTCGCGGACCGCCGCCGCCACGGACCAATGCGCGTTGTTCGACAGCGACAGCCGGGCCAGCGGGTCCTCCTCCAGCGCATCGGCGCCGCATTGCAGGAAGACCGCCTGCGGCCGGTGCGCCGCGATCAGCGGCAGGATCGCGTGATGCAGCAGCCAGGCCATCTCGCTGTCGTTGAAGCCCTGCGGCACCGGCAGGTTGCGGGCGGCCCCGCCGGCACGGTCGGAGGCGAGGCCGGTGAACGGCCACCGCCCGGCCTCGTGCACGCTGAGGGTCAGCACGCGCGAGTCGTCGTGGAAGGCGTCCTGCACCCCGTCGCCATGGTGCGCGTCGATGTCGAGGTAGACGATCCGCTCCAACCCCTGGTCGAGCCAGGCGAGGATGCCCAGCACCGGATCGTTCAGGTAGCAGAACCCGCTGGCGCGGTCGGGCCGGCCGTGATGCGTGCCGCCGCCGGGGCAATGCACGATGCCGCCGCCCTCGGTCAGCGCCGCGGACAGCATGACGCCGCCGGCCGAGGTCATGGGGCGGCGGTAGATCTCCGCATAAACGGGGTTCCCCTCCGCACCGATGCGGTAGCGGGCGCGGTCGTCCTCCGACACCGCCTGCGCCGCCTCCGCCCGCGCCAGGGCGGCGACGTAGTCGGGGGCGTGGAACCGGGTGACGGCGGCGAGGTCGGCCATCGGCGCCGTGACGAACACGTCCTCCGGCAGCCAGCCCATCGCCCGGCACAGGTCGGTGCAGATCGTCACCCGCGGGATCGCCAGCGGGTGGGTCGGGCCGTAGGTCGAGCGCCGGTAGATCTCGCTTCCGACGTACACGGGGCTTTGCAGCGGCGACGGGAAGCGCCGCAGCGGGTCGTGCTGCACGCTCAGCCCCGTTGCGGCATGCCGTGCGGGACCACGGTGCTGACGATGCTCCGGTCCAGCGCCTCGTAGCCGGCGTAGTCGATGGTGGCGTACAGCTCGGCCCGGGTCTGCATCTGATCGAGCACGTTGTGCGTGCCGCCGTCGCGTCGGATGGCGGCGTACAAGGTTTCCGACGCCTTGGCCGCGACGCGCATGGAGCTCACGGGCCAGATCACCATGCGGTAGCCCATGGCCTCGAACTCGGCCGCGGTGAAGAACGGGGTGCGGCCGAACTCGGTCATGTTGGCGAGCAGCGGCACACCGGGCATCCGGCGGGCGAACTCGCGGAACATCTCGGCGGAGTGCAGCGCCTCCGGGAAGATCGCGTCGGCGCCGGCGTCCATATACAGCTGGGCGCGGGCCACGGCGCCGTCCATGCCCTCGCTCGCGGCGGCGTCGGTGCGGGCCAGGATATACAGATGCCGCCGCGCCTTGCGGGCCGCCGCGACCTTGGCCGCCATGTCCCGCGGGTCCGCGAGCCGCTTGTCGTTCAGGTGCCCGCACTTCTTCGGCAGCAACTGGTCCTCGATGTGCACCGCGGCCGCGCCGGCGTCCTCGAAGCTGCGGACCATGCTCATGACATTCAGCGCCTCGCCATAGCCGGTGTCGCCGTCCACCATCACCGGCAGCGCGCTGCTGCGTGCGACCTGGCGGACGAAGAAGCAGACCTCATCGACGGTGATCATGCCGAGGTCCGGCAGCCCCATGCTGGCGGTCATGGCGGCGCCGGACAGGTACGCCGCCTCGAACCCGGCCGCACGCGCCTGCAACGCTGCCATGCCGTTATGCGCGCCGGGGATCTGCAGGATGCCGCCGCGGTCGATCAGCGCGCGGAACCGGGTGCCGGCAGGCTCGGCGGGGAGGTCGGCGGCGACCAGGTAGGACATGGGGCGGCTCCGGGCTTGGGGTGGCGGCTCGTTTACCAGGTCCCGCCCGGCGCGTCAGGTGGGGTCGGTTGCACGGATGGCACCCTGCCAGTAACGTCCGGCGCACTGAATGAGGTGACGACATGGACATGACAGGCGAGCGGCACATTCCTGCCCCTCGGCAAAAGGTGTGGGACGCGCTGAACGACCCTGCGGTGCTGAAGGCTTGCATTCCCGGCTGCGAGAGCCTGGAGAAGACGTCGGACACTGACCTGAAGGCGACGGCCGCGGTCAAGATCGGCCCCATCGCCGCGCGCTTCACCGGCAAGGTGCAGCTCACCGACCTCAACCCGCCCGACAGCTACCGCATCAGCGGCGAGGGCCAGGGCGGCGTCGCCGGGTTCGCCAAGGGCGGCGCCAACGTGCGGCTGTCCGACGACGGGGCCGACACGCTGCTGCAATACGATGTGAAGGCGCAGGTCGGCGGCAAGATCGCGCAGCTCGGCGCGCGGCTGATCGACGCGACCAGCAAGCAGATGGCCGACATGTTCTTCGACCGCTTCACGGCGGCGGTGGCGAACCCCGCGCCGGACGCCCCTGCCATGTCGGGAGAGACGGTGCCCGCGAACGTGCTGCCCCCGGCAGGGCCGGACGCGCTGGCCTCTGTCGAGGCGCCGCAGCCGGCGGTGGATCGGGCACGGGCACGGGAGGCCGCAACCGCTGCCGCCGCCGCGGCCCCGCAATCCCCGCTGACCGCGAGCGTCGGCAATCCCATCGGCGAGGGCGAGGCGCCGAAGCTGCAATCGCCGCTGCATTTGCCCAAATCGACACCGGCCGCCATCAGCCTGTTCGCCTTGATCCCCAAGGAGCCGTTCGGCTTCCCGCGCATCGCCTTCGTCGGCGCGGCGCTGTATCTCATCATCTTCATCATGATCTTCAAAAGCTACGTCTTTGGCTGACGGACAGCCGGCGGGACTGCCCGGCACCGTCGCGGAGACCGCCGCCCTGCTCGCGGCCGGCGGCTACATCGCCGACACCGGCCTCGCGACCACGGTCCACCTGGCGCTGGCCATGCGCCGCCCGTTGTTCCTGGAGGGTGAGCCGGGCACCGGCAAGACCGAGATCGCCAAGGTGCTGGCGTCCGGGCTGGGCCGGCGGCTGGTGCGGCTGCAATGCTACGACGGCATGGACCTGTCGGCGGCGGCCTACGAGTGGGACCACGCGCGCCAGTTGATGGCGATCCGCCTGGCCGAGGCCGGGGGCGACCGCAACCAGGACCGGCTGGCGGAGAGCATCTTCTCCCGCCCGTTCCTGCAGGCGCGCCCGCTGCTGTCCGCCATCGACCCGGACCTGCCGCCTGCCGTGCTGCTGATCGACGAGCTGGACCGCGCGGACGAGCCGTTCGAGGCGTTCCTGCTGGAACTGCTGGCCGATTTCCAGATCACCGTGCCGGAGTACGGCACGGTCCGCGCCGCGGTGCCGCCGGTCGTCGTGCTGACCAGCAACCGCACGCGGGAGGTGCACGACGCGATCCGCCGCCGCTGCCTGTATCAATGGGTGGACTACCCCTCCGCCTCGCGGGAGCGCGCGATCCTCACGGCCAAGGCGCCGGGCCTGCCCTGGCGACTATCGCAGGAGGTCGTGGCCTTCGTGCAGCGGCTGCGCGACGCCGACCTGTTCAAGCTGCCCGGCGTCGCCGAGACCATCGACTGGGCGGGCGCGCTGCAATACCTCGATCAGCAGGAACTGAGTGCCGAGGCGGTCGATGAGACGCTGGGCGTCTTGCTGAAGTACCAGGACGACATCGCCAAGATCCGCGGCGCGGAGGCCGGACGCCTGATCGCGGAGGCGAAGGCGAAGACCCAGCCGCCTTTATGAGCGCCGCCACCGGCCTGCTGGGCGCGAACGTCATGCACTTCGCCCGCCTGCTGCGCCGGGCCGGGCTGCCGGTCGGCCCGGCCGAGGTGATCGCCGCCGGGCAGGCGTTGGAACTGGTCGAGCTGGGCGACCGCGCCCAGGTCCGCTCGGCGCTGCGCGGCCTGATGGTGCACCGGCACGAGTATATCGAGCTGTTCGACCACGCCTTCGACCTGTTCTGGCGCGACCCCAACGCGGGCCAGCACGCCGCTGCCCTGGCTTTGCTGGAAGGTAATCCGCCGCAGGAGCAGCCGGCGCAGCCCGGCGCCCGCCGCATCGCCGAGGCGATGGCGCCAAAGCGCGCCCCCCCGACCAAGCCCGAGGACGCGCCCCCCGAACTCGACGCCGTGATGACGGTGAGCGAGCGGGAGCAGCTTCGCAGCATGGACTTCGAGCAGATGAGCGCCGAGCAGGTCGGCCGGGCCAAGGCGGAGATCCGCCGGCTGTCCCTGCCCCTCGACCTGCGCCGCACCCGGCGGCTGCGGCCCGACGCGCACGGGCCGCGCATCGACCTCGCGGCCACGCTGCGCCGCAGCCTGCGCCGGGGCGGGGAGCTGACGGAGCTGTCCCGCAGCGCCCGCGTGGTGCGTCCGCCGCCGCTCGTGGTGCTGTGCGACATCTCCGGCAGCATGGCGCGCTACGCCCAAATCCTGCTGCATTTCCTGCACGCCGTGGCGAACGACCGGGACCGGGTGCACGTGTTCCTGTTCGGCACAAGGCTGTCCAACATCACGAGGCAACTGCGCTTCAGGGACCCCGAGGTCGCGTTCCAGATGGTGTCCCACGCCGTGCCCGACTGGTCGGGCGGCACCCGCATCGGGGAGGCGCTGCAGGAGTTCAACCAACGCTGGGCGCGGCGCGTGCTGGGCCAGGGCGCCGTGGTGCTGCTGGTGACCGACGGGCTGGACCGCGACGGCGCAGCCGGCCTGTCTGAGAACATGGACCGCCTGCACCGTTCCTGCCGCCGGCTGATCTGGCTGAACCCCCTGTTGCGGTGGGACGGGTTCCAGCCCAAATCCGGCGGCATCCGCGCGATGCTGCCGCATGTGGACGAGTTCCGGACGGTCCACAGCCTCGACAGCCTGCGCGACCTGGTGAACCTGCTGTCCCGCCCGGCCCCGCCGCGCGGGCGCGAACTCAGATGGAGGGCTGCATGACCGAGGCCGAAGACGTGTTGGGCACCGCGAGCGCGTGGTCGAAGACGGGCGAGCAGGTGGCGATCGCGACGGTGACGGAAACCTGGGGCAGCTCCCCCCGTCCGCCCGGCAGCCAGATGGCGGTGACGGCGAGCGGCCGGATGGCCGGCTCGGTCAGCGGCGGCTGCATCGAGGGGGCCGTCGCCGACGCCGCCAAGCGCACGATGGAGACCGGCGTGCCGCAACTGCTGGATTTCGGCGTGACCAACGAGCGCGCCTGGGAGGTCGGCCTCGCCTGCGGCGGCAAGCTCAAGGTGTTCGTCGAGCGCCTGGGATGACGCCCGACCTGCTGGCCCGGCTAGAGCAGGCGCGGGCGGCGCAGCGCCCCGTGGTGCTGGCGACGCGGCTGCCCTCCGGCGAGCAGGTCCTGTTGCCCGGCGACGACGCGCCAGCCGGCCTGGCGGCGGCGGCACAGGCTGCGTTGCAAGCGGACCGCAGCCAGACGGTCGAGGCGGACGGCGCGCAGTGGTTCCTGCACGCCTACAACCCGCCGCTGCGCCTGGTGGTGGTGGGCGCGGTGCATATCGCCCAGGCACTGGTGCCGATGGCGGCCGGGCTGGGATACGGGGTGACGGTGGCGGACCCGCGCCGGGCGTTCGCCAGCGACGAGCGCTTCCCCGGCGTCTCCGTCAGCACGGACTGGCCGGACGAGGCGCTGGACGCGCTGCGGCCCGACAGCCGCACCGCCATCGTGACGCTGACGCATGACCCGAAGCTCGACGATCCCGCCCTGGACCGGGCGCTGCGGTCGCAGGCGTTCTACGTGGGCGCGCTGGGATCACGGAAGACGCACGCCGCGCGGCTGGGCCGGTTGCGGGAATTGGGCCATGGCGACGCGGCGCTGGCGCGGATACGCGGGCCGGTCGGCCTGGACATCGGGGCGGTGACGGCGCCGGAGATCGCCCTGTCGATCCTGGCGCAGATCGTGGCGGTGCGGCGCGGGGCGGCGCCCGCCGGGTGATCTTCGGCCAGGTCGCGCTTGCGGACGCCCTCGGGGCGGTGCTGGCGCATACGCAGCGCCTGCCGGGCCTCGTGCTGAGGAAAGGCGCCGTGCTGGACGCGGCGGCCATCGAGGCGCTGCGCGGCGCCGGCATCGGCGCGGTGATCGCCGCCCGCCTGGAGCCTGGGGATGTGGCGGAGGACGCCGCCGCGGCCCGGCTGGCGGACGCCTTGGCGTCCCCCGCGCTCACCGCGACCCGCGCCAGCACGGGCCGGGTCAACCTGATTGCGGCGACGCCGGGCCTGTTGCGGGTCGAGCGAGACAGGCTCGACGCGGTGAACGCGGTGCACGAGGCGCTGACGGTCGGCACCCTGCCCGACGCAGCGAGCGTGGCGGCGCGGGAGATGGTGGCCACCATCAAGGTCATCCCCTTCGCCGTCGCGGAGGGCGTGCTGGCGGAGGCGGAGCGCGTCGCCCGGCAAGGCCCGATCCTGCGGCTGCACCCGTTCCGCCCGCTCCGCGTCGGCCTGGTGATGACCAGCCTGCCGGGCATGAAGCACAGCATCCTCGCCGGCACCGCGGAGGCGACGGCGGCGCGGGTCGCCGGCCTCAACGGCGCCATGCTGCCGCCCTTGGAGTGCGCCCATGCGGAGGCGCCGATCGCCGAGGCGCTGCGGACGCTGATGGCGCAGGGTGCCGACATCCTCCTGGTGGCCGGCGCCAGCGCCGTCGTGGACCGGCGCGACGTGGGGCCTGCGGGCATCGTGGCCGCCGGGGGTGAGATCCTGCATTTCGGCATGCCGGTCGATCCCGGCAACCTGATCTGCCTCGGCCGCATCGGGGAGCGCCCGGCGCTGGTGCTGCCGGGCTGCGCGCGCAGCCCGAAGCTGAACGGCATCGACTGGGTGCTGTCGCGTCTGTTCGCCGGGCAGCCGACGGACGGGGCGGTGATCGCCGGCATGGGCGTGGGCGGCTTGCTGAAAGACGCCGGCGCCCGGCCGCTGCACCGCGCCAAGGCCGTGGCGCCCGCCGCTGCCTTGGCGACGGCGGCGCCGAGGGTGGCCGGCATCGTGCTGGCGGCCGGGCGGTCCAGCCGCATGGCGCCGCACAACAAGCTCCTGGTGCCGGACCGCGCCGGGCGGCCGATGGTGGCGCGGGTGGTGGACAACCTGCTGTCGAGCGCCGCGCGCCCGGTGATCGTGGTGACGGGGAACCGGGAGGAGGAGGTCCGCGCCGCCATCGCGGGCCGCCCGGTGCAGTTCGTGCACGCCGCGGACTATGCGGACGGGCTGTCGGCCAGCTTGCGGGCGGGGATCGCGGCGGTGCCTGGGACGGCGGCCGCGGCGCTGGTCTGCCTCGGCGACATGCCGCTGGTCACGGGGCGGATGATCGAGCGGCTGATCGAAGCCTACGACGCCGACGAGGGCCGTTCCGTCGTGGTGCCGACCTGCCGGGGCAAGATCGGCAACCCCGTGCTGTGGGACCGGCGCTTCTTCCCGGACATCGCCGGCCTCGTGGGCGACGTGGGGGCGCGGCCGTTGCTGGAGCGGCACAGCGAGCACGTGGCGCAGGTCGAGCTGGACGACGACGCCGTGCTGCGCGACTTCGACACCGTGGAGTCGCTGGCGACGCTGCCGGCCCATCTCCGGCCGGAGGATTAAGCCAGGGCGGACGCGACCCAGGCCGCCCAGGCCAGCGCCTCGCGGTCCCGCCCGCGCGGGGCGACGATCTGCACGCCCAGCGGCATGCCATGGGGGCCGACGCCCGCGGGTACGGTCACGCAGGGCACGTGCAGGCTGGTCCAGATGAGGTTGAACGCGGCGTCGCCGGTCCAGGCCAGCCCGACCGGCGCCTCCCCCGGGGCGGCCGGCGTCAGCAGGATGTCGAGGCCGTCCAGCATGTCCTCGAAGCGGTCCTGCAGGAAACGGAACAGCGCCTGGCTCTCGATGACCGCCGCCTCCGGCTGCGCCAGGCCCCATTCCAGCCGCTCGCGGAGCGCTGTGCTGATCTGCTCGCGGGCGGTGGTCATCTCCCAGCCCATGGCGCGGGCGCTCTCATGGTTCATGATGACGGCGTGGGCGGCTTCGAGCGCGTCGAACTCCGGCGGCAGGTCGAAGTCGCGCACGCTCGCCCCGGCCCGGGCGAGCGGCCCGGCGACGCGCTCGAACAGCGCGGCCGTCTCCGGCGCGGCGCGGTCCCACATGGGCGAGCGGCACAGGCCGATCCGCGGGCTGGACGACGGCCGCGCCCCAGGATCGCCCAGGTCGCGGCCGGACACCGCGCCCGCGAACAGCGCGCAGTCGGCGACGCTGCGCGCCATGACGCCGACCGTGTCCAGCCGGTCCGACATCAGCTTCATGCCCATGCGGTTGATCAGGCCGAAGCTCGGCTTGTAGCCGACCACGCCGCAATAGGCGGCCGGGCGGATCACGCTGCCCGCGGTCTGCGTGCCGAAGGCCAGCGGGAAGAACCCGGCCGCGACGCCCGCCGCCGAGCCGCTGCTGGACCCGCCGGGCGTCCGGGCGGGGTCGTGCGGGTTGGTCGTGGGGCCGGGCGTGCGGGTGGCGAACTCCGTGGTCACGGTCTTGCCGAGCACGACGGCGCCTGCAGCCTTGGCCCAGGCGACGCAGGCGGCGTCGGCCCGCGGCCGGTGCCCGCGCCAGATCGGGGAGTTGTACTCGCTCGGCATGTCCGCGGTGTCCAGCACGTCCTTCACGCCGACCGGCAGGCCATGCAGCGGCCCCGTGCCCGGCACGGCGGCGCGCGCCTGCGCGGGATCGGCATACGCCATGGCCTGCACCACGGCCTCCCGCGCGGCCAGGCGGTCGAGGCAAGCCTCCATGAGCGCCGCGGGCGCCAGGGCGCCGGAGCGGATGGCGTGGGCGGCCTCGGTCGCGGTCAGGGCGGCGGGGTCGGTCATAATTCCTCCAGCGTTCTGCGCGCCCAGGCTGGCGCAGGGGCGCACGTGGGTCCACTTCTATCGCGTGATGCAGCATACTCCCGCCCCCATCAAGGTCGGCCGCACCCGGGACGGCACCATGACCTACTTCGTGGACCTGCCGCCCGAGGCGCTGCCCCCGGTGCTCGGACGCGACCTGGCGGCGGCATGGGAGGCGGCGCGGGACGCGGCGGCGGACGCGGCCTGGGGCACGGCCCGGCTGTTCCGCTTCCGCCGGCCGGACGGCAGCGTGACGGACCTCGTGCTGTCGGACGAGGATGCGCGGTGCTGGGCGGGTGCCGTGGACGGGACGGTGGGGATGCAGACCAGCTACGGCCTGTCGCTGTGCCTGCGGCTGCTGGCCTTGGTGGACCTGCTGACGCGGGCGTCCTGGACGGCGCACCTGTTCCGGATCGGCCGCACCGGCACGGCACTTCACCCGGCCCTGCTGAGCGCCGCCGCGACGGCGCAGTTGACGCCCGACGCGCGTTTCGACGAGACCGGGTTCCGCGCCAGGCTGTCCGGCCTGTCCGGCCCCCCATCCACAGGAGTGCTCGCATGACATTGAACCCGACTGGCCTGCCGGGGCGGCTGGCCCTTGCGGCCCTCGTGATGGCGTTGCCGATGCTGGCGGCCGGATGCCAGCCGGCGCCGCGGTCCCGGGCGGACGCCGCATCGGCGGCGGCGTGCCGGGCGGAGGCGGACCGCGTCTATGCCGCGCAGAACCGCGCCGAGCTGTCGCAGCGCGACCAGCGGGACACGCCGTTCGCCAGCAGCTACAGCTCGGGCATCACGTCCCGCGGGCTGGGCGCGCGGTTCGGCCTGGACAACCAGGTGTCTTCCTGCGTCGGCAGCTCCAGCAGCCCGGGCGCCGGCGCCGCGGGGGTTGACAGCGGCACGGGGCCGACCTTCAGCCCCACCGTGCGTTGAGCATGGTCGTGTCACGCCGGGCCGTTGCCGGGCGGCGGCGCGGGCCGTAAACCTGGTGGGCCTGAAACCTGCTTGGCCTGAATGGGGCCATTGGGCCGACGCGATCAAGGAGCAGCCGCAATGAGCAAAATCATCCGCACCGAGCCGAACAAGGTGCTGGCCAAGGCCGTGGAGTACCACGGCTTCGTTTACTGCCAGGGCGTGACGGCGCCGGACCTGAGCCAGGACATCACCGGGCAGACCCAGCAGGTGCTGTCCGAGATCGACGCCATCCTGGAAACCCACGGCACCGACAAGACCCGGCTGCTGCAAGCGCAAATCTGGCTGAAGGACATCCGCGACCGCGAGGCGATGAACGCCATCTGGTCCGCCTGGCTTCCCGAAGGCGGCGCGCCGGCCCGCGCCTGCGTCCAGGCGCACATGGCCGACCCGCGGCATCTGGTCGAGATTATGGTTACGACGTGTAAATGAATAGGTCTCGCCAGATCAAGTAAGCTGATAGTGCGAGCCACCGGAGTAGATTCGTTCAACAAGTAAGTGGCTGATTGGCCTCACTGTAACCAATCAGCCACGTTGCATTTTTATTCCGTTACAACTCGGCTGTATCGCGCCGGTATTAGGATGCCAGTCCTTTATATGACGGCTGCCCACAGCCTGGTTTGCTAAAATCCTCCGACACATACGCCAGTCCGTCATGGCGGGTTGTCAGGTTTCGTCCGCTGCCGCTAACCAAAGTTCACATACGAACGGGTTTTGGCGAGCGTGAGGGCATACCGAATGGCGATACCGACCGGCGGACGATGGGCAGCTATGGGCATCCTTGTCGCATTATCCGCCCCGCTCTGCCCCCGCCCCGCCGCGGCGGCGCAGGATTGGTTCGCCTATGCGGCCTCCGTCAGCGCCCATGCCCAATCCAATCGGACCGGCGCGGCGGCCTATGCGGCGCGCGGGCAGCGCAGCGGGGCCACACGCATCGCGCGGAGGGGCAGCACGTTGCAGTGCGTGCCCTTCGCCCGCGAAATCTCCGGGATCGCGCTGGTTGGCAACGCCGTGACCTGGTGGAACAAGGCCGCCGGGACGTATGAGCGCGGCAGCCGGCCCGAACTGGGCGCCGTGCTGAACTTCCGCGGCATCGGCCGGATGAAGCTGGGCCACGTCGCCGTCGTGTCGCGCGTGATCGACAGCCGCAACGTGCAGATCGACCACGCGAACTGGTCGAGCCGCGGCGCCATCAGCCGGAACATCAGCGTGATCGACGTGTCGCCGAACAACGACTGGAGTGCCGTGCGGGTCGCCCTGGGCTGGAGCAGCGACTACGGCAGCGTCTATCCGACCTACGGCTTCATCTACGACCGCCCCGACCGCGGCGTCATGGTCGCCAACACCGGCGTCATGCCGTCTCCCGCCTTGGCCGCCGCAAGCGCCGACGCTCGCCCGGCGAACGAGCGCATCATCGCGAGCCTCGGCGCCACGCCCGACATCGAGGTGGCCGAGGCCGCCGACGAGGTTCAGCCGGGCGGGCGCCGGGCGTCCCCGGGCCGCAGCCCCCGCCGCCCGCTGGTCCCGGCTCCCGGTGCGCAGGGCCGCGGCGACCGGCCGTATTTCTAGGGCCGCTCAACCGCCGAACAGGATGCTGGCCGCAGCGCCGGCGGCCAGCAGCGCCAACGGGTGAACCCGCGTCGCCAGCACCGCCGCCGCCACCGCGACGGTGATGCCGGCCGTGAGCGCGCCCCGGGTCGTGGACGCCACGAGCAGGGTGGCGCCCGCCATGATCAGCCCCACCGTCACCGGAACCAGCCCGGCCTGGATGCGCCGCCGCCATGGCCGTTCCCGAAAGCGGTGCCACGCCCCGGCGGTGACGCCGGTGAGCAGGCTGCTCGGCCCGATCATGCCGAGCGTCGCCGCGAGCGCCCCCGGCAGCCCCGCCACCCGCCAGCCCACCACGGTCGCCACCAGCATGTTCGGGCCGGGTGCCATCTGGGCGAGCGCGAACAGCGCCGCGAACTCGGACCGCCCCATCCAGGCGTGCTGCACGACCAGCCGCTGCATCTCCGGCAGCACCGCGCTGACGCCGCCCACGGCCAGCAGCGACATCTGCGCATAGCCGAGGGCGAGCCAGCCGACCTCGCTGCTGGGTCCGCTCACGCCGCGGCGCGGTGCTGCAGGAGGAGCGCCATGGGCACGAGGGTCAGCATGGTCGGCAGCAGCGGCAGCCGGGCGAGCGCGATGGCCGCGAACGCCGCGGCGGCGATGCCCACGTCGATGGGCCGGCTGCGCAACGGCCAGGCGATCTTGCACGCCGTCGCCAGGATCAGGCCGGCGGCGGCCGCCGCGAGGCCGATGAAGGCTTGCTGCACCAAGGGCAGCGTGCCGTAGCGCGCATAGGCGCTGCCCAGACCCATGACAATCGCCATGGGCGCCGCCAGCAGCCCGGCCAGCGCCGCCAGCGCCCCGGCCACGCCGCGGAACCGCGCGCCGACCGCGACCGTGAGGTTCACGGCGTTCGGCCCCGGCAGGAACTGGCACAACGCCAGCAGCTCGGTGAACTCGGCCGCGGTCAGCCAGCGCCGCCGCTCCACGATCATGCGGCGCAGCATCGGCAGCGCGCCGCCGAACGCCGTGACGCCGGTGGCGAGGAAGGCGAGGAACAGGGCACGGCTGCCGGGCGGGCCGGCGTCGGAGGGGCGGGTGCCGGGCGGGGCCGCGCAGGGTGGGGTCACGCTCATGATGCACCGTAGCGGCAGCGGCGGCGTGGGCCAACAAGCAGGGCACGAGACGATGCCGGGCCGTTCGGCTATGCTCCCGAAAAAAGGGAACGTTCGGCATGTCAGACACCGCCCCAGGCTTCATCCACGACTCCGCCCAGGCGTTCCTCGCCGCCCGCGACCTGCTGCTGCTGCACCGCCGGGACATCGACGCGGCGCGGGCGGCGTTCCGCTGGCCGGCGCTCGGCCGGTTCAACTGGGCGCTGGATTATTTCGACGGCCTGGCGGCGGGCAACGACGCCCCGGCGCTGCGCTTCGTCACGCCGGGTGCGCCGGAGACCCGCATCAGCTTCGCGGCGCTGTCGGCCCGGTCGAACCAGGTCGCCAACCACCTCCGCGCCCTGGGCGTCCGGCGCGGCGACCGCATCCTGCTGCTGCTCGGCAACGTGCAGCCGCTGTGGGAGGCGATGCTGGCGGCGATGAAGCTCGGCGCCGTGGTGATCCCGGCCACCACCATGCTGACGGAGGACGACCTGCGCGACCGCTTCGAGCGCGGCCGGGTGCGCCACGTGATCGCGGCCGGCGAGCTTGCGCCGAAATTCGCGTCCATCGCGGGCGATTACTCCCGCATCGCCGTGGGCGGCGCCGCGGGCTGGCAGCGGTTCGAGGACGCCTACGCCGCCGACACGGCGTTCACGCCGGACGGGGAAACCTGGGCCGCCGACCCGCTGCTGCTGTATTTCACCTCCGGCACCACTTCGAAGCCGAAGCTCGTGCTGCACAGCCATCAGAGCTACCCGGTCGGGCACCTCTCGACCATGTTCTGGATCGGGCTGCGGCCCGGCGACGTGCACCTGAACATCTCCTCGCCGGGCTGGGCGAAGCATGCGTGGTCCAGCTTCTTCGCGCCGTGGAACGCCGGGGCCACCATCCTGATCCTGAACCAGCCGCGATTCGACGCGGAGCACCTGCTGACGGTGCTGGACCAGGCGCGGGTCACGACGTTCTGCGCGCCGCCCACGGTGTGGCGCATGCTGGTGCAGGCGGACCTATCGGCGCACCCCGTGCATCTGACGGAGGCCGTGGCCGCCGGCGAGCCGCTGAACCCCGAGGTGATCGAGCGGGTGCAGGCGGCCTGGGGCGTCACGATCCGCGACGGCTATGGCCAGACCGAGACGACGCTGCAGGTCGCCAACACGCCGGGCCAGGCGGTCATGCCGGGCTCGATGGGCCGCCCGCTGCCGGGCTACGACGTGCGGCTGGTGGATGCCGACGGGATCGAGGCCGGGGAGGGGGAGATCGCGCTCAGCCTCGACCCGGCGCCGCTCGGCCTGATGCAGGGCTACCTGCAGGAGGACGGCACGCTGCGTCCGCCGGAGGGCGGGCTGTACCGCACCGGCGACGTGGCGCTGCGCAACGCGGACGGCACGCTGACCTACGTGGGCCGCGCCGACGACGTGTTCAAATCGAGCGGCTACCGCATCAGCCCGTTCGAGCTGGAAAGCGTGCTGATCGAGCATGAGGCGGTGGCGGAGGCCGCGGTCGTCCCCTCCCCCGACCCGACGCGCACGGCGCTGCCGAAGGCGTTCGTGCTGCTGGCGGCGGGGTTCGAGCCGGATGCGGCGACGGCGCGGAGCATTTTTGGGCACCTGCGGGCGCGGCTGGCGCCGTACAAGCGGGTCAAGCGGCTGGAGTTTGCGGAGTTGCCGAAGACGATTTCGGGGAAGATCAGGCGGGTGGAGTTGCGGCGTTTGGAGGCGGCGCGGCAGGCGAGCGGGACGACCGGGGCAACGGAGTTTTTGGAAGAGTAGGGATTCAGGTGTGTTATGGTGGTCAAAGGTGACACCTCTGGAGCGACCGTTTCGATGGCGGCCCTATCAACCACAAGCGTCAAGCTTAACCCCGAGACAAAGGCCCGTGTGCAGCGGCTGGCGAAGGCCCAGCGGCGGACGGCGCATTGGATTATGCGGGAGGCCGTCGAACAATATGTTGAGCGTGAAGAAGCGCGGGAACGCCTGCGCCAAGACGCGCTTGCAGCCTGGAACGACTACCAGGCCACTGGGCAGCATGTGACGGCCCAGGAAGCCGACGCTTGGCTCGCCAAGCTCGAAACAGGCGAGGATGCCGACGCGCCGGAATGCCACGGCTGATTTGGACTCCTGCCGCGCTGCGCGATGTCGCCCGGCTGCGCGCCTTCCTCGCACCAAACAGCCTGGACGCCGCCCGGCGTGCAGCGGCGACGATCCGACAAGGGGTGAGATTGCTGTCCGACCATCCAGAAGCCGGACGACCGATTGAGGCCATGCCGCATGGCTTTCGTGAATGGCCGATTGGATTTGGCTCGGGTGGCTACGTCGCGCTCTACCATTTCGACGGAACGGAGGTGGTGATCGTGGCTGTTCGACATGGCCGGGAACTGGGCTACTGAACCAAGACCAAAGGCGAGGACTCGGCGCTAACTCACCAAATTCCCCGCCGCCCGCCCCGCCAGCACCGCATCGATTCCATCCAGCACCAGATACCCCATCGCATCCCGCGTCTCCGCCGTGGCGCTGCCCAGATGCGGCAGCAGCACCACGTTCTCCAGCGCCCGCAGCCCCGGCGCCACGTTCGGCTCGTCGTTGTAAACATCCAGACCCGCCGCCGCCACCTGCCCGGACTGCAAGGCCGCGATCAGGGCGTCGTCGTCAATCAGGGTGCCGCGGGCGGCGTTGGCCACCACGGCGCCGCGCGGCAGGCGGGCGATCCGCTCGGCGTTCAGCCAATGCCGCGTCGCCTCCCCGCCCGGCGCGTGCAGCGACAGCACGTCGCATACGGGCAGGAAGCTGTCGTCGCTGTCATGGAAGGTGGCGCCCCCTTCCAACTCCGGGGCCAAGCGTACCTGGTCGCGGTAATGCACCGCCATGCCGAAGCCGCGCGCCATGGGCACCAGCTCGCGCCCGATGCGGCCCATGCCGAAGATGCCCAGCCGCCGGCCGGACACGCCGGTGCCCAGCAGCTGCGTCGGCGCCCAGCCCTTCCACTGGCCCGACCGCACCAGCCGCTCCCCCTCCCCAGCCCGGCGCGCGGCGGCGAGGATCAGCAGCATGGCGCATTCGGCGGTGGCGACGCTCAGCACGTCCGGGGTGTTGACGACGGCGATGCCGCGCTCCCGGGCGGCGGGGAGGTCGATGTGGTCGAAGCCCACGCTGAAGGTGCCGATCACCCGGACACTCCCGGGCAGCGCGCGGATGGTGGCGGCGTCGAGCTTTTCCGCCGGGCAGCACAGCACGGCGCTGGCGCCCTCGGCGCGCGCCAGGATGTCGGCGCCCGTCACCGGCGTGTCGGTCGCATTCAGGCGCGCATCGTAGTCGCGGGCGGCGCGCGCCTCGACGGCGGGCGGCAGACGCCGGGTCACCAGCAGGATCGGCTTGGTCATGACATCAGCTCCACAGCGGGTCGATGGCGGGCTTGCCGGCCAGCACGGCCTCGATGTTGTCGAGCGCCCGGAACCCCATGGCGTTGCGCGTCTCCGTCGTGGCGCTGCCCATGTGCGGCGTCAGGAACACGTTGGGCAGGTCGGCGAGCCGCGTGTCGAAGTCCGGCTCCTTGCGGAACACGTCGAGGCCGGCCGCGAACAACTGCCCGGATCGCAGCGCCTCGATCAGCGCGTCCTCGTCCACCAGCGTGCCGCGGGCGGCGTTCACCAGCACGGCGCCGCGCGGCAGCAGCCCGATGGTCTCGGCATTCATCAGCTTGTCCGTCGCCGCCCCGCCCGGCGCATGCAGCGAGACGATCTGGCAGCGCGGCAGCAGCTCGCGCAGGTTCGGCACGAACTCGGCGCCATGCTCCAGCTCGGGCGATGCGCGGGCCATGTCGGTGTATAGCACGCGCATGTTGAAGCCGCGGGCGCGCTGCGCCACCGCCCGGCCGATGCGGCCGAAGCCGATGATCCCGATGGTCTTGCCGCTGGCCTGGACGCCCAGCATCTCCCGCATCCCGAAGCTGCGCCGCCAGCCGGCGCGCATGACCTCCGTATGCTCCCAGGCGCGGCGGCAGGCGCAGAGCAGCAGCATGAAGGCGAGGTCGGCGGTGCAGTCGGTCAGCACCTCCGGCGTGTTGGTGACGATGAGGCCCTGCGCGCGGGCGGCCGGCACGTCGATGTGGTCGAAGCCGACGCTGCACGTCGCGGCGACCCGCACGGAGGGCGGCAGGCGGGCGATGAAGCCAGCATTGAGCTTGAGGTTGCTGCTGAAGAACAGCGCCTCCGCCTCGTGGTCGGCGAGCGCCTGGATCACGGCGTCGGGCGGCATGTCGGCGCTGTCGGACAGCACGGCGTCGAACTCGCGGCCGGCGCGGTCGGTCACGGCCTCCGGCACGGGCCGCGCGACAACCAGGCGGTGCTTTGTCATGAATAGTTCCTCCCCTTCGTCGCGCCATGATGGCCGGGCTTGCCGGGATGCGGAAGGGGCGGCACCCTGGCGTCATGCAGACACCTCCCATGCAGGCGCGGCTTGCGGTCGATATCGGCGGCACCTTCACCGATCTGGCGCTGGAGCATGGCGGCGGGCGGCGCACGGCAAAGGTCCTGACCACCGGGGCGGAGCCGGAGCGCGGGGTGCTCGACGGCGTGGCGGCGATCCTGCGCGGCGCCGGGCTGACGCCCTCGGATGTCGGCATCCTGGTGCACGGCACGACGCTCGCGACCAACGCCATCATCGAGCGCAAGGGCGCGCGGACCGCGCTGGTCACGACGCAGGGGTTCCGCGACGTGCTCGCCCTCGGCAATGAGAGCCGGTACGACCAATACGACCTCAACATCACGCTGCCGGAGCCGCTGGTGCCGCGCCACCTGCGCCTTCCGGTACCGGAGCGGCTGGACAACACGGGCGCCGTGCTGCTGCCGCTCGACGAGGCCGCGGTGCAGGATTTGGTCCCCGTGCTGCGGCGGGAGGAGGTGCGGAGCGTCGCCGTCGGCTTCCTGCACAGCTTCGTCAACCCGGCCCATGAACGCCGCGTGCGCGACATCCTGAACCACGCTTTGCCGGGCCTCCCGGTGTCGCTGTCGTCCGAGGTGTCGCCGGAGATGCGGGAGTGGGAGCGGTTCAGCACGGCCGCCGCCAACGCCTACGTGCAGCCGCTGATCGCCGGCTACCTGGGCCGGCTGCAGGCGGGGCTGCGGGGCATGGGCCTGGATGCGCCGGTGTTCCTGATGCTGTCGGGCGGGGGCTTGACCACCATCGACACCGCCTGCCGCTTCCCGATCCGCCTGGTCGAGAGCGGCCCGGCCGGCGGCGCCATCTTCGCCGCCGACATCGCGCGGCAATGCGGCCTGGACCGCGTGCTGAGCTTCGACATGGGCGGCACCACGGCCAAGGTGTGCCTGATCGACGACGGCCAGCCGCAATCCTCCCGCAGCTTCGAGGTGGCGCGGGTCGGGCGGTTCAAGCGCGGCTCCGGCCTGCCGCTCCGCATCCCGGTGATCGAGATGGTGGAGATCGGCGCGGGCGGCGGCAGCATCGCGGCCGTGGACGCGCTGGGCCGCATCGGGGTGGGGCCGGAAAGCGCCGGGGCGGACCCGGGGCCGGCCTGCTACGGCCGCGGCGGCACCCGCCCGGCGGTGACGGACGCGAACCTCATGCTCGGCCGCTACGACCCAGTGCGCTTCGCCGGCGGCGCGATGCCGCTGCATGCGGACGCGGCGGAGGCGGCGCTGCGGGCCGCGGTGGGCACGCCGCTCGGCATCGAGGCAGGCATGGCGGCGCTGGGCGTGGTCGAGATGGTGGACGAGAACATGGCCAACGCCGCCCGCGTCCATGCCATCGAGAGCGGCAAGACCTATGCCGGGCGCACGCTGATCGCCTTTGGCGGCGGCGGCCCGGTTCATGCCTGCCGGGTCGCGGAGAAGGTGGGCATCCACCGCGTGCTGGTGCCGAGCGGCGCCGGCGTCGGCAGCGCCATCGGCTTCCTGCGGGCGCCGGTGGGCTACGAGGTCGTCCGCAGCCTGTATGGGCGCCTGGGCCGGTTCGACGCCGCCGCCGTGGACGCCCTGCTGTCCGACATGACGCGGGAGGCGGAGGCTGTGGTGGCGCTGGGCCGCTTCGGCGCGCCCACCCGGCAGGCGCGCATCGCCTACATGCGCTACGTCGGCCAGGGGCACGAGATCCCCGTGGCGCTGCCGCCGGGCCAACTGGGGGAGGCGGAGGTCGCCGGGCTGCGCGCCGCGTTCGACGCCGAGTACGCCCGGTTCTACGACCGCCCGGTGCCGGGGTCGGAGGTGGAGGTCATGAGCTACGCCGTAACCGTCGCGACCGTGCCGGACGCGCCGCCCGCCGCCAGCGCCGCGGCGGCCGTGCCGGGCGGCACGCGGACGCAGCAGGTGCGGGACACCGCGACCGGGGAGACCGGCGATTGGACCGTGCACGACCGCGCCGCGCTCGCCATGGGCCAGAGCGTGCCCGGCCCGGCCATCATCGCGGAGGACGAGACTAGCACCCTGGTCGGCCCCGGCTGGCGCGCGACGGTCGATCCGCGCGGATACCTCGACCTGGTGCGGGAGACAGCATGAGCGTCCTAGAGCAAATCCAGCGCCAGGTGATGTGGAACCGCCTGCTCGCGGTGGTGGAGGAGCAGGCGCAGACCATGATCCGCACCGCCTTCAGCACCACGGTGCGGGAGGCGGGCGACCTGTCGGCCGGCATCTTCGACCTGCAGGGCCGGATGCTGGCGCAGGCGGTGACGGGCACGCCGGGCCACGTCAACAGCATGATGGAGAGCGTCGGCCACTTCCTGCGGAAGTTCCCGGTGGACACGCTGCGCCCCGGCGACCACCTGATTACCAACGACCCGTGGCTCGGCACCGGGCACCTGCACGACCTGACGGTAGTGACGCCGGCGTTCCGCGGCGGCACGCTCGTGGCCCTGTTTGCCAACACGGCGCACGTGATCGACGTGGGCGGCCTCGGCATGGGGCCGGAGGGGCGGTCGGTGTTCGAGGAGGGGCTGTACATCCCCATCGTCAAATGCTTCGAGGCGGGCCGGCCGAACGAGACCTTCTTCGACTTCCTCCGCGCCGGCACCCGGTTGCCGGTGGAGCTGGAGGGCGATGTCTATTCGCTGTGCGCCTGCAACGACGCCGGGGTGCGGCGGCTCACGCAGATGATGGACGAGTTCGCGCTGGACAGCATCGACCCGCTGGCGGCGTTCATCCTGGACAGCAGCCGCCGCGCGACGCTCCTCGAAATCGCCAAGCTGCCGGGCGGCACGTATGCCGCGGACATCTGGTCGGACGGCTACGAGCGTCCGGTGCGCCTCGCGGCCAACATGACGATCGGCGCAGACGCGATCACCGTGGATTTCGACGGCACCAGCGGCCTGTCCGGACGCGGCATCAACGTGCCCGCCGCCTATACCCGCGCCTACGCGAGCTTCGGCATCAAGTGCGTCGTGGCGCCCGACATCCCCAACAACAGCGCGAGCCTGGCGCCGTTCCAGATGCGCATCCCCGAAGGCTGCATCCTGAACGCGCCGCGCCCCAGCCCCGTCGCGGTGCGGCACATCGTCGGGCAGTTGCTGCCGGACCTGATGATGGGCTGTCTGCATCAGGCGGCGCCGGGCCGGGTGACGGCGGAGGGGTCGTCCTGCCTGTGGAACCCGCCCTTGCGCGGCGGACCGATCGTCAGCGGGCAGAACTCGCCGCTGGTGGATTTCGAGGTCATCACCTTCAACTCCGGCGGCACTGGGGCGCGGGCGGGCCAGGACGGGCTGGACGGCACGGCGTTCCCCTCGGGCGTGCGGACCATGCCGGTGGAGGCGACGGAGAACGTGGCGCCCGTGGTGTTGTGGCGGAAGGAACTGCGGCCCGACAGCGGCGGCGCCGGGCGCATGCGCGGCGGCCTCGGCCAGGTCATGGAGATCGGCGCCAAGGGCGATGCGGAGTTCGCCTGCAACGCGATCTTCGACCGCGTGGCTCATGCGCCGCGCGGCCGGGAGGGCGGACAGGACGGCGCGCCCGGCGTCGTGCGGCTGAAAAGCGGTGCGGCGCTCCGCACCAAGGGCTACCAGGTCATTCCCGCCGGGGACCGCCTGATCCTGGAACTGCCCGGCGGCGGCGGCATGGGCGCGCCCGGGCAGCGCGACCCGGCACAGCACGCCCGCGATGTCCGGGACGGGCTGGTGACTGAGACGGAATGATCGGCATCGGCGGCCTGCCGCATGGCGAGTGTCCGCCGCCCGGCTGCACCGTCCCGCGCGTGGTGATGCGACGTGTCTCCACAGCGCGACGCAAATAAGACGTGCTTTCCGTACCACGTTCGAAACCATGCTGTGACAAACATGCAGCAAATATTGATAGAGCCTGCGATACGGGAGATAGTTGCGTGTTCGGTACCGCCGGACCCTGCCCCCTATCAGACGAGCACATCATGATCCCGCGCAAATCCGCCTCCATCTTTCTCGCAACCCTCCTCGTTGCCGTATCGTTCGGTGCGGCTGCCAACGCCGCGACGATGCACCACCGCATGACGCATCACCGCACGATGCACCACGCGCGCGGGGCGCACGCCCGTTCGGGCGCGATGCGCAGCCCGTCCGGCAGCGCCGCCACGGACGCGCTGAACCAGCAAAGCCTGAACAGCGCCCGCAGCGGCACCGCGCCGATGCCTGCGCCCATGCCCGCCCAGTAACGCAGCAGCGACGATCCCGGCCCGGCGGCCCGCACCCTGCTGGCCGTCGGAGGCGCGGGCGACGCCGCGCCCCCACCGTGATAGGGTCCGGGCCGCAACCCCGCCGTCTGGATCGCCCGCATGCCGCCGAACCTCGCAGCGTTCGCCCTGTTCGCCGTCGCGACGTCGGTGACGCCGGGGCCGAACAACATCATGGTCGCGTCGTCCGCCGCCAACAACGGGGTGCGGGCGACGGTGCCGCATATGCTGGGCATCAGCATCGGGTTCGGTGCGATGGTGGTGGTTGTGGGCCTGGGCGTCGCGGGGCCGCTTGCCGCCCATCCGGGTCTGCACGCCGTGCTGCGTTGGGTGGGGGGCGCCTGGATACTCTGGATCGCCTGGACCATCGTCCGTGCCGGCTCGGTGGCCTTTCCGGCCGGCCCGGGCCACGCGGCGCCGATGGGGTTCGTGGCCGCGGCGCTGTTCCAGTGGATCAATCCCAAAGCCTGGATCTTGGCGGTCGCCACGACCACGACCTACACGTCGGCTGGAAGCGGGCTGGCCGGGCAGGTCCTGGCCTTTGCGGCCCTGTTCGCTGTGCTGTCCGTCCCTTGCACCCTGCTCTGGTCGCTGCTGGGCGCCGGCGCCGGGCGCGTGCTGCGGGCACCCGTGCAGTTGCGGGTCTTCAACGCCGTCATGGCTGCGCTGCTGGTCCTGTCGGTGCTGCCGTCGCTCGCGCGCTGATGCGCTGGCCGGGCCTGCTGCGGCCGCTGCGGCAGCCGACGGTGGCGCTGCTGTGGAGCGGCCTCGCGCTCTCCTCGGTCGGCGACCAGGCGTATGCCGTCGCGTTCACCTGGATCGCGGTCGAGGCGTTCGGCGCGGCGGCCGGGTGGCTTGCGGCGGTAGGGCCGCTCGTGGTGCTGCTGACGCTGGTGTTCGCCGGCCGGCTGGCGGACGGCTGGGCGCCGCTGCGGGCGATGCTCGGCGCCGACGTGATCCGGGCGGCGGCGCTGCTCGGCGTCGTCGCGGCATGGTCGGCCAGCGGCGGGCCGTCGCCCGCGGCGCTGGTCGTGGCGGTCGCCGTGCTGGGCGCCGGTCAGGCCGTGTTCCGCCCGGCGCTGCAATCGGTGATCCCGGCGCTGGTCACGGATCCCTCCACGCTGCCGGCCGCCAACGCATTGCTGGATGCGACCGAGCGGATCGCCCGGCTGCTCGGCCCCGCCTTGGTCGGCGCGCTCGTCCTTGTGCTGCCGATCCGCCACATGTTGACGGTCAATGCGCTGACCTACCTCGCCTCCGCGGCGGCGCTGCTGGCGATCCAGCGGCACACGCGGCTGCCCGCCGCCCGGCCGGCATCACCAAGTAGCCTGCTCGCCTCGATGCTGCACGGCGTCCGCGTGGTGCGGCGGCACCGCCTGCTGGGCTTCGTGCTGGCGGGGAAAGGCCCGCTGAACGGCGCATGGTATGCCGTGTTCTTCCTGATCCTGCCGTTGATGGTGGCGCGCAACGGGTTGGCGGGGCCGGGCGGATCGGGCGTGGGCGCGTATGGCGCGGTCATCTCGGCCTATGGCTGCACCAACCTCCTCGCCAACCTGGTGGTCGGCAGCCGCCCGATGCCGGCCCGGCCGGGCCGGCAAATCTTCATCGGCAACCTGTACATGGGCGTCGGTTTCCTGGCACTCGCACTGATCGAGGCGTCCGGCCTGCCGCCGGCGGCGTTGCTGTCGGCCTACGCCGCCGTTGCCGCCTTCTGCGCGGTGGGCGGCCCCATGCAGGACATCCCGGTCGCGGTGCTCACGCAAACCGAGCTGCCGCGGCCGGACATCCAGGCCGCCGCACGCGCCTACATCGCGGCGAACCAGCTTGGCTTCCTGCTCGGGCTGGTGATCGCCCCGGCGTTGCTGGGGGTCTTGCCGATGTCCATCGTCGTGGCGCTCTGCGGCGTCCCCTACCTGCTCTTCGGCGCGGTCGGCCTGCGCCGTCACGCCTGACCGGCGCCAGGCTCGATCAGCCGCATCAGCGTGTCGAGCCGGTCCGCCTCCTCCGCCGGCTTGTCCATCCGCACCCGGGCGACGCGCGGGAAGCGCAGCGCCACGCCGGACTTGTGCCGGCGGCTCAGCTGCGCCGCGTCGAACGCGATCTCCAGCACCAGGCCGCGCTCCACCTCGCGCACCGGGCCGAAGCGGTGGGTGGTGTGGTTGCGTATCCAACGGTCGAGCGTCACCAGCTCCGCGTCGGTGAAGCCGGAATACGCCTTGCCGACCGGCACCAACTCCCCGTCCTCCCGCCACAGGCCGAAGGTGTAGTCGGAGTAGTAGCTGCTGCGCTTGCCGTGGCCGCGCTGCGCATACATCACCACGGCGTCGATGGTGAGCGGATCGCGCTTCCATTTCCACCACTGGCCCTTGGGACGGCCCGGCACGTAGGCGCTGTCGCCGCGTTTCAGCATCAGCCCCTCGATGCTGGCCGCCCGCGTGCCGTCGCGGATCGCCGAAAGCTCATCGACCGTGCTGAACCGGATCAGTTCGGACAGGTCCATGCGCGGCGGGTTGTGCCGGGCGAACCACGCTTCCAGCCGCGTCCGCCTCGTGTCGAACGGCAGGGCGCGCATGTCCTCGGTCCCGTCGAACAGCAGGTCATACAGGCGGACCGCCACGGGGTGGTCGCGCTGCGCCTTGGCGCCCGGCGCCTTGCGGTTGAGCCGCTGCTGCAAGTCGGCGAACGGCGCCACCTGGCCGTCCCGGATGACCAGAAGCTCGCCGTCCAGCACGCCGTGGAACGCCATCGCCTCCACGATCTCGGGAAACGCCGCGGAGATGTCGTCGGCGCCGCGGGAGAAGATGCGGCGGCCGAGCGGGGTCGCCACGAGCTGCACGCGGATGCCGTCCCATTTCCACTCGGCGCGGTAGGCGGAGGGGATCAGCGCCGCGATGTCCACGGCCTCCAGCGGGTGGGCCAGCATGGGGGAGCGGAACACCGGCGCGCCCGCCGGGTCAGGGCGCGGCCCGCGGCCCTCGATCCAGGCGAACAGCGGCGCGTAGGGCGGGGTCAGGCCGTGCCAGACCTCCTCGATCTCGTCGGCGCCGATCCGCCCCTCGGCAACCTCGGCCAGGGCGACTTTCGCGAGACGCGCCGACGCGCCGACCCGAAGCTCCCCGGTGATGAGCTTCAGCAGCGCGTAGCGCACGGAGGCGTCGGAGGCGTCGAGCCACCCGGCCAGCACGAAGGGCAGCTCGGACTTCGGCGTGCTGATGAGCGTTTGCACGACCTCTGTCATCCGGGGCGGCCCGGCGTTGCTGGGGGCTGCGGGCCAGATCAGCGCGACGGTCTCCGCGAGGTCGCCCACGTAGTCGCGCGACATGGCGAACAGCACGGGGTCGGTGCGCTCCTCGACCAAGGCCCGGACCATCGCCGGCTTCGCCGCCTGGAACGCCAGCTCCCCGGTCAGCGCGGCGAGGCCGAAGCCGCGGTCGGGATCGGGCTGCGTCGCGAAGTAACGGCGCAGCAGCGCGACCTTCGCGAGGCGCCCCGGCGTGAACACCAGGCGTTCCAGCAGGTCGGCGAAGGCGATCATGCCGCCGCGGGCTCCGAAAGATCCTCCTGCTCGTCGCCATAGCCGACCAGGCGCAGCGCGCGTCCGCGGATGCCGCGCTTGGCCGCCTCGTGGATCAGCGCCTCCTCCCGGCCATGCGTCACCCAGACCTCGGGCGCCGCCACCTCGTCGAGCGTCTGGTTCAGCTCGTCCCAGTCGGAATGGTCCGAGATGACCAAGGGCAGTTCCACCCCCTTGCTGCGCGCCCGCTGCCGCACCCGCATCCAGCCGGAGGCATTGCACACGACGGGTTCCGCAAGGCGCCGCGCCCAGCGGTCGGCGATGGCGCTGGGCGGTGCGATGACGATGGCGCCGGCCAGCTTGTCCTTGCCCGCGACCGTCGCCGGCAGCAACTCGCCGAGCGCGATGCCCATGCGCTCATAGGCGGCGCAGAGCGGGATCTGCGCGCCGTGCAGGTAGATCGGCCGGTCCCACCCGGCCTGGCGCAGCAACGCGATCACCCGCTGCGCCTTGCCGAGCGCATAGGCGCCGACGACGTGCGTGCGGTCGGGAAACAGCGCCACGCTGTCGAGCAGCTTGGCGATCTCGTGATCCGCCGGGGGATGGCGGAACACCGGCAGGGCGAAGGTCGCCTCGGTCACGAAGACATCGCAGGGGATCGGGACGAACGGCAAGCAGGTGGGGTCGGGCTGCCGCTTGTAGTCGCCGCTGACCACGGCGCGGCTGCCGCGCCATTCCATCGCCACCTGCGCGCTGCCCAGCACGTGTCCAGCCGGCTGCATCCACAGGCGCACCTCGCCAATGCTGATCGGCTCGCCGTAAGGCAGAGCTTGCTGCACGGCGCCCGCCCGGCCCAGGCCCATGCGGACATCCATGAGCGCCAGCGTCTCGGGGCTGGCGAGCACGGCGTCGTGGCCGGGGCGTGCGTGGTCGGCGTGGGCGTGGGTGATGACGGCACGGCCGACCGGGCGCAGCGGGTCGATGTAGAAACCGCCGGGTTCGCAGAACAGCCCGTCCGGCCGCACCTTGAGCCAGGTCTCGGGATGCGGCATGGCGGCAGGCCCGGCGTTCACCCCGGGCCTGGCAGGCTCAGCCCGGCTGTTTCGAGTTGTCGGCCACGAGCGGCACCGGCACCCAGCGCAAGCCGTCGCCGCTTTGGATCAGCATCAGCACGGTCTTGCGGTTCTGCTTGCGGAAGCGGTCCATGCGCTCCTGCACGTCGGACGGGTTGGTGACCGGCTCCTGCTGCACCTCGACGATCACGTCGCCGGGCTTCAGGCCGCGGCCGGCGGCGGTGCCGTCCGGCATCACATCGGTCACGACGACGCCCTTCTGGTCCTGCGACAGCTTGAACTTGTCGCGCAGGTCATCGGTGATCGGCGCCAGCCGCGCGCCGAGGCCCGAAATCTCCGCCGTCCGGCTGCCCGGCGTGCGGGTCGGCGCCGACGTGGCCGCCACCTGCTGGACCTCGTCCGGCAGTTCGCCCACGGACGCCTGCACCGTGACCTGCTTGCCGTCACGCCACAGCAGCACCGGCACGTCCTTGCCGATCACCGTCTCGGCGACGATGCGCGGCAGGGACTTCATCTCCTTCACGTCCTGGCCGTTGAACTTAAGGATGACGTCGCCGTTGCGGATCTTCGCCGCGTCGGCCGGGCCGCCCTCGTTCACGCCGGCGACCATGGCGCCGGAGGTGTCCTTGAGGCCGATGCTCTCGGCGATGTCCGGCGTCACCTGCTGGATACGGACGCCCAGCCAGCCGCGGCGGGCGTGGCCGTACTCCCGCAACTGGGCGACGACGGCCTTTGCGAGGTTCGCCGGGACCGAGAAGCCGATGCCGACGGAGCCGCCGGAGGGCGAGTAGATGGCGGTGTTGATGCCGATGACCTCGCCCGCCATGTTGAACAGCGGCCCGCCGGAGTTGCCGCGGTTGATCGCCGCGTCCGTCTGGATGAAGTCGTCGTACGGTCCCTGCCGGATGTCCCGCCCCCGCGCGCTGACAATGCCGGCGGTGACGGAGCCGCCGAGGCCGAACGGGTTGCCGATGGCCAGCACCCAGTCGCCCACGCGCTCGGCGTCGCTGTCGCCGAACGGCACGAACTTGAGCGGCTTGTCGCTTTCGACCTTGAGCAGCGCCAGGTCGACGCGGTCATCCTTGCCGACCAGCGTCGCCTTCAGCGTCGTGTTGTCCTGCAGGGTCACGCTGATCTCGTCGGCCCCGTCGATGACGTGGTTGTTGGTCACGATGTAGCCGGCGGGGTCGATGACGAAGCCGGAGCCGAGGCTGACGGACCGTCCGCCGCCGGGGCCGCCGTCCGGGCGGGGCTGCGGGCCTTCGCCCCGGTTCGGGCCGCGCCGCGGCTGGTCGCCATTCGGGCGGTTGCGGTCCAGGAAATCCTTGAAGAACTGCTCGAACGGCGAGCCCGGCGGGAACGTCGGGACCTCCGGGCCGCCCCGGTCGGCCCGCGCCTGCACGTTCTGCGAGGACGAGATGTTCACCACCGCCGGCAGCAGGTTGCCCGCCAGGTCGGCGAAGCTGTCCGGCGCGCCGCGCGCCGCGGCCGGGGGCACGAACGGCGGCAGCATCGCCGGAAGCACGAAAACGCTGGCGAGGGCAAGCGCGCGAAAGGTCCGAAGGCGCATGACAAAACTCCCGAATGGAAGGCGAATGGTAACTCTGCTCATGCCGGCAACGCACTCGCAAGCCGATAGGTGGGGCGGTTCACGAGCTTGGGAATGCTGTCCATCGCCCCTACTCCCCGGGCGCCTGCCGCAGCATGCGCAGGAAGTCGCTGTCGGGTGTCAAGACGAGGCGGGATTGGCCGTTGCCGAACGCCTCCCGGTATGCCTGCATCGTGCGGTAGAACTCATAGAACTTGGCGTCCTGCTGGAAGGCGTCGGCGTAGATCTTGATCGACTGCCGCTCGCCCTCGCCGCGGGAGCGGTCGGCGGTGGCGCGCGCCTCCGCCAGCAGCACCGTACGGTCGCGCTCGGCGTCGGCGCGGATGCGGGCGGACGCCTCGGCGCCCTCCGCCCGGGCCTGGCTCGCGATGCGCTCGCGCTCCGACTTCATGCGGCTCAGGATGGCCTGGGTGTTCTCCTCCGGCAGGTCGGCCCGGCGCAGGCGCACGTCCTCGATGGTCACGCCGAACTCGCGCATCTCGTCGCTGACCTGGCCGCGGATCAGCCCCATGATGCGCCCGCGGTCGGCCGACAGTACCTTGAGCAACTGCTCGTTGCCCAGCACGCGGCGAAGGGAGGAGGTCACGACGGAGTTCAGCCGGGCGCGGATCGCATCCTCGGCGGACCCCACGGCCTGGAAGTAGCGCAGCGGGTCGGTGATGCGGAACCGGGTGAAGCTGTCCACGATCAGCCGCCGCTGGTCGGCCAGGATCACCTCCTCGCCGGGCGTCTCGTAATCCAGCAGGCGGCGGTCGAAGCTGATGAGGGTCTGGACGAAGGGCACCCGGATATGCAGGCCCGGCGTGCTGATCATGCGGATCGGCTGGCCGAACTGGGTGATCAGCACCTGCTCGGTCTGCGCCACGGTGAACAGGCTGGCGCTGCCCAGCACGAACAGCACCAGCGCCGCGGCGATGACCGCGAGGACGCTGCGGCTCATCGCCGCACCTCCGCCGGCGGCGCTGCGGGCAATGCGGATGTTCCCGGGGGCCGCGGCCGGCCAGTGGGATCGAGCGGCAGGTACGGCACGATGCCCTGCAGCTTGTCGTCCACCACGATGGAGGGCGTCTTGGTCAGGATGTCCTGCATCGTCTCGATATACAGGCGCTTCATCGTCACGTCCTTCGCCACGGCGTAGGCGTTGTAAACGCTGAGGAAGCGCTGCGCCTGGCCGGCGGCCTCCGCGATGTTGGCCTGCCGCGCGCCGTCGGCCTCCGCGGTCAGCCGGGCGGCGTCGCCGCGGGCGCGCGGCACGATGTCGTTGCGGTAGCCCTCGGCCTCGTTGCGCGCGCGCTCGGCGTCGGTGTTGGCGCGCTGCACGTCGCGGAAGCTCTCGATGACGGCGCCGGGCGGGTCCACCTTCTGAAGCTGCACCTGGGTAATCTCCACCCCGGCGCCGTACTGGTCCAGCACGCTCTGCGCGCCGGTGGTGACAGACTGCTCGATGCGCGCGCGCGCCTCGGTCAGCGCGGGCTGGATCGGGGTGCGGCCGACCACCTCCCGCATCACGCTCTCGGTCACCGACTTCACGGTGTTCTCCGGGTTGCGCGTGTTGAACAGGAAGGTGCTGGCGTCGCGGATGCGCCAGAACACGCTGAAGTTGATATCGATGATGTTCTCGTCGCCGGTGAGCATCAGCGCCTCCTCCAGCACTTCCCGCGCGGCGCTGCCCCGGCCCGGGATGTCGCGGGCGGGCACGTCGCGGCCGAGGTCCCGGGTCGCGCCGATCCGGCCGGTGCCGGCGTTGTCGGCCGCGATGCGGAAGCCGACCTCCGTGCGGTTGATGCGCGTGACCGCGGGCGTCAGCGCCTGCTCGATGGGCCAAGGCAGGTGGTAGTTGAGACCCGGCAGCGTCGTGCGCTGGAACGCGCCGAAGCGCAGCACCACGCCCTGCTGGTCCGGCTCCACGCGGTAGAAGCCGCTGGCCAGCCAGACGACGGCGCCGACCAGGAGCACGAGCGCGATCAAACGCGGGTTGCCGCGGCGTCCGCCCGGCCCGCCCGGGACGAAGCGCCGGGCGGAGGCTTGCAGACGCGCGAGGACCTCATCCAAATCCGGGATGCCGTTCGGGCCGCCGCCGCCGCCCCAGGGACCGCGGTTCGGCCCCCGCGGCGGCGTGTTGTTGTTGCCGGGGCCCCAGGGACCGGAGCCGCCACCGTTATTCCAAGACATGCTGGTCCAGTGGCCCCCGTAGAACTGTGCCGCCGGCCACGACGAGAACCGTGCCGCCCGCGGCAACGGCTGCGTTTGCAGTCCGGCGTTTGTGCGCCATATGCGGCCTCACAACTGCGTGCATATTGACCGGGCTACGGAGGTTTACAAGCGATGGCGCCATTGACGACGGACGGGCTGCGGGCGGCGCTGCGTGCAATTCAGGACCCGGCGTCCGGGCGGGACGTCGTCGCGGCCGGGCTGGTGGACAGCCTGGCGCTGCGGGACGGCCTCGTGCACCTGGCGCTCCGCACCGACCGCGCCCATGCCGCCGCCATGGAGCAGGTGCGCCGCGATGCCGAGGCGTTGCTGGCGCAGCAGCCCGGCGTGGTCAACGCGACCGCCGTGCTGACCGCCCATCGCGCCGAGCCGCCGCCCGCCCGTCCCGCGCCGGCCGCCAAGGCGCCGCTGCTGCCGCAGGTCGCGCACATCGTGGCCGTCGCCAGCGGCAAGGGCGGCGTCGGCAAGTCCACGACCGCGGTGAACCTCGCGGTCGCCCTGGCGCAGCAGGGGCATCGCGTCGGCCTGCTGGACGCCGACATCTACGGACCGAGCCTGCCGCGCATGCTGGGCGTGAACCGCAAGCCGGAGACGCAGGACGGCATGATGGTGCCGCTGCGGGCCTGGGGGCTGTCGGCCATGTCGATCGGCTTCCTGGTCGATCCCGACACGGCGATGATCTGGCGCGGCCCGATGGTGATGGGCGCCCTGGAGCAGATGATGGGCCAGGTGAGTTGGGGCGCGCTCGACATCCTCGTCGTCGATATGCCGCCCGGCACCGGCGACGCGCAGCTCACCATGGCGCAGCGGGTGACGCTGAGCGGCGCCGTGATCGTCTCGACGCCCCAGGACATCGCGCTGATCGACGCCCGCCGCGGGGTGCGGATGTTCGAGAAGACGCTGGTGCCGGTGCTGGGCCTCGTTGAGAACATGAGCGTGTTCTGCTGCCCGAACTGCGGCCACCGGACCGAGCTGTTCGGCCATGGCGGGGCCAAACGGGAGGCTGAGGCGCTGGGCATCCCGTTCCTGGGCGAAATCCCGCTGCTGCTGGACATCCGCACCACGTCGGACGCCGGCACGCCCATCTGCGCCGCCGCCCCCGACAGCCCGGCGGCGCAAGCCTTCGCCGCCATCGCGCGCCGGGTCTGGGACGGGCTGGCGGTGAAGCCGCCGGCGGCGCCGCGCATCGTGATGGATTGAGGAGAACGACCGTTGCACTCTGACGTGAAGGCCGGCGTGAGGGCCGGGGACGCGGCCGACGGGATGCTGCGCGGCTTCTGGTACCTCGCGGTGTCTGCGAGCAGCCTGAGGCCCGGCAGGACGCATCCCGTCACCCTGCTCGGCGAGGACCTGCTGCTGGGGCGCCGGGCCGACGGGTCGGTGTTCGCGGTCAGCGACGCCTGCCCGCACCGCGGGATGCCGATGCGCCACGGCTCCTTCGATGGGCAGATGCTGCGCTGCTGCTACCACGGCTGGGCGTTCCGCAGCGACGACGGCTGCTGCACCGAAATCCCGTCGCTGGCGCCCGACGACCGCACCGACCCGGCCCGGTTCCGGCTTCGCACCTACCCGGCGCGGGACGTGCAGGGCAACGTCTGGGTTTACGTCGGCGCGGCCGGGGCGGAGCCGGGTCCGGTGCCGACCGTGCCGGGCTTCGCGGGCAAGGCGCCGCAGGTCACGACGACGATGCGCTTCCCCTGCGGCGTCGATCTCGCGGCCTGGGGCTTCTTCGATCCGGGCCACCCGGCTTTCGTCCACACCTCGCGCTGGTGGAAGAAGGACCCGGCCTCCCGGCTGCGGCAGAAGGCCAAGGGGTTCGAGCCGGAGGGCATGGGCTTCCGCATGCTGCGCCACCATCTGAAGGAGGGCGCCAACCCCTACCGCCTGCTGGGCCGCAACGTGCGGATCGACATCGGCATCCAACTGCCGGGCGTGCGGATCGAGCATATCGAAGGGGACCGCCACTCCGCCTGCGTGCTGGCCGCGGCGACCCCGGTGACCCCGACGGAGACGGACGTTCACTATTGCGTGTATTGGACCGTGCCGTGGCTCGCGCCGCTCCGCCCGGTCGCGACCTGGATGGCGCGGGACTTCCTCAACCAGGACCGCGAGGTGGCGGAGCGTCTGACCGGCAACCCGGCCCTGCCCGCGCCGCTGTTCGTGGGCGACCCGGACGCGCAGGTGCGCTGGTATCAGCGGCTGAAGAAGGAATATTTGGCGGCGCGGGAGGAAGGCCGGGCGTTCGTCAACCCGCTGCGGGCGCAGACGCTGCACTGGCGGAGCTAGCCCGGTCCGTCTCCGCGGCGGTCGGCAGGCTGTTCTGCGACCCGGCGCGGCCGCAGCACAGCCCGGCCGCGACGCCCGCGCGGGCCATCGCCTCCGCCATCCCCATGCCGCGGTCGAGCGCCGCCGCCAGCACGCCGGTAAAGCAGTCGCCCGCCGCCGTGGTGTCCACGACCCGGATCGGATGGGCCGCAATGTGGCCGGCAGACTCCCGGCTGGCCCATTCCGAGCCATGCTCGCCAAGCGTCCGCACGATGCCGATCCCGAGCGCCGCGTGCAGCCCGACGGCGTCGGGCGTCGTGCCGTGCCGGGCGGCGACCCACTCGGCCTCCGTCTCGTTCACGATCAGCACGTCGAGGGCGGCCAGCGCGTCGGCGTCGAGCGGGCCGGCCGGGGCCAGGTTCAGGATGACCCGTGCCCCGCGGGCGCGGGCGCGACGGATCAGGGCGGCGACCTGCTTCGGATCGGTCTCCCTTTGCAACACCAGCGTTGTGCCGGGGGCGAGCAGCGCGTCCTCCACTTGATCGGCATGGGCCATCAGGTTGGCGCCCGACCCCACCGCGATCAGGTTGCGCCCGGCCGCGTCCGTGCAGATCGCGGCGCACCCGGTGGCCAAGTCGGCGCGGGACACGCGGGACAGGTCCACGCCGTCCGCCCGCAAGGTCGCGAGCGCCGCGTCCGCCAGCGCGTCCCGCCCGACGCAGCCCACCATCACGACAGCGGCGCCGTCCCGCGCCGCGGCGGCGGCCTGGTTGGCGCCCTTGCCGCCGGGTTCGAGGCGGGTGGAAAGACCCAGAACGGTCTCCCCGGGGCTGGGCAGGTGGTCGAGCGCGAAGATCAGGTCGAGGTTAATCGAGCCGAAGATGACGATCATGCGCGCCCCAGCGTGTCCATCAACTCCGCCCACTCGCGCTTGGACAGGCCGCTGCCGGACTGATCGACGGGATCGCCGGCCAGCAGGCGGCGCACGACCGCGAGCATCTGCGCCGACAGGGTCGCGGCGCCCATGCGGTAGTCCATGAACGCCCGGAACGTTTCCGGCACCCAGGCGCGCACGGTGTCGAGCATCGCGTCGGCGTAGGCGCGGATTTCGAACTGCGCGTGGCTGTCGGCGCGGAGCGACAGGAAGCCCAGCAGGTTGTGCAGGTCGGCCTTCCAATACCATTGCGTATAGGTGTTGAGCGTCAGGTTCATCCGCGCGAGTTCCCGCGCCAGGCCGCGTCGGCCGGGGTCGGCCGGCTCGCCGTCGGCGCCCTCGTTCAGCATGTGGGCATAGTGGTCGTAGGTCAGCGTGGCGTCGTGCCGGAGCATGTCGAGCACGGCGGCGGCCTCCTCGCCCTCCAGCACGGCGCCGCGGCCCTGGCGGTTGCTGCTGCTCTGCGCCGCCAGGTGCTCGGGCGCGGGCAAATAGAACTCGCGGTCGAGGATGCTGTAGCGGGCGGAGTACTCGTTCACGTTCGCCATGCGGTGCCGGATCCACTGGCGTGCCACGAAGATCGGCAGCTTCACGTGATACTTGATCTCGCACATCTCGAACGGCGTGCTGTGGCGGTGCCGCATCAGATAGCGGATCAGCCCGGCGTCCTCGCTCACCCGCCTGGTGCCGCGGCCATAGCTCACGCGCGCCGCCTGCACCACGGCGGCGTCGTCGCCCATGTAGTCGATCACCCGGACGAAGCCGTGATCCAGCACCGGCAGCGCGCGATACAGCATGTCCTCCAGCGCGGGCACCGTGGCGCGCCGGGTGGGCGCGGCGGCCTGCCGCTGCGAATCGATCTCGGCCTGCTGTTCGTGGGTCAGTCGCATGACATGCCCCTAGCATTTTGCCGTGCGGACGCCTATCTTCGGTGTGCTGTAACAACGGCTATGGTGATAAACGGCAGTTGGAATAAGCGTTGTGGACCCGGGGGCAGTGCCCGGCGCCTCCACCAACTCCGCCCGATGGTCTCGGGGGATATGGGGGCGACACAGGCTCGACACGCGTAGTAAAGACCTGCCTTTTGCCCGGCATGATACCGCCGTTATCGGGTCATATCACAAGTGCCAATGACAATCATGAGGCGCTCGCCGTCGCTGCGTAAGCAGAGATAGGCGCGGTTCGGGGGGGCACCGGGCAACAGAAGCCCCCTCACTTCCCGCGGGATCAACGGCCGGTGTAGCGGATGGCCTGGCCCTCGCCGGAAATCTGCGACCACGACACCAAACCCACGCCTTGCTGCCCATAGCGGACGTTGATGACTGCATCGGCGTCAAGCTCGGCGGCGCGTTTGCGCAGGTCGCTGTCCACGTCCGCGTTTGTCGGCACCTTGCCAAAGATGGTGATCTGGCGCGCGGTCGCCGTCATGTTCTCCAAAATCACGTGCGGCCGACTGGTGCCCGAAGTCGTGACCGGGATCGGCCCCGCAACCCGGCTGCCCCCGAACCGGGCAGCGACCGTGCCGACATTGCGCGGCCCTTCTGCGATGCGGGCCGGGTCGGAGGCGCACCCGGCCAGGATCAGGGCGGCGAGTAGACTCATCCTGAGCATCGCAAACCTTCCTTAAAGATTTCCATGAAGAACCGGCCCCTGCGGCATGGCTCGAAGCTTTCAGTCCGCAGCATATTATCGCTGCGTCACCGGGAATAGGTGCAGTCCGAGGCACCAAGCAACGGAATCGGACCGCCCGCATCGACATGGATCTCGTCGTCATCGCTGCAGATGGGCGATCAATCTACAAGAACGTCGTCAGCGAGGAAAAGTCTGACTTCAAATTTTTCGCAACTGGCGTTTTCGCCGACGTTATGGACCTCAAAAGGATGGTCCAATCGTTGCTCGATGCCGTCGTAGATCGCATGCTCGATAAACCAGAGTTTCGTGCCACCATTGCCGGACGGGGCGCCAGGATCAGCTAAGCAGCCTTTGAAGCTTGGGCCACGGCTTGCTGGGCCAAGCCGTACGGGTAGGGCGCATAAGCGAAGCGCCATGCGCCAACGGGCGGTGCCAACGAGAGGCGGATGGCGCTCCGCTTATCCGCCCTACGATCCTCCTAAGCAGGCATTCGTGGCGCAAGCTGCAAATGCCTGCTTAGTTCCGCACCACATTCCAGAACACCGGCATCCCCGGCAAGATGCCCGACAGCTCCGCCCGGTATGCGGTCTGCTGGAACTGCTGGCCCAGCGGCACATACGGCACATCCCGGAACGCCTGCGTCTGGAGCTGTTCGGCCAGGCCGCGCTGCGCCGCGGGATCGGGCGCGCGGAGCCAGTCGTCGCGCAGGCCCTCGATCGCCGGGCTGTCCGGCCAGCCCGGCGCCGCCGCCCGGCCGTTGCCGCGCAGGAACGGGTGCCCGGCCGGCGTCGCGTGGTCGAGGCCGGACCAGCTCGTCTGGAACACGCTCCAGCCGCCGCGCTCCACCGGCTCCATGCTGGTGCGGCGCTGCACCGCGCTGCCCCAGTCCATCGCCTGCGCGTCGAGGTTGAGGCCCAGGCTGCGGAACAGCGCCGCCGTCACCTCGGCCAGCGCGTTAGTGCTCGGGATGTCGGTCGGCACCAGCAGCGCCACGCGCTCCCCCTTGTAGCCGCTCTCGGCGACGGCGCGCCGGCTGCGGTCCAGGTCGCGGGGAGCGGTCAACGCCTCCATCCCGGCCGCGTTCGCAAGCGGCGTGCCCGGGCAGAAATAGCCGACGCCGTCCGCCCACTGCGCGCGGTCCGGGCCGGAGACCGCCTGCATGTACTCGGACTGCTGCACCGCGCCCAACACCGCCCGGCGCAGGCCGGGGTTGTCGAACGGCGGATGGAGCTGGTTGAACCGCATGGTCGCAATGACGCCGGTCGGGTCCTGCGTCCGCACCACCAGGCGCCGGTCGGCGCGCAGCCGTCCCAGCAGGTCCGGGTTGGCGGCCAGCCACCAATCGACCTCGCCCCGCTGGAGCGCGGCGCTCGCGGTGGCGGCGTCCGGGATGATGGCCCATTCCACCCGGTCGAACCCCGCCCGCTTCGGCCCGGCGGTGCGGGACGGCACGCCGCCGTCGCGCGGCACATAGCCGTCGAACCGGGCATAGGCGACGCGGGCGCCGGGGATGCGCTCGTCCGGCAGGAAGCGGTAGGGTCCGCTGCCGACCATCTCCACCACCTGCTTGAACGGGTCGGTCGCGGCCAGGCGCGCGGGCATCATGACGCAGGGGCTGGGCGCGGTCTTGGCCAGCGCGTCCGGCAGCAGCGGGAACGGCGCGCGCAGGCGGAAGACGATGGTGCGGTCGTCCTCGGCGAACAGCGCGTCGGTCGCGGCCAGCAACGCCTGGCCGAAGGTGTCGCGCGCGCCCCAGCGGCGGATGCTGGCGACGCAATCCCGCGCCAGCACCGGCTCGTTGTCATGGAAGCGCAGGCCGGGGCGGAGCACCAGGCGCCAGCGCAGGCCGTCCGCCTCGGCCACGGCCGCCTCCAGCATCTGCGGTTGCGCACCGTAGCCGGCGTCCTGGCCGAACAGGGTGTCGAACACCAGGAAGGCGTGGTCGCGGGTCTGGTAGGCGGTGGTCCAAACCGGGTCCAGCACCGCAAGGTCGGCCTGCGGCACGAAGCGCAGCACCCGCGCCTCCGCCGCCCCGGCGAGATGCGGCATTGCGAGCGCCGCCAGCCCGGCCTGCACGAAGTTGCGACGATCCATGCGATCCCCCCTTTATGGCGCCATCCGCCGGGCCTAGCTTCGCCCATGCGCCAGCCCGTTCCAATCCCGGGCGGTCCGCGCTAAGGGTGCGTCCATGGAAGACACTGAAGACGGACGGGACGGCGGCCCGCCGCAGCGGCCGGAAAGCCTGCTGCCCTACGACGTGTGGACGGAGGAGGCGTTGCGCCAGGTCGTCGTGCGCGCCCTGGCCTATGTCGGCGCGGAGGGCATGCCCGGCGAGCACCACTTCTACGTCAGCTTTCGCACCGACCGGCCCGGCGTCAGCATCCCGGCCCGCCTGCTGGCGCAGTATCCGCACGAGATGACCATCGTGCTGCAGCACCAGTTCTGGGACCTGCAGGTGGACGAACCCGCCGGCTGGTTCAGCATCGGCCTGTCGTTCGGCGGCATCCCGACCACGTTGCAGGTGCCGTTCAGCGCCGTGACGGCGTTCGCCGACCCGCATGTGCAGTTCGGCCTGCGCTTCCGACCGCCGGGCGACGAGGCGGCCAACGACGATCCCGAGACGGGGGCGTCGCCGCCGCCCGAACCGGACCCCGCCCCGCCGGCCGAGCCGTCGGAAGCGCCGCAGGTCGTGAGCCTCGACGCCTTCCGCCGGCGTCCGCCGACCAAGGAATGATCGCCCCATGAACGCACCCTTGCCGCCGGCGCAGGCCCGGCCCGCCGGCTTCCGCTTTGCCCCGATGTTCCCGCTGGGCGACAGCAACACGCCGTGGCGCAAGCTCGACATCGCGGGCGTGCGCACCAGCACCTGCGACGGCCAGACCGTGCTGCGCATCCGGCCGGAGGCGCTGACCGAACTCGCCGTCCAGGCGTTCCGCGACGTGTCGCATCTGCTGCGCCCGGCGCACCTTCGCCAGCTGCGCGCCATCCTCGACGATCCCGAGGCGTCGGCCAATGACCGCTTCGTGGCGCTCGACCTGCTGAAGAACGCGGGGATAGCGGCGGGCGGCGTGCTGCCGATGTGCCAGGACACCGGCACGGCGCTGGTGTTCGGCAAGAAGGGCCAGCGCGTCTGGGTGGAGGGCGACGAGGAGGAGGCGCTGTCCTACGGCGTCCACCGCACCTACACCGAGACCAACCTGCGCTACTCGCAGATGGCGCCGCTTACTATGTTCGAGGAGCAGAACACCGGCAACAACCTGCCGGTGCAGTTCGACATCGCCGCGGCGCCGGGCGAGCACCACGCGGACGAGATGCTGCTGATGTTCATCGCCAAGGGCGGCGGGTCCGCCAACAAGAGCTTCCTGTTCCAGGAGACCCGGGCGATCCTCAACCCGGCGAAGCTGCTGGAGTACATCGGCACCCGCATCCGCACCCTCGGCACCTCCGCCTGCCCGCCGTATCACCTGTCCATCGTGATCGGCGGCACCTCGGCGGAATTGTGCCTCAAGACGGTGAAGCTCGCCTCCACCAAGTGGCTCGATGCGCTGCCGACGGCGGGCAGCCTCGCGGGCCATGCGTTCCGCGACCTCGACATGGAGCAGAAGGTGCTGGAGCTGACCCGCACGCTCGGCATCGGGGCGCAGTTCGGCGGCAAGTACTTTTGCCACGACGTGCGGGTGATCCGCCTGCCGCGGCACGGCGCCAGCCTGCCGGTCGGCATCGGCGTGTCGTGCAGCGCCGACCGGCAGATCCTCGCCAAGATCACCCCGGAGGGCGTGTTCCTGGAGCAGTTGGAGGCTGATCCCGCGCAGTACCTGCCAGAGGCGACCGACGACATCCTGGGCGCCGCCGTGGTGCCGGTCGATCTCAACCAGCCGATGGAGGCGATCCGCCGCCAGCTTTCGGCCCATCCCGTCAAGACCCGGCTCGCGCTGACCGGCACCGTCGTGGTGGCGCGCGACATCGCCCATGCCAAGCTCAAGGAGCGGCTGGACCGCGGCGAGGGCCTGCCGGACTACATCCGGGACCATCCGGTGTATTACGCCGGCCCGGCCAAGACGCCGGAGGGCTTCGCCACCGGCAGCTTCGGCCCGACCACCGCGGGGCGCATGGACAGCTACGTGGCCGAGTTCCAGCGCGCCGGCGGCAGCCTGGTGATGTTGGCAAAGGGCAACCGCTCCCGCGCGGTGCGCGACGCCTGCCGGGCCTATGGCGGGTTCTACTTGGGCAGCGTCGGCGGCGCGGCGGCGCGGCTGGCGCAGGACTGCATCCGCAAGGTCGAGGTGCTCGAATACGAGGAGCTTGGCATGGAGGCGGTGTGGCGCATCGAGGTGGCGGACTTCCCGGCCTTCATCGTGATCGACGACAAGGGACACGACTTCTACGACGGGCTTGAGTAGATGCGCTTCACCGTGGATCGCCTGGACCACCTCGTCATCAACTGCGCCGACGTGGAGATGACCGCGTCGTGGTACCAGCGCGTGCTGGGCATGGAGCGGGAGGAGTTCGGCGAGGGGCGGCGCACCGCGCTGAAGTTCGGCGGCCAGAAGGTCAACCTGCGCCCGCACAACAGCGACTCGCGGACGTGGATCACCGGCGCGAACACCCGGCCGGGCGCCGCCGACCTCTGCTTCATCACCGCGGTCGGGCCGGAGGACGTGGTGGAGCACCTGCACGGCTGCGGCATCAACATCGAGGCCGGGCCAGTCGCCAAGGAGGGCGCGCTGGGCACCATCCAGTCGGTGTATTGCCGCGACCCCGACGGCAACCTGATCGAGATCGCGTCCTACCTTGCCCGTTGACCGCACCGGCGCGCAGGTCGGCGTCACGGCGCTGCTGGCGCCCACCCCGGCCTGATCGCGCCGATCCGCATTGCGCCTATCGGATTTCGATTTCGATCTGCCCGCCGACCGCATCGCGCAGCAGCCGGTCCGGCCGCGCGACGCCGCGCGGCTGCTGGTCGTGGGGGACGGCTTGCAGGACCGTGCGATCCGCGACCTGCCGGGCCTGCTGCGCCCCGGCGACGTGCTGGTCGCCAACGACACCCGCGTCATCCCGGCGCAGCTTGCGGCGCGGCGGGGTGCTGCGCGCATCGGCCTCACGCTCGACCAGCCGCGGCCCGACGGCTCCTGGCACGCTCTGGCCCGCAACGCCCGGCGGCTGCGGCCCGGCGACACGCTGACGTTCGACGGGGCGCCGGACCTTTCGGCCACGCTGCTGTCCCGTGACGACGATGGGGGCGTCGTGGTCCGGTTCAACCGGGCGGACGCCGCCTTCGCCGACGCGCTGCGCCGCGCCGGGGCGCTGGCCTTGCCGCCCTACATCGACCGGCCCGGCGGCCCCACGCCGGAGGATGCCACGGACTACCAGACCGTGTTCGCGGCCCGGGAGGGCGCAGTCGCGGCGCCGACCGCCGGGCTGCACTTCTCCCCCCCGCTGCTGGAGGCGCTCGACGCTGCCGGCATCCCGCACGTGCTCGTCACGCTGCATGTCGGCGCCGGCACCTTCCTGCCGGTCCGCACCGACGACGTGTCCGACCATGCCATGCATGCGGAATGGGGCGAGGTGACCGAGGACGCGGCCCGCGCGATCAACGCGGCGCGGCGCGTGGTGGCGGTCGGCACGACGACGCTGCGGGTGCTGGAGACCGCGGCGATGGCCACGGGCCGGGTGCAGGCGTTCCGGGGCGACACGCGGCTGTTCATCACGCCGGGCTTCCGGTTCCGCGCCGTGGATGCGCTGGTCACCAACTTCCATCTGCCGCGCTCGACGCTGTTCATGCTGGCCTGCGCCTTTGCCGGACAGGCGCGGATGCAGAAGGCGTATGCGCACGCCATCGCACAAGGCTACCGCTTCTACTCCTACGGCGACGCCTGCCTGCTGGAGCGTACGGCGTGAGCGTCAGTCATCGCGTCACGGCCTCGGACGGCGCGGCGCGGGCGGGCGTGCTGCACACCGCGCACGGCGCCGTCGAGACCCCGGTGTTCATGCCCGTCGGCACCGCCGGCACGGTGAAGGCGATGACCGCCGACCAGGTGCGCGCGACCGGCGCCGGGCTGGTGCTCGGCAACACCTACCACCTCATGCTGCGGCCTGGCGCCGACCGGGTCGAGCGGCTGGGCGGGCTGCACCGCTTCATGGACTGGCCCGGCCCCATCCTGACCGACAGCGGCGGCTTCCAGGTCATGTCGCTGGCGGGCCTGCGCACCATGGACGAGGGCGGCGTCACCTTCCGCTCCCACCTGGACGGCAGCGCGCACCGCCTGACGCCCGAGGGCGCCACGCAGATTCAGCATAAGCTCGACGCCACCATCACCATGGTGCTGGACGAGTGCACCCCCTTCCCCGCCACGCCGGCGCAGGCCGAGGCCAGCATGGCGCTGTCCATGCGCTGGGCCGCACGCTCCCGCGACGCCTTCGCGGCGCGGCCGGGCTACGGCCAGTTCGGCATCGTGCAGGGCGGCGTGTTCCCGGACCTTCGGGCGGCGTCGGCCGAGGCGCTGACGGCCATCGGGTTCGAGGGCTACGCGGTCGGCGGCCTGGCGGTGGGCGAGGGCCAGGCGACCATGCTCTCGGTGCTGGACAGCACGGTGCCGCAGCTCCCGGCGGACCGGCCGCGCTACCTCATGGGCGTCGGCACGCCGGACGATTTGCTGGCGGCGGTGGCGCGGGGCATCGACATGTTCGACTGCGTGATGCCGACGCGCGCCGGGCGCACGGCGCGGGGCTTCACCTCGCGCGGCGTGCTGAACCTGCGCAACGCCCGCCATGCCGAGGACGCCGGCCCACTGGACGCACACTGCGCCTGCACCGCTTGCACCCGGCACAGCCGCGCCTACCTGCATCACCTGTTCCGGGCGAACGAGATGCTCGGGCCGATGCTGCTGACGCAGCACAACCTGACGTATTACCAGTCCCTGATGCGCGGCATGCGCGCGGCGATCACCGGGCGTCGGCTCGACGCCCACGCCGCCGAGGTCCGCGCTGCCTGGGCTGCGGGGGACCCGAGATGACCGATTACACCACCCTGACCCAGCTCGGCACCGCCGTGGCCGCGCCCGCCTCCCCCGATGCGGCGATGCTGGAGCGGGTGGGCAACCCGCAGCCCGGCCTGGCCTACCTCGTCCGGTTCACCTGCCCGGAGTTCACCTCGCTCTGCCCGCTGACCGGACAGCCGGATTTCGCGCATGTCGTGCTGGACTACGTGCCGGGCGACTGGATCGTCGAGAGCAAGTCGCTGAAGCTGTTCCTCGCCAGCTTCCGCAACCACGGCGCGTTCCACGAGGCGTGCACGATGGAGGTGGCGCGCCGGGTGGTGGAGGCGGTGGCGCCGCGCTGGCTGCGCATCGGCGCGTATTGGTATCCCCGCGGCGGCATCCCCATCGACGTGTTCTGGCAGACCGGCGCACCGCCCGAGGGCGTTTGGCTGCCCGACCAGGGGGTGGCGCCGTATCGGGGGCGGGGTTAGGGTTGTTTGTTTATCGAAATGAACACTTGGCTAGTGGCGAAGGAGAACCAGACGCGCCGGGTTGCCAGGTAATCGCCGCCGATGACCAAATCTCCCGCGAAAGGCGGCAAGTCGGCCACCCACAGGACTGGCTGCTCCAACACATCGTCGCCGATTTTGAGCGTCTGGAACCGTTGCTTGCGCACGGCAACGCGGCCCTTGCCGGCGGAAGATGCGCGGATGGCAGGGTCGGCGCGCAACGCCGCCGCCGTCATGCCGGCCTCATGCGCTGCTGCCAACCCGACGGTCGTATGCGACGCCCCGGTGTCAAGAAGGGCAAGGACCGGTCGCCCATTCAGCTCTCCAGGCGTAAACAGGTGGCCGAACTGCTGTCGCTGCACCGCCAGCCGAGTGGACGGCGCGGTCCAGGGCGGCAAGGCGGCCGGGCATGTCCGGGCGCGATACAGCACAAGGCGCCGGTGCGGCATGTCAAGGTCAAGCTCATAGCCGGCCAGCACATCGATCCCGAGTACGCCGTCGGCCACCAGCGGCAGCCCCTGTTCCACCACCGAGGCTTGCACGTCGGACATCAAGGCGTTTCCCAGCGCAAGGTTCGGGATCGTCGCCGGGAATGCGCGGAACGTCCCGCCAGCGCCGACGCCCTCCACCGGGGCGCGTTCGTCCCAAGCGACGCCCAGCCTCTCGGCTGCCGTGCTGCTCAGCACCGTGCTGTCCGACCCCGTGTCCAATATCAGGCTTGCCGGATGTCCATTGATGTCGGCAGTCACCAAGGACAAGGTGCCAAGCGGCTGCAACGGCAAATCCGCGACCTGCTGCAATGCGCATGACTTGTCCGGGCCGGCAGCGCAGACCGCCAGCAGCACAAGCAGGAGCGCCAAGGCGCGTATGGGGACGCGATGACAATGCCGAGCATTGCTATGAAACAGCGCATCCGCGACAAGGCGCTGGCCCTGGGCTTCCACGCTGTGGGCTTTGCCCCGGCGGCGCTGGGACCAGAAGCGCGGACCCGCCTCGCGGCGTTCCTCGCCGCCGGCCAGCACGGCGACATGGGGTGGCTCGCGGAGCGCGCAGAACAACGCGCCCACCCGCAGGCGCTTTGGCCTGAGGCGCGCAGCGTGGTCGCGGTCGGCCTGTCTTATGCGCCCGATGACGATCCCCTCGCAGCGTTGGCCCGCCCGGACCGCGGCAATATCTCGGTTTATGCCCGCAACCGAGATTATCACGATATAGTTAAGGGAATGCTAAAGCACCTGGGCGCCTTCATCGCCAGCCGCTTCGGGCCACAGGTAAAAGTGTTCGTGGACACCGCGCCCATCATGGAAAAGCCGCTGGCGCAGCAGGCCGGGCTGGGATGGCAGGGCAAGCACACCAACCTGGTGTCCCGGGCGCACGGCTCCTGGCTGTTCCTGGGGGAGGTGCTGACCACGCTCGACCTGCCGCCGGACCCGCCCCATGCCGACCGCTGCGGCACCTGCGCCCGCTGCATGGCCGCCTGCCCGACCGATGCGTTCCCGGCGCCGTACCGCCTGGATGCGACGCGCTGCATCTCGTATCTCACCATCGAGCACGCCGGTCCGATCCCGCCGGCGCTGCGTCCGTTGATGGGCAACCGCATCTATGGATGCGACGACTGCCTTGCCGCCTGTCCGTGGAACCGCTTTGCCCAGGCGGCGCATCCCAAGCTGCAGGCGCGCGACGACCTGCGGGCGCCGGCGCTGGCGGAGCTTTCGATGTTGGACGACGCCGGGTTCCGCGCACGCTTCGCAGGCGGCCCGGTGAAGCGCATCGGGCGCGACCGCTTCGTGCGCAACGTGCTAACCGCCATCGGCAACTCCGGCGACCCCGCTCTGCTCCCGGCGGCGCAACGCCTCCGCTCCGACGCGAATCCCGTGGTGGCCGAGGCAGCCGATTGGGCGGTCGCGCGTTTGCAGGGCGGAGGTGCGCCATGACCGAAGCGACAAGAACCGAAACCGCCAGAACCGAAACCGACAGCCTGGGCACGATCGAGATCGATGCCGCCCGTTACTGGGGGCCGCAGACCGAGCGCGCCCGGCTGCTGTTCCGCATCGGCCATGAACGGTTCCCGCCCGTGCTGATCCGCGCCGTGGGCCTGCAAAAGCAGGCGAGCGCCGAGGCCAACGAGGCCCTGGGCGAGCTGCCCGCCGACATCGCCCGGCCCATCGCCGCGGCCGCCGCCGAGATCGCCGCCGGCACGATGGACGCGGAGTTCCCCCTGCCGGTCTGGCAGACGGGATCGGGTACCCAGACCAACATGAACGCGAACGAGGTGATCGCGAACCGAGCCAACGAGGCGCTGGGCCAGCCCCGCGGCAGCCGCGCCCCGGTGCACCCGAACGACCACGTGAACCGCGGGCAAAGCAGCAACGATTCCTTCCCGACGATGATGCACGTGGCCGCCGCCGAGGCGGTGCTGCACCGGCTGGCCCCGGCGCTCCGCACCCTGCATGCGAGCCTTGCGCGCCGCGCGGCGGAGTGGGACGGCATCGTCAAGGTGGGCCGCACCCACATGATGGACGCGGTGCCCGTCACGCTCGGCCAGGAGTTCGCCGCCTGGGCGCGGCAGGTCGAGCTGGGCCTGGAGCGGCTTGAGGGCGCCATGCCCCGGCTGCTGAGCCTGCCGCAGGGCGGCACCGCCGTCGGCACCGGCCTCAATCGGCACGCGCGGTTCGACGCGGTGTTCTGCGAGCGCATGGCGGCGCTGACCGGCCTCCCCTTCACCCCTAATCCCAACAAGTTCGAGGGCATGGGCGCGCATGATGCGTTCGTGGAGCTGTCGGGCGTGCTGAACGTGCTGGCGGTGTCGCTGAACAAGCTCGGCAATGACGTGCGCCTGCTGGGCTCCGGCCCGCGCTCCGGCCTGTCGGAGCTGGTCGTGCCGGCGGACGGGCTGTCGTCCTCCATCATGCCGGGCAAGACCAACCCCACCCAATGCGAGGCGCTGACGATGGTGTGCGCCCAGGTGATGGGCAACCACGTCGCCGTCACCATCGGCGCGGCGCAGAGCTTCCTGGAGCTCAACGTGTTCAAGCCGCTCATCATCCACAACGTGCTCGGCTCGGCCGCGCTGCTGGCGGACGCGGCCGAGAGCTTCGCGCAGAACATGGTCGATAAGCTGGAGCCCAACCGGGACCGCATCGCCGAGAACCTGGCGAAGTCGCTGATGCTCGTCACGGCGCTCAACCCCCGCATCGGCTATGACAAGGCCGTGCGGATCGGCAAGCTCGCGCTGGCGGAGAACATGACCTTGCGCGATGCCGCCGGGCGGCTTGGCTTCGTGTCGCCGGAAGATTTCGACCGCTGGGTGGTGCCGGCCGACATGACGCGCCCGGGCGCCACGCTCGGCGATTGAGCCTGGTCAAGCGCAGCTTCAGCCTGTCGGGCCACCGCACGAGCGTCGCGTTGGAGCCCGAGTTCTGGGCGGTGCTGTCGGACGTCGCCACGCGGCGCGGTGCCGCGCTCTCCGCGCTGGTGGCCCAGGTCGATGCGGAGCGCAGCCCCGGCCAGCCGCTGGCGTCGGCGCTAAGAATTGTCGCATTGCAACAGCGAGCTTAACCCTTTCGCAAGGAGTTCCTGTACATTATGGTGTCGTGACGAATAACCGTCGCGGTTTCATAGAGAAAACTCATGGACTCGATCGTGCCCGCAGCCCCGAACGAACGCATCCCGTTCAGCCCGCTGATGCTTGCCGACCGGCTGCTCAGTTTGGCGCAGGACGCCGACCGCGCCGGCTTCACCGGAACCGCGTCCAACCTGGTCGCAGTGATGTTCGAGGTGCTCGACAGCGGCCTTCCTGTCCAGCATTGAGGGCGTCCGTGCCGCCGGGGTCACGGGTGTTCGGCAAGCCACAACGTCAGGCCAGCAAGCTCCGGCGTACGCACCAGCGCCGCGGCCGGCCCGGTGATGCGCAGCCCGAGTTCTGGTCCGGACGGCTCGTTGGGCATTTCGGGCCAGATGGCGACGCGCAGGTCCGCCGCCGCCCCGAGCAGGTCGATGCTGCCGGACAGGCGCGCACGCCCATCTGGGCTGGCCAGGTCGCCGTCCCCGGACAGCACGCCGCGCCGGGCTTGCAGCGGGACATCGAGACGGCTGAACGGCGACAGGCCCGTCGTCAATGCGGCGACGGCCCCGGCGGGAACGCGGCGGCGATCCGGATTGGCGAGGGCGGCCTTCGCGGCGGACATGTCGAAACCGGCGACCACGCCGTTGCGGACCGACACCACGGCCGAGCCTGACAGCGTCGCCAGCAGCGCCGCCGGGCTGTATCCCGCCGCCGTGACATCCAGCTTAGCATCGACCGAACCCGCCGTCAGGTCCACCGCCGTATCCAGCGCGGCGCCGGCCAGCGCCGCGTTTGCGACGTCGGCCTGGAAAGACAGGCGCGGCGGCTCGCTGCTGGCGACCAGGGTCGCGCTGCCGGACACCGTGCCGTCGGCCAAGCGCGCGGCGGCGCGCGGAATGGTCAGGGTGCCGTCGCGCAGCACCAGTTCCGCCGAGAGGCCCTGCAACGCCGGCGTTTGCGCCAGCAGGACCTGATCCGCATCCAGCCGCACCGCCGCCTGCCATCCCGACAGGGCGGCGAGGGGGATCGGGTCCGTGGACCGCAAATACGGCAGCGGCAGCGGCAGCGTTTCGGCGGCAACCTGACCCGATAGGGACACGCGCGGGCGGCCCCGCTCGCCCGGCGCCTCAACCGTCAACTGCCCATTGGTGCGCAGCGTGCCGGCCACCAGGTCGAAGTGGTCCAGCACCGCGCGCCCTTCGCCGGCGCTGACCTGGGCACGCAACGACAGCGACCCGTCGCCCAGCCACGCCGCGGTGCTGCCAAGCCCCACCTGTTCCAGCAGCCGCGGCGCGCCGGGATGGCGCAGCATGACCGACCCGATCCAGCGCCGGGTCAGTAGGTTGAGCGTCGGCTGCGCCTCCATCCGGAGGTCCGACGCCTCCATGTTCAGCTTCGCCGCCAGCGCGTCGGGCGGGCCGCTGAATTGCAGCAACGCCGCTCCGGGACCCCGGAGCAGCGGCAGCAGCCCCGGCAGGTCCGGCGGCAGCGCCGCGCGCAGCGGGGCGAGGTCGGGCGCCGCCACCTCCACGCGCCCCTCGGTCACGCGCCCGCCCTCCCCCACCGTGGCGGAGGCGGTGAGTCGCATGCCCAGGGGGTTGGCCTCCAGCCGGCGCAGGGTCAGCCGCGTCGCCTCGGTTTGCGCGTCGAGCGCGATCTGTCCCATCGGCAGGCCGCGCCACGTCGCGCTGCGCACCTGCAGGTGCACATCGGCGTCCAGCGCGGCGGCGGCGCCCATGGCGTCCGCCATGCCGGCCGGCGTCGCGAGCGTCGGCAGGTCGGGCAGCCAGGGATCGAGCGCCAGCCGGTCGAAGGACAGCCCGGCGCCGATCGACAGCCGCGGCCCCAGCTTGATCCCAAGGCCGCCGGTCAACGGGTCGCCGTCCAGCACGCCGCGCAGCTCGGCCAGCGACGCCTGGCCGGCGTCGATGGAGATCTTCGCCGACAGGTCGGCCGACCGCAGCACCTCGGGCGACAGGCGGCCCAGCCCCGGCGGCAGCATCGGCTCCAACCAACGGAGGGTCCGGCGCAGGTCCGGCGCGAGGAGGCGTCCCCTGCCCTCGAACAGCGCCGGACGCGGCGCGGCGCCCTCGGGATGGGATGGGCGGGGCAGGCGGCCGGACACGGTGAGCTGCGCGTCGCCGGGCAGCAGGGCGGCGCCGTCCCGCACCGTCACGCCGTCGGAGTCCAGGTCAAAGGCGCCGCGCAGCCGGCGCAGCGTGCCGCCGGCGAGCGTCGCGGCCTCGGCCGAAAGGTCGATGCCCGTCGGCATGGCGGTCTCGGTGCCCCGCAGCAGCACCGGCAGCCAGGCATCGAGGTCGAGCCGCCCGGCCGCGATGGCCAGGTCCAGCCGCGCCTCCGGCAGCACGCGAAGCGCCACCGCGCCGCGGGCCGGCGCGCCCCCGATCTCCAACGCCAACTCGTCCGCGACCGCGAGGCCCGCCGCGGCGCTGAGCCGGCCGTTGCCGCGCCAGGGCACCGCCGGGCCGGGCAGGAGCTGCGACAGGTCGGACCCACGGCCCGCGACCCGGCCCGTCAGCGCGCCGTCGCCCGCAAGCTGGCCCGAGAAGGTGCCGCCGGTGTCGCGCAGCGGCCCCTGGCCGTCGAGGCTGACATCCAGCCCGGCCGCGTTGTCCCGCCCGGGCCGCGTCAGCCGGGCCGTGAAGCGCCAGGGCCGGGTGCCCACCTGCCCGACGCCGGTCGCGGACAGCATCCCGGTCTCCGGGTCCGTCACCAGCGTGGCCGCGATCCCCGTCACCGCCAGGCCGCCGACCTGCACCCGGCTCTCCTCCACCCGCGCCTGCAGCCCCGTGAGCCACGTCGGCGGCCGTTGCGCCAGCGCCCCCGGTGCCGGCGGCCAGGGCAGCCGGAGGTCGGCGCCGCGCAGCGTCAGGTCCCGGGCATCCACGTTCCCCGCCAGCAGCGGCCCGAGACCCACCCGCAGCCGCAGCTCCTGCGCCGTCAGCACCACGCCGTCGCCGTCGTCGTCCACCGCGATGCCGGACGCGGTGAGGATCGGCTGCGGCAGGAGATGCAGCGAGATGGGGCCGCCGATCCGCACCGGACGGCCGACGCCGGAGGTGGCCAGCGCCTCGATGCTGCCCCGGTAGCGGTTCCAGTCCAGCAGGCCCGGCACCGCCCAAAGCATGGCGACCAGCACGACCAGCAACGCGGGCAAGCCGAACAGCGCAACACGTCCCGCGCGCATGTCAGGCCCGGCTCGGCAGGCCAGGCGTCGTGTCCGGTCGCTCATTCCACATAGACGCAGATAGCGGCACGGCCCGGTCCGCACGCAAGCCCTACGCAACCCCCGCTGTCCATAAAGATGCGGCGTGTTACACTGCTGCATGGTTCCTTGGGGCAAATTGCTGGGCGGGGTCGCCGGGTTCGCGATGGGCGGGCCGTTCGGCGCGGTGGTGGGCGCGGCGCTGGGCCACGCGGCCGACCAGGGCGGCCTGCCGCGGATCAGCCTGGGGAACGGCTTGCCAGGCTCGCCCCTGCACCCGGCGCGGATCGCGGCCGCGCTCGGCCGGCGGGACCAGTTGTTCGCGGTGGCGGTCGTGGTGCTCAGCGCCAAGCTCGCGAAGTGCGACGGTCCCGTGGTGCGGTCGGAGATCGACGCCTTCAAGCGGCAGTTCCGCATCCCGCCCGAGTCGGTGCGCGACATCGGGCGGCTGTTCGACCAGGCGCGCGACAGCAGCGACCCCTTCGCGCCCTATGCCCGGCAGCTGGGCGAAAGCTTCGCCGACAACCGCGGCCTTCTGGAGGACGTGCTGGCCGCGCTGTTCGCCATCGCCCGCGCCGACAAGCCGGTGACGATTGCGGAGCAGGAGATGCTGCGCCAGGTGCACCGGGCGTTCGGGCTGGACGAGCTGGCATGGAGCCAAGCCGCCGGCGCCGCCAGCCGGGCCGCCGCCGGGGAGGACTCCTACGCCGTGCTGGGCATGCCGCATGACGCGACGGACGAGGCGCTGCGCCAGGCGTGGCTGCGGCTGATGCGGGAGAACCATCCGGACAGCCTCGCCTCCCGCGGCGTGCCGCCGGAGTTCATCGCGCGCGCCGGGGAGAAGGTGGCGCGGATCAACGCGGCGTGGGACCGCATCAAGCGCGAGCGGCGGCTGTGACGCGCCCCGGCGGGGCGGACCTGCCGATCCGGGAACGGCCCAGCCCCAATTGGGACGCCCGGCCGCCCGGCACGCTCATCGACACGCTGATCCTGCATTACACCGGGATGCCCACGGCGCAGGCGGCGCTCGACCGGCTATGCGACCCGGCCGCCCGGGTGTCCTCCCACTACGTGGTGGAGGAGGACGGCGCGGTCTGGCGGCTGGTGGAGGAGCGGCGGCGCGCCTGGCACGCCGGGGTGTCCTGCTGGCGCGGGCACGCGGCGCTCAATGACCGGTCGGTGGGCATCGAGATCGTCAACCCCGGCCATGAATGGGGCTACCGCCCCTTTCCCGCCCTGCAGATGGCGGCGGTGTGCGAGCTGTGCCTTGGCATCCTCGGGCGCCACCCGATCCCGGCACGCAACGTCGTCGGGCACAGCGACGTGGCGCCCGACCGCAAGGAGGACCCGGGCGAGCTGTTCGACTGGCCGGGCCTCGCCGCCAACGGCGTGGGGCTGTGGCCGGTCTCGTCACTGGAGGGCAGCGTCGTGGACGACGTGCCGGCGGCGCTCCGCAGGATCGGCTATGGCGACGGCGACCTTGCGACGACGCTGCGCGCGTTTCAGCGGCATTGGCGGCCCGGCGCCGTCAACGGCCGGGCCGATAACGGCACGCTGGCCCGGCTGCACGATGTCGTTGCGGCCCTGGCGTGAGGGCTTGACCTGAGCAGCGTCGGCGTGCATTCCCAAAGTGCCAGACGGCCGGACGGCCGCTGCCCCGTTCACGGCGCCACCCTCGCGGCGTCCTGGTCGGGGTGGAGGAAAGTCCGGGCTCCACGGGAATACGGTGCCGGTTAACGGCCGGCGGGGGCGACCCCAGGGACAGTGCCACAGAAAACAAACCGCCGACTCGCCGCAAGGTCAGCCGGCACGGGTGAAACGGTGCGGTAAGAGCGCACCGCGCCCCTGGCAACAGGGGCGGCAGGGTAAACCCCACCGGGAGCAAGACCGAATAGGGGTGGCCGGCGGCGCGGACGGGCAACCGGCCGCGTGACGCAGGGGCGTTCCCGCCCCGTCGCCCGGGTTGGTCGCGTGAGGCGCGCCGCGATGCGCGTCCCAGAGGAATGGTCGTCCCGGCCCGGCGCCTCGCGGCGCAGGGCCGGACAGAACCCGGCTTACAGGCCGTCTGGCAATTTTTATCCCCAAGTTTATCCACAGGAACAAAACAAGAATACTCTGGACTTGCAACTATGATTTGGACGGAATGTTTTTTTGGCCTGTAACACGCTGATAGCAAAGGACTTTTCTAGCGGGTTTCGCAACATTCTTTTCCAATGCCTTTGACGCCCATATTTTGCCATGGTAGCCCATGTTATCCCATGCGCCGCCAGGTCGCGCAGCAAGGGGGCGGGCCCGCCGCAGGACGGGTGTCTCTGAGGCGGAAAGGATGGGCCGGGCGGAATGAGCCACTTCCTGGGCACGCATCAGAACCGCCTCGACGCCAAGGGCCGCGTGTCGATCCCGGCGGCGTTCCGCGCGCATTTGCGCGGCGAGGCGGATGGCGGCCCGGCCAGCGCCATCCTCCGCCCATCGCACAAGCACCCCTGCATCGAAGCCTGGCCGGAAGCGGCGTTCCAGAGGCTGGCGGCGCCGCTCGACCGGCTCGACATGTTCAGCGAGGATCAGGACGACCTCCTCATGACCCTCTATGCCGACGCGACGCGCGTGGAGGCGGACAAGGAGGGGCGGATCGTCCTGCCGGAGTCGCTGGTGCAGCACGCCGGCCTGGCCGAGAACGTCGTGTTCATGGGCCTGGGCCGCACCTTCCAGATCTGGGAGCCGGCGGCGGCCGAGCGGCGCCGGGCGGATGCGCGCAACGCCGCCCGCACCCGCGCGCTGACCTTGCCGGCGGGGAACGCATGACGCACGCGCCCGGCGCTGCCCCAAGCCACATCCCCGTCATGCTGCCGGAGGTGCTCCGCCACCTCGCGCCCATGCAGGGCGAGTCGTTTCTGGACGGCACCTTCGGCGGCGGCGGCTACGCCTCGGCGATCCTGGACGCGGCGCCCTGCACGCTGTGGGCCATCGACCGCGACCCGGCCGCCATCGCCCGCGGCGCGGCGCTCGCCGCCCGCCACCCCGGCCGGCTGCATCTGCTGCAAGGCCGGTTCGGCGACATGGTCGGCCTGCTGGCGGATCAGGGCGTCGGCCAACTGGACGGCGTGGTGCTGGACCTCGGCGTGTCGTCGTTCCAGATCGACGACCCCGCCCGCGGCTTCAGCTTCCGGGCCGATGGCCCGCTCGACATGCGGATGGCGATGTCCGGCCCCACCGCGGCGGACCTGGTGCGCGACCTGCCGGAGGCTGAGCTGGCCGACACGCTGTACCGGTTCGGCGAGGAGCGGCTGTCCCGCCGCATCGCCCGCGCCGTCGTCGCCGCCCGGGCGGAGGCGCCCATCGAGACGACGCTGCAACTCGCCGCCATCATCCGCAAGGTCGCCCCGCCCGACCGTTCGGGCATCGACCCGGCCACCCGCAGCTTCCAGGCGTTGCGCATCCGGGTGAACGACGAGCTCGGCGAGGTCGAGCGTGCGCTGCACCAGGCGGCGTCGCTGCTGACGCCGGGCGGGCGGCTCGTGGTGGTGTCGTTCCACTCGCTGGAGGACCGGCTGGTGAAGCGTTTCATGCAGGACGCCGCCGGGCTGGCTCCGGCGCCGTCCCGCCACGACCCGCGCAGCCTGATGGAACGCGCGCCCCCGGACTTCCGACTGCTGACGGGCGGCGCCGAGCGGCCGGACGCGGAGGAGGCCCGCGCCAACCCCCGTGCCCGCAGCGCCCGGCTCCGTGCCCTGGCCCGCCTTGCCGCAACTCCTGACCGGGATATCCCAGCATGATCCGTCCCCTGACCTGCGTCTGCATGCTGCTGGCCGGCGGCTCCGGCCTGTACCTTTATCAGTCCAAGCATCAGGCGCAGATGCTGGACCGCGAGATCACGCGCAGCTTGAAGGCGACCGACGCGGGCCGGGCTCGCATCAGGTTGCTGCGCGACGAGTGGGACACGTTGAGCGAGCCGGACCACCTGGCCGTGCTGTCCCAATCGCACCTCTCCTTGAAAGCGCTGATGCCCGGGCAGTACGCGACCGCCGCGGAGCTGGGCGCGCGCCTGCCGCCGCCGGTGACGCCCGGCGCCGTCCCTGCAACGGTCGAGGAGGACGCAGCCGCGCCGCCGGCCGCGACCGCGGCATTGCCCGTGCCGCCGCCGCCAGCGGCGGTCATACCTCCGGCCGCTCCCGTGCCCGCCCGCCCCATCGTTTCCATTGCCAAGGCGCCGCCCGTGCCGAACCCGCTGGCCGCGCCGCTCCCGCGTCCGCCGGTGCAGGTCGCGTCCGTCCTGCCCCTGCCCGTGTCCCCCTTGCCGGCTCCCAAGCCGCCCGCGGCCCGCCAGGTCCTGGGACCGGTGGTCAACGTGAGCGTCAGCCCCATCACGACGCCTGCCCCCCGGCCGACGCCAGCCCGCACGGCCCAGCCAGCGAGCCCAGCCCTCGGCGCCACGCCATCGCGGCCCCCCTCGCCTGCGCCTGAAACGCCCACTGCCGACTCGGTGATGCGGGTGGCGCAGCATGTCCCGAGTCCGGGCGCCGCGGCGCAGCTGACGGCCTCGGGCTACGGCCAGCCGCCCGCGAACCTGGTTTCAGCATCGGTCCTGGGCGGCGCCCGGCCATCGCTGCCGCCGCCGGTGCCCTATGGGGCGGCCACGGGCCTGTCCGGCGCAAGTGCGCGCTGACGTTCGATGAGTGTGCCCGCATGACCGAGATGCAGCCCCGCGCGCCCCGTCCCGACGCGCCACACCCGGGTCCGCAGGGGCCGCCGGGCATGACGGGCCGCGCCGCGCCCATGGCCGACGCCGCCCGTCGCCAGACGCTGGACAAGACGCGCGGGCGCCTGGTGATCGCCTTGATGGGCTTCGTCATGCTGTTCGGCGCCGTGGCCCTCAAGCTCGCGGGCGCGACCGTGCTGTTCCCGATGCAGTCGAAGCGCCTGGACCGCCTGGCGCAGCTTCCGGACCCCGCCAGCGTCGAACCCGGGCCGGTCGGCATGCCGCCCGCGCCGCCGCGGGACACCGGGCCGCGCACGCGGGCGATGGTCGTTGACCGCAACGGCGTGATCCTGGCGTCCTCCCTGCCCACCGCCGGGCTATACGCCAACCCGCGCGAGATGATGGACACCGACGAGGTCGCGCAAAAGCTGAAATCCGTGCTGCCCCGCCTCGACCTGGAGGTGGTGCGCGCGCGCCTGTCCAGCGAGAAGCAGTTCGTCTACCTCGCCCGCAACCTGACGCCCGCCGAGCACCTCGCGATCAACAATCTCGGCATCCCCGGGGTGTATTTCCAATCGACGGAGCGCCGCCACTATCCGCAGAACCGGGTGGCGGCGCACGTGCTGGGCGGCGTCGATGTCGATGCGCGCGGCGTCGCGGGGGTGGAGCGCGCCTTCGAGCAGCGCCTGCGCGACAGCCCGGAGCCGCTCAGGCTCTCGCTCGACGTGCGGGTGCAGACGGTGATGCGGGACGAGCTGGCGCAGTCCATGGCGGAGTTCCATGCCATCGGCGCCTGCGGCATCGTGATGGACGTGCGTACCGGCGAGGTGATCGCCATGGTCAGCCTGCCCGACTTCGACGCCAACAAGCCCGGCGAGGCGACCGACGAGCAGCGGTTCAACCGCGCGCTCACCGGCATGTACGAACCCGGCAGCACCTTCAAGCTGCAGACCGCCGCCATGGCGTTGGACAGCGGGGCGGCACAGCTTTGGAGTTCGTTCGACGCGGCGCACGACATCCACATCGGCCGCTTCACCATCCAAGATTTCCAGGGCAAGCACCGGGTGCTCAGCCTGCCGGAAGTCATCGCCTATTCCAGCAACCTCGGCGCCGCGCACATGGCGCAGCAGGTGGGGGCGGAGCGGCAGCGGAGCTGGCTGCAGACCATGGGCATGTTCACCCGCGTCGGCATCGAGCTGCCGGAGCAGGGCCAGCCCATCGTGCAGCCGGCGGCCAATTGGAAAGAGGTCGCGACCCTGACCGTGGGCTTCGGGCACGGCATCGCGGTCTCCCCTTTGCACGTGGTGCGCGGCACCGCGGTCCTGGCGAACGGCGGCACCATGCTGCGCCCGACGATCCTGGAGCGGGAGGGGCCGCCCGAGGGGCGCCAGGTCATGCATCCATCGACCTCGGACACCGTGCGCAAGCTGATGCGGCTCGTGGTGACGGACGGCTACGGCAAGCCCGCGGACGTGCCGGGCTACTTCGTCGGCGGCAAGACCGGGACGGCGGAGAAGACGATGGGGCACGGCTACCGCAAGCACGCCAACATCAGCGCCTTCATGAGCGTGTTCCCGATGAACGCGCCGCGCTATGCCGTGTATTTCATGCTGGACGAACCCAAGGGCAACGCGAGCACCGGCGGCTACTCGACCGCAGGCGCCGTGAGCGCGCCGGGCGCCGGCCGGGTGATCGCGCGGATCGGGCCGATGCTGGGATTGATGCCGGAAACCGTGACGGCGGCGGCGACGCAGGCGGGGCTGTCGATGCCGCTGCGGCCGGGGCGGCCCGCGGGATGGCGGCCCGCTCCGGACACCTCCCTCGCGCACGGCCCGGCGCATCCGCAGGCCACCCCGGCCGCAGCGCCCGCGCCGCATGAGCCGGCCGCGCCGCGGCAGGACGCCGACCTGTCCACCTCCGTTGCGGCTCGCTGACATGCTGAGGCGCCTGGGGCTGGCCTCGCCGTACGGCTTGCCCGACGTGACCGGCATGACCGCCGACAGCCGCGCGGTCCGCCCGGGCATGCTGTACGCGGCGTTGCCCGGCGCCCGCGTGGACGGACGCAGCTTCATCGCCGACGCGGTGGCGCGCGGCGCCGTGGCCGTGCTGGCGCCCTCGGGCACGGCCTGGCCCGCAGGTGTGCCCCCGCGCCCGCTGATCCTCGACGCCGAGCCGCGCCGCGCTTTGGCCCGGCTCGCGGCGCTGCGGTCCGGCGCGCAGCCGGAGCGGGTCGTCGCGGTCACCGGCACCAACGGCAAGACCAGCACCGCCGAGTTCCTGCGGCAGATCCTGGCGGATGCCGGCATCGAGGCCGCGAGCCTCGGCACGCTCGGGCTGATTGCCCGGAACAGCCAGGGAAGCCCCGGCCTGACCACGCCCGATCCGGTGGCGCTCGCGGAGACGCTGGCGGCGCTGGCGCGCGACGGCGTGCGGGCGGTGGCGCTGGAGGCGTCGTCGCATGGCCTCGATCAGTTCCGGCTGGACGGCGTGCGGCTGGCGGCGGCCGGGTTCAGCAATCTGACGCGCGACCACCTGGACTATCACGAGACGATGGACGCCTACCGCGCCGCCAAGCTCCGCCTGTTCGACGCGCTGCTGCCGCGGGGCGCCCCGGCGGTCGCCAGCACGGCGCTGGAGCCGGGCACCATGGCGGCGCTGCGGGGCATCGCGGCGCGGCGCGGCCTCGTGCTGCACCGGATCGGCGAGGCGGGCGACCTGCTGCGCCTGCTGCGCGCCGTGCCGCAGCCCGGCGGGCAGGTGCTTGAGGTCGAGGCGGGCGGCGTGCGGCGTGAGTTGTTCCTCCCGCTGCCGGGGCGGTTTCAGGCGGACAACGCGCTGCTGGCAGCCGGGTTGGCCATCGCGACGGGCACCGCGGACGCGCTGGACCGCCTGTCGACGCTGCGCGGTGTCCGCGGCCGGATGGAGCTGGCGGCGACGCTGCCCAACGGCGCCGCGGTGTATGTGGATTACGCGCACACGCCCGACGCGCTGGACCGGCTGCTCGCGGCGCTGCGCCCGCACACGGCAGGGCGGCTGCATGTGGTGTTCGGCGCCGGGGGCGACCGGGATGCCGGCAAGCGTCCCTTGATGGGCGCCGCCGCCCGCGGCGCCGACCGCGCCATCGTCACCGACGACAACCCGCGCGGCGAGGACCCGGCCACGATCCGCCGCGCGGTCCTCGCCGCCCTTCCCGGCGCCGTCGAGATCGGCGACCGCGCCGCCGCCATCGCCGCCGCGATGGACGGCCTGGCGCCCGGCGACGTGCTGGTCGTCGCGGGCAAAGGGCACGAGCAGGGCCAGACCGTGGGGAACACGGTCCTGCCGTTCGACGACGCGGCCACCGTGCGCGGCCTGCTATGACGCCGCTGTGGACCGAGGGCGCGCTGCGGGCCGCGACGGGCGGCGCGTTCCGCCGGCCGTTCGACGCGACGGGCGTCTCGATCGACAGCCGCAGCCTGCAGCCCGGCGACCTGTTCGTGGCGCTCCGGGGCGACACGGACGGGCACGCCTTCGTCGCGGACGCGCTGGCCCGGGGTGCGGCCGGCGCCATGGTGCACCGCACGGCGGGACTGCCGGATGACGCGCCGCTGCTGGTGGTGGGCGACACCCTGGCCGGGCTGCACGCGCTGGGCCGGGCCGGCCGGGGGCGCTTCGGCGGCAAGGTCCTCGCCGTCACCGGCAGCGTCGGCAAGACCACGACCAAGGAGATGCTGCGGACGGCCCTGTCCGCCTCCGGCCCCACCCATGCGGCGGAGGCGTCGTACAACAACCATTGGGGCGTGCCGCTGACCCTCGCGCGCCTGCCGCCCGAGGCCGCGTTCTGCGTGGTCGAGATCGGCATGAACCACGCGGGCGAGATCGCGCCGCTGGCTCGGCTCGCCGCCCCGCACGTCGCCATCGTGACCGCGGTCGCCAACGCGCATATCGGCCACCTCGGCAGCCTGGAGGCCATCGCCGACGAGAAGGCGTCGGTGCTGCGGGGCCTGGAGCCCGGTGGCCTCGCCATCCTGCCCGGCGACAGCCCGTTCCTCGCGCGCATGGCGAAGGCCGCGCCGGGCCGGGTGATCACCTTCGGCCAGGCTGAGAATGCCGATGCGCGCCTGCTGCAAATCAGTCCGGTACGGGCCAGGATTTGCGGCGCGAATGTCGAGTTCGCCCTGGCGGCGCCTGGAGCGCACATGGCACTGAACGCGGTCGCGGCGCTCGCGGCCTGCGCTTCGCTTGGCCTTGAGGTATCCTCAGACACAGCACTGTCCTCCTTCGCCCCAGGCGCGGGGCGCGGCCTGCAGCGGACGATCCGCGGCGGCGAGGTCCTGTTGCTCGACGAGAGCTACAACGCCTCCTCGGCCTCGGTCCGGGCGGCGCTGGGCGTGCTGGCGGCGTTGCCGGGCCGCCGGGTCGCGGTGCTGGGCGACATGCTGGAACTTGGCGCGTTCGGCCCGGCGGAGCACGCGGGCCTCGCCCAAGACGTCACCTCCAGCGCCGACCTTTTGTACGCCTGCGGCCCGCTGATGCGGCATCTCTTTGACGGCGTGCCGGACCGGCGACGCGGCGCGCATGCGTGGGACAGCGCGGCGCTGGCGCCGCTGGTCGCCGCCGCGGTCCGGCCCGGCGATGCCGTCCTGGTCAAAGGCAGCCTCGGCAGCCGCATGGGCCTGGTCGTGGCCGCGCTGGACCGGGCGGGGGCGCCTGTCTGATGCTGGCCTATCTGTCCCGCCTGTCGGCCGACCAGTTCATCCTGGCGAACCTGTTCCGCTACATCACCTTCCGCTCCGGCGCCGCGTGCTTGACCGCGCTGTTCATCAGCTTCCTGCTGGGGCCGGCCGTCATCCGCTGGCTGACCTCCGTGCAGCGCGGCGGCCAGCCGATCCGCACGGACGGCCCCGCCCGGCATTTGATCGAGAAGAAGGGCACGCCCACCATGGGCGGCGTGCTGATCCTCGCCTCGCTCACCGCCTCGACCCTGCTCTGGGCCGACCTGCGCAACGGCTATGTCTGGGCGGTGCTGCTGCTGACGCTCGGCTACGGCATGATCGGCTTCATGGACGACTTCCTGAAACTGTCCCGGCGCAACACCAAGGGCGTGTCGGCGCGGGGCAAGCTGGCCGCCCAACTGCTGCTCGGGCTGGGCTGCGCGGTCTGGATTTCCGCGCTGACCCGGGAGCCGCTCGGCACCGCACTGACGGTCCCGGTGTTCAAGGAGCTGCTGATCCCGCTCGGCCTGCTGTTCCCGCTGGTCGGCATGGTGGTCATGGTCGGCAGCTCCAACGCGGTGAACCTGACGGACGGGCTGGACGGCCTCGCCATCGTGCCGACGATCATCGCGGCGGCGGTGTTCGCGCTGATCTCCTATCTCGTCGGCAACCGGGTGTTCGCGGACTACCTGCAGCTCCATCCCGTGCCGGGCGTGGGGGAGCTGGGGGTGTTCCTCGCAGCACTCGTCGGCTCCGGCCTCGGCTTCCTGTGGTTCAACGCGCCCCCAGCGGCTGTGTTCATGGGCGACACCGGCAGCTTGGCGCTCGGCGGCGCGCTCGGCGCCGTGGCGGTGGCGACCAAGCACGAGATCGTGCTGGCCATCGTCGGCGGTCTGTTCGTCGTCGAGACCGTGAGCGTCATCATCCAAGTGTTCTGGTTCAAGCGCACCGGACGCCGCGTGTTCCTGATGGCGCCGCTGCACCACCATTACGAGAAGAAGGGCTGGTCGGAGCCGACGATCGTGATCCGCTTCTGGATCGTCTCGATGATCCTGGCGCTGGTGGGCCTGGCCACCTTGAAGATCCGATGAGCGCCTTTCCGCCCAACCTGTTCGCCGGCCGCCGCTTCGCCGTGGTCGGACTGGGCCGCAACGGCCTGCCGGCGGCGCGCGCCCTGCTGGCCATGGGCGCCGAGGTTGCCGCCTGGGACGACCGGCCCGAGGCGCGCGCCGCCGCCGGCCTGACGCTGCACGACCCGGCGCTTGGCCTGGCCGGGTTCGAGGCCCTGGTGCTCAGCCCCGGCATCCCGCACAGCCTGCCCGCGCCGCACCCGGCGGCCCAGGCCGCACGCCGGGCCGGCATCCCGATCCTGTCCGACGCCGAACTGCTGTTCCAGGCGGTGCGCGCCGGGTCCCAGGCGCGGTTCGTCGGGATCACCGGCACGAACGGCAAGAGCACCACGACGGCGCTCCTCGCACACATCCTATCCAGCAGTGGCGTCGAATCCGCGGCGGGGGGCAACCTGGGGGTGCCCGCGCTGGCGCTGCCGGCCTTAGGCGAAGGCGGAGTCTATGTCCTGGAGATGTCGTCCTACATGCTGGAACGCCTCCTCACCCTGCGCTTCGACGCGGCGGCCTTGCTGAACCTCAGCCCGGACCACCTGGACCGGCACGGCGACATGGCCGGCTACGTCGCGGTGAAGCGCCATCTGTTCGATCGGCAGGGCGCGGGCGACCTCGCGGTGGTCGGCGTCGATGACGGCGACAGCGCCGGCCTGGCCCGCAGCCTATGCGGCCCACGGGTCGTCACGGTCTCCGGCCAGCACCCCGCCGATGTCTGGTGCGGCGACGGCGTGCTGCGCGACGGCGACGGTCCCATCCTGGCGATGGACAGCGCCCCCGCTTTGCCCGGCCCGCACAACGCGCAGAACGCCGCCGCCGCCGCCGCGCTGGCCTTGGCGCTCGGCGTGCCGCGGGAGGCGGTCGCAACTGCCATCGCCGGGTTCGCCGGCCTGCCGCACCGGCAGGAGCGCGTGGCGGTGGTGGACGGCGTCGCCTGGGTGAACGACAGCAAGGCGACCAACGCGGACGCCGCCGCCCGGGCGCTCGCCTGCTACGGCCGACTGGTGTGGATCGCGGGCGGCATCGCCAAGGCCGGCGGGATCGAGGCGCTGCGCCCGCTGCTGCCCCGCGTGGCCCACGCCGTGCTGATCGGGCGGGACGCCGCGATGCTGGCGCGGACGCTGGACGAATCCAGCGTACCTTATACTATGGCGGGCACGCTGGACGCCGCCGTGCCCGCCGCCCGCGCCGCCGCGGCGCGCACCGGCTCCCCCGTGGTGCTGCTCTCCCCGGCCTGCGCCAGCTTCGACCAGTTCGAGGGCTTCGAGGCGCGGGGCGAGCGGTTCCGCCAACTGGCCTTGACCCCCATCCTTGCACGGAGCGCCTGATGGCCCTGTCCCGCTCCGACGACTCCGTGCTCGGCCGCTGGTGGTGGACGGTGGACCGCTGGACCCTGCTCGCGGTCGGCACGCTGATCGGCTTCGGCTACGTCATGATGCTGGCGGCCTCGCCCGCGGTGGCGGAGCGCCTGCACCAGTCGCGCGACGTGTTCATCCTGAAACAGGTCGTGTTCCTGGCACTGGCCGGGCTGCTCGTGGTGGGGGTGTCGCTGCTGTCGCCGCGGGGCGTGTGGCGCCTTGCGCTGTTCGGCTGCCTGGCGGCGGTGGCGCTGACCGCCGCCACCCTCGTCATGGGCGTCGAGATCAAGGGCGCCCGCCGCTGGATTTCCGTGCCCGGCATGACGGTGCAGCCGAGCGAGTTCCTGAAGCCCTGCTTCGCCGTCGTCGCCGCCTGGCTGCTCAGCGAGGGCCAGCGAGTGCGGCACTTCCCCGGCATGCTGCTGGCCGGCGGGGTGTTCGCGCTGATCGCCGTGCTGCTGAAGTCGCAGCCGGACATGGGGATGCTGGCGGTCGTGGCCGCCGTGTTCTTCACCCAGCTGTTCATCGGCGGCCTCAACCTGATGATGGTGGGCCTTGCCGCCGGCGGGCTGGTGGGCGCCGCCGTCAGCGCCTACGCCTTCTTCCCGCATGTCCGCAGCCGGGTCACCCGCTTCATGGACCCGGCCTCCGGCGACAGCTATCAGGTCAACACCGCGCTGGAGGCGTTCGGCAACGGCGGGCTGCTCGGCCGCGGCCCCGGCGAGGGCCGGGTCAAGGACGTGCTGCCCGACGCCCATGCAGACTTCGTGTTCGCGGTGGTGGGGGAGGAGTTCGGCATGGTCATCTGCCTGGTCCTGCTCGCGCTGTTCGGCTTCATCGTGCTGCGCGGCCTGGTGCGGCTGCTGGTGGAGCAGGACCTGTTTATCGTGCTGGCCTCCTGCGGCCTGGTGACCAGCTTCGGCCTCCAGGCGTTCGTCAACATGGCCAGCGCGCTGCATCTGATCCCGACCAAGGGCATGACCCTGCCCTTCGTATCCTATGGCGGGTCGTCCGTTATCGCCGTGGCGCTCGGCATCGGCATGCTGCTGGCGCTCACCCGGCAGCGCGCCCGCACCGAGCCGGTCTGGGGCGTCCCGACGTGAGAGGCCGGCCCGTCCAGCCCATCGTGATCGCCGCCGGCGGCACCGGCGGCCACTTCTTCCCGGCCGAGGCGCTGGCGTCCGAGCTGCTGGCGCGCGGCCATCGCGTGGCGCTGATGACGGATGCGCGGAGCGGCGGCCTCAGGTCCGAAGTGTTCGCCGGGCAGGAGACCTTCGTGCTGCGCGGCGCGGGGATCGCCGGGCGCGGCGCGCTGCAGGCCGGGCAGGCGGCGTTGGCGCTCACGGCCGGGACGGCGCAGGCGCGCGGCATCCTCTCGACGCTGGGCGCGGCGGCGGTCGTGGGCTTCGGCGGCTATCCCAGCGTGGCGCCCGTGCTCGCCTGCCGCCTGCTGCGCCGGCGCCCCGTGGTGGTGCTGCATGAGCAGAACGCCGTGCTGGGCCGGGCCAACCGGGCGCTGGCACGGCTCGCGGACCGGCTGGCGCTCGGCATGGCGGCGACCGCGCGGCTGCCGCATGGGACGGCGACGGTCGTGACCGGCAACCCGGTGCGCCCGGCGGTCCGCGTCCTCGCTGGGCTGGACTACGCGCCGCCCGCGCCGGACGGCCCCGTCCACCTGCTCGTGATCGGCGGCAGCCAGGGTGCCCGCGTGTTCAGCGACGCGCTGCCCCAGGCCACGGCGCTGCTGCCCGGGGCGCTCCGCGCCCGGCTCCGCCTCGTGCAGCAATGCCGGCCGGAGGATATCGGGCGCGTGCGCGCCGCCTACGCCGCGCAGGGCGTCGATGCCGAGCTGTCCGCGTTCTTCCCCAACATGGCGGCGCAGCTGGCGGCGGCGCACCTCGTGCTGGCGCGCGCGGGCGCCAGCACGGTGGCGGAGCTGTGCGTCGTGGGCCGCCCGGCGCTGCTGGTGCCGCTGCCGGCCTCCATCGACGGGCACCAGCGCGCCAATGCCCGGGCCTCCGGCGCCGACGTGCTGGAGCAGGCCGGGTTCGAGGCGGCGCCCCAAGTGCTGGCCGACGCGCTCGCCGCCCGGCTGTCGTCCCCTGCCCTGCTGGCCGACGCGGCGCACAAGGTCGCCCGCGCCGGCATCCCCGACGCCGCCGCCCGCCTCGCCGATTTGGTCGAGCAGATGACGCGCATCCCCCATGAAGGAGTTCGGGCATGAGGGCGCTGCCGCTCGGCATCGGCACCATCCACTTCGTCGGCATCGGCGGCATCGGCATGTCGGGCATCGCCGAGGTGCTGCACACGCTGGGCTACGCCGTGCAGGGCAGCGACATCAGCGACAACGCCAACGTGCGCCGGCTGCGCGACGCCGGCATCCCCGTCGCCATCGGGCACGACGCGGCGAACGTCGCCAACGCGCAGGTCGTGGTGGTCAGCACGGCGGTGAAGCGCGACAACCCCGAGGTCGCCGCCGCCCGCGCGCGCCTGGTGCCCGTGGTGCGCCGGGCGGAGATGCTGGCGGAACTCATGCGGCTGAAGTGGGCCGTCGCCGTCGGCGGCACGCATGGCAAGACGACGACGACGAGCCTGGTCGCCTGCCTGCTGGAGGCGGCGGGCATGGACCCCACCGTGATCAACGGCGGCATCATCAACGCCTACAACTCCAACACGAGGCTCGGCGAGGGTGAGTGGATGGTGGTGGAGGCCGACGAGAGCGACGGCAGCTTCCTGCGCCTGCCCGCCGTCATCGCCGTCGTCACCAACATGGACCCCGAGCACCTGGACCATTGGGGCACGGCGGAGGCCATGGTGGCGGGCTACGACCAGTTCGTCGCCAACGTGCCGTTCTACGGCTTCGCCGTGCTGTGCATCGACCATCCCGGCGTGCAGCAGATGATCCCGCGCCTGTCGGACCGCCGGGTGATCACCTACGGCTTCTCGCCCCAGGCAGACGTGCGGGCCGAGCGGTTGCTGATGGACAAGCTCGGCGCGACGTTCGAGGTCGTGGCGGCCGGGCGCGGGCGCGGCCAGTCCCGCCGCATGGGTCCGTTCCGGCTGCCGATGCTGGGCCAGCACAACGTGCAGAACGCGCTGGCGGCCGTCGCCATCGCCATCGAGATGGACGTGGACGAGGCGACGATCCGCAGCGCCTTCGCCGGCTTCCGCGGCGTGAAGCGGCGCTTCACCAAGACCGGCGAATCCGGCGGCATCACCGTGATCGACGACTACGGGCACCACCCGGTCGAGATCGCCGCCGTGCTCAAGGCCGCGCGCCAGGCCGGCGCCCGCGACGTGCTCGCGGTCGTGCAGCCGCACCGCTACTCGCGGCTGCAATCGCTGTTTCCGGAGTTCTGCACCTGCATGAACGACGCCGGCACGGTGATCGTCGCCGACGTGTACGCGGCGGGCGAGGCGCCGATCCCCGGCATCTCCCGCGACAGCCTGGTGGACGGGCTGCGCGCGCGGGGCCACCGCAGCGTGGTGCCGCTGCCGGGGCCGGAGCATCTGGGCGAGATGGTGCACGCCATCGCCAAGCCCGGCGACTTCGTGATCTGCCTCGGCGCCGGGACCGTGACCCAATGGGCGGCGGCCCTGCCGGCCGAACTCGCGGCGCTGCAGGCCGCCAGCACGCGGCGGGCCGGATGATCCCCGCCGTGCAGCAGATGGGCCTGTCCGGACGCCTGCCGCCAATCCATGGCCGGGTGCAGGCCGACGCGCCGCTGGCCCCCTTCACCTGGTTCCGCGTCGGCGGCCCGGCGGAGGCGCTGGTGCGTCCGTCCAGCCCCGCCGACCTCGCGAGCTTCCTCGCGGCGCTGCCGCACGACGTGCCGGTGCAGGTGCTGGGGGCGGCCAGCAACGTGATCGTGCGGGACGGCGGCATCCACGGCGTGGTGCTGCGCCTGGGCCGCGGCTTCGGCGACATCCGTATCGAGCGGGACGGCGTGGTGGCCGGCGCCGCCTGCCTGGACGCCGCGGTGGCCGAGCACGCGGCGGCGGCGGGGCTGGCGGGGCTCGAGTTCCTGTCCGGCATCCCCGGCGCCATCGGCGGCGCCGTCGCCATGAACGCCGGCGCCTATGGCGGCGACATTGCGGGCTGCCTGGATTGGGCGGAGGTCGTCACCCGCCCCGGCGAGCCGGTCCGCATGGAGGCCGCGGCGCTCGCCTTCGCCTACCGGCACGCCAGCCTGCCGCCCGGCGCCGTCGTGGTCCGCGCCCGCCTCCGCGCCCAACCCGGCGACCCCGCCGCCATCGCGGCGCGCATGGCCGACATCCGCCGGAACCGCGAGGCCACGCAACCGGTCCGCGCCCGCACCGGCGGCTCCACCTTCCGCAACCCAGCCGGAATGCGCGCGTGGGAGCTGATCGACGCCGCCGGCGGGCGCGGCCTCGTGCGCGGGGGCGCCCTGTGCAGCGACAAGCATTGCAACTTCCTGCTGAACACCGGCGGCGCCACGGCGGCCGACCTGGAGGGCTTGGGCGAGGAGCTGCGCCGCCGCGTGCACGCGGCCTCCGGCGTCACGCTGGAATGGGAGATCAAGCGCATGGGCATCCCGTCCGGCCCGGCCCCTTGGCGCGTCGCGGACAGGGGGGGCAGGCCCCTATGAAGCGCGTCGCAGTCCTGTATGGCGGCATCTCCGCGGAGCGGGAGGTCAGCCTGTCCTCGGGCCGCCAGGTGATCGCGGCGCTGGGGACCGCCGGGTTCGACGTGACGCCGGTCCTGGTCGGTCCGGATTTGGCCACGCTGGTCGCGACGCTCGATCCCAAGTCGGGGCCCAAGCCGGATGTCGTGTTCAACGCGCTGCACGGGCGGTTCGGCGAGGATGGGGTGATCCAGGGCGTGCTGGATTGGCTCGGCATTCCCTACACCCATTCCGGCGTCCGCGCCTCGGCGCTGGCGATGGACAAGCAGGCGGCCAAGGCGGTGTTCGCCGCCGCCGGGCTGCCGGTGGCGCAGGGGCGGATCGTCGAGATGGGCGAGCTGGAGGCCGCCGACCCGGTGCCGCTGCCCTACGTGGTGAAGCCGGTGAACGAGGGGTCGTCCGTGGGGGTCGAAATCCTGCGCGAGGGCGACAACCGCCGGGTGGAGCTGGCGCGCGGCTGGCGGTTCGGCCGCACGGCGATGGTCGAGGAGTACGTGCCCGGCCGCGAGCTGACGGTCGGCGTCATGGGCGACCGCGCGCTCGCGGTGACGGAGATCACCGCGGCGGCCGGCTTCTACGACTACGAGAGCAAGTATGCCGAGGGCGGGTCCCGCCATGTGGTCCCGGCGGCGGTGCATCCGGAGACCTATGCCCGCGCCCTGGACGTGGCGCTCGCGGCGCATCAGGCGCTGGGCTGCCGCGGCGCCACCCGGGCCGACCTGCGCTACGACGACACGCTCTGCACGACGGGGGGCGAGCCGGGCCGCCTGGTGCTGCTGGAGGTGAACACGCAGCCGGGCCTGACGCCGACCAGCCTGCTGCCGGAGCAGGCGGCGCATCTCGGCATCGACTTCCCCGCGCTGTGCGCCTGGATGGTGGAGCACGCCGCATGCCGCGTGTGACGCCGCCCGACCGCGCCGCGCTCAGCAGCGGCTCCGGCCAGCGGTCGGCGCGCACGCCGGCCAAGCCGCCGCGCCCGCTCGACACGAGGCCGTCGCGCCTGCACCTGCTGCTGCGCCGGCAGCGCCGCCTGCTGCGCCCGCTTGCCTACGGGCTGGTGGGCGTGGCGCTGCTGGCCGGCGGCGCCGCTTTGGTGCGGACGATGCAGCCGGCCCACTCCGTCGCGTCGTTCAGCGAGCGGATCGCCGCCGGCGCCAGCCTTCCCGTGCGGAGCATCGTGATCGAGGGCCGGTCATTGACGCCCGAAGCGAGGCTGCGCGACGCGCTCGGCGTGTCCAAGGGCGACAAGCTGCTGGGCGTGTCGCTGGAGGCCGCGCGCGCGCGGATCGAGCGCCTGACATGGGTGCAGCGCGCCACCGTGGAGCGCCGGCTGCCCGGCACCCTCGTGGTGCAGATCACCGAGCGCCATCCCTTCGCCGTCTGGCAGACCGGCGACCGGTTCGTGCTGATCGACCGGGCGGGCAAGGCCGTGACCGAACTGGACCCGGTGCGGGACGCCGCCGCCTTCAACACGCTGCCGCTGGTCGTCGGACCCGGCGCCCCGGACTACGCGGCGGTCCTGCTGGACCAGCTCGCGGCCCTGCCCGCGCTCCGCGCCCGGGTGGCCGCCGCCGTGCGCGTGGGGGAGCGCCGCTGGAACCTCCGCCTCCACAACGGCGCCGACGTGCTGCTGCCGGAGGGCGCGGAGGCGCCGGCCATGACCCGGCTGATGGAGCTGCACACCGCGCAGGCGCTGCTGGACCGTCCGCTGCAAGCCCTCGACCTGCGCCTGCCCGACCGGCTGGTGGTCCGCCCGTTGCCGGAGCCGCCGCTGCCGGTGCCGCCCGACCCGCGGCGGCCGATCTAGGGATGCGGGGATGAACGACATGATCCGCCCCGAGCCGCGCGCCGCCAGGCTGGTCGCCGGCAAGCCGGAGGCCGGCCGGTCGCTGGGTCCGCATTTGCCGCCGCCGATGGCGCCGGACCCGCCGCCGCGCCGCCCGCTGCGCGCCGGGCCGTTCGGCGTGCTGGACGTGGGCAGCACGAAGGTCACCTGCCTGATCGGGCGCGTGGACGGCGACGGCAAGCTCCGTGTGCTCGGCTTCGGGATGCGGCGGTCCCGCGGGGTGCGGGCGGGCGGCATCACCGACCTGGACGAGGCGGAGCAGGCGGTGCGCGGCGCGGTGGGCGATGCGGAGATCCAGGCGGACCACCGGCTGCGCTCGGTCATCGTGAACCTCACCTGCGGCGCGCCGGAAAGCCGGCTGTTCAGCGTGCAGTGGCCGGTGGGCGGACGTGCCGTCACCGCGGTGGACGTGCGGCGCGTGGTGCAGGAGGGCCGTGCCCGCGCGGTTGTCGAGGGGCGCGAGACCATCCACGCCCTGCCGCTCGGCTTCGCCGCCGATGGGACGCTCGGGATCGCCGACCCGCGCGGCCTGCACTGCGACGTGCTGTCGGCCCGGCTGCACGTCGTGGACGCCGCCGCGACCGCGCTGCGCAACTTGGAGACGGCGGTGCTGCGCTGCGAGCTGTATATCTCGGAGCTGGTCAGCGCGCCCTTGGCGGCCGGGCTGTCGGCGCTGGTGGAGGACGAGCGGCAACTGGGCGCCACCGTGATCGACATGGGCGGCGGCACGACGGGGATCGGCGTGTTCAGCGAGGGCAACCTGCTGCACACGGCGCAGCTTACGGTGGGCGGCAGCCACGTGACCAACGACCTCGCGCAGGTGCTCTCCACCCCGTTGGCCGATGCGGAGCGGCTGAAGACCGTCTATGGCAACGCGGAGGGCAGCCCGGACGACGAGCGGGAGATCCTGTCCGTGCCGCTGGTGGGGGAACAGCACCACTTCGCCAAAATCCCGCGCAGCCAGTTGGTGGACGTGATCCGTCCGCGCCTGGAGGAGACGTTCATGATGGTGCGCGACTGCCTCGACCAGGCCGGCCTGGCGCGAGAGGCCGGGACGCGCGTCGTGCTGACCGGCGGCGCCAGCCAACTGGCGGGGGCGCGGGAGATGGCGGGCCGGGTGCTTGACCGGCAGGTGCGCCTGGGCCGACCGTTGCCGCTGCGGGGCCTCGCGGACGACGTGTCCGGCCCGGGCTTCGCGACGGCGGCGGGCCTGTTGAACTGGGCGGGCGGCGTGGGGCCGCTGGCCGACATCGATATGTCCGACGATCAACCGGTTGGCTGGATCGGCCGGCTCGTTAATATGATCCGAAACAAATTGTAACACTTCATCAGCCGAGACACCTGTGCTAATCCGTAATTAACGTTAATCGTGCCTTATCGCCACCAAGCCTGGGAGATCCTCGATGACCCTGAACCTCACTGTTCCGCAGCAAAGCCACACCGACTTCACGCCGCGCATCACCGTGATCGGGGTGGGCGGCGGCGGCACCAACGCCGTTGACAACATGATCGCGCTGAATTTGCAGGGTGTGGACTTCGTGGTCGCCAACACGGACGCGCAGCAGTTGCAGCACAGCCGGGCCGACCGCCGGGTGCAGCTGGGTCCGCATCTGACGCAGGGCCTCGGCGCGGGCGCCAAGCCCGAGATCGGCCGCGCCGCGGCGGAGGAGGCGGCCGACGAGTTGATGCGGCATCTGGACGGCGCCCACATGGTGTTCATCACCGCCGGCATGGGCGGCGGCACCGGCACCGGCGCCGCACCGGTCATCGCCCGCATGGCCCGCGAGCGCGGCGTGCTGACGGTCGGCGTGGTCACCAAGCCCTTCACCTTCGAGGGCGCCCGGCGCGGCAAGGCGGCCGATGCGGGCATCACGGAGTTGCAGCAGTTCGTCGATACGCTGATCGTGATCCCGAACCAGAATCTGTTCCGCCTGGCCAATGAGCGCACCGGCTGGAAGGAGGCGTTCAAGATGGCCGACCATGTCCTCTATATGGGCGTCCGCGGCGTCACCGACCTGATGGTGGCGCC
>CAXULX010000008.1:91446-92545 GCA_964252005.1 uncultured Acetobacteraceae bacterium | reverse complement strand
ACAGCAGGCGGCCGTAGCGGTAGAACGTCGTGTCCTCGACCGACTTCGCCGCCGTCGGCGCCGAGAGCTGCTGGAACTTCACCATGGCCCGCAGCCGCTCCTGCCGCTGCGTCCCCGCCGGCACGCTCCGCAGGCCGGCGCCGGACAGCCATTCGCCGACCAGCTCCAGCAACGGACGGTCGGCGGCGCGCACCGTGCGGCGCGCCCCGGCCATGGCCCAATCCATGACGCGCTGGTCCGTGGGCGTGATGCCGCCCGGGCCGGCGTAGATGCGATACACGTGGAAGTGCACCAGCAGTTCCGTCAGCGTGTTGCGGATCGCGGTCAGCGTGTAGTCCCGGGTCGAGAGGTTGCGCCGGGCCACGCGGTGCAGCGCCGAGGCGGTGACGAACAGCTCGCTGCTCAGGCTTTCCCGCAGGATTTGGCGGCGGGCGGGCATCGCCTCCTCGTCGAACACGCCGGGCCGGCCGGTCAGGCCGGTCCACAGCGTGGTCAGCGGCTCCTCCCCGGCGGGATCGTGCAGGACCGCGGCGGCGTCGTTCATGAAGTCGTAGCCGGTCGTGCCGTCGGTCAGCCAGTCGCCGGCCAGGCGCTCGTGCGGCGCCAGGATCTTCTCGATCCACAGCACGACCGGCTCGTCCTGGAGCTCGGCCGGGCGGGACAGCGCCACGGTCTGCAGGCGGCGGCGCAGCTTGCGGCAATAGTCGCGCGGGCTGGCCAGGCCGTCCACATGGTCGATGCGCACGCCGTCGATCAGCCCCTCGGCATACAGGCGGAACACGGTGCGGTGCGTCGCCTCGAATACCTCCGGCTGCTCGACCCGCACGCCGGCCAGGCCGTTCACGTCGAAGAACCGGCGCCAGTTGATCTCGTCCGCCGCCGCGCGCCACCAAGCCAGGCGGTAGTGCTGACGCTCCAGCAGGCGGTGCAGGCGATCCATCCCGCCGGAGGTGTCGATGGCGTAGGCCCGCAGGCACTCCTCGATGCCGGTGCGATAGACCGGCTCCAGCAGTTCGTGCCGGGCGGCCTCGGCCTGCTTGCGGGTGGCCTCCCGGGCGCCGGTGCCCAGGTCCGCGAAGGCCCGCGCGGCCGCCAGCGC
>CAXULX010000008.1:0-91436 GCA_964252005.1 uncultured Acetobacteraceae bacterium | reverse complement strand
GTGCGGCGGCACGCGACGCGCCGGCACCGACACCGTCCGCGGCCGGCTCCAGCGGGCCGCCCACGGTCAGCAGGACCGCCGCGTAGTCGCGCGGGCTGATCGGGAAGCGGTGGTCGTGGTAGCCGACGAACAGGCGGCCGTCGCGGTCATCGAAGCGCAGCACCAACTCGCCGCGCTCCAGGCATTCGCCGTAGGAACTGCCGAGGAACGGCGCCAGCATGCGGCCCCGCAGCGACGGGTCGGGCGGGTCCCAGTCGATGTCGAAGTAGTCGGCATACGGGCTGGCCCGGCCCCATTCCAGCACGTCGAGCCACCAGCCGTTGTCGTTGCCGCCGACGCCCATGTGGTTCGGCACGATGTCGAGGATCAGCCCCATCCCATGCGCGCGCAGCTCCGCGATGAGCCGGCGCAGCGCCTCCTCCCCGCCGAGTTCCGGGTTGATCGTGTTGTGGTCCACGATGTCATAGCCATGCGTGGACCCGGCGCGCGCCGTCAGCAGCGGGGACGCATACAGGTGGCTGATGCCCAGCCGGGCATAGTACGGCACCAGGGCCGTCGCGTGATCCAGGGTGAAGTCGCGGTGGAATTGCAGGCGAGCCGTGGCGGAGAGGGGTTTCATTTGAGCTTTCTGGCATCGGCAAGCCCGGCGAGCCGGGTCGTCACCGCAGGTGTGTCAAGCAGGGCGCTCGCCGGGCCAGGCAGGCGGCGGCGCCAGTTCGGGTGTTCGTCGAGCGTGCCGGGCAGGTTCGGCTGCTCGGTCAAGGCGAGGGCGTCCTCGATGGGCAGCACGGCGAGGTCGCAGGCCGCGCCGCCGATGTGCCGCGCGGCGGCGTCGGCAATCCGGTCCGCCTCGCCTGGACCCGGCAGGCCCGCCTGGGCCGCGCCGCTGTCGAGCATCGTGTCCCACAATGCGGAGCGGTCCCGCACGCGGAGGTGCCGCTCGTGCCGCTGGTTCGCCTCGTCACCCAGCAGGCCCAGTTCGCCCCGCCATTCCAGGTCGCGCCCGGCCCACCAGCCGGCGACGGTCGGCAGGTCGTGCGTGCTGGTCATCGCGGCGGCGCCTTTGGTCCAGATGCGCGGCGAGGTGAACCGGTCGTCGTGCCGCTCGAACCACAGGACGCGCATGCCGAGCATCCCGGCCCCCTCCAGCCGGCTCTGGAACCCGTCGGGAATGGTGCCGAGGTCCTCTGCGAGCACGATGGCGCGATGCCGGTGCGATTCGAGCGCGATGAGCCGCAGCATGTCCTCGATGGGAAACGAGATGTAGGCGCCATGGTCCGCCGAGGCGCCGTCCGGCACCACCCAAAGCCGGGCAAGGCCCAGCGCATGGTCGATGCGGACGCCGCCGGCATGACGCATGGTGCTGCGCAGCATCTCCAGATAGGCGCCGAACCCGTTGAGCACGAGGCCGCGCGGCGAGAACGCCGCCAGGCCCCATTTCTGGCCTTGCGGGCTGAGCAAATCCGGCGGCGCCCCGACCGAAAGGCCGAGCAGGGTCTCCGCCTGGCGGCTCCAGCAATGGCTGCCGCCGGAATCGGCGCCCACCGCGAGGTCGGCCACCAGGCCGACCGGCATGCCGGCATCGTGCGCCGCCTGCTGCGCCGCCGCCATGCTGAGGCTCGCCTGCCACTGCATGAAGGCGTGGAAGGCGACTTCCGTCGCGTGGGCGGCAGCAAACTCGGCGACGGCGGGGTTGCTGGGCTTGCGGAACGGCTCGGGCCAGTCCCGCCAGTGCCAGTGGGACGGGTCGGCGCGGAAATGATGGGCGTGCAGCGCCTCGAACCGGGCGTGCGTCTCCAGCGTATCGCCCTGCTGCACGCGGTAGGCCGCCAGCTCGTCCAGCATGGCGGGGGAGGCGGCGTCGAACAAAGCGCGCAGGGTGGACAGCCGCTTGCGCGCGGCGGCTGGCCAATCGACGAGGTCGGCCGCCTCAAGCCGCCGGGTCTCCTCGTCCGGCGGCACGTCGAGCCGGGTGTGCAGCACGTTCATCAGCATGCGGCTGGAGGGCGAGTAGGGGCTGAACCGGTCGGGATCGGCGGAGAACTGCGCATGGACCGGGCTGATGGCGATGCCGGCGGCCCCGTGCGCCGCGGCGGGGCCGATCAGGTCCTGCAACGCGCCGAAGTCCCCGAGCCCGGCGTCTCCGGGCCGGCGCAGCGCGTAAAGCTGCACGGCCAGCAGCCAGGCCCGGCCGCCCGGCGCCGCGTCCCCGAGCGTGAAGCAGCGCCGCGGTGCCACCGCCAGCACCGTGTCCTGATCGCCCAAGCTCAACCGGTGATAGCCGGGCGTCTCGACCGCCGGCAGCACGGCGGCGCCGTCGCGATCCTCGGCCATGCCCTCGCGCAGCGTGCCGTTCTCCAGCACCAACCGATACCGGGCCGGCGGGAGCGTGAGCAGGACGGGCTGGCCGGCCTCCGCCGTCACCAGAGGCGGCAGGGTCGAGGACCCCTGGTCGATGGCCGCAAGGCTCGCCTCCAGGTCGGACGCCGTTGCGGAGGGCAGGCCGAGCGCCGCCAGCACGGCATGCAGCGTCTCCGGCGCCACGTCGTGCCATGCGCCGTGCACGTCTTTCCAGCGCGACGCGACGCCGGCATGCTCGGCGAGGCGGAGCAGCGGGTCCTCCGTCATCCCGACGTCACCTGCACGACGATGCTGCCGGGCGGCATCGCGGCAAGTGCGGCGCCGGGCGGGTGGGCGAACACGACGCCGCCGGATGGCGCTCCGGACGACGCCGCCTCCTGTCCAAAGTTCAGGGTGATTGCCAGGCGCCGGCCAGTTCCCATCTGCCATTCGGCCCGGAGCGCCCCGGGGGCCAGCACCTCCACGTCCAGGCTGCGGCAGCCGGGGATGCCCGGCACGACGTGCTTGTGCCGCAGCGCCAGCACCTCCTGCACGAAGGTGAACATGGCGGGGTCGGCCTTGTCCGCCACGGAGGCGTCGAACGTCGAGGGCGCGTTGGGGTCCGGGATCGCCGCGCGCCGCTTTTCGTCCTGGAACGCCGCAAAGTGCTTGAACTCGGCACGCCGGCCTTCCCGCACCAGCTTGGCCAGGTCCTCGTTGTGGCTGGTGAAGAACAGGAACGGGTTGCGGGCGCCATGCTCCTCGCCCAGGAACAGCATCGGCACGAACGGGGCCAGCAGCAACAGCGCCATGGCGGAGCGCAGCGCCTGCGGGTCGGCCAGGGTCGTCAGCCGGTCGCCCATCGCGCGGTTGCCGATCTGGTCATGGTTCTGCAGGCACATGACGAATGCCGTCGTCGGAAGGTGTCCGCTCGGCTCGCCGCGCGGCCGGCCGAGGTGCGGGGAGACCTGGCCCTGGTAGGCGAAGCCGTTGGCCAGGCAATCCGCGAGCAGGGACGTCGCGTCCTGGAAGTCCTCGTAGTAGCCCTCGCTCTCCCCGGTCAGCAGCACGTGCATGCAATGGTGGAAGTCATCCGCCCATTGCGCGTCGAAGCCCTCGGCCTTGGGACCGCTGCGCAGCAGGGCCGCGCGGTTGTTCTCGTGCTCCAGCACCAGGTGGACCTGCCGGCCCGGCTCGACGGTGGCCCGGATCGTGTGGGCGAGGTCGCGCAGGAAGCTTTCCTCGGAGATGGCGTGCACCGCGTCGAAACGCAGCCCGTCGAAGCGGTATTCCATCAGCCAATACAGCGCGTTCTGGATGAAGTAGTCGCACACCTCCGGACGGCGGAAGTCGATGGCCGCGCCCCAGGGCGTGCTGATGTCCTCGCGGAAGAACGGCTTGGCGTAGGCGTGCAGGTAGGCGCCGTCGGGGCCGAAATGGTTGTACACGACATCGAGCATCACCATCAGCCCCAGGCCGTGCGCGTCGTCGATCAACGCCTTCAGCTCGGAGGGCGTCCCATAGGCCGTGTCCGGCGCGAAGGGAAGCACGCCGTCATAGCCCCAGTTGCGGCCGCCCGGGAAGTCGGCGACCGGCATGATCTCGATGGCGGTGACGCCGAGCCGGCGCAGCTCCGGCAGGCGCTGCCGGATGCCGGAGAAGCCGCCCATGACGCCGGCATGCACCTCGTACACCACCGCCTCGTGCCAGGGCCGGCCCTGCCAGCCGTCATTGCGCCAGTCGTAATCGCCGGGATCGACGACGACGCTGGGATCGTGCACGTCGGGCGCCTGCAACCGGGACGCCGGGTCCGGGACCGCCAGGCCGTCCGGCAAGCGGTAGCGGTATTGCGTGCCGGACGGCGCCGTCAGCATGGCCTCGTGCCATCCGCCCTCCAACGCCTGCATCGGTTGCGGGGCCTGGCCCTCGATGTCCAGCGACACCGTGTCGCAGGAGGGCGCCCAGAGCCGGAAGCGGGTCTGGCCGTCTGGAAGCAGCGTCGCGCCGAACGGGAGGGCGTGAGTGTGGTGCATGGGTCAAGCCTGCAGGATGAGCGTCGCCAAGGGCGGCAGTGTCAGGGAAAGCGAGGTGGGGAACCCATGCGACTCCACAGGATCGGCCTGCAACGCGCCGCCGTTGCCGACGTTCGATCCCCCGTAGCCCGATGCGTCGGTATTCAGCACCTCCCGCCACGCGCCGCCATGCGGCACCCCCACGCGGTAGTCGTATCGCGGCACCGGGGTGAAGTTGCAGATGACCAGCGCCGCCGGGCCGCCATCGGTCGGCAGGCGCAGGTAGGCGAACACCGAGTTGACGCGGTCGCCCACCACCACCCATTGGAAGCCGCTGGGGTCGCAGTCGCCCTGATGCAGCGCGGGCATGCGGCGATACGCCCCGTTGAGGTCGCGCAACAGCGCCTGCATCCCGGCATGCGGCGCATGGTCCAGCAAATCCCAGTCCAGCCCGGTGTCGTGGTTCCACTCCCGGTCCTGGGCGAACTCCCCGCCCATGAACAGCAGCTTCTTGCCGGGGTAGGTCCACATGAAGGCGAAGTAGGCGCGCAGGTTGGCAAACTTCTGCCAGGTGTCGCCGGGCATCTTCCGGATGAGCGAGCCTTTGCCATAGACGACCTCGTCATGCGACAGCGGCAGGGTGAAGCGCTCGGAGAAGGCGTAGATCAGGCCGAAGGTGATCTCGTCGTGGTGGTAGCGGCGGTTCACCGGGTTCTCCTGCAGGTAATGCAGGGTGTCGTGCATCCAGCCCATGTTCCACTTGAAGTCGAAGCCGAGGCCGCCCTCGTCGGCCGGCCGGGTGACGCCGGGCCAGGCGGTGCTTTCCTCGGCAATCAGCAGCGCGCCGGGGCAACGCTCGGTGACGGCGCGGCTGAGTTCCTGGAGGAAGGCCACGGATTCCAGGTTCTCCCGGCCGCCATACTGGTTCGGCACCCACTCGCCGGCATTGCGGCTGTAGTCGCGGTAAAGCATGGAGGCGACGGCATCCACCCGCAGCCCATCCGCGTGGTAGTGCTCCAGCCAGAACAGCGCGCTGGCGATCAGGAAACCGCGGACCTCGTTGCGGCCGAGGTTGAAGATGTAGGTGTTCCAATCCTGGTGGAAGCCTTCGCGCGGGTCGCCGTGCTCATAGAGCGGCGTGCCGTCGAAGCGGGCGAGGCCGTGCGCGTCGGTCGGGAAGTGCGCCGGGACCCAGTCCAGGATGACGCCGATGCCCATCAGGTGGCAGCGGTCCACGAAGCTCGCGAACGCCTCGGGCGGGCCGAGGCGGGAGCTTGGCGCGAACTGACCCAACGGCTGGTAGCCCCAGGAGCCGCCGAACGGGTGCTCCATGATCGGCAGCAGCTCGATGTGGGTGAAGCCCATGCCGGCGCAGTAGGGCGCGAGCCGGTCGGCCAGCGCCGCCCACCCGGCGCCGCCCTCCAGCGATGCCGGCAGCCAGGACGCGGCATGCACCTCGTAGGTCGAGATCGGCGCGGAGGCCGACTGCGCCGCCGCCCGGCGCTGCATCCAGGCGGCGTCGGTCCAGCGCCATTCCGCGTCGGAGGCGACGATGGAGCCGGTGCGCGGCGGCAGCTCGGCCGCCCAGGCGACCGGATCGGCCTTCTGCGGCAGCATCTCGCCGCCGGGGCCGAGCAGCTCGTACTTGTAGATCGCCCCGACCGCGATGCCCGGGATGAACAGGTCCCAGACGCCGGCCCCGACATGCCGGCGCATCGGGTGGCGGCGGCCGTCCCAGAAGTTGAAGTCCCCCACCACCGAGACGCGGCTCGCGTTCGGCGCCCAGACCGCGAAGCGCACGCCGGTGACGCCGTCCATCTCCGCCGGGTGCGCGCCGAGGACGTGGCCGAGGTCGCGATGCCGGCCCTCCGCCAGCAGATGCAGGTCGAGCGGGCCGAGCGTCGGGGGAAAGGCGTAGGCGTCGGCCGTCTTGTACGGGCCGAGCGGCGTGTCGAAGCGCAGGTCGTAGGGCACGTGCGCCGGGATGACGCCGGCCCAGAACCCGTCGGGGTGCAGGCGTTGCAGCGTGCCGAGGACCTGGCCGCCGGCGCGGTCGATCACCGAGGCGCCGTTGGCGCCCGGCAGGAACGCCCGGATGCTGCACCCCTCGGCGGTGTCGTGCGGGCCGAGCACCGCGAACGGGTCGCCGTGCCGGCCCTGGACGATGGCCTCGATCGCCCCCCCATCCGGCATGGTCATGCCGCCGCTCCCAACGAAAGCAGCCGTTCGGCGATCCGGTAGAGGCCACCCAGGGGGATGCCGATCCAGGTCGGACGGTTCGCCGCCTCGTACTTGATCTCGTAGGCGGCCTTTTCGAGCAGGAACAGGTCGAGCAGCGCCGGCTCCGCCTCGGGCGTCACCCAGCGCGGCTCGGCGGCGGCGAGCACGGCGCCGTAGGCGTCGAGGAAGGATGCGGAGGCGCGTTCCCGGAACTGCTGCAAGATGGCCTGCCGCCGTTCCGTCGCCGGCTCCGACGCGGCCACCCGGCCCGGCGCCGCGGCGGCGGCGGCGTAATCGAAGGAGCGCAGCAGCCCCGCGACGTCGCGCAGCGCGCACGACTTGGCCCGGCGCTGCTCCATCGTGCGCGCAGGCTCCCCCTCGAAGTCGATGATGTAGGCGTCGCCCTGCACAACCAGCGCCTGGCCCAGGTGGAAGTCGCCGTGCACCCGGGTGTTCAGCGCGCCCTGGCCCTGCCGCGCCAGGCGGCCGGCAGCCTGGGACAGCGCCTCCGCATGCTCCAGCAGGGTCGCGGCCTGGTGCGCGGCGGTGGCGTCCGGCCACTCCTTCACGTCGCGCAGCATGCCGACTGCGGTCTCGATCTGCTCGACGGCGCCGGCCGCCCACTCGGTCAGGATGGCATCATCGACCGGCTCCGGCTGGAACTCCGGCCGCTCGGTCGGCTGCGACAATGCGGCGTGCAGCTCACCGAGCCGGGTGCCGATGGCGCGGGCGAACACGTCGTAGGCGGCGAAGATGTCGGTCGCCTCGGCCTCCGCATCCTGCCCGCCCAGCGCCGGGCCGATCAGCGCCGCCTCCTCCACCACGCGGGCGAGGTAGTCGAGCGTGTAGGTCCAGCCGTCGCCCTGGTTGCGGACGAAGCCCTGGGCGAGCGCCACGGTGTGCGGCGTGCCGTCGGACGCGACGCGGACGACCTCGCCGAACAGCGGCGCCGTGTTGCCGAAGCCGCGCTCCGTCAGGTAGCCGGTCATCTCCGCCTCCGGATGCACCCCGGCCAGCACGCGGCGCACCAGCTTCAGCACCAGCGCGTCGCCGACGATCAGCGAGGAGTTGGACTGCTCCGCCGACAGGCGGCGGATTTCGGCGTCGTCGGCCAGGGTCAGCGCCGCCATGCGCGACGTCGGGACGAAGCGCAGTTCCCCGTCATCAAGCGGCACCACCGCGCCGTCCCGCAGGCCGGCGATCAGGCCGCGCGCCATGGCGTCCACCGCGAAGGCGTCGGTGAGATAGCCGACCCGCGGCCCCCGGCGCACCCGGGTCAGGGCAAGCTGCTGCACGAGCGCGCCGGAGGTCTCGTCCTCCCAACCGACGCCCAGCGGCAGCACGTAGCGTTCGGTGCGGCCGGGCAGGGCGGCCTCGATCTCGGCGAACATGACGCTGCCGCCGGTGCCGGGCATCGGCGCGGCGTAGGCGAGGCGCACGCCCTCCAGCCGCTCGGTCTTGGACGCGAACCAGCGGCGCTTGGGGAGGTAGGCCGGCAGCGCCTCCCGTTCCAGCACGGCGCGGCCCTGGATGTTGAGGATGTCGGCGAGGCCCGCGCGCATAACCAAGGTCGCATACTCCGGTAGCGGTTCCGGCGGGGCCGCGTGCCAGGACGGCAACTGCGCCTCGGCCGCCAGGAGGAACCAAAAGAAGCCGTAAGGGGGCAAAGTGAGCAGGTAGGTGAGCTGCCCGACCGGCGGGAACACCGAGCCGCCGACGATATCGACCGGCACCCGCCCGGCGAACGCCGACAGGTCCAGTTCGACCGCCTGGGCGGTGCGCGACAGGTTGCTGACGCACAGGATCGTCTCGGTGTGCCCGTCCTCCGCCGTCCATTCGCGCAGGTAGGCGAGGATCTTGCGGTTGCCGGGATACAGAAACCGCTGCGTGCCGCGGCCGAACGCCCGGTGGCGGCGGCGGACCGCCAGCATCCGCCGGGTCCAGTTCAGCAGGGAGTGCGGGTCGGCCGCCTGCGCCTCGACGTTGACCGCCTGGAAGCCGTAGTTGGCGTCCATGATCGGCGGCAGCACGAGCTGCGCCGGGTCGGCGCGGGAGAAGCCGCCGTTGCGGTCCATCGACCACTGCATCGGCGTGCGCACGCCATCCCGGTCGCCCAGAAAGATGTTGTCGCCCATGCCGATCTCGTCGCCGTAGTAGATGACGGGCGTCCCGGGCATCGACAGCAGCAGGCCGTTCATCAGCTCGATGCGCCGCCGGTCATGCTCCAGCAGTGGCGACAGGCGGCGGCGGATGCCGAGGTTGATGCGGGCGCGGCGGTCGGCGGCGTAGGTGTTCCACAGATAGTCGCGCTCGCCCGACGTGACCATTTCGAGCGTCAGCTCGTCGTGGTTGCGGAGGAACACCGCCCATTGGCAGTTGGCGGGGATCTCCGGGGTCTGCCGCATGATGTCGGTGATGGGGAAGCGGTCCTCCCGCGCGATGGCCATGTACATGCGCGGCATCAGCGGGAAGTGGAACGACATGTGGCACTCGTCGCCCTCGCCGAAATACTGCTGGGCGTCCTCCGGCCACTGGTTCGCCTCCGCCAGCAGCATGCGGCCCGGCGCGTAGCGGTCCAACTCGGCGCGGATCAGCTTGAGGATCGCATGGGTCTCCTGCAGGTTCTCGTTGTTGGTGCCCTCGCGTTCCACCAGGTAGGGCACGGCGTCGAGACGCAGGCCGTCGATGCCGAGGTCCAGCCAGAACCGCATGATGGAGAGAACGTCCTCCAGCACGGCCGGGTTGTCGAAGTTGAGGTCGGGCTGGTGCGAGTAGAAGCGGTGCCAGTAGTACGCGCCGGCCACCGGGTCCCAGGTCCAGTTGCTGGTCTCGCTGTCGATGAAGATGATGCGGGTGCCCGCGTATTTCTCGTCCGTGTCGGACCACACGTAGCGCTCGCGTTCCGGGCTGCCCGGCGGGGCCAGGCGGGCCGCCTGGAACCAGGGGTGCTGGTCGGAGGTGTGGTTGATCACCAGCTCGGTGATGACCCGCAGCCCGCGGCCGTGCGCGGCCTCGATGAAGCGCCGCACGTCGTCCAGGTTGCCGTAATCCGCGTGCACGCCCTGATAGTCGGCGATGTCGTAGCCGTCGTCGCGGCGGGGCGACGGGTAGAACGGCAGCATCCAGATCGCGGTGACGCCAAGCTCCGACACGTAGTCGAGCTTTTCCAGCAGGCCGCGGAAATCGCCCACGCCGTCGTTGTTGGCGTCGAAGAACGACTTGAGGTGAAGCTGGTAGATGATCGCGTCCTTGTACCAGGACGGGTCCTCTATGGCGGGCAAGGGGGCGGCCGTGGCGGGGATGGCTGCGGCGAGCGGCGCGTCCGGCGATAGGGAGGTGCTAATGCTCGTTCTCACTCGGTTACGTTGCGAATCCGCCAGATGGCGTAGGGCCGGTCCGGGGTCAGCGTGATGCGTTGCGTCCGGTCCGTCCAGCGGAACTGCCGGCCTTGTAGCAGATCGGTCGCGTCGTAGGCGGCAGGAATGCCAAGCTCTGCGCTTTGTGCGGACCGCGGGTCCATGCTGATGGCCACCAGCAACACGTTAGACCGGTCGCGCGTCGCCTTCTCGAAGAACAGCACCTGGTCGCCGCTCGCCGGCAGGAAGGTGACGCCCAGGTGCGAGTGCAGCGCGGGGTTGAGCCGGCGTATGGCGTTGAGCTGAGTGATCTCCGCCACGATGTTGCCGGGCCGGTCCCAGTCCCAGGCGCGAAGCTGGTACTTCTCGCTGTCCAGGTACTCCTCCTTCCCCGGCATGGGTGTGCCCTCGCACAGCTCGAACCCGCTGTAAACGCCCCAAAGGCCGGACAGCGTGGCCGCCAAGGCCGCGCGGATCAGGAAGCCCGGACGGCCGGAGGTTTGCAGGAACACCGGGTTGATGTCCGGCGTGTTCACGAAGAAGTTTGGCCGGAAGAACTCCCGCGGCGCCTCCTGGGTCAGTTCCGTCAGGTAGTCCTGGAACTCCGCCTTGGTGTTGCGCCAGGTGAAGTAGGTGTAGGATTGCGAGAAGCCCACCTTGGCGAGGCGATACATCACCTTGGGCCGGGTGAACGCCTCGGCCAGGAAGATGGAGTCGGGGTAGCGGGCCTGCACCTCGGCGATCATCCATTCCCAGAACGGCAGCGGCTTCGTGTGCGGGTTGTCCACGCGGAACAGGCGGATGCCCTGGGCCGCCCAATACAGCACGACGTCGCGCAACTCGTTCCACAGGCCGGGCACCGCGCCCGGCGCGTAGAAATCGACGTTGACGATGTCCTCGTATCTCTTCGGCGGGTTCTCCGCGTAGCGAATCGAGCCGTCCGGCCGCCAGTTGAACCAATCGCGGTGCTGCTTCAGCCAGGGGTGGTCCGGCGAGCACTGGATGGCGAAGTCGATGGCAAGCTCCAACCCGTGCTCCGCGCAGGCGGCGCGCAGGCGCTGGAAGTCCTCGATGGTGCCAAGCTCGGGATGCAGCGCGTCGTGGCCGCCGTCGGCCGAGCCGATGGCATAGGGGCTGCCGGGATCGTCCGGACCCGGCGTGAGCGTGTTGTTGGGACCCTTGCGGTTGGTCCGGCCGATGGGATGGATCGGCGGGAAATACAGCACGTCGAACCCCATGTCGCGGACCCGCGGCAAGTGGCGCTCCACGTCGGCGAAGGTGCCGTGCCGGGTGGGATCGTCGCTCATCGAGCGCGGGAACACCTCGTACCAGGCGGCGAAGCCCGCCTCGACGCGCTCCACCTGCACGGGGATCGGATCGAGGGTCACGGCCAGCGGGCGGTCGTCGGCGCCCGACATCATCGCCGCCACCTCGGGCGACAACAGGGTTTGCCGCTGGGCGTTCGCGTCCTGCTGGCCCAGCGCCTTGGAGACCCGGGCCAGCGCCGCCTTGGCTGCGGGGACGACGGCCCGCGCCTCGGCCTGGGCCACCAGCAAGGCGCCCTCCCGCAGTTCAAGCGCGATGGGCACGCCGGCCGCGTGCTTCTTGGTGAGTTCGTCGGCAAAGGTGGCATAGGCGTCGCGCCATGCCTGGATGGCGTAGTGATGCACGCCAAGCTGCCGCAGCGGAAAGGCCGCCGCCCAGCGGTCGTTGACCAAGGGCCGCATCGGCACCTCGTGCCAGTCCGCCTCGCCGGGGCCACGCCATTGCAGCATCGCGGCGAGCTTGTCGTGGCCGTCGGCGATGATGTCGGCCTCGACCTCGACGAGGTCGCCCACCACGCGCCGCACCGGGAACCGTCCGTTGTCGACGCAGGGAGAGGGGGCCTCGACGGCCAGGCGCGGCCGACGGGCGGCCTGCTCGGCGCCCTCGGCCGGCTGCGGGACGGGCGGCGGCAGGGCCTTGGCCGTGAACGTCACCACGGCGCCGGGCGGCACCGTCAGCGTCGATGCCGGGTCGAACGTTCCCTCCGGCGCCTCGGACAGCCACGGCCCGAACGACCCGGCGCCCGGCAGCACGGCCGCGCCGCTGACCGTGGCCGGCGCCGCATCGGCGTTGACCAGGAACAGCGCCGCGTGCCGGGCCTGCCGCGGATCAACGACATCCGTCCGCAGCAGGGCCGTCACCGCCTGCCCGGACCCGGACAGCAAGCGCGCCAGGCCGGAGCCGAACGCCGGCTGCGCCCGCAACGCGTTCAACTGCCGGGTCGCCGCCGCCTCGGCCATGTCGGGCAGGCGCCGCATCCAGCCATCCGCCAGCAGTGCCGCCAGGTCCCCGGTGTGCTCGCCCGCAGGTGCGACGACGGGTGCGATGCGCCGGAGCAGGTCAAGCTCCCGCCAAAGCCAGTCCGCGTGCCCGTCCCACCACGGCAGCGAGCAGGCGACGTAATCGACCGTGCCCTCCGGCAGGCTCGCCACGCCGTCCCAGGGCAGGCCCGGCGTCCAGGCGAACAGGACCGCATCGAGTGCCAGCCCGCGCAGGCGGACCAGGAACGGCGTGATGGCGGCGCTCGGCAAGCCGGCCAGCCCCAGCAGCCGCACGCCGGCGATGCCGGCCGCCGTCATCTCCGCGATGCGCGGCGCCCACCATTCGGCCAGCCGCTCGGCATCGCCGGCGTCGGCCACCGTGGCGATGGCGGCCGGGGCGCTCCGGGGCGGCTGCCGCGGATCGGTCATGGGGGCCGGGGTCACGACGAACATCGCGGGGATGGTGTCCCCGGCGGCGTCCACCGGGATTTCGTTCACATTGACGTCGATGAGCAGGGACAGGCCAAGCGGCCGCGCCGCGGCCACCCAGGCCGCCAGGTCCGGTGGCGCCATGGCAAGCAGCGCATGGTCGAAGCCGAGCGAGGCCGCGCGGTCGAGGTCTGGGATCGCCGCGTCGCCATCAAGCAGGCAGATGCGAGGGGCGCGGGCCGGCGTCGTGGAATGACCCGCGCGCAGTGGGGTGTGCATGGCTGTCACTCCTGGGTCGCCGGAGAATTTGTCTCTGCATCGCGGCGGCAGGCACTTAGTTGCCGCGCCCGCCGGGTTTGATTTCCGCGTGCTGGATGAAACCGCGCGCCTGGACGGCCGGGCGGCGGATCGGTCAATCGAGGCGCACGCCCCCGGTCACGGCCTGGTAGGTCGCGATGGCGAGGGTGAGCGGCTCGAACGGCTTGGTGATGACGTAGGCGGGTTCGAGGTCTTCCCCGGTCAGCAGGCGCTCCGGATAGGCGGTGACGAAGATGACCGGGGCGTAATGATGCTTCATGATGCGCGCCACGGCCGACGTGCCGTCACCGCCGATTCCCAAGTTGATGTCGGCGAGGATCAGGCCGGGCTTGTGCCGCCCGGCAAGCTCCACCGCCTCGGCCTCGGTGGTTGCGACGCCCACGACATTGTGTCCGCAATTCTGCACAAGCTCCTCGATGTCCATCGCGATGATCGGCTCGTCCTCGATGATGAGCACGTCGGTCGCGGCGCCGGCCCGGAGGTGGGCGCGCGCTTCGGCCAGCTGCGCCTCCGCGTCGGCCACGGGGCGCTGCGTGATCTCCGCGGCGACCTGGACCGGCACCTCCTCCAGCGATGTCAGCAGGAGCAGCTGGCGCTGGACCTGCGACAAGCCCCCGGTCAGGAAGTTTGTCTTGAGCGTGTTCAGGCCGTCGAATCGGCGCGTGATGGCATGGTAGAGGCTGTGCCGCGCTTCGCCGAACACGGGCTGGCCGGCCAGCAGGTCGCGCAGGCTGTCTGCGACCATGACATCGCCGCGGCTCTGGCTTCCGGTCAGCGCGCGGGCGTAGCGGCGCGCGTAGGGCAGCGCCCGGATCAGGTCCTCGCGACAAAGATTGGCCATGAGTCGTCCCTTTCATGCACAAGCCGCGTGCACTGATGCTGTGTGGACCGGATAAGCGGGAAGGCGGGCAGTCGAGTTGAGTGGAGACGTGCAAGGGGACATAGCCGAGATGGACATCCGGCACCAAATCGCGGCGTTGCTGCCGGACCTCCGCGCCTTCGCACGGTTCCTGGTGCGGGACCGCGCCGCGGCCGACGACGTGGTGCAGGACAGCATCGTACGCGCCCTCGGCGCAATAAACCAGTTCCAGCCCGGCACCAACCTGAAAGCCTGGCTCTTCACCATCCTGCGCAACCAGTTCTACGAGCAGGCCCGCCGGCGCAAGCGGGAGACCACCGCGTTGCAGGCCCGGTTCGACGAGGCGGAGGCCGCCGACCCGCAGCAGCTCGCCCAGGCGGACATCACCGACCTGCAGCAGCTCATGTGGCGCCTGCCGCCCTCCCAGCGGGAGGCGCTGCTCCTGGTCGGCGCCCAGGAGATGTCGCACGAGGAGGCCGCCGCCATCTGCGGCGTGCCGGTCGGCACGATGAAGGCGCGCCTGTCCCGGGCACGGAGCGGCCTGGCGGCGCTGATGGAGGGCGCCCCGGCCAGCCCGGGCTAAAACGCTCACGTTTTCGTGATAAGACGGTTGCAACGTTTGGGACCGCCCGGCCATTGGCTGGGGACTGAGGCAAAAAGGCAGATCGATGAACACTTCCTTTCACGACCAGGTTATTTCGATCCTCCCCAAGCTCCGCATCCAGGCGTTGGCGCTCACCAGGAACCGTTCCGCCGCCGAGGACCTCGTGCAGGACGCCGTATGCAACGCGCTGTCTGCCCATGCGAGCTTCATCCCGGGCACCAACTTCCCGGCCTGGATGCATCGCATCCTGCGCAACCGCTTCATCTCGAACCTGCGCAAGCGGCGGGACACCACCGACATCGACGACGTGCCGCAATCGGTGTTCGCCACCGAGGCGGCGCATGAGGACCGCTTGGCACTCAAGGAGCTTGGCCGGGCGATGACGCGGCTGCCGGCCGATCAGCGTGAGGCGCTGCTCATGGTCGTGGTGCACGGCATGAGCTACGAGGCGCTGGCCGAGGCGACGGGATGCGCGGTGGGCACGGCCAAGAGCCGCGTGTTTCGGGCACGCCGTCAGCTTGAGGCGTGGCTGCTCGGAGAAACCGACGCGAAGGGCAAGGACCGCGTGGGCGCCCGTGCGACGCGCCTGCTCGAGGTCGGCTACGTCGGCGACGAGACCCCGGGCGTTGCCGCCGCGTCGCGTTGAGGACGAGGCGCATCCGCGTAACATTCTCTGAAACCCTGGTGAACGTGTTCTGTTAGGGGTGCGAGCTTTCGGGTTATACGGGCATGAATCACTGCAGAATGACCCAGCATAAGTCCAAGCAGCCGCAAACATCGCGAAAGCAGGCCAAGCCCGTGGCCGCCGCGTTCGACGTTTGGCTGCACCGGAGCTTGCATCAGCTTTACGACGACGTGGCCCGGGAGCCGATCCCGGAGGAACTGCTCAAGCTGATTGAGGACGACCGGGAAAAATGAGCGTGCGCCGGGTCGTCAGACCGGTCGCGTAATGAGGCGGTTCCGGAAGGCGTGGGATACGCTGACCGTGCGCGTGTGCTGCGTCCATCTGGTCGCAACGCTGCCGCTGCTGGGTGCGGCGTTGCTGTCGAGGTCGGCCATCGTGATGCTGGCGGCCTGGTTCTTGGGGGTGGCCGGCATCACCGTGGCGGCCATCCTCATGGTGTCCCGCCCGTTGACCTCGCTTCACAGGACCGTCTTCCAGCAGTCTCCGGAGCTTCGGGAGCTGCCGTCCATCCGCGAACTGCGGCGCCTCGTCATCTCGTTCCAGCGGGCCACGCTCATGCTGCGCCGGCAGCAGAGCCGGTTGGCGGCGTCTGTGGACCAGCAGGAACTCCTGATGCAGGAGATCCATCATCGGGTGAAAAACAACCTGCAGGTTGTGGCAAGCCTGCTCAACCTCCAGGCGAGCCGTATCCGCCTGCCAGAGGCGCGGGCCGAGTTCCAGTCGGCGCGCGACCGCGTGCGGACCCTGGCGACCCTGCACCGACATTTGTATGCCCACGGCGAATTGCACACGATCAACATGCGGGAGTTCCTGATCGAGTTGTGCAGCCAGTTGTTCCAGGCGATGGGCGAGAAGGCCGGGGAGCGGTTGCGCCTGGAGATCGAGGCGCCGGAACTCAAGATGTCGAGCGACCAGGCCGTCCCGCTCGCGCTGATCGTCACCGAGGCCGTCAGCAACGCGGTGAAATACGCCTTTCCCGGCGGGCGGCGCGGCAGCATCTCGGTTTACCTGAAGGCCGACCGGGGCCATGCCGAGCTTGAAATCTTCGACGACGGCGTGGGCATTCCCGCCGGCCGGGTCGAGACGGAGGCCGGGACGCGGGACGGCATCGGCATCCAGTTGATCCGCGGCTTTGCCCGGCAACTCGGCGCCACCTTGCAGGTCGAGGAGGGGCATGGCACCCGCTACCGGGTCCACCTGCCGCTGCAACGGAAACGCCTCGATAGCCCCATGCTCGGCACGCTCGCCAGCAAGACGCCGGCGTAACCGCATCTTGCGCGAGTGACGGGCACGCGGCACATCCATGACACGATGGAGTGTAGTGAATGGGTCCCAGCTTGCAGCAAGCTCTTCCGCAGTGGCGTCGGCATCTGCATCGACATCCCGAGCTGTCGTTGCAGGAGCGTGAGACCGCCGCCTTCGTGTGCCGCACGCTTGCCAGCCTCGGCGTGCCGTTCACCGCCGGGGTCGGCGGCCACGGCGTCGTCGCGACGCTGACGCGCGGCCAGTCCAACCGCAGCGTCGGGCTCCGCGCCGACATGGACGCGCTGCCGGTCGCCGAGGCGACGGGCCTGCCCTATGCCTCCGCCACTCCCGGCGTGATGCATGCCTGCGGCCATGACGGCCATACTGCCAGCCTGCTGGGCGCGGCGGCCCTGCTGGCGCAGGATGCCGATTGGTCGGGCACCGTCCAGTTCGTGTTCCAGCCTGCCGAAGAAGGCTATGGCGGCGCGCGGAGCATGCTGGCCGACGGCCTGTTCGACCGCTTCCCCATGGAGCGCATCTTCGGCTACCACAACTGGCCCGGCCTTGAGGCCGGAACCGTCGCCGTGCATGACGGGGCGGTCATGGCGGCCGGCTCGCGCATCCAGATCGTCGTGGACGGACATGCCGGGCATGCCGCGATGCCGCATCTGTCGCGCGATCCCTTGCTCGCCTCCGCCCACCTCCTGGTGGCGCTGCAATCGGTGGTGTCCCGCAACGTGGACCCGCTCGAATGCGCCGTGCTGTCGATCTGCACGATGAACGCCGGGGTGGCGGCCAACCAGATCCCGAGCCGGTCCGTGCTGTCCGGCACCTTCCGCTCGCACCGCCCGGCGGTCCGCGACCTGGTTGAGGCCAGCATCCGCCGCGTGGCGGCCGGGATCGCCGCAAGCTGCGACGTGGCGGTCGAGTTGGACATCCAGCATGGCGTGTCGGCCACGGTGAACAGTCGGGCGGAGGCGGACCTTGCGGCGGCTTGCGCCAGCGGGCTGGGCGTCCCTGTGCGGCGGGATATGCCGCCCAGCATGGCAGGCGAGGATTTCGGCTGGTACCTCGAACAAAAGCCCGGCGCGTTCGTCTGGATCGGCAACGGCCCGGCCCGGCCCGGCGGTGAGTTGCACAACCCCGGCTACGACTTCAACGACGCCATCCTGCCGGTCGCCGCCGAATGGCTGGCGGCGACGGCCCGCCGGGCGCTGGCGTCGTAGCAGCGCCGGCTGGCAGGGGCGGGGGATGGCCGTGACACGTCTGCCGAAGCCAGGCCGGGTCTGGATGACGCGCAACATGGCGGCGGGCCGGCGGGCGGTCCGTCCCGTGGCGTTGCTCGGCGTGCTGGCGACGCTGGCGGCCATCGGCCAGGCTTGGTGCGTGGCACGGCTTCTGGCTGGGGCGATCCTGACGGCCTCGCCCGATGCCGGCGCGCTCACGGTGCTGTGGCCGCTGCTGTTCGCGGGCTTGGCGGCGCTGCGGGCCGTTTTGCTGGTCGTGTCGGACGAGCTGTCGTTCACGGCCGGGGTGGCGGCGCGGCGCCGGCTGCGCAGCGACCTGTTCGTCCGCCTGTTCGGCGCCGGGCCGGGCGTGCTTCGCGGCTCGCGGTCCGGCGAGCTTGCCGCCCTGGCGGTGGACCGCATCGAGGCGCTGGAGGGCCTGTTCGCCCGCTGGCTGCCGGCGGCGACCCTGGCGCTGGCCTCGCCGTTGCTGGTGGGGCTTGCGGTGCTGTTGGTGGACCCCTGGGGCGCCCTGATCCTGGCGGTGGCCGGGCTGCTGGTCCCGGTCGGGATGGCGCTGGCGGGGCTGGGCGCGGCTGCGGCGTCGCAGCGGCAGTTCGTGGCGATGGGCCGGTTGCAGGCCCGCTTCCTCGACCGTGTCCGCGGCATCGCCACCATCGTCCTCGCCGGCCGCGCCGAGCAGGAAGCGCAGCGGCTCCAGGCGGCTGCGGACGAGCTGGGCCGCCGGACGCTCCGGGTGCTGCGGGTCGCCTTTTTGTCGTCGGCGGCGCTCGATTGCGCCGCTGCCTTGTCCCTCGTGCTGCTGGCCGGGCGCTACGCGGCGGCATGGCGCAGCGGGGCCAGCCCGACGGCGGCGATCTTCGTGCTCGTGCTGGTGGCGGAGTTCTTCGCGCCGCTCCGGGCGTTCTCAGCCGCCTACCAGGACCGCTTGCAGGCGGCGGGGGCGGCGGAACAGTTGGCAGCCTTGCCGGAGCCACCGGCGGCCCCCGGCGCAGCGCCGGTCCGCACCGTGGCGGCGAGCGGGGTGGCGGTGGTCTTCAACGACGTGCGCTACACCTGGGACCCGTCGCGGGGCACGGTGCTCGACGGGCTGAGCTTCCGGGTGCCTGCCGGGGAGACGATGGTGCTGGTGGGGCCGTCCGGCGCCGGCAAATCGACCATCATCGAACTGCTGCTGGGCTTCGTTCGTCCGGACAGCGGGCGCATCACCCTGAACGGCGCCGACATCGCCACCGTCGTGCCCTCCGCCCTGGCGCGGATGACGGCGTGGATCGGCCAGCGCCCGGTGCTGTTCGCCGGCAGCATCCGCGACAACATCCGGTTCGGGCGGGAGGACGCCACCGACCGCGAGATCGACGACGCCGCCCGCGCGGCAGGCATCGGGTCCTTCGCGGCGACGCTGCCCAACGGGCTGGAGACGCCCATCGGCGAGGGCGGCTACGGCCTGTCCGGCGGCCAGGCGCAGCGCGTGGCCATCGCCCGGGCGTTCGTCCGCAACGCCCCGTTGCTGCTGCTCGACGAACCCACGGCGCATCTCGACCCGGCGACCGAGGCGGACGTGCTGGACAGCCTGCGTCGGTTGGCGCTCGGGCGGACGGTGATCCTGGCGAGCCACTCGGCGGCGGCGCATGCCTTCGGCGGACGGACGCTTGAGCTGTGCGACGGCCGGGCGCGGCCGGTCCAGGGGGTCGCATGACGTCGCGGGGCATGGCATCACGGGGCTTGGGCGCGCTGCTGCCCGTCATGGCGCTCTGGCGCGGTCATGCGGGGTGGCTGCTGGCCGGGCTGGTGGCATCGTTGCTGACGGTCGCCGCCGGCGTGGCGCTTGCGACCGCGGCCGGCGGGCTGGCGCTGCGTCCGGTGACGGGGACCGAGGCCGCCGGGCTTGCGGCGTTGCTGTTCCTGCCCGGGGTGGTGCGCGGGTTGGGCGTGGCCCGGGTGGTGCTGCGCTACAACGAGCGCATGCTGACCCATGCCGCCACGTTCCGCGCCTTGGCGGGGCTGCGCGTCTGGCTGTTCCGCGGCCTGGCGCGGCAATCGTCGGGCGGGCTTGGCTTCATGCGGTCTGGCGACGCGCTCGGCCGGGTGGTCGGCGATGTCGAGGCGCTGGACGGGCTGTATCTGCGGATCGTCGTGCCGGGTGTGGCGGCCGTGCTGTTGCTGCCGGTGCTCGTGGGCGTCCTGGCGTTGGGGCATGGCGGTGCGGCGCTGCTGGTCGGCGGCCTGTTCCTGCTTTCGGCCGTCGTGCTGCCGTGGGGAGCGGCCCGGCTCACCCTGGACGCGGGCGGGCGGCTGGCGGAGACCTCGGCCGGGCTGCGGTCCGCGGCGCTGGACGCCATCGACGGCATCCGGGAGGTCCGGGCCTATGGCGCGGAGGGCCGCATGCTGGCGGCGATCCAGGCGCGGGAGGCCGCGCTGTTCCAGGCGCAGCGCCAGGTGAGCCGCCGCGCGTCATGGGCGCAGGCGGCGGCGTTCCTCTGCGGCCAGGCGGCGCTGCTGGTCGTGCTGCTGTCGCCCGGCGCGCCCGGCATGGTGGTCGCCGGGCTGTTCCTGACCCTGGCCGCGTTCGAGGTCGTGGGCGGCATGCCGCGTGCCGGGGCCTTGGCAGGATACGCGGCGGCGGCGGCGGCGCGCATTGCCGCGGTGGCGACGGGGGCGGGTGCCGGTGAGCCGGCCGAGCCGGCGCCGCTGCCCACCGGCACCTCGCTGCGGTTCGAGAGCGTCGGCTTCCGTTGGCGCCCGGACCGCCCGGCCGTGATGGACGGCCTCACGCTCGACATCCCCGCCGGCAGCCGCGTGGCGGTCCTGGGGCCGTCCGGCTCCGGCAAATCGACCCTGGCCGCCTTGGCGCTCAAGGTGGCAGAGCCCCAGGCCGGGCGCGTGCTGCTCGGCGGCGTCGATGTCGCGCGGCTTCGTGCGGAGGACGTGCGGTCGCGCATCGCCTGGCTGAGCCAAGAGACGCATCTGTTCAGCGACACGGTCCGGGCCAACCTGGCGCTGGCGCGCGACGATGCGTCCGACGCCGAGCTCTGGGCCGCGCTGGACCGGGCCGGGGTCGCCGACACGGTGCGCGGCCTTCCTGACGGCCTCGATAGCTGGATTGGCGAGGGCGGGTTGCAGGTTTCGGGCGGGCAGGGGCGGCGGCTGGCCCTGGCCCGGGCGCTGCTGTCGCAGGCGCCGGTGCTGATCCTGGACGAGCCGGCGACGGGGCTGGATTTCGCGACCGAGCGTGCGTTCCTCCTGACGCTCAATGACGTGGCGGCGGGCCGGACGGTGATCCTGATCGTGCATCGCCTGATCGGGGTGGAGCGCCTAGACCGTATTTTCCGGCTTTCGGCGGGGCACGCGGTGGCCGCTGCGGCCTAAGTGGTTGACGGTCATGGCGTCGGGCAGGCACGAAGGATGGGCACTGAACATTTGCAAAGGACGTGGCTGTGACTCTCCCCATGGCAGCATTGTGCCCCCCAGCGCCCCGCCCCGACTCGTGGACCGCGGCCGTTGGGTCGAGATCGACATCCGCTGATTAGGCCCGCGATGCCGGCGCAGAGTATTGCAGAGGGCAGGATCGCGCCGCGCGACGTGCTGCGCCGCGTGTTCGGCTTCCCGGCGTTCCGCGGCTTGCAGGAGGCCGCCATCGAGCGGGTGATGGCCGGGGGCGACGCGCTGGTGCTGATGCCGACCGGCGGCGGCAAGAGCCTATGCTACCAGGTTCCTGCGTTGTGCCGGTCCGGCACGGCCATCGTCGTGTCGCCGCTCATCGCGCTGATGGACGATCAGGTCGCGGCCCTCCGGCAGCTTGGCGTCGCGGCCGGGGCGCTCCATTCCGAGGTCGAGGCCGACGCCGCGCGGGAGGTCGCCCGCGACCTCGACGCCGGCCGGCTCGATCTGCTGTACGTGTCGCCGGAGCGGCTGTCGATGCCGGGCACGCTGGACCGCCTGACCCGGCAGCGCATCGCGCTCCTGGCCATCGACGAGGCGCATTGCGTATCGGCCTGGGGACATGAGTTCCGCCCGGAGTACCGCGGCCTCGCCCGGGTGGCGGAGCGGTTCCCCGGCGTGCCGCGCATCGCCCTCACCGCGACGGCCGACCCGCGCACCCGCGTCGATATCCTGCACGCGCTCGGCATGGACGACGCGGAGATGTTCACCGCGAGCTTCCATCGCGCCAACCTGCACATTGCGGCGCAGGCGAAGGAGAGCGAGGCGAAGCAGTTGTCGGCGTTCCTGGATCGTCACAAGGGCCAGGCCGGCATCGTGTATTGCGGCAGCCGCGCCAAGACCGAGCGGACGGCGCTCCGGCTCAAGGCGGAGGGCCTCACGGCGCTGCCGTTCCACGCCGGGCTGTCGGCGATGGAGAAGCGGGTGGCATTGACCCGATTCCGCAGCGGGGAGGCGGTCGTCATGGTGGCGACCATCGCGTTCGGCATGGGGATTGACCGGCCCGACGTGCGCTTCGTGGTGCACCTGGACATGCCCGACAGCCCCGAGGCGTTCTACCAGCAGATCGGCCGCTCCGGGCGCGACGGGGAGCGGGCCGACACGCTGCTGCTGTATGGCGGGGAGGACATCGCCCGCGCCCGGCACTGGCTCGCGCAGTCCAGCGCGCCCGAGGCGCAGCAGCGGGTGATGCGCGAGCGGCTGGAGGCGATGATCTCGCTGACCGAGACGACCGCCTGCCGCACCGGCTCGCTGCTGGCCTGCTTCGGGGAGGCGCTGCCGGGCGCCTGCGGGCACTGCGACGCCTGCACCTCCCCGGTGTCGCTGTTCGACGGGACGGTGGCGGCGCAGAAGGTGTTGTCGGCGATCTACCGCACGGGGCAGCGGTTCGGCGCGCTGCACATCATCTCGGTGCTGCGCGGGCAGGAGACGCCGATGATCCTGAAGCACCGGCATCAGGAGTTGCCGACCTATGGGATCGGATCGGACCGGCCGCCGGGCTTCTGGCGCGGGGTGATCCGGCAGTTGATCGCCCGCGGCGCGTTGCGGACCGACAGCGGCGAGTATGCCACGCTGTCCCTAGTGCCCGAGCAGGCGCGGCCGATCCTGCGCAACGAGACGACCCTCATGCTGCGGGACGAGCCGGAGCCTGTGCTGACCGCGGCGCCGCGCCGTCGCGACCGTGCCGCACCGGCCGTGGAGGCCGCGCCAGCCGCAGGCGCCGCCGGGCTGTTCGAGGCGTTGCGGCAGTGGCGGGCGGCCGAGGCGAAGGCGCAGGCCGTGCCGCCCTATGTCATCTTCCACGACAGCGTGCTGCGGGAGATCTGCAGCGCGCCCCCGGCCGACCTGGACGACCTCGGCGAGATCAAGGGCGTCGGCGCGTCGAAGCTGCAACGCTACGGCGCGGCGGTGCTGGAGATCACTCGGCAGCACGCCTCGTGAGCGGCTCCAGCGTTCCCGGCTGGCCCGGCGGGCGGCGGAACACCTGGGCCGTGTCGTGCAGGGCCGCGACGGCCGGGCGGTGGGCAATCGAGATGATCGTGGTGTCCGGAAGCTGCTGGCGGAGCTTGGTGTAGAGTTCGCTCTCGGCCTCGGGGTCGAGGTTCGCCGTCGCCTCGTCCATGAACAGCCAGTCCGGGCGCAGCAGCAGCGCCCGGGCGATGGCGAGCCGCTGCTGCTCCCCGCCGGACAGGCGCTGCGCCCAGGGCTGGTCCTCATCAAGCTGGGGGGCCAGCGACGCCAGCCCGGCGTCGGCCAGCGCCTGGCGGACGGCATCGTCGCCGAAGCTGCTGCCGGCGCTGGGATAGGTGAGGACGTGGCGCAGCGTGCCCAGCGGGATGTAGGGCCGTTGCGGCAGGAACAGATACTGGCCCGGCGGCCGTTCGACGCTGCCGCCGCCATAGGGCCAGATGCCGGCGATGGCGCGGAACAGCGTGGACTTGCCGCTGCCGGACCGGCCGGAGATGGCGGTGGACTGGCCCTTGGGGAACAGCATCCCGGAATAGGTGAGCAGCGGCGTGCCGTCTGGCAGCGCGAGAGCCAGGTCCGCCGCCGCGATGCCGTCGCCCGTGCCGGACCGCAGGCGGGTGCCCTGGTCGGCCAAGCCGCGCGCGACGGTGATCGCCCGCTGGAAACCGGCCAGGCGGGCCACGGTCGCGCGCCATGACGCCAAGTCCGCATAGGCTTCGATGAACCATGACAGCGAGTTCTGAACGCGGGCAAACGCCCCGGCGGTGCGTGTCAGCCCGCCCAATGCGATCTCGCCAGAGAAGTAGCGCGGCGAGGCGACCACGATGGGAAAGATCGACGCCGCCTGCTCATAGCCGGCGATCAGGGCGTTGAGCAGCTTCTGGCGCTGCATGATGGCCCGGAAGTTCACGAAGACGGCAGTGAAGCGCTGGATGAGGCCGGCCTTTTCCGCCGCCTCCCCGCCATACAGCGCCACGCCCTCCGTGTTCTCGCGCAGGCGCACCAGGGAGAAGCGGAAATCCGCCTCCGCCTTCTCCTGCTGGAACGACAGCACGGCGAGGGGACGGCCGACGTAGTGGGTCAGCGCGCTGCCGATGGCGGCATAGAGGATCGCGGCCCACAGCATGTAGCCGGGGATCGTGATCCCAAACAGCGTCACGGCGCCGGACAGCGTCCACAGGATCAGCGCGAAGTTGAACAGGCTGACGACGTTGGACAGCAGGCCCAGGCCGAGCCGCAGCGTGTCCTCCACGTACTTGCGCAGGTCCTCGGCGATGCGCTGGTCCGGGTTGTCGGTGCCGAGGCCCGCCGGGTCCGCGGTGAGGCCGATGGTGTAGTAGGCGCGGTCGGACAGCCAGTCGGTCAGCAGGTGGTCGGTCAGCCACCGCCGCCAGCGGATCTGCAGCAGCTGGTTGAGGTAGGTGCGGTAGATCGAGATGGGGATGAAGATCGCCACGATGGGCACGAAGCCGGGCAGGAAGCCGGCCTCCCCCGTGCGGTAGCTGAACAGGAGCTGCATGAACAGTTCCCAGTTCTTGTTCTGCAGGCTGTCGTAGAACGCGCCGTTCCAGTAGTTCAGCACGACGCTCGCGCCGACCAGCGACAGGTTGAGCGCGATGATCGACAGTAGCAGGCCGCGCGCCGCCCATTTCTCCTCCGACCGGAAGTAGGGCAGGGCCAGCCGCCAGGCGTCCCCCAGGACCGGGCCGAGCGCCTGCATCAGCGGTCTCCCTCGGGCAGCTGTGGCGCGCGGAGGCGGATCACGCCCTTCACGCCGGTGGGTGCCACGACCTGGCCCTTGCGCAGGATGTCGATCCGCCCGGCGGCGGCCAGGCGGCAGGCGGCCCGGCGCACCTCGCCCAGCAACGGCTGCCAGTCGGGCCGGAGCGCACGCGCGACCTCGCTGGGACAGATGGACTTGGCCGGGCCACGCTGGGTGGTCAGCGCCAGGATGGTCGCCTCGATGTCAGCGACGGGAGGGGCGGCTTGGATATTCATGGGACGACGCTGGCGCAGAGCGCGCCATACCGCAAGCCATGGGGCATCAGGGAGCGAGGCCCAGCTTCGGGCGGAGCTGCCCGGCCGGCAGCGGCTGGCTGAACAGGTAGCCCTGCCCCTCGTCGCAGCCGATCCCGGAGAGGTAGGCGCGCTGGGCCTCGGTCTCGATGCCCTCGGCGACGGTGGTCAGCCCCATGGCGCGTCCGGTCTCGATCACTGCGCGGACGATGGCGGCATCCTCCCGGCTCGTCGGCAAGTCGCGGACCAGCGAACGGTCCAGCTTCATCACGGTGAGCGGCAGGCGCTTCAGCATGGACAGGCTGGCGAAGCCGGTGCCGAAATCGTCCAGCGCCAGGCCGATGCCCAGGTCGCGGATGGCCGACAGCGTCAGCAGCGTGTCGGTGCTGCCGTCCACCAGCAACGACTCCGTCAGTTCAAGCTCCAACCGGTCGGGCGGCAGGCCGGATTGCTCGAACGCCATCGCCAACTGGGTCGGCAGGACGCCGGATTGCAGTTGCCGGGCCGAGACGTTCACGGAGACGCGGGTGCCGGTCCAGCAGGCGGCCTCTCTGCACGCCTCGATCAGCACCCAGGCGCCGATCAGGTTGATGAGGTCGCTCCGCTCGGCAACCGGGATGAAAACGTTGGGCGGGATCAAGCCGCGCTTGCGGTCCGGCCAGCGGATCAAAGCCTCGTTGGCCACGATCTCTCCGGTCGCCAGGCAGAGCCGAGGCTGGTAATGCAGGACGAACGACCCAGCGGCAATCGCGGCGCGCAATCTGCGTTCCATGGGGCGGCGGGTTGCTGCCGCCGCGCGGCTGTCGATTGCGGCGGGGCGAGCCGGCGGCGGAGGCGTCCACCGCGGGGAAGTGTGGTTTACAGCGAACATGCCCGTCTCACTATTGGTTCCGCGTCACGTTTTCCACCACAAAGCTTGCGGCTTGGTTAACGGGAGGGCCTGCGGGTGTTATACGGGCGGCATCATTGATCGACCCGTGTGCGGCTGTTGATGGGTTTCACCCATCCTACCGGATCCGTATCGTAGGATGGGTGCAACCCATCGGCGGATGACGGTCATTCAACCAAGCCGTCCGTATTAGATACCCGATGGACGATGTGCTGCGATCCGCGGACGCCGGTCGCGACCCGATCAAGGAGTGTTCATGATAGATGTTTGGACTTGGCCCACGCCAAACGGCCACAAGGTGCACATCGCGCTGGAGGAGATGGGGCTTCCCTACACGGCGATCCCCGTGAACATCGGCGCCGGCGAGCAGTTCAAGCCGGAGTTCCTGGCGATCACGCCCAACCATCGCATCCCCGCAATCGTCGATCCCGACGGCCCCGGCGGCGTCCCGCTCGCCTTGTTCGAGTCCGGCGCGATCCTGATCTACCTGGCCGAGAAAACCGGGACGCTCATGCCCAGCGATCCCGCGGAGCGGCTGTCCTGCCTGCAATGGCTGATGTTCCAGATGGGCGGGGTGGGGCCGATGTTCGGCCAGTACAACCACTTCGCGGCCTATGCGCCCGAGAAGCTGCCCTACGCCATCGAGCGTTACGGCAACGAAGTGAAGCGCCTGCATCGCGTGCTGGAGAAGCGGTTGGCCGGCAGCGCCTATTTGGCCGGCCCGGACTATAGCATCGCGGACATCGCCACCTTCCCATGGGTGCGAAGCCCGGAGCGGCGCGGCATCAACCTAGCGGACTATCCCTCCGTGGCGCGCTGGCACGACGCGATTGCATCGCGGCCCGCGGTGCAGCGTGGGGTGGCGGTGCTGGCGGACCGGCAACGCCAAGGGCCGATAAGCGACGCGGAGCGGGAGATGATGTTCGGCAAGACCCAATTCGCGGCGCGATGACGCGAACGCCCTGCTGCGCCGCGCGGGCGCAGCAGGGCGTGGTTCGAACTACTTAATCTTGGCTTCCTTGAACGGCACGTGCTTGCGCGCCACCGGGTCGTACTTCTTAAGCTCCAGCTTGCCGGTCGTCGTGCGGGCGTTCTTCTTGGTGACGTAGAAATAGCCGGTGTCCGCGGTGGACACGAGCTTGATTTGAACCGTGTTGTTCTTGGCCACAGCCTGCTTCCTCAACGAGATGCGCCCATGGAGGGCGGCATGAAGGGCGGAACATGCTCATGCGGGCCTGCCGGGTCAAGCCTGGCGAGTCCCGGGCATGGGCCGCTTCAGGGTCTCAGCGCGCCGAACAGCGGCCTCGCCTGGCGCGCGGCGGCGTAGGCGGCGGGATGGTCCAGCAGGTGGCGGGCCGCCATCATGTCCGCCTCGCGCCCTTCGGCGGCGGGGCATGCACTGCGCAGGGCGGCGATTTCGGATCCTGGGAGCGGGGCGCGGGCGGCGTCGTGCCGGGCCAGGGCGTCCGCCAAGGGCAGGCGGCCCCGGTCGAGGCTGGCCAACTGCTGCCAGGTCGCGCCCAGGCCCTGGCTGGTGCAGAGCTGGGGCAGGACGCCCAGGCTCTGGATGGGCCAGCCGGACGGGGCCAGCACGCGGCTCCACGTCACGAACAGCTCCCCGCCGTCCGGCAGCGTGGCGATGGTCTGCACCAGCCCCTTGCCGAGCGTGGAGCTGCCCACCACCACGGCGCGGCCCGCATCGGCCAAGGCGGCGGCCATGACCTCGGCGGCGCTCGCCGAACGGCCGTCCACCAGCACCACGAGCGGGGCGCCCTCGGTCGCGTCGTGGGCGATGGCCCGCCACTCATGCGTGGCGCCCGGGTTGCGTCCGGCGGTGACGGCCACCAGCCCGGCCTCAAGCATCAGGCTGGTCGCCGCCACGGCTTGGCGCAGCAGGCCGCCGCGGTTGCCGCGCAGGTCGAGCACCACGCCGCGCGGGCGCCGTGCCGCCGGCACCTTGGTCAGGAGACGTTCGAACTCCTGGGCCAAGCGCCGGTCCGTGTCGCTGCTGAACCCGGCGATCCGCACCAGCAGCACGGTGCCGACCTGCTCGGCGAACACCGTCTCCGGCGGCACGACCACCCGCTCGATGTCGAGGACCTGCGTGCTGCCGTCGCGCCGGCGCAAGGTGATGCCGACGCCGGTGCCATCCATGCCGGCGATCCAGGACAGGACGGTGGGCAGGTCCTCCCCGAGCGTCGGCTGGTCATCCACGGCCAGGATACTGTCGCCCCGGATGATGCCGGCCTCGGCGCCGGGTCCGTCGGCGTTCACGCTTTGCACGATGAACGCCTTGCCGACCTTTGCGAGCACCAGCCCGATCCCGGCCGCCCCGGACCGGCGTGCCCGGTCGAGGGTGGCGGCGCCCGGCGGCACGTAGCGGGAATAGGGGTCGAGGTGATTGAACAGCTCGTCGAAGAAGCGGGTGAGCAACGCCTGCGACCCGGCATCCCGCACGAGGTCGGACACGTCCCAGGCCGCGGACATGAGTTCCGCCCCGGCCTGACCCCATGCGGCGGCGGTGGGCGCGAGCGGGATGGCGCATTGATGGACGCTGCGGTTGGCCTGCCGCAGGTCGAGGGTCGGGCCGCGCTCCTCGATTGTCAGGCCGGCATCGAGCGAGGTGAGGCCGCGCAGCCCCCAAAGCGCCAGTTGCGGCACCGACACCGGTTCCAAGGTGCGCGATTCCAGGAACTCGAACGAGGCGGTCAGCACGGAGGCGGCGAGCCCGCTCGGGAACCCTGCGCCCCCGGGCCGGCCGGGCTGTCCCCAGGCAGGGATCGACAGCAACAGGAGAACCAGGGCGAGCGCCGGCCTCATCCGCGTTGGGACCGGCGCTCCTTCCGGGCGCCACGCAGCGGCGACTGCGGCTCCGGACGGGCCGCGCGGGCGGGCGACACCATCTGGAACAGCAACCCGCCCGTCACCGGGCTGGCCTCCGACAGGCGCACCTCGACATCCTGGGCCAAGTGGTAGGTCATGCGGGTACGGCGTCCCGAGAGCGACTGGGTGCCCTCCTCATACAGCCAGTAGTCGTCGGGCAACGCCGCCATGGGGACCAGACCGCTCGCCCCGGAGTCCGAGAGGGTGACGAACAGGCCGAACCGCTGCACGCCGGAGATGCGGGCCGAGAACACGGCGCCCACCTTGTCGGCCATGTAGGCGGCGAGGTAGCGGTCGATAGCCTCGCGTTCCGCCAGGGCGGCGCGGCGCTCCGTGGCGCTGATGTGCTCGGCCGTGTCGGGGAACCGCGCCGGCTCGTCGGGTGCCAGGCCGCCCAACCCGAGCTTCAGCCCGCTGACCAGCGCCCGGTGCACCAGCAGGTCGGCGTAGCGCCGGATCGGGCTGGTGAAATGGGCGTAGCGCGGCAGGCTGAGGCCGAAATGGCCGATGTTGTCGGGGCTGTAGGCCGCCTGCGACTGGCTGCGGAGGATAACCTCGTTCACCAAGGGCGCCTGCTCTGTGCCGGCGACCTTCTGCAGCACGCGGTCGAGGTCGCGGGGATGCAGGTCGTTGCCGGGCGTGAGGCTGATGCCCAGGCCATGCAGGAAGGAGCGCAGCGCCTCAAGCTTCTCGTCGCTCGGCGGCGCGTGCACGCGGTACATGCAGGGCAGGTGCCGGCCCTCCAGCTCCTCGGCCGCGGCGACGTTTGCGAGCACCATGAACTCCTCGATCAGCCGGTGGCTGTCGAGGCGCGGGCGCGGCGCCACGGAGACCACCCGGCCCTCCTCCAGCACCACCTTGCGCTCCGGCAGGTCGAGGTCGAGCGTGCCGCGAGCCTGGCGGGCGCCGAGCAGCGCGCGGAACGCGGCGTAGAGCGGCGCGATGACGCCCGGCAGATCCAGGTCCAGCCCGGCATCCTGCGCGTCCTGCACCTGCGTGTAGGTCAGCCGGGCGGCGCTGCGCATCAGGCCGCGGCCGAAGCGGTGCGCCGTCTTGCGCCCGGCGGCGTCGATCCGCATCTCGGCGAACAGGCAGCCGCGGTCCTCCTGCGGGCGCAGGCTGCACCAGCCGTTCGACAGCGTCTCCGGCAGCATGGGCACGACGCGGTCGGGGAAGTAGACGCTGTTGCCGCGGGTCCAGGCGGCCCGGTCCAGCGGCGCGCCCGGCCGCACGTAGTGGGCCACGTCGGCGATGGCCACGATCAGGCGGAAGCCGTCGCCGTCCGGCTCGGCGAACACCGCGTCGTCGAAGTCCCGCGCGTCCTCCCCGTCGATGGTGACCAGCGGCACCCCGCGCAAGTCCTCGCGCTTGCCGAGCGGCACGCCGCGGGCGCGGGCCGCGTCATGCAGCGCGTCCTCGGGGAAGTCCTGCGGGATGTCGTGGCCGTGGATGCAGATCAGGCTGACGGCACGGGCGTCGCCCATGCGGCCCAGGCGCTCGGTGATCCGCGCGGGCTTGAGGCCCAGACCGGCATGGGGCAGGGGGCTGGCGACGACGATCTCCCCGGACTCGGCATCGCCGGCCTCGCCGGGCGGGATCAGCCACTCGGCCTTGGCCCGGCGGTCGGTCGGCACCAGGCGGTTGGGCGCGCGGAACACGCCCAGGATGCGGCCCGGCTCGTCCGACAGGCGCTTCAGGGTGCGGCCCTCGTACTTGCCGGGTCCGATGGGACTGAGGCGGGCCAACACCCGCTCGCCGGGCGCCAGCGCCGGGTTGCCGCGGCGCTCCGGCGCCATCAGCACCATGGGCGGCGGGCCGTCCCCGGTCCAATCGACCGGACGCGCCACCGCGTCGCCGTCCCGGTCGGTGCCGGTGATGCGCACCACCATCTGATCCGGCAGGCGGCCCGGCGGGCTGAAGCGGCGATGTCCGGCTGGTGCTATGGCGCCCTCCTTGGCAAGCTCTCTCAGCAAAGCGCGCAACGGGACGCGCAGTTCGGGGCCGATGCCGAATTCCCGGGAGACCTCCCGCTTGCCGACCCTGCCCCCGGCGGCGCGGATGAACAGGCGCACGGCCTCCCGCGACGGCAGCGCACCCGCTTCGGCCGTGACGATCCGGCGCGCCACCTCAGCGCGCCGTGCGGGTGGTCCCCGTCCGTGACGGGGGTTTGGCGGCCGGCCGCTTCGCCGCCGGCTTTTTGGCCGCGGCCGTCTTGGACGCTGGCCGCTTGGCCGCCGGCCGTGCCGCCGCCCTCGCCCCTTTTGCCGGCGTGGGCTTCGGGGTCTTGGCCGCCACGGCCTTCTTCGGCTTGCGGCCCGGCTTCGCCTTCAGCACCTTGCCCTTCTCCGCCAGCAAGGCGACGGCGTCGTCCAGCGTCAGGTCGTCCATCGCCACCTCGCGCGGCAGGTTCGCCACGCGCAGCCCATGCTGGGCGTAGGGTCCGAACCGCCCCTTGCGCACCATCACCGGCTCCTTGTCGGCCGGGTGCGGACCCAGCGACCGCACGCTGTCCAGCTTCTTCGCCATCACGTCCACGGCGCGGTTCAGCCCGACCGACAGCACGTCGTCGTCCTTGTCGAGCGAGGCATAGATGCCGCCCATGCGGATGAACGGCCCGAACCGCCCGATGCCGGCCTCCAGAGGTTCCTGCCGGTCGGGATGGATGCCGACCAGACGCGGCAGCGACAGCAGGCCCAATGCCTGCTCCAGCGTCAACTGGTCGCCCTCGACGCCCTTCGGCAGCGACGTGCGGCGCGGCTTGCTCTTCTTGTCCTCGGGGTTCGCCTCGCCCTGCTGCACATAGAGGCCGTAGGGACCGCGCCGCACCGTGACCGCCTCCCCGGTATCGGGATGGTGGCCGAGTTCGCGCATCCCCTCCTTCAGGGTCTCGCCGCCATCCTCCCCGCCGTCGATGGCGAGCCGCCTGGTGTATTGGCAGCCCGGGTAGTTGGAGCAGCCGATGAAGCTGCCGTGCCGGCCGAGCTTCAGCCCCAGCCGCCCGGCGTGGCAGGCCGGGCAGAGCCGCGGGTCGGCGCCGTCGGCGCGGGCGGGAAAGAAGTGCTGGCCCAGGTCCTGGTCCAGCGCGTCGATCACGTCGCTGATCTTCAGGTCGCGCGTCTGCTCGACGGCGTGGGAGAACTGCTCCCAGAACGCCTGCATCACCGCCCGCCACTCCGCCCGCCCGCCGGAGATGTCGTCCAGCTGCTCCTCAAGCGACGCGGTGAAGTTGCTGTCCACGTAGCGTTCGAAGAAGCTGGTCAGGAACGCGGTGACGAGCCGGCCGCGGTCCTCCGGCACGAACCGCTTGTTCTCCAGCCGCACGTAGCTGCGGTCGCGCAGCACCGTCAGGATGGAGGCGTAGGTGGACGGGCGGCCAATGCCCAGCTCCTCCATCTTCTTGACCAGGCTCGCCTCCGAGTAGCGCGGCGGCGGCTGGGTGAAGTGCTGGTCGGCGCTGACGTCGCCGCGGGTCAGCGGGTCGCGCTCCTGCATCGGCGGCAGCATCCGGCTCTCATCGGCGGCGGCGTGGCCCTCCGGCGCGTCGTCCACGTCCTCCCGATACAGCTTCAGAAAGCCGTCGAAGGCGACGATGGAGCCGGTGGCGCGCAGCCGCGTGCGCGACCCGGCGACATCGACCGCCACCTGATCCAGTTCGGCCGACTGCATCTGCGACGCGACGGCGCGCTTCCAGATCAGCTCGTACAGCCGCTGCTGCTCCGGGCTGAGGTAGCGCGCGACGCTGGCCGGCGTGCGGGACACGTCGGTTGGGCGCACCGCCTCGTGCGCCTCCTGGGCGTTCTTCGCCTTGCTGGAGTACTCGCGGGCGACGCCGGGCACGTAGTCGACGCCGTAGGTCTCGCCGACGTGCTCGCGGATCGCCATCATCGCCTCCCGCGCCATCTGCACGCCGTCGGTCCGCATGTAGGTGATGAGGCCGGTCGTCTCGCCGTCCAGCTCCACGCCTTCATACAACTGTTGGGCGCAGCGCATGATGGCCTGGGCGCCCATGCCGAGCTTGCGGCTGCCCTCCTGCTGCAAGGTGGAGGTGGTGAACGGCGCGGGCGGATGCCGCTTGACCCGCTTGCGCTCGACGCTCGCGACGGCGAACGCATCCGCCTCGACCGCGGCCTTGGCGCCCTGGGCCAGCGCCTCCGTGTTGAGGTCGAACTGGTCCAGCCGCTTGCCGTCCAGGTGGGTCAGCCGCGCGGTGAACGGCGCGCCGGAGGGGGTGAGGAAATGCGCCTCGACCGTCCAATATTCACGGGGCCGGAACGACTCGATCTCGGCCTCACGCTCGCACACCATGCGGAGCGCCACCGACTGCACCCGTCCGGCGCTGCGGCTGCCGGGCAGCTTGCGCCACAGGACCGGCGACAAGGTGAAGCCGACGAGGTAGTCGAGCGCGCGCCGGGCCAGGTAAGCCTCGATCAGCGGCTGATCCAGCTCGCGCGGATGCTCGATGGCGAACTGGATGGCGGAGCGGGTGATCTCGTTGAAGGTGATGCGCCGCACGTTGACGCCGCGGAGCGCCTTCTTGTCCTCCAGCATCGCGCGGACATGCCAACTGATGGCCTCGCCCTCGCGGTCCGGGTCGGTGGCGAGATACAGCGTGTGCGCGCCCTTCAGCGCCTTGGCGATGGCCGCGACCTGGCGGGCGCCGCGCTCGTCGGCCGCCCAGTCCATCGCGAAGTCCTCCTCCGGCCGGACGCTGCCGTCCTTGGGCGGCAGGTCGCGGACGTGGCCGAAGCTGGCAAGCACGGTGTAGCCGCCGCCAAGGTATTTGTTGATAGTCTTGGCCTTGGCGGGTGATTCGACGACGACAACGTCAGTCATGGTATCCTTTACAAAGGCGTAGGACACGAATATGAGGCAAAGGGCGAAGCTTATTCGGTCAGCGCAGCCTGGTTGCCCGGAAGCATCTCAACCTGTCCGGCCAACTCCAGTTCGAGCAATGCCGCAATGACGGCGGAAGCGGAGAACTGGCAGCGCCGCACCAGATCGTCAACCGCCGTGGGCGAATGACTTAACAACGCCATCACCCGGCGTCGTACCACCTCCGGGTCCGGAACGGTACCGAAATCGTCATCCGGCGGTTCCGCCATCCCGGGCGGCTGGCCGCGGGCGAACATCGGCGACCGCGCCAGGCCCTGCCGGGTCGGGTGGTCCGGCAGGTTGGCCAGCACGTCGGCCGCGCTCTCCGTCAAATGCGCGCCGGAGCGGATCAGGTCGTTGGAGCCGCGGCACCGCGGGTCGAGCGGCGAGCCCGGCACGGCGAACACCTCGCGGCCCTCGTCCTGGGCGATCCGCGCGGTGATCAGGCTGCCGGACCGCGGCGCGGCCTCCACCACCACGACGCCGAGCGACAGGCCGGCGATCACCCGGTTGCGCCGGGGGAAGTGCCGGGCCTGCGGCGCGGTGCCGAACGGGGCCTCCGCCACCACCGCGCCGCCCTCCGCCACGCGGCGCTGCAACGCCTTGTTCTCGGGCGGATAGGCGATGTCGATCCCACTGGCGATGGCGGCCACGGTCCGGCCGGTGCCGAGCGCGCCGTGATGCGCCGCCGCGTCGATGCCGCGCGCCATGCCGGACACGACGACCAGCCCGGCCGAGGCGAGGTCGGCCGCCAGGATCTCCGCCACGCGCTGGCCGTTGGCGGAGGCGTTGCGCGCGCCGACCATCGCCACCGCCCGGGCGCTCAGCGCCGCCACGTCGCCCAGCACGGCCATCGCGGGCGGCGCCGAGTCCAGCAGCGCCAGGAGCGGCGGGTAGTCCGGCCCGCCCAGCACCAGAATCCGGCCGCCGAGCTTGGCGACGCTGTCCATCTCCCGGCGCGCCGTCCCGGAGGACGGAATCGCGGGCGCCGCCGCGCGGCCCCCGGCACTGGCGAGGCCGGGCAGCGCGTCCAGCGCCTCCGCGGCGGTCGGGAAGCGTTTCAGCAGGCGGCGGTAGCCCACCGGACCGACCCCCTCCGTGCGGGCCAGGCGCAGGCGGTCGAGCAGTTCGGCTTCGGTCATGGACGGCCCGGCCATCATTTCTGGCCGATACGCGGCTCGGTGCCGGCCAGCAGGCGGCGGATGTTGCCGGAATGGCGCCAGAACACGACGGCGCTGACCGCGGCGACCGCGATCCCGGCGGCCGGACCCCGCCACAGCAGCATCAGCGCCGGGGCCAGCGCGAAGGCGGCGAGCGCCCCGGCGGAGGACAGCCGGCTGAGCCGCGCCGTCGCGAGCCAGGCGGCGCAGCACGCCAGGCCGACCGGCCAGGCGACCGTGAGGACGACCCCAAGCCCGGTCGCGACGCCCTTGCCGCCCTGGCCGCGCATCCACACCGACGTGCAGTGGCCCACGACCGCCAAGACCCCGGCGAGCAGCGCCCAGCCCGGGCCGGCCCACTGCCCCGCCGCCAGCACGGCCGCCGCCCCCTTGGCCGCGTCCAGCGCCAGGGTCAGCGCCGCGATGTCGCGCCGCCCGGTGCGCAGCACGTTGGTGGCACCGATGTTGCCCGACCCGATGGACCGGATATCGCCAAGCCCGGCCGCCCGCGACAGGAGCCAGCCGAACGGGATGGAGCCGATCAGGTAGCCCGACGCCGCCACCGCCGCCATCAGGGCGTCGTTCACCCGAACACCCGGCGCCCGGCCTTCCAGGTGCCGACCACCCGTCCCTCCAGCGCCCGGCCGTCGAACGGCGTGTTCGGCGCCTTGCCGGGCAGCAAGCCGGCCTCGACCTTCCAGATGCGTTCGAGGTCGAACAGGCACAGGTCGGCAGGCCCGCCCTTGGCGAGCCGCCCGGCCTCGATGCCCAGCACCCCGGCTGGCCGCGCGGTGAGCAGGTCGAGCGCCCGCAGCAGCGGCAGCCCGTTGCCATGCACCTGGGCCAGCGTCACGCCGAGCAAGGTCGCGAGGCCGGCGCCGCCGGGCGAGGCCAGCGCGAAGGGCAGGCGCTTGTCGTCGGCGTCCCGCGGCTGATGGTCGGAGGCGACGGCATCGACCGTGCCGTCGGCCAGGCCCTCGCAGACCGCCCTCCGGTCCGCCTCCGGCCGCAGCGGCGGGGACAGCTTGGCGTAGGTGCGGAAGTCGCCGATGGCCGTCTCGTTCAGGTCGAAATAGGGGGGCGCGGTGTCGCAGGTCACGTCGATGCCGTCCTGCTTCGCCCGGCGGATCAGCATCAGCGCCTCCGCCGTGGAGACGTGGGCGAAGTGCAGGGCGCCGCCGGTGAGCTGGGCCAAGCGGAGGTCGCGGGCGACCAGGATGGCCTCGGCCGCCGCGGGAATGCCCGGCAGGCCCAGGCGGGTCGCAAGCTCCCCCTCCGTCGCGGCGCCGCCGTCGGCCAGGGCCGGGTCCTCCGGATGCTGCACGATGCGGGCGCCGAAGCCGCGGGCGTAGGAGAGGGCGAGGCGCATCATCCGGGCGTCGCCGATGGCGCGCCGCCCGTCGGTGAAAGCGACGGCGCCGGCCTCCCGCAGCAGGCCGATCTCCGCCATCTCCTTGCCGTGGCAGCCGCGAGTCACGGCGCCGTAGGGCAGGATGGCGAGGCTGCCGGTCTCCTCGCCGCGGGCGCGCAGCAGGCGGACCAGCGCCGGGTCGTCGATGGCGGGCAGGCTGTCAGGCAGGGCGGCGAGGGTTGTGATGCCGCTCGATGCGGCGGCGGCGGCGGCGGAGGCGATGGTCTCGCGATACTCGTAGCCCGGCTCGCCCAGGGCGGCGCGCATGTCCACGAGGCCCGGGCACAGGACCGCGCCGTCGCCGTCGAGCGTCGGCCCGTCGGGACGGCCGAGGCTTGGGCCGAAATCGGCGATCAGGCCGCCTCGCACCAGAAGCTCGCCGGGCTGGTCGAGGCCGCTCGCCGGGTCGATCAGGCGGACGTTGGTGAACAGCAGGTCAGCCATTGCGGGGGCCGCTCCGCGACAGGACGTCCAGCACGGCCATGCGCACGGCGACGCCCATCTCCACCTGCTCGCCGATGACGCTGTGCAGGGGGTCGTCGGCCACGGCGCTGTCGATCTCGACGCCGCGGTTCATCGGGCCGGGATGCATCACCAGCACGTCGGGCTTGGCCCAGGCGAGCTTGGCGGCGTCCAGCCCGAAGAAGCGGAAGTACTCGCGCGCGCTGGGCACCAGGCCGCGCGACATGCGCTCCCGCTGCAAGCGGAGCATCATGACGACATCGACGCCTTGCAGCCCGGCCTCCATGTCGTGGAACACCTCGACGCCCAGGCTCGCGGCGGCGGCCGGGATCAGGGTCGGCGGCCCGACCACGCGCACCCGGCAGCCCATGGTGCCCAGCAAATGGATGTTCGACCGGGCGACCCGGCTGTGCAGCACGTCGCCGCAGATCGCCACCAACAGACCCTCCAGCGTGCCCCGGCGGCGGCGGAGCGTCAGCGCGTCCAGCAGCGCCTGCGTCGGGTGCTCGTGCGTGCCGTCGCCCGCGTTGATGACGGCGGACGACACCTTCTGCGCCAGGAGGTTCGGGGCGCCCGACTGGTCGTGGCGGACCACCAGCAGGTCGCAGCGCATGGCGTTGAGCGTGGCGGCGGTGTCGAGCAGCGTCTCGCCCTTGTTCACGCTGCTGGTGGAGACCGACATGTTGATCACGTCCGCCCCCAGCCGCTTGCCCGCCAGCTCGAAGCTCGTGCGCGTGCGGGTGCTGTCCTCGTAGAACAGGTTGATCAGCGTGCGGCCCCGCAGCAGGTCGCGCTGCGTCTTGCCGGAACGGTTCAGCAGGACGTAGCTCTCGGCAAGGTCGAGCAGGGATGCGATCTCCGGCGGGTGCAGCCCCTCGATCGCCAGCAGATGACGGTGCGGGTAGCGCATCAGGCGGCGGCGAGCGCGATGCGGGCCAGCGCCTCCTCGCGGCCGAGGGCGGCGAGCGTCTCGTCGATGCCGGGGCTGGTGGTGCTGCCGGTCAGCGCGGCGCGGAGCGGCTGCGCCACCTGGCCGAGCTTGCGGCCGGCCTGCTCGGCGAACTGCCGGAGCGCGGTGTCCAGCGCCGGCGACGTGAAATCGGTGGCGTCGAGGACCGGGGCGACCTGCCGGAGCGTTGCCTTGCTTTCGGGCGTCAGCAGGGCCAGCGCCTTCGGATCGAACTGCAACGGGGCTGGCCGGAGCAGGAAGGCGGCGCTTTCCGTGAGATCGGCCAATGTCTTGGCGCGCTCCTTCAACCCCGGCATCAGCATGCGGATGCGGGCCGTCCCCGTGGCGTCGGCGTGGAGGCCGTGCGCCGCCGCCAGCCGCTGCACGACCTCGCTTGTCAGCCGGTCGTCATCGGCCTGGCGCAGCCAGACGCCGTTGATGTGCTGCAGCTTCGAAAAATCCATCCGGGCCGCCGCCTTGCCGACGCCGTCCAGGTCGAACAGGCGGATCGCCTCGGCGCGGCCCAGCACCTCGGCGTCGCCGTGGCCCCAGCCGAGCCGAAGCAGGTAGTTGCAGACCGCTTCCGGCAGGAAACCCTGCTCGCGGTACTCCAGCACGCTGACGGCGCCGTGCCGTTTCGACAGCTTGGCGCCGTCGGCTCCGTGGATCATCGGCAGGTGGGCGAAGCGGGGCAGCTCCCAGCCCATGCCCTGATAGATCTGCAACTGGCGGAACGTGTTGGTCATGTGGTCGTCGCCGCGGATCACGTGGGTGATCGCCATGTCGTGGTCGTCCACGACGACGGCGTGCAGGTAGGTCGGCGTGCCGTCGCTGCGCAGGATGATCATGTCATCCAGCTCGCTGTTGGCGACGCGGACGCTGCCCTGCACCAGGTCGTCCACCACCGTTTCGCCCTGCTGCGGCGCGCGCAATCGGATCACGGGCTTGACGCCGGGCGGCGCCTCGGCCGGGTCGCGGTCCCGCCAGCGGCCGTCGTAGCGGGGCGGGCGGCCCTCGGCCATGGCGCGCTCCCGCATCTCGCGCAGCTCGTCCGGGGTGCAGAAGCACAGGTAGGCGTGGCCGCTGGCCAGCATCTGCTGCGCCACCTCGGCGTGGCGGGACTGCCGGGTGGACTGGAACAGGGGGGGCTGGTCGGGCGTGAGGTCGAGCCAGTCCAGCGCGTCCAGGATGACCTGCGTGTTCGCAGCCGTGCTGCGTTCCCGGTCGGTGTCCTCGATCCGCAGCAGGTACTCGCCACCGTGATGGCGGCTGAACAGAAAATTGAACAGCGCCGTGCGGGCGCCGCCGATGTGAAGCTGGCCGGTGGGGCTGGGGGCGAAGCGGGTGCGGACGGTCATGGCGCTGTCTAACACGCTGGAAGGTGGCGTCGAGAGCGAAGCCTCGTTACAGTATGGCAAGGAGGACCGGTGCAGCAGGCGATCACGGCATACGGCGCGCTTCGGGCCACCTGGCTGCGCGTCCGGTGGCAAGACTGGATCGAGGCGGAGCGGGGGCGCTTCGTGCCGTGGCTGTCGGTCTGCATGGGCGCGGGCGTGGTCGCGTATTTCGACCTGCGGGCGGAGCCGAACGCCTGGGCCGGGGCGGCGGCGGTGCTGAGCGCCCTCCTGGCCTGCGTCATCGGCTGGCGCGCCCCGGTGGCGCGGGCGGTGGCGCTGGCGGGCCTCGCGGCGGCGCTCGGCTTCCTGTCGGGACAGGCCGCGACCTGGCGCGCGTTGCCGATGGAGCCGTTGCCGACGCGGGCCGTCGTGCTGACCGGCGTGGTGCGCGGCATGGACCTGCTGCCGGACGGGCGCCGGGTCACGCTGTCCGACGTGCGGCTGGAGCCGGACGGGCCGCCGCTCGCGCGGCTGGTGCGGGTCCGCCTGCACCGGTTCGACATGGCCGCGATGGGCGCCGGCGACCGGGTGCGGGTGCGGGCGCTGGTCCGGCCGCCCTCCTCCCCGGCGTTCCCCGGCGCATGGGACCTGCAACGGGATGCGTTCTTCTCGGGCTTGGGCGGGTCCGGCTACGCGCTGAACCCGTCCGAGGTGCTGGAGCGGGCGCCGCCGCAGGGCGGCCCGGCCATGCTGCAGGGCCTGCGCGACTGGATCGCCGGGCGGGCCATGACGGGGCTGCCGGGTCCGGCCGGCGCGGTCGCGGCGACCTTGCTGACCGGCACGACGACGGCGATCCCGCCGCGGGACCGCGAGGCGTTCCGCGACTCCGGCCTGGCGCACCTGCTGGCCGTGGCCGGCCTGCATATCGGCATCGTCATGGGCGTCGCCATGGGCGCGACCCGGCTGATGCTGGCGTTGTCCGAGCGCGCCGCACTGCATTGGCCGACCAAGGCCATCGCCGCCGGCACGGCGCTGGCCGTGGGCGGGGCCTATCTGCTGCTGACCGGGGCGCATCTGCCGATCCTGCGCAGCTTCGCCATGGCCTGCCTGGTGACGTTGGGCCTCGTGCTGGGCCGCCGGGCGCTGTCGCTGCGCGGGCTGGCGCTGGCCGCGGTGGCGCTGATGCTGCTGGCGCCGAACGAGGTGGTGGGCGCGAGCTTCGGCATGAGCTTCTCCGCCGTCCTGGCGCTGATTGCCGGGTATGAGGCGCTGCGGCCCGTGTTGGCGCGGCTGCATGGCGGCGGCTGGGGACGGCGCGTCGTCTCGCACGTCGCGGCGCTGGCGTTGACGAGTGTATTGGCGGGCACCGCCTCGGCCCCGTTCGGCGCCTACCACTTCGGGCATTTCCAGCTCTATTTCATCGCCGCCAACATGGCCGCCGTGCCGCTGACCGCATTCTGGGTGATGCCGCTCGGCCTCGCGGCGCTGCTGCTGATGCCGCTTGGGCTCGAGCCGCTGGCGCTGGCGCCGATGGGGTGGGGGATCGAGGGCATCCTGTGGATCGGCCGCACCGTCTCCGCCTGGCCGTCGGCCACCCTGGCGGTGCCCCACATGCCGGCCTGGGGGCTTTGCGTGTTCAGCCTGGGCCTGGCCTGGTTGGGGCTGTGGCGGTCGCGGATGCGGCTCGCGGGGGTTCCGGTCATGCTGGTGGGGCTGCTGTCGCCGTTCGCGGCGCCGGCGCCCGACATCCTGATCTCCTCCGAGGCGCGGCTGATCGCCATCCGGGCCGACCGGTACTACCTGATGTCGCAACCCGGCGCGTCGAAGTTCGTGCGGGATGCGTGGCAGAACCAGCTTGCGGCCGGGCCGCTCCTGCCGGTGCGGACCGGGGAGCCTGCGTCCTGCGGTCCCGACGCCTGCCGCGTGCAACGGGACGGGCACCTGGCCGCGGTCATCCGCAGCCGCGTAAGGCCCGATTGCGCCGGCATCGACCTGCTGGTGTCGGCCGAGCCGGCCCGTGACGACTGTCCGGCCGCCATCCCCTATATCGACCGGTTCAGCGTCTGGCGGGATGGGGCAACCGCCATTTGGCTGACCGGCGCCGGCCCGCGCATCCTGTCCGACCGCGCCCACCGCGGCGACCGTCCCTGGGTGCCGGGGCCGCCCACGCCGCGCCGGTCCGTGCCCAACCTGCCGATGGCGACCCCGGACGAATTGCCGCCCGCAGCCGAGTAGTCAGTAGCGCCGCAGCAGCGCCACCAAGCTGCCCTGCACCTTGACCCGGTCGGCCGGGAACAGGCGGATCTCGTGCCGCTGGTTGGCCGGTTCCAGCGCGACCGAGTTGCCGCGCCGGCGCAGCCGCTTCAGCGTGACCTCCGCATCGTCGATCAGCGCCACGATGATCTGGCCGTTTTCCGCCACGTCGCCCTTGCGGATCACGACCGTGTCGCCGTCAAGTATCCCTGCCTCGACCATGGAGTCGCCGGCCACTTCGAGCGCGTAGTGCTCGCCATTGCCCAGCAGGGCCAAAGGCACCTCGATCTGCGTTCCCTGATCCCGCATCGCCTCGATCGGCAACCCGGCGGCGATGCGGCCATACAGCGGCAAGTGCACCGCCGCGGCCTCATTCGCCGCACGCACGGCAGGGAAACGGCCCGAGAAGTCCCCGCGGATGACGTTCGGCGCGAAGGGCACCGGCGGCGCCGCCACGACAAGCTCCCGCCCGACCTCGTTCGGCAGCCGCACGACCTCGAGGGCCCGGGCGCGGTGATGCCGCCGGCGCAGGAAGCCCCGCTCCTCCAAGGCCGAGATCAGCCGATGGATTCCGGATTTCGACCGGAGCTGCAACGCCTCCTTCATCTCTTCGAAACTCGGGGAAAAGCCAGTGGCTTTCAGATGGGCGTCGATAAAGGTCAGCAACTCGTGCTGTTTGCGCGTCAACATGGCGAAGCTCTTTCTTGCCCGAGGGGCGGCCAGGTCAAAATAAAACACATATAGAACAAAAAGGCAACCTGTTTCGTTCTATATTGGTTCGCTGACGCCTGTCAACCATTTCTGATGGTTGCAGCGCGGAGCCGGGCGCTACAGGCCGCTTGCGTCCAAACGCAGCACCTGGACCAGTGCCCCGGCCGGCAACGTCTCCGCGTGCGGCGCGCGGAGGATCAGGCACCCGGCCCTGGTCAGCAGCTGCAACAGCGACGAGTCCTGCCGGTCGAACGGCGTGGCGACCAGGGCGCCGGCCGGATCGGTCGAAAGGGCCGCCCGAAGATGGTCGGCCCGATGGTCGTTCGCGGCCACGGGCCCGGCCAGCCGCGCCTCGACCGGCCGCAGCGCGTCGTCAGCCAGGCCGCCGAGCCGGGCCAGCGCGGGCCACAGGAACAGGACCGCGCAGACGAAGGCCGACACCGGGTTGCCTGGCAGCCCCAGCACGGGCACGTCGCCGAGCCGCCCGAACAGCAGCGGCTTGCCCGGCCGCATCGCGATCTTCCAGAAATCGAGCGCGAAGCCGCGCGTCGCGAGGCTGCTCTGCACCAGGTCATGCTCGCCGACGCTGGCGCCGCCCGTGGTCAGCAGGAGGTCGATGCCGGACAGGCGGTCCGCGACGGAGGCGATGGCCGCCGGGTCGTCCGGCGCAATGGGCAGGATCACCGGGACGCCGCCGCCGGCCCGGACCAGCGCCGCCAGCGCGTGCGCATTGGAACTGACGATGCCCCCCGCCGCCAGAGGCTCGCCCGGCAGCACGATCTCGTCCCCCGTCGCCAGGATCGCGATTCGCGGCTGGCGGTGCACGGCGACCCACGGGTGGTTCCCCGCCGCGATCAGCCCGATGGCCCGTGCGCCCAGCCGGATGCCGGCCGGCATCAGGGTGTCGCCCTGGCGGAAGTCCTGGCCGGCACGGCGGATGTGGCGCCCGGCCTGCGCCGCCTCCCGCAGCGTGATCCAGTCGGCGTCCCGGTCCACGTCCTCCTGCGGCAGCACGCAGTCGGCGCCGCCCGGCACGACGCTGCCGGTGAACAAGCGGACGGCCTCCCCCGCGGCGACGTGCCCGGCGAAGGGCCGGCCCGCCGGGGCATGGCCGACCACTGCGACCCGCGCCCCGGCCCGGCCGTCCGCCGCACGGAGCGCGTAGCCGTCCATGGCGGACACATCGGCGGGCGGTTGGGTCAGCCGGGCCTGCACGGGCGTGGCGAGCACCCGGCCCCACGCCTCCGGCAAGGCGACGACCTCGGCCGGAAGGGGACGGAGCGGCCCGACGATGCGGGCACGGGCCTCTTCAACCGACAGCATCGCCTCAGCCCTGCCGGAACTCGCCGGACTTGCCGCCGGTCTTGTGCACGACGCGCAGCCCGTCGATCCGCATGCCGCGGTCGATGGCCTTGCACATGTCGTACACCGTGAGCGCCGCGACGCTCGCGGCGGTCAGCGCCTCCATCTCCACGCCGGTGCGGCCCGTGGTGCGAACCGTCGCGGCGATGTCGATCCCGCCGCCGGAGGGCGAGGGCCCCAAATCGAGCATGACCGCCGAGATCGGCAGCGGGTGGCAGAGCGGGATGAGGTCCGCCGTGCGCTTCGCCGCCATGATGCCGGCCAGCCGCGCTACGCCCAGCACGTCGCCCTTCTTGGCCTCCCCGGCCAGGATCACGCGCAACGTCTCCGGCAGCATCGCCACGCTGACCTGGGCGGTCGCCGTCCGGTCGGTCTCGACCTTGGCGGACACGTCCACCATGACCGCCCGGCCCTCGGCGTCGAAGTGCGTCAATCCCGGCGTCATGCCGGGGCGCCGAGCAGGGCGCGGGTGGCGGCGCCAACGTCGGGCTGCCGCAGCAGGCTCTCCCCCACCAGGAAGCAGGACGCCCCGGCCTCCGCCAGGCGGCGCACGTCGGCATGGGTGCGGATGCCGCTCTCGGCGATCAGGAACCGGTCCGAGGGCACATGCGGCGCAAGCTCGGTCGTCGTCTCCAAATCGGTTTGCAACGTCTTGAGGTTTCTATTGTTGATGCCGATCAGCGAGGTCTGCAGGCCCAGGGCGCGGTCCAGTTCGGCCCGGTTGTGCACCTCGACCAGCACATCCATGTCCAGCGCCCTTGCCAACTCCTCCAGCTCCCGCGCCTGCTGGTTGGTGAGGGCCGCCATGATCAGCAGGATGCAGTCGGCGCCCATCAGCCGGCTCTCATACACCTGCCAGCTATCCAGGATGAAATCCTTGCGCAGCACCGGCAGGGCGACCGTGGCCCGGGCGACCTTCAGGTGGTCGGGCGAACCCTGGAAATACGGCGCGTCCGTCAGCACGGACAGGCAGGTGGCGCCCGCGTCCGCATAGGTCCGGGCGAGCAAAGACGGGTGGAAGTCGGGCCGGATCACCCCGGCGGAGGGCGACGCCCGCTTGATCTCGGCGATCAGGCCGTATCCGCCCAGGGCCACGGCCTCCTTCAAGGCATGCCCGAAGCTGCGGGTCGGGTTGCGCCGGAGATGCAGACGGCTCGCGAGCACCGTCTCCGAGGTTTCGGCGCGTCGGCGCTCCACCTCGGTCAACGTCTCCGCGCAAATCTGGGCCAATGCGTCGGGTACCGCAACGTCCATCCCACTCACTCCATCGAAATCAGTTCGTTGCTTGCCGTAGTTTACCAAGTGCGGCAGCAGCAGAGCCGCTGTCGATCGCCGCCGCCGCACGAACCGCGCCCGACCGCAAGTCCGGCACCACCCCGGCGACGATCAGCCCGGCTGCTGCGTTCAGCAGCACGGTGTCGCGGTATGGCCCAAGCTGTCCCTGCAGCAACGCATGCAAGGCGCCGGCGTTCATCGCGGCGTCGCCGCCCCGGATGGCCTCGATGGGCGAGCGGTCCAGCCCGGCGTCCTCCGGCGACACGCTGAACTCCCGATAGGCTCCGTCCTGCAGCGCGACCACCTGGCTCGCCCCGGCGACCGTCAGCTCGTCGAGGCCCTGGCCGTGCACCAGCCAGGCCCGTTCGGTGCCGAGCGCGTGCAGGGTCTCGGCCATCGGACGTGCCCAGGCGGGGTCATGGACGCCGGTCAACTGCCGGCGCACCCCGGCCGGATTGGCGAGCGGACCCAGCAGGTTGAAGATCGTGCGCGTGCCAAGCTCCACCCGCGGCCCGGCCGCGTGGCGCAGGGCGGCGTGGTGCCGGGGCGCGAACAGGAACACGCACCCCGCGGCGGCCAGCACGTCGGGCAGGTGGTCCAACGCCACATCCACATTCACGCCCAGCGCCGCCAGCACGTCGGCGCCGCCGGTCCGGGACGACAGGGCGCGGTTGCCGTGCTTGGCGACCGGCACGCCGCAGCCGGCCAGCACGAAGGTCACCGCCGTGGACACGTTGAGCGTGCCGGCGTTGTCGCCGCCGGTGCCGCAGACATCGACCGCGTCCGGCGGCGCCGTCATGCTCGTCATGCGGGACCGCATGGCGCGGACCGCCCCGGTCAGTTCCGCCACCGTCTCCCGCCGCACCCGCATCGCCATCAGCAGGCCGGCGATCTGGGCGGGCGTCGCCTCGCCGGCCATGATGGTGCCGAACGCCGCTTCCGCCTCCTCGGCCGACAGGGTGGCGCCGGAGGCGAGCTGGGCGAGAACCGGCTTGAGGCTGGCCATGCGGCGGTCAGGCGGCGTGGGCGGGCGCCGGGCGGCGCGCCAGGGCCAGGAAGTTCTCCAGGATCTTGTGCCCGTGCTCGGACGCGATGCTCTCCGGGTGGAACTGCACGCCGAACACCGGCAGGTCGCGGTGGCGCAGGCCCATGATGATGCCGTCGTCGGTCCAGGCGGTCGGCACGAGCGAGGGGGGCATGGTCTCCGGCTCGACGACCAGGCTGTGGTAGCGCGTGGCCTGGAACGGGCTGGGCAGGTCCGCGAACACGTCGGCGCCGTCGTGGCGGATCGGGCTGAGCTTGCCGTGCATGGGACGGTCGGCCCGCACCACCCGGCCGCCGAACGCCTGGCCGATGGCCTGGTGGCCCAGGCAGACGCCCAGGATGGGGATGCGCCCGGCCGCGGCGGCGATCAGGTCGAGGCAGATGCCGGCGTCGTTCGGCGTGCAGGGGCCGGGCGAGAGCACGATGGCCTCGGGCGCCAGGGCCAGCGCGTCGGCGGGCGAAACCTCGTCGTTGCGCCGCACCGTGCAGGACACGCCGAGGTCGCCCAGGACGTGCACCAGGTTGAAGGTGAAGCTGTCGTAGTTGTCGATCAGCAGGAGCATGCGGTCAGGCTTTCAGGGCGGCGAAGCGGACCGCCTCCTCGGCGGCGCGGAACAGGGCGCGGGACTTCTGCCGGGTTTCCTCATACTCGCCCAGGGCGGTGCTGTCCGCCACCACGCCGCCGCCGGCCTGCACGTACATCGTGCCGTCCTTCACCACGGCGGTGCGCAGCCCGATGCAGGTGTCCATGGTGCCGTTGGCGGCGAAGTAGCCGATGCACCCGGCGTAGATGCCGCGCCGGGTCGGCTCCAGCTCCTCGATGATCTGCATGGCGCGGATCTTCGGCGCGCCGGTCAGCGTGCCCGCGGGGAACCCGGCGACCAGCGCGTCAAGCGCCTCAAGCCCCGGCTTGAGCCGGCCCTCCACGGTGGAGGAGATGTGCATGACGTGGCTGAACCGCTCGACGCTGAAGCTGTCGGTCACCCGCACGCTGCCCAGCGCGGCCACGCGGCCCACGTCGTTGCGGCCGAGATCGAGCAGCATCAGGTGCTCGGCCCGCTCCTTGGGGTCGGCGAGCAGGTCGGCCTCCAGCCGCTCGTCCTCCACGCGCGTCGCGCCGCGGGGCCGGGTGCCGGCGAGGGGACGGATGGTGACGATCCCATCGCGGAGCCGAACCAGCACCTCGGGGCTGCTGCCCACCACGGCGAAGCCGCCGAAGTCGAGGAAGAACAGGAACGGTGCCGGGTTGATGCGGCGGAGCGCGCGGTAGAGGGAGAAGGGCGGCAGCGCGAACGGCACGGAGAAGCGTTGGCTCGGCACGATCTGGAACGCATCGCCGGCGACGATGTACTCCTTCATGCGCTCGACGATGCCCATGAACTCGGATGGTGTCATGTTGGACGCCGGCTCCGGCTGCGGCGGCAGCGCAACGGGCGGAGCGGCGTGGGGCAGGGGGCGAAGCAGGGCGGCGTCGGCCTGGGCCAGCGCCGATTGCGCCATCTCCCAGGCTTGCAGGGCGGAGACGCCGGGCTGCGGGTAGATGGGCGCGGCCAAGGTCAGCGTGTCCGCCACGTTGTCGAAGACGGCGAACAGCGTCGGGCGGAGCAGGATGGCGTCCGGCAGGCCGAGCGTGTCCGCGTTCTTGTCCGGCAGCCGCTCCATCAGGCGCACCATGTCGTAGCCGAGGTAGCCGACGAGGCCGCCCAGCATCGGCGGCAGGTGCTCCGGCAAATCGAGCTGCGTCTCGGCGATCAGCGCCCGCAGGCTGTCGAGCGGCGGGCGTTCATCGGCGGCGAAGGCGTGCGGGGCGGAGCGCGCGTGCCGGTTCACCTCCGCCCGGCCACCCCGGCAGCGCCAGACGAGGTCAGGCTCCATGCCGATGATCGAGTAGCGGCTGCGGGCGGAGCCGCCCTCGATGCTCTCCAGCAGGAAGGTGTTGGCGCGCCCGGCGGCGAGCTTCAGGTAGGCGGCGACGGGGGTTTCGAGATCGGCGACCCCGGTGGTCCAGATCAGCATGCCGCGTCCGGCGTCGTACGCGGCGCGGAACGCCGCCTGAGAGGGGGATGCGGAGGCGTTCATGGGTCGATGCTCAAGATGTCGATGCTCAAGGCTGCGTCACGCTGTCCAGCAGGGTGCGGTTCACCAGGGGCTTGGCCTGGGTGCGCAGTGCTGCGGCGACCGTCAGCTCGATGTCCTGGCCGATGGCCTGGGTGAGCGCCGTGCGGATTTGCGCCGTGCCCAACGGGTCGGCGGCCGGGTCGGGTGCCGAGACCTCGGCCAGCGTCATGACGTAGAAGGCGTCGGGGGCCTCGATCATCGTTGTGGCGCCGGGCTTGAGGGTGAACAGCGGCTCGGTCATCTCGGTGGGTGCGCCGGGGGTGGGCTGGGCGCGCGCCATAGGCGGCGTGCGCTGCAGGCGCTGCCCGGCGACGGTCGCGGCGTCGTCGAGGCTCGATCCCGCCTGGGCCGCGGTCAGCAGCTTGGCCGCGACCCGCTCCTGCTCCTTGCGCCGGGCATCGCGTTCCCAATCCTCGCGCACCTGCGCCTCGACCTCGGCGAACGGCTTGCGGGCGGCGGGGGTGGCGTCCTCGACGGTCACGGCGAAGTAGGACTGGTCGGGGCCTTCCGTCATCCGCGCCGGCTCGTTCTTGCCGAGCGTGAAGGCGGCCGTCACGAACGCCTGCCGCAAGGCCGGGGAGCCTGGGATCGGGGCGGGCTGGCCGGCGGGCGTGTTGCCCTGGGAGTCCAGGGTGCCGGTCACCGCGGCGACGCCGAGGTCGCCCGGCAGGTCGTCGAGGCTGGCGCTGGCGGACAGCGCGTCCTCCAGCTTGTTGGCGCGGGCATAGACCTGGTCCACCGCCCGCTCCCGGGCGAGCTTGGTGCGGATCTCGTCGGCGGCCTGCGCCAAGGGGCGCTCGGTGCCGGTCGTCACCTTGGTGACGCGGAACACCTGCCAGCCGAGGGCCGACTGGATCGGGCCGGTCACCGTCTCGGCCGGGGCCGCGAACACCGCCTGGCCCAGCTCGGGCGCCGGGAACTCGGTCGCCGCCGCGTCGTCCAGCGACGCGGAGGACGCGCCGGCGGCCGCCGCGGCCTTCTGCACCGCGTCCCAATCGGCGCCGGCGATCCAGGCGGCCGCGATCTCCTTGGCGCGGGCCTCCTCCTGGGCGACGACCACCTCGACGGAGCGTTTTTCCGGCGCGACGTACTCGGCCTTGTGCTGCTCGTAGTACGCGCCGACGTCGGCGTCCGGCACCTCGATGTCGCGGGCGACGGTGTCGGGGGACAGGATCACCGCCTTGACCCGGCGGAACTCGGGCGCGCTGTAGCGGTCGCCGTTGTCGTAGGCGCGCTGCAGGTCGGCGTCCGTCGGCGCGGGCGGCTCGGCGGCGGCGGCGAAGGGCAGCTCGACATACTGGGCGACCCGGGTCTCGCGCTGGAAGGCGAACACCTGGGCGGTCAGCACCTCCGGCGGCGCGGCGCCGACCTGCACGGCCTCCATCAGCTGCCGCTGCCCGAGGTCGGAGCGCATGAGGTCGAGGAAGCGCGGCTCCGTCAGGTTGTTGCTGCGCAGCAGCGTCTCGAAGCGCGTGCGGTCAAAGGCGCCGCTGGCGCCGCGGAAGGCCGGGATGTCGAACACCGCCGCCCGCAGCGCCTCGTCCGGCACGACGAGGCCCAGGCGGCCGACCTCGTTCTGGATGGCGGCCTGCACGACCAGCCTGTCCAGCACCTGCCCGGCAACGGCCTGGCGGATGGCGGGCGTCGGCTCGGTCTTGCCGCCCAGCATGCGGCTGACCTGGGCGAGCTGGGTCCGCATCGCCTCCTGGAACTCGGGCGCCTCGATCTTGCGGCTGCCGACCGTGGCGATGGCGTTGTCCTGCCCGACATTGCGCACGACGTCGGCAATGCCCCACAATCCGAAGGAGGCGATCAGCACGAGGAAGAAGGCCCGCGCGGCCCAGGTGCTGAGGAAGCGGCGGAACAAGGAGAGCATGCGGTGCGTGTCCAGTGTACGAGGCAGCACCATACGGACGCTCTTGAATTTTTGCCAGACGTGGGCGCCGGCTTGCGCCAAGGGAACCCAAAGGGGGACGCGAGTTGCGCCAACTGATCGCCGGAAACTGGAAGATGAACGGCTTGCGGGCCGACTCTGTCGCGCTGGCGAGGGCGCTGGCCGCAGGGCTGGAGCAGCCGGCCGGGTGCGACGTGCTGGTGTGCCCGCCGGCGACCCTGCTGGCCGCGGTGGCCGATGCGCTGGCGGGCAGCGGCGTGATGGTGGGCGGGCAGGACTGCCATCCTGAGCCGTCCGGGGCGCGCACGGGCGACGTGTCGGCGCCGATGCTGCGCGACGCGGGCGCCGGGTGGGTGATCCTCGGCCACTCGGAGCGGCGGCTGGGCTACGGCGAGTCGAACGCGCTGGTGCAGGAAAAGGCGCGTGCCGCGGTGGCCGCCGGGCTGACGCCCATCGTGTGCGTGGGGGAGACGGAGCAGCAGCGCCTGTCCGGCAACGCGGATACCGTGGTGGCGGCGCAGATCGACGGCAGCCTGCCGCCGGGCTTCGCGGGCGTGGTCGCCTACGAGCCGGTTTGGGCCATCGGCACCGGGCGCACCGCGTCCGAGGACGACATCGTGGCGATGCACCGCTGCATCCGCAGCCAGTTGACGGAAACGTTGGGCGAGGCTGGGGCTGGCCTGCGCATCCTGTACGGCGGTTCGGTGAAGCCGGCCGGCGCCGCGGCCTTGCTGGCGCTACCCGGCGTGGGCGGCGCGCTGGTGGGTGGCGCGAGCCTGGTGGCGGCGGACTTCCTGGGCATCGTGCGGGCGGCCGGTTGAGGCCGGAGCGCAACGGTCCGCCTTTCCAACCCCGCCGTGGATCGCTAGAACGCGCGGCATGACCACCATCCTGCTGATTGTCCACCTGTTCGTCACCCTGGCCCTGATCGGCGTCGTGCTGATCCAGCGGAGCGAGGGCGGCGGGCTGGGCATCGGCACGACACAGGGCATGGGCGGCTTCATGTCCGGGCGCGGCACCACCAACCTGCTGACCCGCACGACGGCGATCCTGGGCACGGCGTTCTTCGTGCTCTCGCTCACGTTGGCCCTGCTGAACCGCGGCACGGCCGGCGGCGGGCGGTCGCTGCTGGATAGCCCGCCGGTGACAACGCCGGGCAGCGAGCCGGCGCCGGCCCCGGCGCCCGCGCCCCGGGGCCCGGCGGTGCCGACCAACTGACCTGCGTGCGAGGGGGGTTCACGGCCGGGCCGGTTTCCATGTATCAGGGCCACCCATGACGCGGTTTGTCTTCATCACCGGCGGCGTTGTGTCCTCTCTCGGCAAAGGCGTCGCCTCGGCGGCGCTCGGCGCCCTGCTGCAAGCGCGCGGCTACGCCGTGCGGCTGCGGAAGCTTGATCCCTACCTGAACGTTGATCCCGGGACCATGAGCCCCTACCAGCACGGCGAGGTGTTCGTCACCGATGACGGGGCGGAGACCGACCTCGACCTCGGCCATTACGAGCGGTTCACCGGGGTGCACGCGGCGCGGACGGACAACGCGACGACCGGGCGCATCTACTCCGACGTGATCGCCAAGGAGCGCCGGGGCGACTACCTCGGCGCCACGGTGCAGGTGATCCCGCACATCACCGACGCGATCAAGGAGGCGATCACCCGGGACACCGAGGGGCTCGATTTCGCGCTGATCGAGATCGGCGGCACCGTCGGCGACATCGAGGGCCTGCCGTTCCTGGAGGCCATCCGGCAGCTTGGCAATGACCTGGGGCCGGAGCGGACGATGTTCGTGCACCTGACGCTGGTGCCCTACATCCCGTCGGCGGGCGAGTTGAAGACCAAGCCGACGCAGCATTCGGTGAAGGAACTGCTGAACGTCGGCATCCAGCCGCAGATGCTGCTGTGCCGCTGCGACCGGCCGATCCCCGATGGCGAGCGCCGCAAGATCGCGAGCTTCTGCAACGTGCGGCCGCAGGCGGTGATCGCGGCGCTCGATGTGGACACGATCTACGCCGTGCCGATCAGCTACCACGCCGAGGGCATGGATCGGGAGGTGCTCCGGCATTTCGACCTACCGTTCGAGGCGGAGCCTGACCTTTCGGCCTGGCAGCGTATCGTCGATGTCGTGCGCGGGCCGGATGGCGAGGTGCGGATCGCCGTCGTCGGCAAGTACACCAACCTGCTTGACAGCTACAAAAGCCTGGGCGAGGCGTTGACCCATGGCGGGATCAGGAACCGGGTGCGCGTCCAGCTCGACTGGGTGGACAGCGAAATCTTCGAGCAGCCCCATGCGGTCGCCCGGCTCGACGGCGTGCACGGCATCCTGGTGCCCGGCGGTTTCGGGGAGCGCGGGACAGAGGGCAAGATCGCGGCGGTGCGCTTTGCGCGGGAGCGGCGGGTGCCGTTCCTCGGCATCTGCTTCGGCATGCAGATGGCGGTGATCGAGTGCGCGCGTCACATGGCCGGTCTGTCCGACGCCTCCTCGACCGAGTTCGGGCCGTGCGGCAACCCGGTGGTCGGCCTCTTGACCGAATGGGCGCGGGGCAACGAGATCGAGCGCCGGGCGGAGGGGGGCGACCTCGGCGGCACCATGCGGCTCGGCGCCTATCCGGCGCAGCTCGGCGAGGGAACGCTGGCCCGGCGGGTCTATGGGAACGCTTCGACCATCCAGGAGCGGCACCGGCATCGCTGGGAGGTGAACGTGCACTACCGGCCGCAGCTTGAGGCGGCGGGGCTGCGCTTCTCCGGCATGTCGCCCGACGGTATCCTGCCGGAGATCGTGGAGCTGCCCACGCATCCCTGGTTCATCGGCGTGCAGTTCCATCCCGAGCTGAAATCGAAGCCGCTCGATCCGCACCCGCTGTTCTCGAGCTTCATCGCCGCTGCCGTGAAGCAGTCCCGGCTTGTCTGAGGCGCACCCCGCAGCGCCCGAGACGCGCATCGTGCGGGTCCTCGACATCGAGATCGGCAACACCCTGCCGTTCGTGCTGGTCGCCGGCCCCTGCCAGATCGAGTCGGAGGCCCACGCCTTTGAGACGGCCGAGGCGCTGCGCGACATGGCGCAGGCGGCAGGCGTGCCGCTGATCTACAAATCGAGCTTCGACAAGGCCAACCGCACCAGCGCCAGCGCCTCCCGCGGCGTCGGCATTGTCCGCGGCCTGACCATCCTGGCAGGCGTGCGGGAGCGGTTCCGCATCCCCGTGCTGACCGACGTGCACAGCGCCGACCAATGCGACCCGGCGGCCGAGGCGGTCGATATCCTGCAAATCCCCGCCTTCCTGTGCCGGCAGACCGACCTGCTGGTCGCCGCCGGCGAGACCGGGCGCGCGGTGAACGTGAAGAAGGGCCAGTTCCTGGCGCCCTGGGACATGGCGCACGTCGCCGGCAAGATCGCCGAGACCGGCAACGAGAGCATCCTGCTCACGGAACGCGGCGTGAGCTTCGGCTACAACACGCTCGTCACCGACTTCCGTGCCCTGCCGGTGCTGGCGCGGACCGGCTACCCCGTGGTGTTCGACGCGACGCACAGCGTGCAGCAGCCCGGCGGGCAGGGCGGCTCCTCCGGCGGGCAGCGCGAGTTCGCCCCGGTGCTGGCCCGCGCGGCGCTCGCGGTCGGCGTCGCAGCGCTGTTCATCGAGACGCACCCGGACCCCGACGCGGCGCCGAGCGACGGGCCGAACATGATCCCGCTGCATGCGATGCCGGCGCTGATCGCGCGGCTCAAGGCGCTGGACGACTTCTGCAAAGCTGCCACCCACATCGACCGGACGGAGCCTTCATGAGCGCCATCGCCGACATCGTCGCCCGCGAGGTCCTGGACAGCCGGGGCAATCCGACCGTGGAGGTCGATGTCGTGCTGGACAGCGGCGCCGCCGGGCGGGCGACGGTGCCGTCCGGCGCCAGCACCGGCGCGCACGAGGCGGTGGAACTGCGCGACGGCGACAAGGCGCGCTATGGCGGCAAGGGCGTGCGGACCGCCTGCGCAAGCGTCGAGGGGGAAATCTTCGACGCGCTGAGCGGCATGGACCCGACCGACCAGATCCGGCTCGATGAGATCATGATCGAGCTGGACGGCACGCCCAACAAGTCGCGGCTGGGCGCCAATGCGATCCTCGCGGTGTCGCTCGCGGTGGCGAAGGCGGCGGCGGCCGAGCTGAAGCTGCCGCTGTATCGCTATGTTGGCGGCGTGTTCGCCCGCACGCTGCCGGTGCCCATGATGAACATCGTGAACGGCGGCAAGCACGCGGACAACCCGATCGACATCCAGGAGTTCATGGTGCAGCCGGTGGGCGCGCCGACGTTTGCCGACGCGGTCCGGGTCGGGGCCGAAATCTTCCATGCGTTGAAGTCGAAGCTGCACGCCGCCGGGCACAACACCAACGTGGGCGACGAGGGCGGCTTCGCGCCCGGCCTCAAGTCCGCCGACGAGGCGCTGGGCTTCATCACCCAAGCCTGCGAGCAGGCGGGCTACCGGCCCGGCGAGGACGTGACCTTTGCGCTCGACTGCGCCAGCACCGAGTTCTTCCACGATGGCGAGTACCGCCTGGACGGGGAGGGCAAGCGGTTCGATGCCGGGGGCATGGTGGCCTACCTGGCCGAGCTAGTGGGCCGCTACCCCATCGTCTCCATCGAGGATGGCTGCGCCGAGGACGACTGGGCGGGCTGGAAGCACCTGACGGAGGTGCTGGGCGGCCGGGTGCAGTTGGTCGGCGACGACCTGTTCGTGACCAACAGCGAGCGGCTGCGGCGCGGGATCGAGACCGGGACGGCCAACTCGATCCTGGTCAAGGTGAACCAGATCGGCACGCTGTCCGAGACGCTGGAGGCGATGGAATTGGCGCAGCGGGCCGGGTTCGCCGCGGTGATGAGCCATCGGTCGGGGGAGACGGAGGACACCACGATCTCCGACCTGGCGGTCGCGACCAATTGCGGGCAGATCAAGACCGGCAGCCTGGCCCGGAGCGACCGGACGGCGAAGTACAACCAGTTGATCCGCATCGAGGCGGAACTGGGTCCGGCGGCGCGCTACGCCGGTCGCACGATCCTGAGACGCGCATAGGGCATCGTGTTCTCTACCGAAATGAAGTAGCGTGCCGGCGAAGCAGGGCAGGGGTGCGATATGAGCTGGAGCGTGGTGTTGCGGCGGCAGGCGAGGGCGGCAGTCGCGCCCGTCGTGTTCCTGGGATTGGCCGGGTATTTCGGCTGGAACGCCACGCAGGGCACGCGGGGTTCGCACGCGTATGCCCTGCGCCAGGAGCAGTTGAAGATGGTGGACGCCGAGCTGCTTCGCGTGACGACGGAGCGCGACATGTGGGAACGCCGGGTCGCCGGCCTGCGGACCCGGCGGCTCGATCCCGACACGTTGGACGAGCGCGCGCGCTACATCCTCAACGTCGCGGACCCCTCGGACATCGTGATGCAGTATGGGGTGGGCAAGCAGCTGTTTTGACCCCCGCGCAGCCTCTATTGCGTTGCACAATAAGAGTTCTTTGGTCAGCGGACTTGTCGTGATCGAAGGTGGTCGCTAGGTGTTGGAGACATACCCTATGTCCGACAGGAGCGACGCGCATGGCACCAGCAGCCGAGACACGGGCAGCCGAGACACGGAAGCGCGGCAAGGACTCTGAAGCTCCGCTCCACTCCGGGACCTCCCAGCCGGGGACAACCCAGCCCGGGGCGACCAACCAGGCGATGAGCCGGGATCAGCTCGTCAAAGCCTATGGCGACATGCTGCTGATCCGCCGGTTCGAGGAGAAGGCCGGGCAGCTTTACGGCATGGGCCTGATCGGCGGGTTCTGCCACCTGTATATCGGGCAGGAGGCCGTGGTTGTCGGCATCCAGACGGCGCTGTCCGATGGCGACCAAGTCATCACGTCGTATCGCGACCACGGCCACATGCTGGCGACCGGCATGGAGCCGCGCGGCGTGATGGCGGAGCTGACCGGGCGCAGCGGCGGCTACTCCAAGGGCAAGGGCGGCTCCATGCACATGTTCAGCAAGGAGAAGCGCTTCTTCGGCGGCCATGGCATCGTGGGCGCGCAGGTGAGCCTGGGCACCGGGCTTGCCATGGCGAACTGGTATCGCGGCAGCGACCGGGTGTGCGCCACCTATTTCGGCGACGGGGCGTCGAGCCAGGGGCAGGTGTTCGAGAGCTTCAACCTGGCGGCGCTGATGAAGCTGCCCTGCATCTACGTCATCGAGAACAACAAGTACGGCATGGGCACCAGCCTGGAGCGCGCCTCGGCGTCGCATGATCTGTCGGTCAATGGGGCGCCTTGGGGCATCCCGGGCGCCAAGGTCGACGGGATGGACGTGACGGCGGTCAAGGCGGCGGCGGACGTGGCCGTGGCGCATTGCCGGTCCGGCGCCGGGCCGTATCTGCTGGAGGTGCAGACCTATCGTTATCGCGGCCATTCCATGTCGGACCCGGCCAAGTACCGCACCCGCGACGAGGTGCAGAAGATGCGGACCGAGCGCGATTGCATCGAGGGGGTGCGGCACCTGCTGGAGGCGGCCGGCATGGGCGACGACGAGTTCAAGGCGATTGATGCCGCCGTGAAGGCGCGGGTCCAGGAAGCGGCCGACTTCGCGCAGAGCAGCCCCGAGCCGGACGAGCGTGAACTGTGGACCGACGTTCTGGTCGAGGGCTGAGGGCGTGAGCACACAGATCCTGATGCCGGCGCTGTCGCCGACCATGACGGAGGGCAAGCTGGCCCGCTGGCTGAAGAAGGTGGGTGAGGACGTGCGCGCCGGCGACGTGATCGCGGAGATTGAGACGGACAAGGCGACCATGGAGGTCGAGGCGGTGGACGAGGGCAAGCTGTCCCAAATCCTGGTGGAGGAGGGCACGGACGGGGTCGCGGTGAACACGCCGATTGCGACCTTGTCGGCCGATGGCGAGGCGGCAGATGAGGCGGCCAAGCCCGCTGCGCCCGCGCCGGCCGCGGCGAAGCAGCCGGCGCCGGAACCGTTGGAGGACCACAAGGCCGTCGCCGACAAGGCCGTGGCGACGCAGACCCCGGCGGTCTCGACGGCGACGTCCCCCGAGCGCGATTGGGGTCCGACGAAGCCCATGACCGTGCGCGAGGCGCTGCGGGACGCCATGGCCACGGAGATGCGCGGCGACGACCGCGTGTTCCTGATCGGCGAGGAGGTCGCGCAGTATCAAGGCGCCTACAAGATCAGCCAGGGCCTGCTGGACGAGTTCGGCCCGCGGCGCATCATCGACACGCCGATCACCGAGCACGGCTTCACCGGCATGGCGGTGGGCGCCGCGATGGACGGGCTGCGGCCCATCGTCGAGTTCATGACCTTCAACTTCGCCATGCAGGCGATTGACCAGATCATCAACTCGGCCGCCAAGACGCTGTATATGTCGGGCGGCCAGATGGGCTGTCCCATCGTGTTCCGCGGACCCAACGGCGCCGCGTCCCGGGTGGCGGCGCAGCACAGCCAGGATTATGCGTCGTGGTACGCGCACTGCCCGGGCCTCAAGGTCGTGGCGCCGTGGTCGGCGGCCGACGCCAAGGGCCTGTTGCGGGCGGCGATCCGCGATCCGAACCCGGTGATCGTGCTCGAAAACGAAATCCTCTACGGGCAGACGTTCGAGTGCCCGACCAACGAGGACTTCATCGTGCCCATCGGCAAGGCCAAGATCGAGCGGACGGGCCAGCACGTGACCATCGTCGCCTACAGCATCATGGTCGGCGTGGCGATGAAGGCGGCGGAGACGCTGGCGGGGCAGGGAATCGAGGCCGAGGTCGTCAACCTGCGCAGCCTGCGGCCGCTGGACACCGCGACCATCGTCGAGAGCGTGAAGAAGACCAGCCGGCTGGTGACGGTCGAGGAGGGCTGGCCCTATGCCGGCATCGGCGCCGAGATCGCGATGCAGGTGATCGAGCAGTGCTTCGACTGGCTCGACGCGCCGCCGGTGCGGGTGCACGGGCTGGACATCCCGCTGCCTTATGCCGCGAATTTGGAGAAGCTGGCGCTGCCGCAGCCGCCATGGGTGGTCGATGCCGTGAAGAAGATCGTCTGAGGGAGCTCGCAGCATGGCAACGAACATCCTGATGCCGGCGCTGTCGCCGACGATGACCGAGGGCACGCTGGCCCGGTGGCTGAAGAAAGAGGGCGACGACGTGCGCGCCGGCGACGTGATCGCGGAGATCGAGACGGACAAGGCGACCATGGAGGTCGAGGCCGTCGACGAGGGCGTGCTGAGCAAGATTCTCGTGCCCGACGGCACCGCCGGGGTGAAGGTGAACGAGCCGATTGCGGTGCTGGCTGAGGAAGGGGAGGACGCGACCGCCCCGGCGCCGAAAGCAGCGCAGGCCCAGGCCCCCGCGGCGCAAGCCCCCGCGGCACAAGCTCCGACGGCGGCCCCGGCGCCAAAGGTCAATGGCCACGACACCACGTCCGGCCATGAGGACGGGCGGGTTTTCGCCTCGCCGCTGGCCCGGCGGATGGCCAAGCAGGCCAACATCGACCTGTCGTCGATGAAGGGCTCCGGCCCGAACGGCCGCATCATCCGCGCGGACATCGAGGCCCGGCAGGCGCCGGGCGCATCGCAGCCCTCGCCGGTCGAGGCGCAGGCGGGCGCCAGGGAGGTTGATGTCCCGCCGCTTCCGGCGCAGCAGGCCAAGCCTGAGGTGAAGCCGGCGCCGAAGCCCGCGGCAGCACCGGTCACGGCGCCGCACCAGCTTGTGCCGAACTCGATGATGCGGAAGGTCATCGCCCGACGCCTGCTGGAGAGCCATCAGCTCGTACCGAACTTCTACGTCACGATGGATGTCGAGATCGACGCGCTGCTCAAGCTGCGCGCCGACCTGAACGCCCGGTCACCGAAAGACGGACCCGGCGCGTTCAAGCTCTCGGTGAACGACCTGGTCATCAAGGCCGCCGCCGCGGCGCTCCGCCGGGTGCCGAAGGTGAATGCAAGCTACACCGAGGACGCGATGGTGGTTTACGACGACATCGACATCAGCGTTGCCGTGTCGATGCCGGACGGGCTGATCACGCCAATTGTGCGCAAGGCCGACCAGAAGGGCCTGGCTGCGATCAGCAACGAGATGAAGGACCTCGGCGCCCGCGCCAAGGCCGGCAAGCTGAAGCCCGAGGAGTTCCAGGGCGGCAGCTTCTCGATCTCCAACCTCGGCATGTTCGGCGTGAAGCAGTTCACGGCCATCATCAACCCGCCCCAGGCCGCCATCCTCGCCGTGGGCGCCGGGGAGAAGCGGCCGGTGGTAAAGGACGGGGCGCTGGCGGTCGCGACCGTGATGACGTGCACGTTGAGCGTCGATCACCGGGTGGCGGACGGGGCGCTCGGCGCCGAATGGATGGCGGTGTTCAAGGGCATCGTCGAGGACCCGCTCAGCCTGATGCTGTAGGTCAGTGCTTTAGGATCATGTCATGGAAAGCAAGTTCGATGTTGTCGTCGTAGGCGGCGGCCCCGGCGGCTATGTCGCGGCCATCCGCGCGGCGCAGCTCGGGATGAAGGCTGCGGTGGTGGAGCGGGAGAACCTGGGCGGCATCTGCCTGAACTGGGGCTGCATCCCGACCAAGGCGCTGTTGCGCTCGTCCGAGATCAACCATCTGCTGCACAACCTCGGCGAGTTCGGCTTCAGCGCCGACAACGTGCAGTTCGACCTGTCAAAGGTCGTGACGCGGTCGCGCAAGATCGCCAAGCAGTTGGCGGGCGGCGTCGGGCATCTGTTGAAGAAGAACAAGGTGACCGTGTTCGACGGGCTGGCGAAGCTCGCGGGCAAGCACACCTTGGCCGTGACCAAGGATGGCAAGGAGGTGGCGACGCTCACCGCGCCGCACATCATCCTGGCGACCGGCGCGCGGGCGCGGCAACTGCCGGGGCTGGAGGGCGACGGCAAGCTGATCTGGACCTATCGCGAGGCGATGGTGCCGCCGAGCATGCCGAAGTCGCTGCTGGTGGTCGGTTCCGGCGCCATCGGCATCGAGTTCGCGAGCTTCTACCGCAACATGGGCGCCGAGGTGACGGTGGTCGAGATGCTGGACCGCATCCTGCCGGCCGAGGACGAGGAGATCAGCGCGTTCGCCCGGAAGTCGTTCGAGAAGCAGGGGATCAAGATCATGACCTCCGCCAAGACGACCAAGGTGCAGAAGAACGGCGACAGCGTGACGGCCACCATCGAGGCCGGGGGCAAGGCGCAGGAGATCACGGTGGACCGGGTCATCTCCGCCGTGGGCATCGTCGGCAACGTCGAGGACATCGGGCTGGAAGGCACCGGGGTGAAGGTGGAGCGCGGCCACATCGTCATCGATGAGTACTGCCGCACCGGGGAGGCCGGCGTCTATGCCATCGGCGACGTGACGGGCGCGCCGTGGCTCGCGCACAAGGCGAGCCATGAGGGGGTGATCTGCGTCGAGAGCATCGCCCGGCAGAACGACGTGAAGCCGCTGAACGTCGGCAACATCCCCGGCTGCACCTACAGCCGGCCGCAGATCGCCTCCGTGGGCATGACGGAGAGCCGGGCCAAGGCGGCGGGGCACGAGGTGCGCGTGGGCCGCTTCCCGTTCGTCGGCAACGGCAAGGCGGTCTCGATGGGCGAGCCGGAGGGCATGGTGAAGGTCGTGTTCGACAGCAAGTCCGGCGAGTTGCTGGGCGCCCACATGATCGGCGCCGAGGTGACGGAGATGATCCAAGGCTACGCCGTCGCGCGCACGCTGGAGACGACCGAGGTCGAGCTGATGCACACCGTGTTCCCGCACCCGACGGTCAGTGAGACCATGCATGAGGCGGTGCTGGACGCCTACGGCCGGGCCATTCACTTCTGAGGCTCGCTTGACGGGCGGCCCGGTCCCATCCACCTAAGCGTCTCTATTTTTGTGCCGGGAGGCCGCATGGCGTCGCGTATCGTCGTCGATCATCGCCAGGCCATGCCGGGTCTGGGCACGGTCCGGCATCCGGAAAAGGCGAACCGCCCGGACAACCCGATCCAGCGCAAGCCGGATTGGATCAGGGTCAAGGCGCCCAACCACCCGATCTATCACGAGACCCGGGCGCTGATGCGCGAGAACCGGCTGGTGACGGTGTGCGAGGAGGCGGCCTGCCCCAACATCGGCGAGTGCTGGTCGCAGCGCCACGCGACGATGATGATTATGGGCGACACCTGCACCCGCGCCTGCAGCTTCTGCAACGTGCGGACCGGCCAACCGGAGGCGCTCGATGCGGACGAGCCGCGCCGGGTGGCGGACGCGGTGGCGAAGCTCGGGTTGCGGCATGTGGTCATCACCTCGGTGGACCGGGACGACCTGCGTGATGGCGGCGCCGCGCACTTCGCCGCCGTCATCCGCGCCTTGCGCGCCGCGGCGCCGGACACGACCATCGAGGTGCTGACGCCTGATTTCCTGCGCAAGCCCGGCGGGCTTGAGGTGGTGGCGGAGGCGCGGCCCGACGTGTTCAACCACAACCTGGAGACGGTGCCGCGGCTCTATACCACCATCCGGCCCGGCGCGCGGTACTACCAGTCGCTCCGGCTGCTCGACCGGGTGAAGATGGTGGACCCGACGATCTTCACCAAATCCGGGCTGATGCTCGGGTTGGGCGAGCAGCGTGCGGAGGTCATGCAGGTCATGGACGACCTGCGTGTGGCCGACGTCGATTTCCTGACGCTGGGCCAGTACTTGCAGCCGACGGTGAAGCATGCGGCGGTGGACCGCTTCGTGCCGCCCGACGAGTTCGCGGACTACGCCGCGATGGCCCGCGCGAAGGGGTTCCTGATGGTGAGCGCCACGCCGCTGACCCGCAGTTCCTACCACGCCGATGCGGATTTCGCGCAGTTGCGCGCCGCCCGTGCGAAGCAACTCTCGTTAGTGGCCGCCTAGCCATGCCGACCCATGCCGAGCACAAGGTGCTGCCCTACAGCCCCGAGCAGATGTTCGACCTGGTGGCGGATGTCGGCAAGTATCCGACGTTCCTGCCGTGGTGCGCCGGGGCGCGGGTGAAGTCGCATACCGAGACGCAGCTTGTCGCCGATCTCACCATCGGGTTCGGGCCGTTCCGCGAAAGCTTCACCAGCCGGGTCGAGCTGGACCGGCCGCGGCAAATCCAGGTCAAGTACGAGAATGGGCCGTTCCGCTACTTGAACAACCAATGGACGTTCGAGCCGAACCCGAAGGGCTGCAACGTCAAGTTCTATGTCGATTTCGAGTTCAGGAGCCGCATGCTGCAAGCCGCCATCGGCGTCGTGTTCAACAACGCCGTGCGATTGATGGTCAACGCTTTCCTGAAACGCGCGCGGGAGGTTTACGGCGCGCCAGCCGCGACGATTGCCGTGACGCCCGCCGTGGTGCCGGCGAAGTCATGACCTACGCCCCTTCGCGGTTCGACCTCTCGGTTCCAGTAAGGGTCAACCTGTATTCGGACACCCAGACGAAGCCGAGCCTGGCGATGAAGCAGGCGATGGTGGAGGCTGAAGTCGGGGACGAGCAGCATGGCTCCGATCCGACCATCCTGGCGCTGTGCGACCGCATGGCGGCGCTGCTCGGCAAGGAGGCGGCGGTCTTCCTGCCCTCCGGGACCATGTGCAACCAGGTTGCCATCCTGGTCCAGTGCCGGGCGGGCGACGAAATCCTGGCGCACCACACCGCCCATATCGCGACGTCGGAGGGCGGCGCGTCCTGGGCATTGGCCGGCGTGCAGGTCTCGCCGCTCGACGGCAAGAATGGCATGTTCTCGGCGGATGCGGTGGCCGCCGCCGTCCGCCCGGTGTCCCGCTACTCGCCGACGCAGCGCATGGTGGAAGTGGAGCAGACCGCGAACCTCGGCGGCGGGGCGATATGGCCGCTGGAGGCCCTGCACGAGGTCGCAGAGACCGCCCACGCGCACGGGATGGTCACGCACATGGACGGCGCACGGCTGATGAACGCCGTGGTGGCGGCGGGGGTGCCGGCGGCGGAGATGGCGGCCGGCTACGACACGGTGTGGCTCGATTTCACCAAGGGCCTCGGCGCGCCGCTGGGCGCAGTGCTGGCGGGGTCGTCCGAGTTCATCGACGCGGCCTGGCGCTGGAAGCAGCGTCTGGGCGGCTCGATGCGGCAGGGCGGGATTTGCGCGGCGGCGTGCCTGTATGCGCTGGACCACAACGTGGACCGGCTGGCGGAGGACCATGAGAACGCGCGGGTGCTGGCGCGCAGCCTGGCGCAAATCCAGGGCCTGTCGGTCGAGCAGCCGGACACCAACCTGGTGTTCTTCGACACGCAGGGCGCCGGGCTGACGGCGCCGGAGCTTGCGGAGCGGCTGCGGACGGCGGGGGTGCTGGTCTCGGTCATGGGCCAGTACCGGGCGCGCGCCTGCACGCATCTCGACGTGACGACAGCGCAGGTCATGGAGGCCGCGTCGGCGATCCAGGACGTGGTCTCGGGATAAGCCTACCCGCCCTTCACTGCCGCCCCGAGCATCACCATCGCATGGTCCATCGTCGCCCGGCGCACCGCCGTGCGGTCGCCGGGAAATACCTGCCGCTCCGTCGCCGTGGCGCGTCCGCGGCCGGCGATGCCGAACCAGACGGTCCCAACGGGCTTGCCCTCGCTGCCGCCGCCGGGTCCCGCGATGCCGGTGACTGCGATGGTGAACGTCGCGTCCGAGCGCAGCAGCGCGCCGGCTGCCATGCCGTCGGCAACGGGGCCGCTGACCGCGCCATGGGCCTCGATCAGGTCCGGCGGCACGCCGAGCATGTCCGACTTGGCCGCGTTCGAGTAGGTGACGAAGCCGCGGTCCACGACGTCCGACGAACCCGCGATTTCGGTCAGCACGGCGGCGATCAGGCCGCCGGTGCAGCTTTCCGCCGTCGCGAGCCTCACGCCGCGGACCCGGCATTCGGCAAGCAGGGCGGTCGCGGCCTGGATCAGGTCCGGATCGAACATGGGCGGTGACCTTTCATTCAGAAGCTGGTCAGGTGCCGGGCGGCATAGAGCATCAACGCGACGCCGCCGCCGGCCAGGATGTCGTCCGTCATGATGCCGAACGCGCCCGGCTGACGGTCCGCCCAGCCAACCGGGCCGGGCTTCCAGATGTCGAGGATGCGAAAGCCCACGAAGGCCGCCGCCAATCCGGTCACCGAGACCCCGGCCAGCCCCAGCATCGCGATCCACTGGCCGGCGACCTCGTCGATCACGACCCAGCCCGGGTCCGCGTTGGGGTCACTTACGGCGCGCGGGATGACGAGATAGCCCGCCACCGCCGCGAGCGCCGCGCCGAGCGGCAACAGCCAGGGCGGTCCCAGCATCAGGCCAGCGCCGGCCAGCAGCGCCACCGCCGACCCCGCCGTGCCCGGCGCGACCGGGAAGAAGCCGACGCCGAAGACGCTTGCGACCCACCGGCTCACCCGGCGGACCGCGCGAGCGGATGCGCCGCATTGCCGCCGCGGCGAGCCGCGTAGATCACCACGTTCTCGATCACGCGCTGCACGTAGTTGCGGGTCTCGTTGAACGGAATCAGCTCGATCCAGTCGATCATGTCGATGGTGCCGGTCCGCGGGTCGCCATAGCCGGCAACCCAGTCCAGCACCCGGTTCGGGCCTGCGTTGTAGCCCGCCAGCGCCAAGGGCAGGGCGCCGCCGAACTGGTCCAGCAACGCCTGAAGATAGGCGGTGCCGAGCCGCATGTTGTAGGCGGCGTCGGAGGTCAGCGCCGGCAGGCTCATGGCTTCGTTCAGCCGCCGGGCCACGCCGGCGGCGGTCGCCGGCATGAGCTGCATCAGGCCCTGCGCGCCAACGGGGCTTCCGGCCTGAACGTCGAAGCTGCTCTCCTGCCGGATGAGGCCGAGCGTGACTTCAGGCTCGACCGTGCCGTCCGGCGGGTCCACCGCGAGGGGCCAGCCGGCGTCCGGCAGCATCAGCCCATCCCGCCCGGCCCGGCGCGCGATGGCCACCGCCTGGTCTGGCAGCCCGAGGCCCAGCGCCATGCGGGCGGCCATGGCGCGCTCGGCCGCGTCGGGCGACGTCTCGCCCAGGCGCAGGAGGAACGCCCTGGCCCGGCGCGGCTCACCCCAGGCCACCAGCAGCACGGCCGCCCGCGCCAGGTCCTGGCCGATGAGGGCTGTGGCCTGCTCGATGCTCCACGCCGGGTCGTGCGCGGCGCGGATGCGGGCGGCGAGCGTCGCGTCGTCGCCACCAGAGGCGCGGATGGCGAGCTGGCCGTAGAAGGTGGTGGGCCACGCAGCGGCCTGGGCGTAGGCGGCCTGCGCGCCCGCAGCGTCGCCCTGGGCCGCCGCGGTCCGGCCGATCCAGTAATGTGCCCGGCCCTGCGTGATCGCCGCGTGCGACAGGGCCGCGAGCGCCTGGAAGTGCCGGGCCGCGACTTCCGGCTGTTGCAGGCGGCGCAGCGCGATCCAGCCGGACAGGAACTCCGCATCGATGGCGGCCTCGCCGGCTTGGCGATGGCCGCTGGCCAGGGCGTAGGCGGCTGCGGGGTCGCCCGCGCGCAGCATCCGCCGGGCCAGCAGGTTGCGCTCGTCCCAGAAGGCCGGCCGGCGCTCCTCCGTGGCGGCCGCCTCCGCGGGACTGCCCTCCTTGGCCCACACGGCCAGGGCCGCGCGGTCCGGCCCGGCGCGGCGGTGCCAACGGGCGAGATCGAGGACGAGGCCGGGGTCGGCGCGCGCCGGGGCCGGAAGTGCCGCGGCCAAAGCGGGAGCAGAGGGGTCGTCCCGCCGCAGCGCCAATCGGGCCTCCGCAGCCGGGTGGTCGGCGGGATGGACCCGGACGGCCTGGCGCGCCGCCGGGCTGCCCGGCCGGCCCGGATCGGTCCAGGCCAGCCGGTCGAAGCGGCGCCATTGGTCATCCGCGGTCAGCGCATGGCCCCAGCTGCGGATGACGCCGAGCTCGCCGGCGGGGTCCACGCCCTTCACCCAAGCCGCGCGGGCGTCCTGTTCGGCCTCGGCTTGGCGCCCGGCCCGGCCCAGGGCGTCGGCGCAGCGCAGCAGGGTGGCAGCCGGCTGGGTCGCAACGGATGGCGGCTGGCACCGCTCGATGAGGGCCGGGTCATCGGCTGTCACCAACGCCTCCTGCAGGCGTCGGTCGAGCAGCGCCTGTTGCGGCCAGGCCGGGTTGTCCGTGATGAACGCCGCGATCTCCGCGGCGCCGGCGGCGCCGGGGGCGAGCAGGCGGAAGTACAGCACGAGCTTGCGGGCCAACGGATCCGGCGAGGCGGCGGCGAGGGCGTCGGCCTCCGCCCAATGCTCCAGCCTGACCGCGGCCATGATGTCCTGCGTCGCGGCTTGGGCCGGCAGGGACAGGCCCAGCACGAACAGGAGCACGGCGCGGCGCATGATGGCTTCTAGCGCAACACAGCCTTGCGGCGCATCCCCCATGTGCCTAGGTTCGCGATCCCCGTCCCTGTCCGAGGCCCGCCATGTCCAGCCCCTTGTTCAAGGGATCGTATGTCGCCCTGATCACGCCGATGCGCCCCGACGGCGCGGTGGACGAGGCCGCGTTCGGCGCCTTCGTCGATTGGCAAATCCAGCAGGGCACCCACGGCATCGTCCCGGTGGGCACCACCGGGGAAAGCCCGACGCTCAGCCATGACGAGCACCGCCGCGTCGTCGAGATCGCGGTGGAGGTCGCGGCCGGCCGGGTGCCGGTGATCGCCGGCGCCGGGTCGAACAGCACGGCGGAGGCCATCGAGCTGACCCGGCACGCCAAGGCGGCCGGGGCGGATGCGGCGCTGGTGGTGACGCCCTACTACAACAAGCCGACGCAGCAGGGCATGATCCTGCATTACACCGCCATCGCCGACGCGGTCGATCTGCCCATCGTGATCTACAACATCCCGCCGCGCAGCGTGGTCGATATGAGCGTCGAGACCATGGCGCAGTTGGCCCGGCACCGGAACATCGTGGGCGTCAAGGACGCGACCGCCAACCTGGCGCGTCCGCTGCATACCCGCCGGGCCTGCGGGGCCGGGTTCGTGCAGATGTCGGGGGAGGACCACACGGCGCTGGCGTTCCTGGCCGCCGGCGGCCATGGCTGCATCAGCGTGACCGGCAACATCGCCCCGCGCCTGTGCAGCGAGATGCACCGCGCCTGGCAGGACGGCGAGACCGAGCGGGCCGTGGCGATCCAGGACCGCCTGCTCGCGCTGCACGACGCGATGTTCGTCGAGAGCAACCCCGGCCCGGTGAAGTATGGCGCGAGCCTGATGGGGCATGGCAGCGAGCATTGCCGGTTGCCCTTGGCGCCGGTGTCGGACGCGACGCGGGCGCAGGTGCGGGCGGCGATGCTCGATGCCGGGCTGCTGAATTAGGACGGGGCGGCGTGGCGGACAACAAGACCAAGAAGAAGTCGGGCCTGATCTCGCACGGCGTGGCCGCGCAGAACCGCAAGGCCCGGTTCGACTACACGATCAAGCAGACGATGGAAGCCGGGCTGGTGCTGCGCGGCCCCGAGGTGAAGTCGCTGCGTCATGGGCGCGCGACGCTGACCGAGGCTTGGGCCGGAGAGCGGGAGGGCGAGCTGTTCCTGTTCAACTGCTACATCCCGGAGTACCAGGCCGGCGTGCTGTCCCGGTTCGAGCCGCGGGCGCCGCGCAAGCTGCTGCTGAAACGCAAGCAGATCGGCGAGCTGATCGGCGCCTCGACCCGGGACGGGCTGACGCTGGTGCCGCTGCAGATCCATTTCAACGACCGCGGCGTGGCGAAGGTGCTGCTGGGCGTGGGCGAGGGCCGGAAGAAGCAGGACAAGCGTCAGGCCATTGCGGCGCGGGACTGGCAGCGCGACAAGGCCCGGCTGATGCGGGCGAAGGGCTGACCGTTGCCGCCGCCGCCGCGTCACCCACATGCGATGAAACCGGTGAGGAGGCAGGCAGCATGGGCATTTCGCGACGGATGGCGGTGATCGGCGGCGCGGCGCTGGCCGGCATGGCGGCAGGCCCGGCGCCGGCCACGGCCTGGTCGTTCGAGTTCCCCTCGATTGACGAGGGCTTGCTCCGGCTGGCGGAGTTCCAGGGCAAGGTGCTGCTGGTCGTCAACACGGCCTCGTTCTGCGGCTACACCCCGCAATACCGACAGTTGGAGGCCCTGCACCGGCGCCTGTCGCCGCAGGGCTTCGCGGTGATCGGCGTGCCCAGCCAGGATTTCGGCCAGGAGAGCGGGTCGAACGGCGAGGTGAAGGCGTTCTGCGAAGCGACGTTCGGCGTCGATTTCCCGATGGCGGGCCTCGGCCATGTGCGCGGCGCCGGGGCGGCGCCGTTCTATCGCTGGGTGCGCGAGCAACGGCGGTGGGAGCCGCAGTGGAACTTCAACAAGGTGCTGATCGGGCGGGACGGCGCGATTGCCGGGACGTTTGGTTCGGATGACGAGCCGGACCGTGGCCGCCTTGCCGCCGCGATCCAGGGTGCGATGGGCCGGGCCTAAAGCGGCTTCGGCGCGTCGTCGGCGACGCGGGCCACCAGGCTGAATACCACTTGCTCGAACATCTCGCGCGTCAGCAGCCCGGTGTTCGTGTTGTAGCGTGACACGTGATAGCTATCGGCCAGGAGCAGGCCATCCGGCAGCTCGGCGATCTTCCCGTGCTGGAAGCGGATGCGGGCCACCGGGATGCCGCAGGCGCGGAGGACCGCGGCGTGGGCCAGGACGCCGAGCGCCAGCACGGCCCGCAGCCTCGGCAGGGCCTTCAACTCGGCGGTGAGAAAGCGGTTGCAGGTCCGCACCTCGATGGGCTGCGGCAGGTTGGCGGGCGGCACGCAACGCACGGCGTTCACCACGCGGCAATTGTGCAGTTGCATCCCGTCGTCCGGCCGGGCGTCGTAGGTGCCGGTCGCCAGGTGGAAACGGGTCAGGGTCTCATAAAGCAGGATGCCGGCATGGTCGCCGGTGAACGGGCGCCCGGTCCGGTTGGCCCCTTTGACGCCGGGCGCCATGCCCACGACCAGGATCGCGGCGTCGGGATCGCCCAGGCTCGGGACCGGGCCGTTGAACCAGTCGGGGTGGCCCTGCTGGTTGGCGTGGCGATAGGCCACCAGCCGGGGACAGAGCGGGCAATCATGCGGGGGCTGCTCGATTAGCATGAACGCGGGATGCCGGGTGCTGTGCGGGCGGTCAAGGCTTGATGGGGGATTTGCGGGATGTTCCAGACGATCCTGGTCGCCGTCGGTGCCAATCTCGCATCGGCCGAGGGGCGCACGCCGCTTGAGACCTGCCGGTGGGCAGCCGGGCAGCTCGCGCATTTGCCCGGCCTTAAATTGCGCGGCGTGTCGCGCTGGTTTGCCACCCGGCCGGTGCCGGCGTCGGATCAGCCGCGTTTCGTGAACGGCGCGGTTTGGCTGAGCGGCGCGATTGAGCCTTGCCGCCTTCTGGAGATGCTGCAAGCCATCGAGGCCGAGGCGGGCCGGGTTCGCGGCGTTCCGAACGCGGCCCGGACCTTGGACCTCGATCTGTTGGCGATGGATGACGTGGCTATGGCAAGCCCCAAGCTCGTCCTGCCGCATCCGCGGTTGCAGGACCGCGCCTTCGTGCTGGCCCCGCTCCACGACATCCGGCCGGATTGGCTGCATCCCGTGTTCAATCGGAGCGTCGCCACGATGCTGGGGGCGGTGTCGGATCAGGATGTCCAGGCGTTGTAGACGGTCGCACTTGCTGAATGCATGACCCACGCCTAAATGGCGTATTCAACCGACATCAATGGCGGAGACCGAACGCATGGCGCGCGTGACCGTAGAAGATTGCGTTCAAAAAGTTCCAAACCGGTTTGAGCTCGTCCTGCTCGCCGCCCAGCGCGCCCGCAACCTGAGCCGGGGCGAGGAGCTGACCATCGACCGCGACCACGACAAGAACCCGGTCGTGGCGTTGCGCGAGATCGCCGGGGAGACGGTCGCGCTGCCGTTGCTGGAGCAGGACCTCATCAAGTCGCTTTCCCGCTCGCCGGAGCCGGAACCTGCGGATGAGGAGGTGCTGGACCTGATCCCGACGGACCAGAACATCTTCGGCCTGCAGGACGTGTCGGCCGAAGAGGAGACCTCAGCGATGCCGGTCGGCGACCTCTCGCCCGACGACATCGAGGCGGCCATCGAGGCAGAGCTTGGCGGCCGGTCCCGCCGCTAGACGGAGCCACGCAAACGGGGGCCGGTCGTGACGGGCCGCGCGCCGCGCCCCGTCCGCGCGCCCGATGGCCTGGCATCGTCCGATGCCCGGTCCGACCCGGCCAAGACCGGCGGCTCATTGCCCGACTGCCGGGCCAGGCTGACGGCCAAGATACTCGCGTATGATCCCAAAGCGGATACCGGCCTGCTCGATGCCGCGTATTCGCTCGCCGCGCAGGCCCATGGGCAGCAGACCCGGGACAACGGCGATCCGTACATCACCCACCCCATCGCGGTGGCTGAAATCCTGGCGGGCTACCGCCTGGACACGGCGAGCATTGCGACCGCGTTGCTGCATGACGTGATCGAGGATACTCCGGTCACGCTCTCCGCATTGGAGGCGCAGTTCGGTCCGGCCATCGGCGGGCTGGTGGACGGCGTCACCAAGCTGACGCGGCTGGAATTGCAATCGGACCGCACCAAGCAGGCGGAAAACTTCCGCAAGCTGGTCCTGGCGATGAGCAAGGACATCCGCGTCCTGCTGGTGAAGCTGGCCGACCGCCTGCACAACATGCGGACGCTGCACTACGTGGTGAGTCCCGAACGCCGGATGCGCACGGCCCGGGAAACCATGGAAATCTATGCCCCGTTGGCCGAGCGGATCGGCATGGACGCGCTGAAGACCGAGTTGCAGACGCTGTCGTTCGCGCAGATCGAGCCGGAGGCGTTCGACACGATCCAGGCCCGGCTCAACTTCCTGCGCGGCCAGGGCGCCGATGTGATCGAGGAGGTGCGGACGGAGTTGCATCGCATCTGCGCCGAGGGCGGCGCCGCGCCCGTCGAGATCACCGGGCGCGAGAAGTCGCCCTACTCGATCTGGGAGAAGATGCAGCGCCGCAACGTGGCGTTCGAGCAGTTGTCGGACATCATGGCGTTCCGCGTCGTGATGCCGTCCCGCGACGCCTGCTACATCGGCCTGGGCGCGGTGCATGCGGCGTATCCGGTGATCGCCGGGCGGTTCAAGGACTACATCTCGACGCCGAAGTCGAACGGCTACCGCAGCCTGCATACCGGCGTGACCCTGCGGGAGCCGCGCAACCAGAAGATCGAGGTGCAGATCCGCACGGCTGACATGCATGACGTTGCCGAGAACGGTGTCGCGGCGCATTGGCTGTACAAGCAGCAGGATGCCTCGTCGAGCGAGTTGCAGCGTTTCCGCTGGGTGCAGGACTTGCTGGAAATCCTCGATAATTCGCAGGCGGCGGACGAGTTCCTGGAGAACACCAAGCTCGAACTCTACCAGGACCAGGTTTTCTGCTTCACCCCGAAGGGCCAGCTGATCGAGTTGCCGCGGGGGGCGACCAGCATCGACTTCGCCTATGCCGTGCACAGCCAGGTCGGCGACAAGTGCGTGGGCGCCAAGGTGAACGGGCGGCTGATGCCGCTGCGCCACGAGTTGCAGAACGGCGACCAGGTGGAGATCATGACGGCGCGCGACGGCGTGCCCTCCCCGGCATGGGAGCGGTTCGTCGTCACCGGCAAGGCGCGGGCGCGCATCCGTCGCTACGTGGCCCAGCAGCAGCGGCAGAACAACGTCGACGCCGGCCGGGCCGCGCTGGCCAAGGCGTTCCGCCAGGAGGGCCTGGACGGGTCGGAAAAGGTGCTGGAGGCCGGGCTTAAGGGCCTCAAGGCCGCGACGCTCGATGACCTGTATGTCGCGGTGGGCAACGGCAACATCGGGCCGAAGGATGTCGTGCACGCGGCCTACCCGGAGCTGCGGCAGGCGCCGCGGGCGCCACGCATGCTGCCGAGCCTGCCGCCGCGGCCCGGCCGTGTGGCGGCGCGCGACGGCGGGATCCCGATCACCGGGCTGGTGGCGGGCATGGCGGTGCACTACGCCGGGTGCTGCCACCCGTTGCCGGGCGATCAGATCGTGGGCATCGTCACGACCGGCAAGGGGGTCACGATCCACACCCGGACCTGCCAGACGCTGGAGAGCTTCGCCGCGACGCCGGAGCGGTTCATCGACGTGGGCTGGGAGGCGCCCTTGCCCCTCGCCAATGGCAAGCCGGCGACCCATACTGGCCGCATCAGCGCCATCGCGGCGAACCAGCCCAATGCGTTGGCGAGCCTGACCAACGCCGTCGCGAAGTACGAGGGCGCGGTGACGAACCTCAAGATCACCAACCGGCAGCAGGACTTCTTCGAAATCGTGTTGGATGTCGAGGTGCGGGACCTCCGGCATTTGTCGAACGTGATCGCCGGGCTGCGCGCGGCCAGCGGCGTGACCCAGGTCGAGCGGGCGCGGGGCTGACGGGGTGAGCCTGACGTGATCCTGGGGCTTGGCTCGGACCTCTGCGACATCCGCCGGATCGAGGCGGTGATGGCGCGGTTTGGCGACCGCTTCCTGGAGCGGGTGTTCACGCCGGTCGAGCGCGCCCGCGCCCTGCGGCGCACCGCGAGCCTGCATGCCCCGACGTTCGCCAAACGCTTCGCCGCGAAGGAGGCATGCGCGAAGGCGCTTGGCACCGGGTTCCGGCTGGGCGTGTTCCACTCGGACATGGGCGTCGTGAACCTGCCGTCGGGACAGCCGACGATGGCGCTGACCGGCGGCGCGCGGGCCCGGCTGCTCGCGTTGGTGCCGCCGGGGATGCAGCCCTCGGTGGCGTTGACGGTGACGGACGAGTACCCCTATGCGTTCGCGCAGGTGGTGATCTCGGCGCTGCCCATGGCCGGGATTCCTTGACACGGCGGGGCGGCGTCGGCTTGATCCCGCCATTCCTGTGAACCGGATCACCTCTGCATAATGGCGAACCATAAACCGGGCGGCTTGATCGACAACGTCAAGACCATCCTCTACGCCGGCCTGATCGCGGTCGGCATCCGCACCGTCGCGTTCGAACCCTTCAACATCCCGTCCGGCTCGATGATCCCGACCTTGCTGATCGGCGATTACCTGTTCGTATCCAAGTACAGCTACGGCTATTCCCGATACTCGATGCCGTTCGCGCCGAACCTGTTCAACGGGCGGATCTTCGGGCGGTTGCCGGACCGCGGGGATGTCGCGGTGTTCAAGTGGCCCCGCGACAACCAGACCGACTACATCAAGCGCATCGTCGGCCTGCCCGGCGACCGCATCCAGATGAAGTCCGGCCAGCTTTACATCAACGGCACCCTCGTGCCGCGCCGGGAGGCCGGCAACTACATGGACGACGAGCAGGGGCCGCGCACCGTCGCCCGGCTCTATGTGGAGACGCTGCCCAACGGCCGGCAGCACGACATCCTCAAGATGTATGAGGAGGGCGGGCTGAACAGCACGCCGGAGTTCAAGGTGCCGGACGGCCACGTGTTCGCCATGGGCGACAACCGGGACAACTCGTCGGACAGCAGGGTGATGGACAGCTCGGGCGTCGGCTTCGTGCCGGTGGAGAACCTGGTGGGGCGGGCGGAGTTCATCTTCTTCTCGATCGACGGCCGGGCGCCGTGGTGGGAGGTTTGGGAATGGCCGTTCGAGATCCGCTGGACCCGGCTGCTGCACGGCATCACTTGATCGACGCCGCCCACGAGCCTTCCCCCGACCCGGCAGCGAAGTACCAGGCGGCCGAGGCCATCCTGGGCCATGCCTTCACCCGTCCCAACCTGCTGCATGAGGCGCTGACGCACCGCTCGGCCGCGCATGGCCGGCGCGGCCAGCATCGCCGGGGCGAACGGCGGGGCGTCGGCTCGAACGAGCGGCTGGAGTTCATCGGCGACCGCGTGCTGGGCCTGGTCGTGGCGGATTGGCTGATCGAACGGTTCCCCGATGAGCAGGAGGGCGAGCTGGGACCACGGCACGCGCACCTGGTGTCGCGCAAGGTGCTGGCGATGATCGCCGAGGCGGCCGGGCTGTCGGGGGCGCTGGCGGTTGCGCCGAACGAGGCGCGGGCCGGGGTGGGCCTGCTCGCCAACGTGCTGGCCGACGCGATGGAGGCGATGATCGGGGCGCTGTACCTCGACGCCGGGCTGCCGGCGGCGCAGCGTTTCGTGCGGCGGGCCTGGCAGCCGGCGATGGCCTCGCTCGTGCTGCCGCCGAAGGACCCGAAGACCGCGTTGCAGGAATTGCTGATGGCGCGGCGCCTGGCGCTGCCCATCTATGAGGTGATGGACCGCAGCGGCCCGTCGCACGCGCCGGAGTTCGTCATCAGCGTGTCGGCGTGCGACCGGACGGGCACCGGGCGCGCCGGCAGCAAACGCTTGGCGGAGCGCCTGGCCGCGGCCGATTTGCTTGAAAGATTGACATGACCGACCAGCCTCACTCGCCCGGCGCGGACCAAAGCCTTGAGCCGCGCTGCGGCTTCGTCGCCATCGTGGGGGCGCCCAATGCCGGCAAGTCCACGCTGCTGAACCGGCTGACCGGCGCCAAGCTGTCCATCGTGACGCCCAAGGCGCAGACGACCCGGTTCCGCGTGCTCGGCATCCTGATGCGCGGGCCGAGCCAGATCCTTCTGGTCGATACGCCCGGCATCTTCCGCCCGCGCCGCAAGCTGGACCGCGCCATGGTCAAGGCGGCCTGGACCGGGGCGGAGGACGCCGACCTGACGCTGCTGCTGGTCGATGCCAAGGCCGGCGCGACGGAGGGGGTGATCGGCATCGCTCGGCAGATCGCCGAGCGCGGGCGCCGCGCCTGGATGGTGCTGAACAAGATCGACCTGATCGCGGCGCACACCCTGCTGCCGCTTACTGCCCAGCTGAGCGCGATCCTGCCGGCCGAGCAGACCTTCATGGTGAGCGCCGCCACCGGCGGCGGGCTGGATCGCCTGCTCGACGCCCTGGCCGGCGGGGTGCCGGCCGGGCCGCACCTTTATCCCGACGACGACCTCACGGACCTGCCGGACCGGCTGCTGGCGGCCGAGCTGGTGCGGGAGCAGATCTTCCTGCAAATCCAGGAGGAAATCCCCTACGGCACCACGGTCGAGACGGAGAGCTGGCAGGAGAAGCCGGACGGCTCGGTGCGGGTGGAGGCGACGATCTATGTCGGACGCGCCGGGCACAAGGCGATCCTGATCGGGGCCGGCGGCGCCCGCATCAAAGAGATCGGCGCCCGCGCCCGCAAGGAGCTGACCAGCCTGCTCGAACGCCCGGCGCACCTGTTCCTGAACGTGAAGGAGCGCGCCGGTTGGGACGAGGAGGGCGCGCGGCTGCGGGCCATCGGCCTCGACGACACCGCGTAGCGTCCCCCGTGGAGTGGCAGGCGCCCGCCATCGTCCTGGCCGCGCGCCCGCACGGCGAGGGCGACGCGCTGGTGACGGTGCTGACGGAGGGCCAGGGGCGGCATCACGGCCTCGCCCGCGGCGGCAATTCCCGGGCGCAAGCCTCGACCTGGCAGCCCGGCAACCTCGTGCAGGCGCGCTGGGTCGCCCGGCTCCCAGACCAGTTGGGGTCCATGACGGCGGAGCTGGTGCATCCCGGCGCCGCGCTGGCGATGGACGACGCGCTGTCGCTCGCGATGCTGTCCTCCGCCTGCGCCGTGGCGGAGGGCGCGCTGCCGGAGCGCGAGCCGCATCCGGGGGTGTTCGCCGGCCTGGTGCAGGCGATTGCCGGGCTGGCGCGGGGGGCGGAGTCGCTGACGGACCTCGTGCGGTGGGAAACCGTGCTGCTGGCGGAGCTCGGCTATGGGCTGGACCTTTCGGCGTGTGCCGTGTCCGGGTCGGTGGCCGGGCTGGCCTGGGTGTCGCCGAAGACCGGCCGCGCGGTGTCGGACGAGGCGGCGGGCGAGTGGCGGCCGCGCCTGCTGCGCTTGCCGGGCTTCCTTGTGGGTGGGAACGCGGCGTGCGCCGAGGACTGGCGCGACGGCCTCAAGCTGACGGGGCATTTCCTGGCACGGGACGCCTTCGGGCATCAGCATCGGCCGTTGCCGGCGGCGCGGCACATGCTGTACGACCGGGTTTCGGCCTTGGCGGCGCGCGGTTAGTTCTCTATATGTTCCAAAAAGGGGACTGAGATGCCTGACGACCTGACGGGAACGATCGCCGACACGCCGTTGGCGGACGCGCTGAGCGAGCGGTATCTGGCCTATGCGCTGAGCACGATCATGTCGCGCAGCCTGCCGGACGTGCGCGACGGCCTGAAGCCGGTGCACCGGCGGCTGGTGTATGCCATGCACCAGTTGAAGCTCGACCCGGCTTCGGGCTTCAAGAAATGCGCCCGCGTCGTGGGCGACGTGATCGGCAAGTACCATCCGCATGGCGACGCCTCGGTCTATGAGGCGTTAGTCCGGCTGGCCCAGGAGTTCGCGGCGCGCTACCCGCTGATCGAGGGGCAGGGCAATTTCGGCAACATCGACGGCGATAACGCGGCGGCGATGCGCTACACCGAGGCGCGGCTGACCGAGGTGGCGCAGACCCTGCTGTCCGGCATCGACGACGACGCCGTGGATTTCCGTGCGACCTATGACGGCACGGAAACCGAGCCGGTCGTGCTGCCGGGCGGGTTCCCGAACCTGCTGGCGAACGGCGCCGCGGGGATCGCGGTCGGCATGGCCACCAGCATCCCGCCGCACAACGCCGGCGAGGTCTGCACCGCGGCGATCCACCTGATCCAGCATCCGGAGGCGACGACGGCCGACCTGCTGGCCCACATGCCCGGCCCGGACTTCCCGACCGGCGGCACGCTGATCGAGGACCCGGCCGCGATCCTGCACGCCTATGAGACCGGGCGCGGCGGCTTCCGCATGCGCGCCAAGTGGGAGATCGAACGGGGCAAGCACGGCGCCTGGCACGTCGTGGTCAGCGAGATTCCCTATCAGGTGCAGAAGGCCCGGCTGATCGAGCAGATCGCCGAGCTGCTGGAGGCCAAGAAGCTGCCATTCCTTGGCGACGTGCGGGACGAGAGCACCGAGCAGGTCCGGCTGGTGCTGGAACCGAAGTCGCGCGGCGTGGAGCCGGAGGTGCTGATGGAGACGATGTTCCGCGCCACCGCGCTCGAAAGCCGGTTCCCGCTGAACATGAACGTGCTGACCACCGACCGAACCCCCATGGTGCTGGGCTTGCGGGGGGTGTTGCAGGCGTGGCTCGACCATCGGCACGAGGTGCTGATCCGCCGCTCCCGCCATCGCCTGGCCGCCATCGAGCGCCGGCTGGAGGTGCTGGACGGCTACCTCGCGGTGTTCCTGAACCTCGACGAGGTGATCCGGATCATCCGCGAGGAGGACCATCCGAAGCCGGCGCTGGTGTCCCGCTTCACGCTGACTGATCTGCAGGCGGAGGCGATCCTGAACATGCGGCTCCGCTCGCTGCGGCGCCTGGAGGAGATGGAGATCCGGCGCGAGCACAAGTCGCTGTCGAAGGAGCAGCGGGAGGTCGAGGGGCTGCTGAAGGACGCGGGCCGCCGGTGGCGGAAGATCGAGGGCGAGCTTGCGGCGATGCGGGACACGTTCGGCGCGGGCGCGCTGGGGGCGCGTCGGACCGTGCTGGGCGAGGTGCCGCTGGCCGTCGAGGTGAATGCCGACACCCTGATCGAGCGGGAGCCGATCACCGTCGTGCTGTCGGACAAGGGCTGGATCCGGGCAATTAAGGGCCACGTGGCCGAGGGTGCCGAATTGAAGTTCAAGGAGGGCGACAAGCTTCGGCTGCTGGTGCCCTGCCAGACCACGGACCGGCTCTGCCTGTTCGCCAGCAACGGCCGTGCGCACACCTTGCGGGCCGGCGACCTGCCGCGCGGCCGCGGCGACGGGCAGGCGATCCGCGTCTTGGCGGAGCTGGGCGACGACGACGTGGCCGCCCTGTTCGTCTGGCGCGACGGGCTGCGCTATCTGGTTGCGAGTTCTGCGGGCCGGGGCTTCGTCGTCGCCGCCGTGGACCTGCTGGCGGAGAAGCGCACCGGCAAGCAGGTGCTGAACGTGAAGCCCGACGAAGCCGCGCTGCTCTGCATCCCGGCGGAGGGCGACCACGTCGCGGTGATCGGCACCAACCGCAAGCTGCTGGTGTTCGCGTTGAACGAGGTGCCGGAGCTGTCCCGCGGGTCCGGCGTGCTGCTGCAGAAGTATCGGGAAGGCAAGCTGGCGGACGCCAAGGTGTTCCGGGTGGCCGACGGCTTGGCCTGGCGCCTGGGCGACAAGATGCGCACCGAGAGCCGGCTGCAGGACTGGATGGGCACGCGGGGCCAGGCCGGGCGGATGCCGCCGAATGGCTTCCCGAAGACCGGCCGGTTTAGCTAGGGAGGGGCCTAGTCGCCGGCCAGTTGGGCCTCCGTCACGGGCGAGGCCATCCGCAGCAACGGGCCAACCCCCGGCGCCGTGTCGATCTCGAGCACGGCCTGCGCCAGGCACTCCGCCCGGTCCTCCCCCAGGACCCCGGCGGTCAGCGCCATGAACTTCCGGGTGAGTTCATCCTGCGTGAGGAAGTTGCCGGGTTCGCCCTTGGGCACGACCACGACGGCCTGAACCGTTTTGCCGGCGGCGGTGATGGTCAGCTTGCCCGACATGTTGGCGGGAAACTCGGCCTGGATGTCGGCGTCCCATTCGCAGGCGATGCGCGGCATCAGGGCGCGGATGCGGGCGTCGTGCAGCAGGGCGTAGCTGTCCCAGCCCATGCTGCCGGTGGCCAGCGCCGACGCGATCACGAAGGGGCCGCTGAACTGCCCGTCCACCACGTTTCGCGGGTCTGCTTTCTGCGCCGCGGGCGCGCCGATCAGCCGCATCCCGGCCTCGGGCAGGCCGAGCGTCACACGCTCGATGGTGGCCGGGTCGATGGCGTGCTCGGCGCGCAGCATGAGGGCGGCGTCGATGCCGGCATGGCCGTAGCGGCAGGACGGGTAGGGCTTCACCGCCGTCTGCATCAGCTCGAACTCGGCGCCGAGTTCCTGGACCGCACGCGCCGGGTTGGGGGAGGGGGCGTAGGCGTGGAGGAAGCCGTGCTGGCCCTCCAGGGCATCGGCCGCGCCCTTGAAGCCTTCCCGCGCCAGGGTCGCCGCCGTCAGCCCGGCCATGCCGGACCAGCCGACCTGGAACCGCTTGGTCCAGGCGCCGTTCGCCAGGAATTGCAGGCTGCCGGCGGCTTGGCTGAGCGCGATGCCGAACGCCGAGGCGATGTCGTCCGCGCCGAGGCCGAACACCCGCCCGGCCGCCGCGGCGGCGCCGAATGCGCCGCAGGTCGCGGTCGGGTGGAAGCCGCGGGCATAGTGGTCGCCCGCCGGCAGCGCCAGCGCGAGGCGACAGGCGACCTCGTACCCCGCGACGATCCCCGCCAGCACGTCGGCGCCGCTGGCCCCCGCCATCTGGCCGGCCGCCAGCGCCGCTGGGATCACCGGGCAGCCCGGGTGCAGCGACCCGGCCGCGTGCGTGTCGTCGAAATCGAGCGAATGTCCCAACGCGCCGTTCAGCAATGCGGCGCCGGCCGGGGTGTAGCGGGCGCTATCGCCGAACACGCCGCAGTTGCCAGCCGCCATGCCGAGCGCCCGGACGGCGGCCAGCAGCGGCGCCGTGCTCTCGGCGTCATGCCGGGCGCGCACGATGTTGCCGACGAGGTCGAGCACCAGGAACCGCGCCCGTCCGACAACCTGCGGCGGCAGCGCCGCGGTCGTGATGGCGGCGCTGAAGGCGGACAGCTCGGCTGTGATCCCCATGGTCTTCGTGTCCTCCATCGGCTTTTGTCCCATGCTGCCCTGGATCAGGCGCGGGTCCAAGTCTGTTGCCGGGCGGGACGGCGCTGTGGCACAGTTGCGAAATGATATTCCGCCGCACGCTGCTGCCGATTCCATTGATCGCGCTCTCGATGCCGGCCTGGGGACAGGACGGCTTTGCGGCCCTCGTGAACAGCGTGAAAGCCGAGGCCCGGCGCGCCGGCATCCGCGATGCGACCCTGCAGCAGGCGTTCGCGGGCGTCGAGCCGAACCAGCGGGTCATCGAGCTTGACCGCCGGCAGCCGGAGTTCAACCTGACCTGGCCGGAGTACCGCGCCCGGGTGCTGCCGGACAGCCGGGTGCAGGCGGCGCGGGAGAACTACGCCCGGGAGCGCGTGCTGCTGGCCCAGGTCGAGGAGCGGTATGGCGTGGACCCGCTCATCATCATGGGCATCTGGGGCGTCGAGTCGGCCTTCGGCGCCAACAAGGGCACTTACCGGCTGGTCGAGGCGCTCTCGACCCTGGCCTGGGAGGGGCGGCGGGCGGCGTATTTCCGCAGCGAGTTGATCAACGCGCTGCGCATCCTGGACCAGGGGGACGTGGCGCCCGTCCGCATGACCGGCGGCTGGGCCGGGGCGATGGGGCAGCCGCAGTTCATGCCAAGCTCCTACCTGCGGTTCGCCGTCGATTTCGATGGCGACGGACGGCGCGACATCTGGGACAGCAAGCCCGATGTGTTCGGGTCGGTCGGCAACTACCTGGCGAAGAACGGCTGGCGGCGCGGGGAGCCTTGGGCGCAGCCGGTCCGACTGCCCGCAGGGTTCGACCCGGCGGTCGCGGTGCGCGACAACCGCCGGAGCCTCGATGACTGGATGCGCGCAGGCGTGCGCCGGGTCGATGGGCGGGAGTTCGGGCGCGCCGACCTCCAGGGTGCCGTCGTGGTGCCGAGCGGGGCGGAGCCGGGGGAGGGGTTCATGACCTATCCCAACTTCAACGTGATCCGGCGCTACAACCCGTCCGACTTCTACGCCCTTGCCGTCGGCCTCCTGGGTCAATCGGCTGCGTGACGGGATGTCCGGCGCGATCAGCATCCAGGCGGCTTCGGCGCTGGACCGGGCCATGCCGGCGGGAGTAACCGATGCAGCTATCGTGGGTCAGTAGGGAGCGCCGGGCCATGCTGGGTCGCCGTCAGGTTTTGATTGCTGGGTCGGCGCTCGCGGCGTTGCCGGGCAGCGTGGCAGGGGCGGAGCGCCGCCTCGCGCCCCCGCGCGGGCGTGGGCGCGAGGCGGCGCCGGTCGGCACGGCCGCGACCACCCCGCTCGGTCCCATCGACACCGCGGCCAAGTTCGCGCTGATCCTCGATTTCAACACCGGCGCAACGTTGTTGGACAAGGATGGCGACGCGCCGATGCCGCCGTCGTCCATGACCAAGCTGATGACCGCGTACATCATCTACGGCATGCTGAAGTCGGGCCGCCTGACGCTCGCCCAGGAGCTGCCGGTGAGCGAGCGGGCCTGGCGCATGCAGGGTTCGAAGATGTTCGTGCCGCTGGGCGGCGCGGTGAAGGTCGAGGACCTGATCCGCGGCGTCATCGTCCAGTCCGGCAACGACGCCTGCATCGTCCTGGCGGAGGCGGTGGCCGGGTCGGAGGAGGGGTTCGCCGAGCAGATGAACGCGAAGGCCAGGGAGCTGGGCCTGACCGCATCGAACTTCCGCAACAGCACGGGATGGCCCGACCCGCAGCAGCGCATGTCCTGCCGCGACATCGCGACGCTGGCGCGGCGGCTGATCACGGATTTCCCGGAATACTACAAGTATGACAATGAGAAACTGTTCAAATACAACAACATCGAGCAGCAGAACCGCAATCCACTGGTGCAGAAGGGCGTGGCGGACGGCCTGAAGACGGGCCACACCGAGGAGGGCGGATACGGCCTGGTCGCCAGCAGTGCGCGGGCCGGCCGGCGGGTGATCGTCGTGGTGAACGGCCTCACGTCGATGCACCAGCGGGCGGAGGAGAGCGAGCGGCTGCTGGAATGGAGCTTCCGGGAGTTCGAGAACGTGACGCTGTTCAGCGCCGGCGACGCGGTCGAGCAGGCGAAGGTCTGGCTGGGCGCGCGGCCCACGGTGCCGCTGGTGGGCGGCCAGGACCTGGTGCTGACCATGCCCCGGCAGTGGCGCCGCAGTGCCAAGATCGAAGTCGCATACACCAACCCCGTCCCCGCGCCGGTCAGCCGCGGCGACGTGCTGGGCAAGCTCACGGTGTCGGGGCAGGGGGTGCCGGCGATGGATGTGCCGCTGCTGGCCGGCGCCGACGTGCCTCGGCTCTGGCTGCCGGGTCGTGCGGCCGCGGTCATGGCGCGCTACGTCACAGGGTCCTGACGCCCCGGTGTTCATCACGTTCGAGGGCGGGGAGGGGGCCGGGAAGTCCACCCAGGCCCGCCTTCTGGCCGAGGCGATGACGGCTGCGGGCCGCACGGTGCTGTGCACCCGCGAGCCTGGCGGCGCGCCCGGGGCGGAGGTCCTGCGCGGCCTGCTGCTGTCGCGTGAGCATGACTGGTCGCCGCCGGCCGAGGTCTATCTGCACTTCGCGGCCCGGGCCGAGCACGTGGCGCGGACCATTCAGCCAGCCCTGGCTCGGGGCGAGGTGGTGATCAGCGACCGATTCGCCGATTCGACGATGGCCTACCAGGGCTATGGCCTCGGGGCCGACCGCGCCCTGATCGCCGCGTTGAGCCGCTTGGTGCCGGTGCGGCCCGACCTGACCATCATGCTCGACGTGTCGCCGGCCGTGGCGACCCGGCGGATGGCGGCCCGCCGCCAGGCGCTCGACCGCTACGAGGCGATGGGGACGGCGTTCCATGGACGGGTCGCGGAGGGTTTTGCCGCCATCGCCGCGGCGGAGCCGGACCGCTGCGTCGTGGTCCCGGCCGATGGCGGGGTGGACGAGGTGCACCGCGCCGTGCTCGCCGTCATCGCCCGCCGCCGGTCCGCCGCCGCATGAGCGTGGCTTCGCCGCGGGAGAACCCGTTCCTGCTGGGCCATTCCGCCGCGGAGGCGGTGTTCGACGACGCGATCCAGGCCGGCCGCGTCCATCATGCCTGGCTGCTGACCGGGCCGGAGGGGGTGGGGAAGGCGACGCTGGCCTACCGCTTCGCCCGGCGCCTGCTGGCCGGCCCCGGGGTGCCGGCCGCCGATGCGAACGACCCGGCGTCGCCGGTGTTCCGCCGGGTCGCGGCCGGCACCCATGCGGACCTGCTGACCATCGAGCGCGAATGGGACGACAAGCGCAGGCGCCTGCGGTCCGAGATCGTGGTGGACAGCGCCCGCGGCGTCGCGGACTTCCTGCGCCTCACCCCGGCGGAGGGCGGCTGGCGCCTGGTTGTGGTGGACGGGGCCGAGCACCTGAACCGCAATGCCGCCAATGCGCTGCTGAAGGTGCTGGAGGAGCCGCCGCCGCGCGCCGTGCTGCTGCTGGCCTGCGCGTCGCCGGGCCGGCTGCTGCCGACGATCCGCAGCCGGTGCCGGCGGCTGCGGCTGGGTGAGCTTGGGCCTGCGGACATGGACCGCGTGCTGGCCCGCTGCCTGCCGGACATGGGCACGGCGGACCGCGCCGCGTTGGCCGCCCTGTCGGGCGCGCCCGGCCGGGCATTGGCGTTGGCCGAGGAGCAGGGCGTGGAGGTCGCGGCCCTGGTGGGCGACGTGCTGCGGGCGGCGCCGAACCTGCCGGTGCTGCGCGCCTATGAGATCGCGGACAAGCTGGCGCGGAACGACGCAGGCTTCGCCGCCTTCATGGGCCTGCTGCGGGATGCGATCAGCGCCGCGGTCCGCAATGCCGCCCGCGGCCGGGCCGATGCCGCCCAGCAGCGCCTGGCCGCCTTAAGGCCCCTAGCCGAATGGGGCGATTTGTGGCACGCGCTGACGCGCTTGCAGGACGATACCGAGCGGTTCAACTTGGACAAGCGGCATGCGATCGTCTCGGGCCTGGATTTGCTGAACACCCCATGAGCAAGCGGTTCTACGTCACGACACCGATCTACTACGTCAACGGCGCGCCGCATATCGGCCACGCCTACACGTCGGTCGCCGCCGACGTGCTAGCCCGGTGGAAGCGGCTCGACGGCCATGAGGTGTTCTTCCTGACCGGCACCGACGAGCACGGGCAGAAGGTCGAGAAGGCGGCGCATGATGCGGGCGTGGCGCCCCAGGAGTTTGCCGACCGGATTTCCAAGCAGTTCCAGGGCCTGTCCGCGTTGATGGGCCTTTCCAACGATGACTTCATCCGCACGACGGAGGCGCGCCACAAGCTGGCCTGCCAGGAGCTTTGGCGCCGGCTGCACGCATCGGGCGACATCTATCTCGGGCACTACGAGGGCTATTATGCCGTCCGCGACGAGGCGTTCTACAACGAGAGCGAGTTGATCACCCGGCCTGACGGCAGCCGCGCGGCGCCCACGGGGGCGCCGGTCGAGTGGGTGAGGGAGCCTTCGTACTTCTTCCGCCTGTCGGCTTGGCAGGACCGCCTGCTCGCGCTGTATGAGAGCGAGCCGGATTTCGTGTCCCCGCCCAGCCGCCGCAGCGAGGTGGTGAGCTTCGTCCGGGGCGGGCTGAACGATCTGTCGGTCAGCCGCACCAGTTTCACCTGGGGCGTGCCGGTGCCGGACGACCCGGGCCACGTCATGTACGTGTGGCTCGATGCGCTGACGAACTACCTGTCTGCGGTCGGCTTTCCCGATACGGAGAGTCCGCGCTGGCCGTTCTGGCCGGCCGACGTGCACGTGGTCGGCAAGGACATCATCCGGTTCCACGCGGTGTACTGGCCGGCGTTCCTGATGGCAGCCGGGCTGCCCGTGCCGCGCTGCGTGTTCTCGAACGGCTGGTGGACGGCGGCGGGCGAGAAGATGAGCAAGTCGCTGGGCAACGCCGTCGATGCCGCCCGATTGGTGGAGACGTTCGGCCTTGATCCCGTGCGGTATTTCCTGCTGCGCGAGGTGCCGTTCGGCAATGACGGGGACTACAGCGACGCGGCGCTGATCCGCCGGACGAACGTGGAGCTTGCGAACGACCTCGGCAACCTGGCGCAGCGCACGCTGTCCCAGGTGGCCAAGAACTGCGGTGGGCTGCTGCCGGTGCGGGGGACCGCGACCGCCCAGGACATGGCGCTGCTGGACGCGGCGCAGGCGTTGCCGCAAGCCGTGCGGGACCGCCTGGACCGCCTGGCGTTCCACGATGCGCTGGAGGACGTGTGGAAGGTCATCCGTGCGGCCAACGCCTATATCGACCACCAGGCGCCATGGGCGCTGCGCAAGACCGACGCGGTTCGCATGGCGAGCGTGCTGAATGTCCTGGTCGAGGTGATCCGCTGCGTGGCGACGGTGCTGCAGCCGTTCATGCCCGGCAGCATGGCCGCAATGCTCGATCAGGTCGGCGCGCCTCCGGACGTGCGGGGCCTGGCCGACCTCGCGGCGCCGTTGCCGCCGGGCTTGGCCCTGCCGGCGCCGCAGGGCGTGTTCCCGCGGTTTGTCGGCGAAGCCGGGTAGGGCGCCGATGCTGGTCGATTCGCACTGCCATCTGGATATGATCGAGGCGGAAGAGCTTGACGCCGTGCTGGATCGGGCCGCCGGCGCCGGGGTCGGCCGGGTGATCACGATCGGCACACGGCTCAGCCAGAGCGCGCAGCTTATGGCATTGGCTCAACGGCCCGGCGTGTGGTGCACCGTCGGCGTGCATCCGCACAATGCCGGGGAAGGGCCGGTTGCCGATGCCGCCGCCATCGCCAGCTTGGCCGCCGACCCCCGGGTGGTGGGCATCGGCGAGTCCGGCCTCGATTACTTCTACGAAAAGGCGCCGCGCGACATGCAGCAGGCGAGCTTTCGGCAGCACATCCGCGCCGCCCGCTTGGCCAGGCTGCCTTTGGTGATCCATGCGCGCGATGCCGACCAGGACATCGCGGCGATCTTGCATGAGGAGCGGGATGCGGGCGGCCCGTTCCAGTTTGTCCTGCATTGCTTCAGTTCCGGCCGTGCGCTGGCGGAGGATGCTCTGGGATTGGGCGGCTACATCAGCTTCTCCGGCATCCTGACGTTTCCCAAGTCTGGCGAGTTGCGCGACATCGCGCGGGATGTGCCGGCCGACCGGCTGCTGGTGGAGACCGACGCGCCCTATCTGGCGCCCACGCCGCATCGCGGGAAACGCAACGAACCCGGCTATGTCGTCGAGACGGCCCGCGTGTTGGCCGAACTGCGCGGGCTGCGGCCAGAGGCGTTGCATGCGCTGACGACCGAAAATGCCCGGGCGCTGTTCCGGCGTATGGGGTAGCGATGCCCCGGGTGACGGTCCTGGGCTGCGGCGGCTCGGCCGGCGTGCCGCAGATCGGCGGAGACGACGGACGCGGCGATTGGGGCGCCTGCGACCCGGCCGAGCCGCGCAACCGCCGCACCCGGTCGAGCATCGTCATCGAGAGCGACAAGGGCGAGCGGCTACTGGTGGACACGTCGCCCGACATGCGTGCGCAGTTGCTGGCCTGCGAAATCCCCCGGGTGGATGCGATCCTGTTCACCCACGCCCATGCGGATCACGTGCTCGGCATCGACGACGTTCGCATCCTGAACCGCATCGCGAACCGGCCCATCGACGCATTCGCCACGGCGCAGACCTTGGCGGAGCTGGATAAACGTTTCGATTATGTGTTCAAACCCTGGACTCAGCCGTATTTCTTCCGTCCGGTGCTGACGCCGCGCAGTATTGAGGCGGGCCAAACGGTGGAGGTCTGCGGCCTGCAGGTCCAGATATTCGAACAGGACCACGGCTTCATGCCGACGCTTGGCCTGCGCATCGGCGGGTTCGGCTACTCCACGGACGTCGCCATCCTGGACGAGACCGCCTTGGCCACCTTGGCCGGAGTGGACACCTGGATCGTGGATTGCTTCCAGCGCCAGCCGCACAAGACCCACGCGAACCTGGAGCAAGTGCTGGCATGGGTCGAGCGCCTGCATCCGCGCCGGGTCGTGCTGACGCACATGGGGTATGACATCGATTGGTCGTGGCTGAAGCGGCATCTGCCGGCGCATATGGAGCCGGCCTATGACGGGATGGTGCTGGAGGTTTCTGCTTCCGAGTGATCTGACTTTCCATAATATGCATTATCGGGCTGGCGACCCAGCCAAGCAGCCTCAGTGAAACCGTAGAACCAGCAAGACGCCCAGCACGATCAGCGCCAGCCCGGCGATGTCGGCGCGGCGCAGCGACTCTTTCAGGTAAAACCGGCTGAACAGCAAGGTGAACAGCATCTCCACCTGGCCCAGCGTCCGCACCAGGGCGACCGGCGCCAAGGCGAAGCTTGCAAACCAGCACGCGGAGCCGCCAGCCGAGAGCGCGCCCACCCAGGCTGAGCTGCGCCATGACGAGAACGCGGCCCGCAGGCCCGCCGGTTCGCGCCAGGCCATGTAGCCGCCCTGCATTAACGTCTGCAGCACGTTGGTCACCACCAGCGCGAACAACGCGCCCAGGATGACGTCCGGTGCGCCAAGCGCCACCGTGGCGGCCTTGATCCCGACGCCGGCCACGGCAAAGCCGGCGCCGGCGCCGAGGCCGCATAGGGCCGCCGGCTGCACGGTGGCGCGAAGCAGCGTGCTTGGGTGCAGGCCGCGTCCGGCCAGCGACAAGGTGAGGACGCCGCATACGCCGACGCCGATGCCGAACCAGGCCACCGGCGCCAGCGCCTCCCCCAGCAGCAGCCAGGACAGCAGCGCCGCCTGCACCGCGTCGGTCTTGGCATAGGCGGTGCCGACGGCGAAGTTGCGATGCCCGAACGCCATGATGAGCAAGGACGTGCCGAGGACCTGAGCCAGTCCCGCCACCGCGCAGGCGAGGACGAACGTCAGGGTGGGCGGCGGCAACGCGGCGCCGCTTGCCATCCAATAGGCGAGCAGCAGCGCCATCCCCACCGGAATGGCATACAGATACCGCACAAGCCCGGCCGTGCCGACCGAAAGCTGGCCGCGCAGGCGCTGCTGCAGGGCCGTGCGCCAGGTCTGGAACAGCGCCGCAACCAGCGTGATCGGCACCCATAGCGGCATCGGCGTCCCACCCCTCCCCTCGGCGAGCCATCTTGCCCGTACTCGCCGCCCGGCGCACGGTGGCGGGAACATGGAGGGACGCATGGCACGCAAGACGCCGGAACAGCTACGCAGCCACCGCTGGTACGGGGTCGCCGACCTGCGCAGCTTCGGCCATCGCAGCCGGACCAAGCAGATGGGGTATGCCGAGGCCGATTGGCGCGGCAAGCCGGTCATCGGCATCCTGAACACCTGGTCCGACCTCAACCCCTGCCACCAGCATTTCAGGATCCGGGCCGAGGAGGTGAAGCGCGGCGTCTGGCAGGCCGGCGGCTTCCCGCTCGAAATCCCGGCGCTCGCCTTGCCCGAGAACTTCATGAAGCCGACGACCATGCTGTATCGCAACCTCCTGGCGATGGAGGTCGAGGAGATCGCGCGGTCGCAGCCGTTCGACGGCCTGGTGCTCATGGGCGGGTGCGACAAGACGACGCCGGCCATGGTGATGGGCGCGTTGTCGATGGACCTGCCGTGCATCTTCATGCCGGCCGGGCCGATGCTGCGCGGGCATTGGAACGGCCATACGCTGGGGTCCGGCAGCGACACTTGGAAGTTCTGGGACGAGCTGCGGGCCGGCACCATCACCGAGCAGGACTGGCAGGGCGTGGAGGACGGCATCGCCCGGTCCTGGGGCACCTGCATGACCATGGGCACGGCCAGCACCATGACCGCGGCGGTGGAGGCGCTGGGCCTGGCGCTGCCGGGCAGCAGCAGCATCCCGGCGCCGGACAGCAACCACGCGCGCATGGCGACCGCCTGCGGCCGGCGCATCGTGGAGATGGTGTGGGACGACCAGCGGCCGAGCCGCCTGCTGACCGCGGCGAGCTTTGACAACGCCGTGCGCGTGGCGATGGCGCTGGGCGGCAGCACCAACAGCATCGTGCACCTGATCGCCATGGCGCGCCGGGCCGGGGTGGGCCTGGACCTCGACCGGTTCGACCTGCTGAGCCGGGAGACGCCGCTGATCGCCAACATCCGGCCTTCGGGCCAGTACCTGATGGAGGATTTCCATTACGCCGGCGGCCTGCGGGCGCTGATGGCCCGGCTCGGCCCGCTGCTGGACCTGGAGTGCCGCACGGTGGCCGGCATGTCGCTGGGCGAGGGCATTGCGGGCGCCCGGGTGATGAACGACGAGGTGATCCTGCCGCTGGACCGCGCGTTGCGGTCCGAGGGCGGCGTCGCGGTGCTGCGCGGCAACCTGGCGCCGGACGGCGCCGTCATCAAGCATAGCGCCGCCGATCCGCGCCTGTTGCGCCATACCGGGCCGGCCGTGGTGTTCGACGACTACAACGACATGGCGGCGCGCATCGACGACGAGGCGCTGCCGGTGACGGCGGACAGCGTGCTGGTGCTGCGCAGCGCCGGGCCCATCGGCGCGCCGGGCATGCCGGAATGGGGGATGCTGCCACTGCCGAAGAAGCTGCTGCGCCAAGGCGTGCGCGACATGGTGCGGGTCAGCGACAGCCGCATGTCGGGCACGAGCTACGGCACCTGCGTGCTGCACGTGGCGCCGGAGAGCGCGGTGGGCGGCCCGCTGGCGCTGGTGCGGACCGGCGACCCGATCACGCTCGACGTGGCGGCCCGGCGGATCAGCCTGGACGTGCCGGAGGCGGAGATCGCTGCGCGCCGGGCCGAATGGACGCCGCCGCCGCCGCGCTTCGCCCGCGGCTTCGGCCTGCTGCACAGCCAGCAGGTGCGGCAGGCGAACGAGGGCTGCGATTACGCGGTGCTGGAGGGCACGGCGCCCACGGCGGAGCCGGAAATCCACTGACAACTTCTTCGCATGCGAAGCGTTCTCCTGGGACAAGGAGTGGTCCCTATGCGGTTGCGTGTTGCGGTGTTTGCCGCCTGTTTGCTGTCGAGTGCCGCATGGGCGCAGACGAAGGGTGAGCCGGAGAAGGTCTGGACCGCGGCGCCCGTGCCGGGCAATTTGCCATCGAGCGTGACCCCGGCGGAGCGGGCCGGGACCAACACCGGGCCGGACGCCTCGTCCCCGTTCAGCTCGGTGCCGCCGGGCGCACGGCTGGACAGCCGTCCGAATGACATCACGCGCGACGGGGGCGGCCCCGGCACCGACTCGGTGACGCCCAACCTATCTCGTTGAAGTCAGCGGCAGGCAGGTCGCGCGGACGCCTAGGAGCCGCTGAAAACAGGCGGGCGCTTCGCTAGGAAGGCTGCCTTGCCCTCGGCGTGGTCGGCGGTCAGGAACAGGGCCGACTGCGCCTCCCGCTCCCAATCGAGCGCTGCGTCCAGCCCGTCCGCGAGATGCTGCCGGGTCATCGCGACCGGCAAGGGCGCGGCGGCGTGAAACAGCGCGGCGCGGGCCAAGGCGGCTTGCAGCGCCATGCCGGACGGAACGATGTGGTCGGCCATGCCGATGGCGGCGGCCTGTCCGGCGCCGGTCGGCTCGCCATACAGCAGAACCTGCCGCGCCCTGCCCTGGCCGATCCGGGCCGGCAGAGTGTGCAGCAGGCCCAGGTCGGCCACCAAGCCGATCTTGCCGAACCCGGCGGCGAAGCGCGCGTCCTCGGCGGCCACCACGGTGTCGCAGCACATCGCGAGCGACAACCCGGCGCCGACGCACCAGCCCTCGACCGCCGCGATGACCGGCTTGCTGCCTTTGATCAACAGCCGGACCAGCCGATGCGTCAGGCGGAACCGCTCCCGTCCAGCCGCGAGGTCCGCCACGTCCATGCCGCTGATGTCGCCCCCGGCGCTGAACGTGCCGCCGGCGCCGGTGATGACGATGGCACGCAACGCCCGGTCGGCCTCAATCGCCTCCAGCGCATCCACCAGCCGTTGACGCATCGGCATAGCCAGCGCGTTGCGCCGCTCCGGATAGTCGAGCGTCAGGATGGCGGTCGCGCCGTCGCGGGTTTCGGTCAGCATGCGGCGTCGCCGAGCTCGATGACGGCGTCGGCGGCATAGGCCCCCTCCCCGTCCGGCATGGCGAACACCGGGTTGAGGTCGATGGAACGGAGCCGCGGCCCGGCCTGATGCGCGAACACCGACAGGCGGGACAGCATCGCCGCGAGGGCCGCGATGTCGGCCGAGGGCCGGCCGCGCGCGCCCAACAGCACCGGGGCGGCCCGGATCGAGCGGATCATGCGCTCCGCCACGTCGTGGCCGAACGGGCAGCGATGCAGGGCCACGTCGCGCAGCACCTCGACGAAGATGCCGCCGAGGCCGAACAGGGCGACGGGTCCGAACACCGGGTCGCGCTGGATGCCCAGGATGCACTCGACGCCGCCACGGAGCTGTTTGGCGACCAGCACGCCCTCAAGCCGGGCGGCAGGCATGGCGGCCGTGGCCCGGTCGATCAGCGTGGCGTATCCGGCCCGCACGGCGTCGGCACCGCGCACGCCCAGGAGCACGCCGCCGATCTCCGACTTGTGGACGATGTCGGGCGAGAGGACCTTGAGCACGACGGGATAGCCGAAACGCTCGGCGGCCTCCATGGCGGCGTCCACGGTGTCGCAGGCCGCCTCGGGCGCCGCGGGGATGCCGGCCTGCGCGAGGATGCGCTTGGCGGCGGCCTCGGACGGGTTGGTGAGCGGCAGGTCCACGATGGGGACCACGGGCGGCAGCAGGCCGGGGGTGTTCGCGAACGCCTCGCCGAACCGGCCCATGGCGTGGATGGCGACGGTGGCGCGGGTCGGGTCCTCGAACACCGTGAAGCCGTCCGCCTCGTATTCGCGGATGCGCTCCGGCGGCGCCACGACCGAGAGCACGAACAGCCGGTCGGGATGCCGGGCCTTGGAGGCGTTGAGCTGCTCCCGCAGCTTCGGCGCGATGCTGGCGGCCCCGCCGACCTGGGTGAAGAAGGCCAGCACCGAGGCATAGCCGCCGTCCTCGATCATCGAGTCGGTGAAACGGCCGATCAGGCTCATGTCGTTGAACGCCTGCGCCGTGCAGTCCACGGGATTGCGGGGTGCTGCGAAGGGCAGCATGGCCTTGAGCCGCGCCTGCGCGTCGGCCGGCATCTCGGGCATCGGCAGGCCCAGCGCCTCGGCGGCGTCCGAGA
>CAXULX010000007.1:0-94945 GCA_964252005.1 uncultured Acetobacteraceae bacterium | reverse complement strand
CCTCGATACGCCGCCTTCCTCACTCAGCCATCACCCATTTTCCGGCATAGCTCGCTCACGATCAGCTTCGCAGACACCTCGACGACTTCGTCAACGCCTACAACGTCGGCCGACGATTGAAGACCCTCAAGGGCCTCACGCCCTGCGAAGCCATCTGCACAACAGGGACAGCCGGGCCAAAACAATTCAGGCCCGATCCGATCCACCCAATGACGGGACTAAACAGCTAAAGCCCTACGGCACGGCCCTGAACCGCCCGGTCGCGTCGTCCAGCAGGGCCGCCGCCGTGCGTCTCAGCAGGTCCGCCGCCGCCTGTTCCTCATGGCTGCGCGGTTCCAGCAGATGGAGCGTGCGGAGCAGGGCCGGTTCGGTGATGGGGCGGGCGACCAGCTCCCCGGTTTCAAGCTCCCGCCGTGCTGCGCCCCACGGCAGCACGGCGGCCGCGAGGCCAGCCGCCACGACCTGCTTGATCGCGGTCATGGAGTCCAGCTCGAAGCTGACCGTGAGGGTCAATCCCAGGCTGGAGGCCGCGGCCTCCATCGTGCGGCGGAGGCTGTCGGCCGCGCCCGGCACCGCGAGCTTGGCCGTCAGCACGTCCCGCAGCGTGATGGGCGTCGCCGGGGCGGGCGGGGCGGTGACGAGGAACAGCTCCTCCTGCAACAGCGCCGTGCGACGCAAGCGGCTGTCGTCAGGCGCGTTGTAGGCCAGCGCCAGGTCGAGCCGCCCCGTCCCGGCCCACTCGGCCAGGACATGGCTCAGCTCCTCCACCAGCCGCAGCGTGACGCCGGGCAGGCGCTCGGCGCCGTCGGATAGGATGCGGCTGGACAGCATGGCGGCCAGGCTTGGGCTGAGGCCGACCGTCACGGTATGCGGCTGCGCCCCGCCGCGGAGTTCGGCGCGGGCCTGCTCCACCCGGGCGAGGACCTCGCGCGCCATCGCCAGCACCACGCGGCCCGCGGCGGTCGGGCGCACCCCGCGGCTGTGCCGGGTGATCAGGTCTGCGCCGAAGTCATGCTCCAACCCGCGTATCTGCTGCCCCAGCGCCGGCTGCGCGATGTGGAGGCGCTTGGCCGTCTGGCTGATGCTGCCCAGCTCGCAGACGCGCACGAACAATTCGAGCTGCCGTAGCCGCATCCCTGCGTTCCCGTCCGATCCGGATGACTGGCGATGACGGCCGGGACGTCCCTGTCGGGCAGGCGGCGCGCCTTCACCCCGGCCGTTTGAGCAACGGGCAGCCGCCCTCGGCCATCGGCCGGAAGGCGTGGTCGGCATCGATCGTGGCCAGGCGCTTGTAGTAGTCCCACCGTCCGCGGCTTTCGCCCGGGGTCTTGACCTGGAACAGGTGCATGGCGTGCACCGCGCGGCCGTCCTTCCGGATCACCGTGGGGCCGAACAGCGCGTCGTCGATGGGGGAAGCCGCCATCGCCGCGACGACGGCCGTGCCCGACGGCGCCCCTTGGGTGGGCACGCCGACCGCCTGGGCCGCGCGCAGGTAGGCGAGCACGCTGGAATAGACCCCGGCATGGTTCATGGTGGGCATGCGCCCGCCGGCCCGCTCCCCGAACCGCTTGCTCCAGGCGCGCGTCGCCTCGTTCAGGTCCCAGTAGAACGCCTCGGTCAGCACCAGGCCCTGCGCCGCCTCCAGGCCGAGGGCGTCCACATCGGTCAGGAACACCAGCAGCCCCGCCAGGCGCTGCTTGCCGTCGCGCCCGATGCCGAACTCGGCGGCCTGCTTGATGGCGTTGGTGGTGTCCGTGCCCCCGTTGGCCAGCCCGATGATGTTCGCCCCGGACGCCTGCGCCTGCAGCAGGTAGGACGAGAGGTCCGTGGTGTCCAAGGGATGCCGGGCGTCCCCGATCACCCGGCCGCCCGCCTGCTTGACGAACGCGGCGGCGTCGCGCTCCAGCACCTGGCCGAACGCATAGTCGGCCGTCAGGAAGAACCAGGCGTCGCCGCCCTGCGGCACCAGGGCGCGCACGGTGCCGTTGGCCAGCGCCCAGGTGTCGAAGGTCCACTGCACCGTCGTCGCCGCGCATTGCGGCCCCGTCAGGTCCGAGGTCGCGGTGCTGGAGGCGAGGAAGGCGCGGTCCTTGTCCCGTAGGACCTGGTTCACCGCGAGCGCCACGGCGGAGTTCGGCACGTCCACCACGGCCGCGACCCTGTCCTGGTCGACCCAGCGGCGCACGATGGCCGCCCCGATATCGGCCTTGTTCTGGTGGTCGGCGCTCAGGATCTCGACCCGCGGCGCGCCCGGCCCGGCGGCGCCCGCGAAATCCTCGGCCGCCATCTGCGCCGCCAGCACCGACCCCCTGCCGGACAGGTCGGCAAAAGGCCCGGACATATCGTTCAGCACGCCGATGCGCAGCAGGCCCGCCAAGGCAGGGGACGCCGGGGCAGGGGACGCAGGGACCGAGGGCGCCTGGGCGCCCGCGGGGCCGCACAGCGCCAGGCCGACAAGGACGCCCAATCTCAGAACCCAGGCCCGCATCATGGACATCCCCCCGTTTTCCCCTGTGTCGCCCGGTCAGGCCGCGGCGGCAACCTCGCTGGCCGCCACGCCCGACAGGCCGGTGCCGCCATACAGCCAGGTCAGGGTGTCATACCATTCCTCGTTGGACTTCGCCGCCATGACCTGGTTGCGCAGCGCCGCGTGGGCACCGGCCGGATGGTAGATGTGGTCGCCGATGGCGCGCGACATCAACTGCACGCGGGCCGTCCGCAGGACCCGCTGCCGCCGGTATGCCTCCAGCGCGGCCTCCGGGTCGCCGGGGCGTGCGGCCATCTCGTGCGACAGGCACACCGCGTCCTCCATCGCCATGCAGGCGCCCTGGGCCAGATATTGCAGCGTCGGGTGCGCGGCGTCGCCCAGCACGGCGACGCGCCCGTCCACCCAGCGTTCCACCGGGTCGCGGTCGCATAGCACCCACATCTTCCAGTCCGTGCCGTGGCGGATGATGTCGCGCGCGCGGGGATGGATGTGCTCGAACCCCGCCATCACCTCGGCCTCCGGCACAGGCTGCCCGGCCACCGGCTCGGGCGCGTCGTTGTGGTAGGTCACGACCAGGTTGAACACCTTCCAGCCCGACAGGGGGTAGTGAACGATGTGGCACTTGGGGCCGGCCCACAGCGTCGCGGCGTTCCAGCGGAGGTCCTCCGGCATGCGCTCTGTCGGGATGACCGAGCGGTAGGTGGTGTGCCCGGTGACGCGCGGCGGGCCGTCGCCCACCACCTGCGCGCGGACCCGGGACCACAGCCCGTCCGCGCCGATCAGCACGGCCCCCGTCACCTGCTCGCCCGACGCCAGGCGGACCTGCACCGCGGCGCCGTCCTGCTCGTATCCCATGACGCCGCATCCCGTGCGGAGGCGGATGAGCGGGTTGGCCTGGCAGGCCCGCAGGAACACCCCGTGCAGGTCGCCCCGGTGCACCACGGCGTACGGGTTGCCGAAGCGGCGCCGGAACGGCTCGGTCAGGTCGATCCGGACGATGTCCTCCGCCGTCATCGCGTCCATCAGCCGCAATTGGTCCACGTACACCGCCATGGCCCGCGCCGTGTCGCCGATGCCGAGGTAGTCGAAGGCATGGAAGGCGTTGGGACCAAGCTGGATGCCGGCGCCGATCTCCCCCAGCGTCTCCGCGCGCTCCAGCACCGTCACGCCGAAGCCGTGCTGCGCCAGGCCGAGCGCCGCCGCCAGGCCGCCGATGCCGCCGCCGGCGATGAGGATGGGATGGTCGTGATGCATGGCGGTCCTCCTTACTGAGCGTTTGAGGCTGTCCTATCGAGGCAGCTTGGGTGTCGATGCGCGCGGCAAGCCCCGAGAGGCTTGCTCAGCCCTGGTCCGCGACCCGCAACGGGGCCGACGTCACGTCGTTGTGGACATCCGCCAGGCGCGTCAGCAGCCGCAGCAGGGCGGCCCGGTCCGGCGGCGTCAGCGGCTCCAGCAGGCGTTGCTGCACCCGGCGCACCGCCGGCTCGACCCGGCGCAGCAGCCGCTCCCCGCCCAGCGTCAGGCGCAGCAGCTTGACCCGCCTGTCGGATGGGCTGGGGCTGCGCAGCACCCAGCCCTTGGCCTCCAGCCGCTCCAGCACGCCGCCGAGGGTGGAGCGGTCGAAGGCGATCAGGTGGGACAGCCGGGTCGCGTCCACGCCGGGATTGGCCTTGATCGCCACCAGCGCCGCGTACTGCACCGAGGTCAGGTCGAACTCGGCGCACTCCTCCGCGAACAGGGCCATGCTGGCCTGCTGCGCGCGGCGGATCAGATGGCCGGGCATGACGTACAGGGCGTCCATGATTGACAGCATACCGAAGTTCAGTATGCTGTCAATTAACAGGAACCGGGAGGACAGCACGATGCCAGCCGACACCATCACGGCCCAGCCCGCGGACACGTCGGGGCGCCAGGCGTTCTACGACCGCATCAGCCTGCAGAACCTGACGCCGCTCTGGACCTCGCTCGCGAACCTGGTGACGCCGGAGCCGCGCAGCCCCTGCCAGCCGGCAAGCTGGGCGTTCAGCGACATCCGCGCCGCCATGATAGAGGCCGGCGGCCTCATCACGGCCAAGGAGGCGGAGCGCCGCGTCCTGGTGCTGGAGAATCCGGGCCTGCGCGGCCAGAGCCGGATCACCACCAGCCTGTATGCCGGCGTGCAGCTCGTCCTGCCGGGCGAGGTCGCGCCCGCGCATCGCCACACGCAGAGCGCCCTGCGCTTCGTGCTCGAGGGCGGCGGCGCCCACACCTCGGTGAACGGCGAGCGCACGATCATGAACGAGGGCGACTTCGTCATCACGCCGCCCATGGCCTGGCACGACCACGGCAACCACAGCGACGAGCCGATCTTCTGGCTGGATGGGCTGGACATCCCCGTCGTCCAGTTCCTCGACGCCTCGTTTGCCGAGCACCTGGGGCAGGACGAGCAGCCGATCCTGCGCCCGGCCGGGGACAGCGACGCCCGATACGGCGCCAACCTGCTGCCGGTGGACCACAAGGGCGGCGGCGGCAGCTCGCCCGTGTTCAACTACCCCTATTCGCGCACGCGGGACGCCCTGGAGCGGATGCGCGGCGCGGAGGCGTGGGACCCGTGCCACGGCCTGAAGATGCGCTACAGCAACCCGATCACCGGCAACCACGCCATGGCGACCATGGGCACCTTCGTGCAGCTGCTGCCGGCCGGCTTCGCGACGGCGGCATACCGTTCCACGGACGCCACCGTGTTCGCCTCCATCGAGGGCCGGGGCCGCAGCATCGTGTCCACCCGCACCGGAGAAGACTTCGTGGTGGAGTGGGGCAAGCGCGACCTGTTCGTGGTGCCGTCCTGGCACCGCGTCCGGCACGAGGCGGCCGAGGACAGCGTGCTGTTCTCCTTCTCTGACCGCCCCATCCAGGAAGCCTTGCATCTGTTCCGGGAAGACCGCGGCAATGCCTAGCCCCCGGCTCCGGCCGGTTCCGTGATCCCGGCCGGATGCTGTTCCCCGCAGCCTTTGCGGCGCGGCACGCAGGGTCCACTCAGGGCGTGCCGTCGCCCACCTGATTGATCCCCGCATTGCGCCGGAATGTCGGAAGCCCGACCCCCGCCGCGTCGAAGCCGCCGTCGTTCGCCAGAGCTTGGCCGTTCACGTAGCTCGCCTCCTTGCTGCACAGGAAGCCGACCACGTTCGCCATCTCCTCGGTGGTGCCGTAGCGGCCGAGCGGGACGGCATCGTAATAGTCTGAGCGGATCGCCACGCTGTGCACCAGCTTCGCCATCTCGGTCTCCACGGGGCCGGGGCAGACCGCGTTCACCCGGACGCCGAAGGTGCCGAGCTCCATTGCGTATTGCTTGGTCAGGTGGATGATCGCCGCCTTGCTCGTGCCGTAGGCCACGCGCAGCGTGCTGGCGCGCAGGCCGGAGATCGAGGCGATGTTCACGATGGCGCCGGTCCTCTGCGCCTTCATGATCGCCCCAAAGGCTTGGGTGCAGAGGAAGGCGCCATCGAGGTTGGTACCGAGCACGCGGCGCCATTCCTCGAACGAGGTTTCGAGCGCCGGCTTGAACACGGCCACGCCGGCGTTGTTCACCAGCGCGTCGACACGGCCCCATCTCGCCATCACCGCCCCGGCGGCCGCCTCCACCTCGGCGGGACTGGACACATCGCACGGCACGGCCAGCACCCGGTCCCGCAGCGCCAATGCCGCCTCGGCGGCGGCAAGCGTGGCACGATCCACATCGAGCAGGGCGACATCGTAGCCATGGGCCAGGAACCACTGACCGATGGCGAGGCCGATGCCGCGCGCGCCTCCGGTGACGACGGCAACCGGGTTGGCTTCGCCCGCGTTCGACATGTCATGCCTCCTGAACCGACCTTTCCCAGGGGCCGGCCGTTACGCGCGTTCCAGGCGCAGGGCAACCGCTGAGCGGGGGGCAGGACAAGATCACCAGCGCCATTGAGGTGCAAGCAAACCTCCGGGCGAACGGCTCCCGCAGAAGGGGGGTGCGACCCTGTCAGCCACGATGGAGGCCACGCCAAAGGTCAAATCGATCCAGCCCACCGCACTGGCCCTGCTGGTGGTGGGGGGCGCCGTCAACGAAATCGACCGCGCGACCCTGGCGGTGGCCAACCCGCTGATCCCGGAGGAGTTGGGCCTGTCCTTCTCGCAGATGGGCTACCTGCTATCCGCTCGAACCAAGAGGTTCGCTGGACATCATCAAGCCTAGACGGGCAGCGCCGGGCTCATCCGAGTCGCGTTCCATCCGCCCGGGCCAAGCTCGCAAGCTCCGCGACCGGGATCGGCTTCAGCGGCGGCCTGACCCGGAACAGCCCGACCTCCTCCATGCCGGCATGGTGCGCGTGGGCGAGCAGTTCCGCGGCGACCGGCCCGCACAAGCGGCCTTGGCACGGCCCCATGCCGCAGCGCGTGCTGCCCTTCAACTGGTCCAGCGTCCGCGCGCCTGCGGCGGCAGCCCGGATATCGCCCGCGGTGATCTCCTCGCACCGGCAAACCGTCACGTCGTCCGCCAGGCTGAGCATCGCCGGGGATGGCGGGTGAAGCGCATCCAGCAGCGGGCGGATCGCCAGATGCCGGTTGCGGGTCCGCTGATCGGCGGCGCTGTCGCGGTCCCGCGTGGCCGCGTCGATGCGTCCGAGCTGGCGAAGGGCGTCCCAGGCCGCCAACCGGCCGCGGGCGGCGGCGGCCCCAGCGCCTTCGATCCCGGCGCCGTCCCCGGCCACGAGCAAACCGGGCACGGAGGTGCCGCCGAACGGATCGGCGATGGGTTCGAAGCAGCGCCGTCCTGCGTCCCAGCGCAGCCCGCACCCGGCGAGCACGGCCGCCTGCGTGGCCGGGATGACTCCCTCGTGCAGGCCGACGATGCGGCATGGGACCGTGCCGCGGCGGCCGTTCTTGGTGAACGAGACGGCCTCCACGCGCGTCCCGCCCTCGATCCGCAGCGCCGAGACGCCGCGATGGATCGGAACCCCGCTGCGCCGGAGCCGCCAGAGGGTGGCGAGACCGCGCCCAAGCAGACGCGCGCCCTCCCCGGTGAGCGCCGCGGGGAGATGCCGCATTGTCCCGGCCGTCCTGCCGCCCGTGGCGAGGATCGCGGCGAGCGGCACGTCGAAGGCGAGGAACTGCTCGGCCACAAGGGCCAGCAGCGGCCCGGAGCCGGCGAGCACGACCGGCTCGTCCGGAATCAGCCCGGACGATCTCAGCAGGGCGTGCAGGGCGCCCGCCCCGAAGACGCCGGGCAAGGTCCAGCCGGGGACGGGAACCGGCCGTTCCATGGCGCCGGTCGCCAGGATGACCACCCGCGTGCGGACCGGGACGGATGAGCCGTCCCGGCTGACCCAGACCGTCCCGGCCTCCAGGTGCCAGGCCGTCGCGCCGCTCCAGCACAGAGCGGCGCTTGCTTCGAACGCAGCCAGGAGCGCGCGGCCGTCCGGCTCGGACAGGCCGCCGGGGCCGCGGTGGGCCTGCCCGCCCGGCGCCGGATGCTCATCGACCACCAGCACCGCCGCGCCGTGCTGGGCCAAGAGCGTGGCGGCGGCCAGGCCCGCCGGCCCGGCACCGATGACGACCACGTCCTGCCGCACGTCCTGCCGCACATCCTGGGCGTCGCCCACCGCACCCCTCATCCGATCCGGCGCACCACCCGCATGCCGTCCCGCAGGGCGACAAGGCAGGACTGCCGGCGGCGTCCGTCGATCTCGACCAGGCACTCGAAGCACGCGCCCATGAGGCAGTAGGGTCCCCTGGGCGCTCGGCCCACCGCGGAGGTGCGGAATGCCACCTCGTTCAAGGCGAGCAGCGCGCCGGCCACCGTCTGCCCCTCGGCGCCGAGCACCTCGGCGCCATCGAGCGAGAAGCGGACCGTGCGCGGGGTGCCCAGGCTGCGGAACACGGCTCAATCCACCATCGCCGGGGCGAACCGGCCCGGCGCGTAGGCCGGCGGCACCTGGGCGCGGCCGAGCAGGATGTCGGCCATCAAAGGCGCCAGCTTCGGCGCCAGCACGAACCCGCCGCGCACGCAGCCGAGCACGAACACGTTGGGATGGCCGGGAAGCGGCCCCATCAACGGCAGCTCGTCGGCGCTCGCCCCTTCAAGCCCGGCCCAGCTCCGCGCGACGGGCACGCCGGCGAGACCGGGGATCACGCTCAGCACGTGGGACAGGTTGGCGGCGAGGGCGGCGACGTCGATGTCGCGGCGGGGCGGGTCAATCGCGCCTTGGCCGGGCCAACCGCCGCCGATGACGCAGGTGCCGTTGCGGAACTGCTTCATGGTGAGGTTGCGCTGCGCGTGGGTGACGAGCTGGCCCATGATGGGCGGCGTCCGCTCGGTCACCGTCAGCATGAACGTCTTGAGTTGCACCGGGAGCGTCACGCCGAGCAGGGCGCCGACTTTGCCGATCCAGGCGCCGGCGGTGATCAGCACCCGTTCGGCCAGGAGCGGCCCGGCCGCCGTCTCGACCCGTATGCGGCCGGCCTCCCGCCGCAGGCCGGTCACCGCGGTATGCTCGAAGACCTTCGCCCCCGCGCGCTGCAACGCCCGCCGCATCGCCGCGCCGGCCAGCATCGGAAGGGCAAAGCCCTCCTCCGCGCAATGCGACGCGCCCACGATGGCGGGGCCGAGCCAGGCCAGGTCGCGCCGGACCTCGTCCGCGCCATGCCAGCGCATCGTGAGGCCCAGGCCGCGCAGGCGGGGGATCGAGGCTTGCAGGTCGGCCGCCTCGGCGTCCGACGTGGCGACCCGCAGGCCCCCGGTCCTCACGAAGCCGATGTCCTCCCCCAACTCCTCGGCCATGCGGCTCCAGGCGGCCACCGAGGACACGACGTCGGGTGTGATCCGGGGCGCCGTGGTCTGGATCGCAAGCCCCCCGGCATTCACGCCGGAGGCTTCGCGGAACATGGCCCCGCGCTCGATCAGCACCGTATCGACGCCGGCGCGGGCGAGGCGCAGCGAGGTGAGCGCACCCATGATGCCGCCGCCCAGGACGGCCAGGCCCGCATGTGCGGGAAGCGTCAGTAGCCGATGGCCTTGAGCTGATCGACGGTGCCGGTCGGCACGCCGTACTTGGCGTAGATGCCCTTCAGCGTGCCGTCGGCGCGGTAGTTCGCCAGCAGCACGTTGACGGCCTTGGCCAGGTCCGCCTCCCGCGGGTTGACGCACAGCCCGCCGGGATAGACCGCCTTGGCCGGCCCGATCACCACCAGGTCGGCGGCGTTCGGCGCGTTCCTGACGATGTAGCGGATGATCGTCGAGTTGGTGACGACGAAATCGACCTGCTTGTTCTGCAGGGCCAGCACCATTTCCGGGGAGCCCGGGAACTCGGTCACCGCCGACGTGCCGGGCACCTTGCGCCGGGCGTCCTGCAGGTAGATCTCGCCTTGCACCCCGCCCATCCGCTTGCCGGCCATGCCGGTCCATTCGCTGATCCCGGAGCCTTTCAGGGTGAGCGCGAGCAGCCCGCTGACGGCGATGGGACTCGACATGATGAAGTCGTCGGAGCCGAGCCGCTGCGTCGTCCAGGCGGCGGAGGCGCAGGCCATGTCGAAGCGGTTGGCCTTCAGGCCGGGCAGGGAGCTGACGAAGGGGAGCTTCACGAACTCGACCGGCAGCCCGAGGTCCCCGCCGATCTTCAGGTAGAGGTCGTGGATGAACCCGGTGAGCTCGCCGGTCTTGGGATCGACGAAATCGCCCGGCGGCGACTCCCCGGTGACCGTGACGGTGAGGGTCCCGGGCTTGACCAGGTTCCTGAGCGGCCAGGGATTCGGGTAGAAGTCCACGACGGCGTTGAGTTCGCCCATGGCCGCGGCGACCGGGTCGGGCGCGTCCTCGGCCAGGGCCGGCAGCGCCAAGCCCGCGCAGAAGGCCAGAACCCAAAGACCGCCGCGACCCATTCCGCTTCTCCCGCGCCCTGAAAGGCTCTATGCAGCATCGCGGCATCGAACCTTGCAAAGAACCTTGCAAGCCTCATGCCGGCCAAGAAGACGCCATGGTTCCGGAGCCCCTCCGCGTATCCGCCGGCCACCGCCACTTCGACCACCGGGCCGCACCCTTCGTCGCGATTGAGCAGGGGTGGTTCGCCGAGGAAGGGCTCGGCGCCGTCGAGGTCGGCGCGAGCGGCGAGGACGACCGCACCGTCGAGGCGCTGCTGCAAGGGCGCATCGACATCGGCCTCGACATCTCTCCGGCCAAGGTTTTGCAGGATCATCTATCAGGGGAGCACCGATCAGGCGCGAGGCTGGTGATCGTGGGGTCGATGGCGAACGGGGTGGGCCAGGTCCTCGTGGGCGTCCCCGGGCTGCGCTCGGTCGAGGACCTGCGCGGACGGCGCATCCATGTCGTGGAGAACGGCAGCGGCGTCGATTGGCACCCGCTGCGCATCCTGCTGCGCCGCCGCGGGATCGACCCCGACCGCGACGTGGTGCTGGTGCCGGGAGCGCCGTACCCGCTGTTTGCCAATGCCCGCCCGGTGTTCGAGGCCGGCATCGCGGACGCCCGCATGCTCCTGCATGCCGAGGTGCCGCATGTCCGGGCAGCGGGCTACCCCGTGCTGTTCGATTTCATGCAGGACTACCCGGCCGATTACCCGCAGCGCACCATCGTGACCACCCGGGCGTTCCTGGAGGAGCACCCGCACCGGCTGGCGGCGTTCCTCAGGGCGATGGTGCGGGCCTACCGCTTCCTTCGCGACGAGGCGCAGTATGCGCGGGCGATGGCCATCGTGCGCCGGCACGTGACCGATCCGGGGCTGGGGTTCCCGCCGGGGATCTCCGACCACTTCATGTCGGCCCATTATTTCGGGTTCAAGCAGATGCCGGCCGATGGCGGCGTGTCGGCCGCCAGCCTGCAACGCTACATCGACGAGGAGGCGCTGGAGAAGCGGGTCCCCCGGGGATTGCAGGCAGAGGCGGTGATGGCCACCGCGCCCGTCCAGGAGGCGTCGCGTGCCGTGGATCGCCGCTTCGGCGCCGGTTACGCCTGAAGCACGCGGCGGCGGCGTGCGACGGTGGCCGCCGGGCCGAACCGGCGGCGGAGGGTGGCTTCCAGCAGCGCCTGTAACCCGGCGACCACGCCCGAGATCATCAGATAGAGCACCGCCGCGGTGACCAGGAAGTCCGTCGCCGAGAAGGTGAGGGACATGGCGCCGACCGAGGCGCCGGTCAGTTCCTGCACGCCGACCAGCGAGGCGACCGAGGTCGCCTTGATCGTGACGAGCGCGTTCGTCATTACCGGGGGCACCATGACCGGCAGCGCCTGCGGCAGGATGATGCGGCGCAGGGTCCGCAACCGGCCCAGCCCCAGCGCCTGGGCCGCCTCCCATTGGCCCGTGCCGATGCTGCCGAGGCTCGCCCGGAAGTCCTCGCTGACATAGGCGACGCTGGTCAGCGCCATGCCCAGCAGCGCCGCCGGAAACGGCTGCAGCGCGACGCCGAGCCGGGGCAGGCCGTAGAACGCGGCGTAGAGCACCACCAGCGCCGGCAGGGCACGGAACGTCTCGACATAGGCCCGCAGCAGCGGCGCCAGGACGGGCACACGCTGTTGGCGGCAGAGCGCCACCAGCAGCGCGGCCGGCAGCGCGATTGCGAGCACGAGGCCGGCAAGGGCCACCGTGTTCAGCAGCCCCGCCAGGATCAGCGGCGCGTGGTCCAGCAGGAGCGCCCTGTCCATCAGCGCCTCCCCCACCGGCGTTCCAGCCGGTACTGCGCGAGCAGCAGCACGGCGCTGAACGCCGCGTAGATCACGCCCACCACCAGCAGCGTCTCGACCGGCCGGTAGGTCACGGCAAGCAGGCTCTTGCCGACCGAGGTCAGCTCGCGCACGGCGACAACCGTCGCCAGCGAGGTGTTCTTCAGCAGGGAGCTGAGATGCGACACGTAGGGCGGCAGCACGACGGGCAGCATCTGCGGCAGCACGACGCGACGGAAGATGCGCAGAGGCGGCAGGCCCAGCGCGTCGGCCGCCTGGTACTGGCCGCGGTCGATCGACAGCAGCCCGGCGCGGAACACCTCGCCAAAGGTGAAGCCCATGTAAAGCGACAGCCCCGCCACCGCGGAGGCGAAGGGCGGCAGGCTCACGCCGAAATCGTTGGGCAGGAAGAAGACCATCAGCAGCAGCAGCAGCGGGGGGATGCCGCGCACGATCCAGCTCAGGACGCCCAGCGTGCCCCGCAGCGCGGCCGACCGGCTGTTCCGCCCCAGGGCGACCAGCATGGCGCAGGGCGTCGCGATCACCATCACGCTTCCGGCCAGCAGCAGCGTCATGCCGGCCCCCCGCAGCAGGGCCGGCCAGACGGTCAGGATGGCCGTGAAATCCAGGGTCACGCCCTGGGCTGCGTTTGACCGGGCCTGGCGCCGACCATAGCATCCCGGCGATGGATCAAGCCTCGCCCATGCTCCGGCTGAAGCAGGTCACCAAGCGGTTCGGCAGCCACTCCGTCCTGAACGGCGTTGACCTGGACGTGGCGCCGAGCCGGGTGGTGGCGCTGATCGGCGCCAGCGGCTCCGGCAAGACCACTTTGCTCCGCTGCGTCAACTTCCTGGAACCGCCGAGCGGCGGGGAGGTCTGGTTGGACGGCGAGCGGATCGGCATGCGGCAGGGGCGGCACGGGCCGGTGGCGTTGCCCGCCCGCATGCTGCGCCTGCAACGCGCCGAGATCGGCATCGTGTTCCAGCAGTTCAACCTGTTTCCGCACATGACCGCCATCGAGAACGTCATCGAGGCGCCGATGGCCGTGCGCGGCATGGCGCGGCGCGCGGCGGTGGCGCTGGGGTTGGACCTGCTGGCCCAGGTTGGGCTTGCGGACCGGGCGGATCACCTGCCGGCCCGGCTTTCGGGCGGGCAGCAGCAGCGCGTGGCCATCGCCCGGTCGTTGGCGATGCGGCCCAAGCTGATGCTGTTCGACGAACCCACCAGCGCGCTGGACCCCGAGCTGGTCGGCGAGGTCCTCGGCGTGATGCGGCGGCTGGCGGCGGATGGGATGACGATGCTGGTCGTCACGCACGAGATGGGGTTTGCGGCGGAGGTCGCGCACGAGGTGGTGTTCATGGATGGCGGCCTGGTGGTGGAGCAGGGGCCGCCGGCCGAGGTCCTTCGCCGTCCGGCCCAGCCCCGCACCCAGGCGTTCCTGCAACGTCTGCTGCGGCCGGGCTGAGGCGCGACCGCCCGGCCGCCACGGCGCTGCACCCAGGCCGCCTCAACCCAATCACCCCTGCCGCTACACCTCCATCGGGCCGCGGGACGGGGTGCAGGAGACCGCGACGACCAGGCCGGCGTCGCCGATGACATGGCGGTAGTCGTAGCGCGTCGGCAGATACATGGCGTCGCCGGGCTTGAACATGCGTTCGCGGTTGTCCGAGAGGTCGATCTGGCGGGACCACCCGTGCAGGCAGAACAGCACGACCTCGTGCACGCCGTCGCCGCGGACGATGGTCTCGAAGAACGGCATGTAGGTCGTGATGTGGAACGAGAAGCTGGAGCCTTGGTGCTGCTGGGTGATCAGCCGGTGGCTGAATTCCTGGCCCTCGTGCACCCAGACGCGCTCCACGTCCTCCTGACGGCTCCACATGATCTTGTCGCCCACGGCGCTTGCTCCTTTGCTGTCACGGGAAGACGTACCAGGTTTCCGCGCTGCCGCCATCGACCAGCAGCATGTGGCCGGTGACGTAGGCCGCGTCTGGCGAGGCGAGATAGACGACGGCCCGGGCCACGTCGTCCGGCGTGCCGACCCGGCGCAGCGGGATCTTGGCCGCTTGGCGCACCAGGCCGGGCTCGGCGTCCTCCCAGCCCGAAGCCGGGTCGCGGATGGGGCCAGGGCTGACGCCGTTCACCCGGATGCCGTGCCCGGCCCATTCCAGCGCCATCTGCTTCGTGAGCGACACGACGGCGGCCTTGCTGGGGCCGTAGGCGCCGGCCAGCGGGTAGGAGCGGTGCGCGGATGCCCCGGCGATGTTGACCACCGAGCCGGAGCCGGCGGGGATCATCGCCCGGGCCGCGGCCACGGCGGCGAGGAACACGCCCTTGAGGTTCACGGTCACGACGTGGTCCCAGTCGGCCTCCTCCAGCTCCATCAGGGGCGCGCGGGCGCGGGCGCCGGCGTTGTTGACCAGCAGGTCGATCCGGCCCCACGCCGCGGTGACCGCGGCGACCATGGCCTCCGCCGAGGCGCGGTCGGTGCAATCGGCCTGCACGCAGAGCGTCCGGGTCCCAAGGGCCGCGACCCCGGCCGCCGTCGCCTCCGCGCGGGCCTGGTCGGTGCGGTAGGCCACGGCGACGTCCGCGCCTTCGGCCGCCAGCGCCAGGCAGATCGCCCGGCCGATCTCGCCGCCGCCGCCGGTGACGAGGGCCGCGGACCCTTGCAGCCTGCCGGGCAGCCGGCCGGTCATGCGGCGCGGAACCTTCCGGGGCTGAGCGGGGACAGGTCGAGGCCGGGCACGTCTCCGTCAAGAGCGAGGGCCGCCGCGATGCGCCCGACCGCCGGGGCCAGCATGAAGCCGTGCCCGGACAGGCCGTTCGCGCACACGAACCCCGGCACCTCCGGCACGGTGCCCACGATCCCGACATGGTCCGGCGACATCTCGACCAGCCCGGCCCATGCCGTCTGGATCTCCACCCCGGCCAGCTTCGGGATGCGGTGCGACGCCACGCGCAGCACGTCGGGCAGGAAGGCCCAGTCCACGTCCACGTGCTCCCCCGTGGCGTCCGGCTGCCGCATGCCGAGCAGCATGCCCTGGCCCTCCTGGGCGGCGAACAGGGTGCTCGCGGGTTCGACCAGCACCGGGCGGCCCGGGGTCAGCCCGGGGACCGGCGCGGTCACGAACTGGTGCATGCGGACGGGGCGCACCGGGAGGTCCAGGCCCACCATGCGCGCGACCCGGGCGGCGTCCGGGCCGCCCGCGTTGACGACGATGTCGGCCGGGATGTCCGCGCCCCCGGCGGTCACGCCCGCCACGCGGCCGCCCTCGACCCGCACGGCGGTCACGGGGCAGTCCTCCCGGATCGCCACGCCCCGGCCGCGCAGCGCGCGGGCCAGCGCCGTCACGGCCCGGAGCGGCGACGCCCGGCCGTCGGTCGGGCAGACGCTGCCGGCCAGCACGCCGTCCAGGTTCAGCTCGGGCACCAGCGCCGCGATCTCCGTGCGGTCGAGCATGCGGCTTGGCGCGCCGCAGGACCGTTGCAGCGCGACGTTCTGCTCGGCCGCGGCGACCAGCTCAGGGGTGGTGAGGAGATAGAGGTAGCCGACCTGCCGGAACGCCATGTCCGCGCCGAAGGCGGCGTCGAACCGCTCCCAGAACGCGACGGACTCGACCGCCATGCGGATTTCGACCTCCCGGGCGAATTGCTGGCGGATGCCGCCCGAGGCGCGGCCGGTCGATCCCGCGCCGGCCTGGGCGCGCTCGCAGACCACCACCTCGGCACAGCCGCGCCCAACCAGGTGCCACGCCGTGCAAAGGCCGACGATGCCGGCGCCGACGACGACCACGCGGGGGCCGGCCCTCATGCGGCCCGCACCGGTTCCACGGCCGCGTGCGGATCGAGCGGCGCCGTGTCCAGGTCCACCTCCTGGTAAGCCTGGATGACCTCCAGCGCCGCGTCCGATTCCGCGAGCCAGAGGTCGCGCGTGATGCCGGAGATCAGGCGTTGGATGCCGTATTTCATGCCGGTGAGCGACGCCCCGGAATAGCCGACGCTGGCGGTCGCGCTGTAGGTGAAGTTGTGGATGTTCGCCAGGAAGGGCGCCGTGCCGGCCTCGCGGTCCTGGAACGACAGGTCGGCGTTGAGGTAGGGGAACTTGGCGACGATTGGGTTCTCCTCCCCGGGCGGCGCGGTGAAGCGGTCCTCCCACAGGGCGATGCGGTCGGCGAACGCCTGAAGCTCCGGGCGGAGCCGGACGTCGATCGTGTAGCCGGTCCCGAGCACGAGGAAGTCGTAGCGTCCGGTGCTGCCATCCGTCGCCGTGAGCGCGATGTCGCCGCCCTCCATGCGGACCGCGGACCAGGACGTGCCCTTGCGCAGCCGGTAGTTGCCGAAGGCGGCGCACCGGCTGATGCCGTCCTGGGTCGGCGGGCCGGACCGCAGGAACAGGATGCGCATCCAGCGCCAGCGCATGAGGTCGTCCATGTCGCCGAAATGGCGGAGGAACCCGGCCTTTTCCATCCAGCGCGCCGGGTTCACGTTGGGGATCTCGGGCCGGCGCACGAACTGCGCCACATGCGCCGCCCCCGCCTCCAGCAGGGCCGCCGCGGTGTCGAAGGCCGAGGCGCCGGCGCCGAGCACGGCGATGCGGCGTCCGCGATGGGCCGAGACGTCGAATGCCCAATTCGTGTGCGCGTAACGCTCCGGCGGCAGGCAGCCCAGGTCGAGGTCGGGGAGGCGCCAGTCGCCGTTGCCCTCGATGCCGGTGGCCAGGACGACCTTGCGGGCCAGCAGGCTCCCCTCCAGGCCGCCCTCGCCGGTGGCGCGCAGCTGCACGCGCAGCAGGTCGTGGCGCGACCCGTCGCCGACCGGCTCGATGCGTGTCGCCTCGGTCCGATGCCGCACCGGCAGGTCGAGCGTGGTCCGATACCAGTCGAGGTAGTCCTGCCAGCCCTCCCGAGGGTATTTGCCGAGCGTGTCCCAGGCCGCGTCCCCGAACCGGGCGCGGTAGTACGCCTGGGGCGTCAGGGAAGGGACGCCGAGGTCGGGGCCGGTCACGTGCTTGGGGGAGCGGAAGGTGAGCATGCGGGCATAGGTCTTCCACGGGCCCTCCCGCCCCGGCGCCGCGCGGTCCAGCACCAGGACGTTGTCCACGCGCTCCCGCCGCAACGCGAACGCCGTCGCCAGGCCGCCTTGCCCGGCGCCGATCACCAGGACGTCCAGCACGGCCTCGCCCCCCGGGCCGGCGCGCGGCGTGACCCAGGGCATGAGGGGGTAGTCGAGCAGCGCCAGCTCCCCGCGCACCCGGTCCTCCAGGGACGCGAGGCGCTGCGAGGCGTCCGGCAGCTCCGGAACGTCGAGGCCGGCCCTGGGATCGATCAGCGACAGCGCCGTCCGCACGACTGCGGTGGTCAAGGCCGTATGCTCCTTTGGCAAGACATGCCGGGTCGGCGGCCACGTTTCCATGCAAGCAGCACGCCATGGCTTGCCGCTTGCATAGCAACTCGGCCGTAGGACCGCACGCGCTTCCGCCTGCGCGTCGTCTCAGGGAAGGAAAAGCGGGATGACGGTCTCAGCGATCAGGCGGCGCACAGTGCTCGGGGCGGCGGCCACGACCTTCGCCATCGGCCGCAGCCGGGCGGCCGAGCCGCTGCTGATCGCGGTTGCCACGCCGATGACGGGCAGCTCCGGCGCCATGGGGCTCAACGGCAACCGCGGGGCCGAGATCGCGACGGCGGCGATCAACGCGGCCGGTGGGATCGGCGGCCGGCCGGTGACGTTCGAGCTGTTCGACGACCGGGGCACGCCCAAGGACGCGGCGACGGTCGCGCAGCGGATCGCCGGGGAGGAGGAGAAGTATTTCGCCGTCTGCGGGCACGTGAACAGCTCCGCCACGCTCGCGGCCATGCCGACCTATGCGGAGGCGGACACGCCGGTGCTGTGCCCCTCCTCCTCCAACCCGGCGATCACCGAGCAGGGCTGGAAGAACATCATCCGCCTGACCGGCCGGGACGATTACGGCGCGCAGGAATACTCCGGCTTCATGATCAACAACCTGAAGAAGAAGAACCTCGGGATCTTCTTCGTCAACAACGACTTCGGGCGCGGCCTGCGCGACCAGATCGTGAAGGCGGTCGGGGTGCTGCAGGGCAAGATCGTGGCCGAGGGCACGTTCACGCCGAACGTGGACCGCGACTTCCAGCCGGTCATCGCCCAGATGAAGGCGGCCGGGGTCGAGGGCATCATGCTGATGACCGAGTACACCGAGGGCGGCCTGTTCCTGGCGCAGGCGAGGGACGTGGGCCTGGTCGGCATTCCGGTAGCTGGGCCGGACTCCAACCTGTACGACAAGTACATCGAACTCTCGCTCGGTTCGGCCGAGGGCACCTACGTGCTGGCGGCCTATGACCCCTATGCCGACAGCCCCGCCACCAAAAGCTTCGTCGAGGACTACCAGAAGCGTCATGGCGCGCTGGCGTCGCAGGTCGCCGTGTTCACGCACGACATCTTCTGGATCGTGAAGGAGGCCGTCGAGAAGCACGGGGCGAAGCGGGCCAACCTGATCGACACGATCAAGGCGATGAGCTTCTCCGGCGTCGGCGGCGCCTATGCCTGGACGGCGAAGGGGGACACGAAGAACCGGCCCCACTACGTGCTGCAGGTCCAGGGCAAGCGGTTCGTCTCCACCGGGATCAAGATCGACGAGACCGGCCTCGAGGTGCTGAGAAAGGCATGAGCGGCGAGTACCTGATCGCCCAGATCGTCAACGGGCTGGCAATCGGCAGCGTCTATGCGCTCATCGGCGTCGGATACAGCATGGTGTACACCATCCTGTACCTGATCAACTTCGCCCATGGCGACATCATCATGTTCGGAACGATGTCGGCGCTGGCCCTGATCGGGCTGGGCGTGCCCGCCTGGGCGGCGCTGCTGGGCGGGTGCCTGGTCGGCGCCGGGATGGGCGTGGCGGTGGAGCGCATCGCCTACCGCCCCGTGCGGAACGCACCGCGGACGGTGCCGATGATCAGCGCGCTGGGGGCCGGCCTGGTGATTAGCTCCCTCGCGCAGGGCCTCTGGGGGCCGGAGGTGCTGAGCTTCCCGCAGCTGATCCCGCGCGGCAACGTCATGCTGGGCGGCGTGTCGCTGCCGATCCAGCCGTTGCTGATCCTGGCGGTCTCGCTGGTGCTGGTGGGCATCGCGTCCTTGGCGCTGGAGTGCACGCGGTGGGGCCAGGCGACCCGCTGCGTCTGCCAGGACCTGGTGGCGGCGCAGCTCATGGGCATCCCCGTCAACCGTCTGATTCCCGCGATCTACGCGGTCGGCGGGCTGATCGGCGTGGCCGGCTGCTCCCTGTTCGCCATGTACTTCAACGCGGTCTGGGTGCAGATGGGGCAGCTTGCGACCACCAAGGCGTGGGCGGCGGCCATGCTGGGCGGCGTCGGCAACTTCTACGGCGCGTTCGCCGGCGGGCTGCTGCTGGGGATCGCCGAGGCGATGGCGGTCATGGCGTTCGGGTCGCTGTTCAAGGACGGGGCCAGCCTCGCGATCATCGTGGCGGTGCTGCTGCTGCGGCCGAACGGGCTGTTCGGCCGTCCGGCGACGCAGCGGTCCTGACATGAGGGCCGCGTTGCTGGCGGGGGGCGTCGTCGCGGTCATCGCCGCGGTGCCCCACGCCGTCGGCAGCCGCTATTGGCTGCATGTGATCAACCTGGCGCTGATCTACGTGCCGCTGGCGATTGGCGCCAACGTCATCACCGGCTTCTGCGGCATGGTGTCGATGGGGCAGGCGGCGTTCTTCGGGCTTGGGGCCTATGCCTCGGCCCTGCTGACGATGCGGCTGGGGCTGCCCTGGCCGCTGGCCTTTGCGTGCGCGGGCGCCTTCGCGGGCGGCGCGGGCATGCTGCTCGCTTTGCCGTGCCTGCGGGTGCGCAGCGACTTCCTCAGCCTGATCACCATCGCCTTCAACCAGCTGTTCCTGGTGGTCGCCAATGCCTGGATGGAGCTGACGCGCGGCCCGATGGGCCTGCCGCAGGTCCCGCGGATCGCGCTGTTCGGCTGGACGGCGCGGAGCGAGGCTGACATCTTCCTCGTGGTCGCGGGCGTCGCCGTCCTCTGCGCCTGGGCGGCATCCCGCCTGGCGTCCGGGCCGGTCGGACGCAGCTGGGAGATGATCCGGGACGACGAGGTCGCGGCGCGCGCCCTGGGGGTCAACGTGGTGCGGGGCAAGGTCGCGGCCTTCGGCGTGGGCTGCGCCATGGCGGGCCTGGCCGGCAGCCTGCTCGCCCACTCGCTGCGCCTAGTGGTGCCCGATGCGTTCCTGCTCGAAGAGAGCCTGATCGTGATGCAGATGGCGATCCTCGGCGGCCTGGCGAGCATTCCCGGCTCGGTGCTGGGGGCCTTTCTCATGGTCGGGCTGCCGGAGGCGCTGCGCAGCAGCGATCCCTGGCTGCTGGCGTACCGGCCGGGGATCTTCGGCGCGCTGCTGGTCGCGTTCATGATCTGGCGGCCCCAGGGCATCCTGGGCGCGCGCCGGGCCGCGCCGCCCTTCTTGCGCGGCATGTCGGAGGCGGCGCATCGCGGCCTGCGCCTGGCCTTGCGCCTGGCGCCCCGGCCCGGTGCGCCATGATCCTTGAGGCGAGCGGCCTGACGCGGCGGTTCGGCGGCGTCACCGCGCTCGATGGCGTGAGCCTCGGCGTCCGCGCCGGGGAGATCCTGGGCATCATGGGGCCGAACGGCAGCGGCAAGACGACGCTGTTCAACATCTTGACGGGCCTGCTCGCGCCCTCGGCCGGGGATGTGCTGATCGACGGCGTGTCGGCGCGCGGCAAGCCCACGCACCGCATCGCCCGCATGGGCATCGCCCGGACCTTCCAGAACCTGCGCCTGTTCCCCGGCATGACCACGACCGAGAACGTGCTGTGCGGCGCCCACCAGAGGGAGAGCGTGTCCGTGCTGCGGAACCTGCTGCCCTCCCCGGGGCGCGCGCGCCGTGCGGCGGCGGAGCGGGAGCGGGCCGAGGACCTGCTGCGGGAGGTCGGGCTCGGCGACCGCATCGGCGTCTATGCCTCCTCCCTGTCCTACGGCCAGACGAAGCGGCTGGAACTGGCGCGCGCGCTGAACACCGACCCGCGCGTGCTGCTGCTGGACGAGCCGACGGCGGGGATGAACGACGCGCAGGCCGCGGTGCTGCTCGGCCTCGTGCGGCGCCTGCACCGCAGCCGCGGGCTGACGCTCGTGGTGATCGAGCACAACGTGCCCGCGCTGGTGTGGCTTGCCGACCGCATCGCCGTGCTGGACAGCGGGCGCGTGCTGGTGGACGCCTCGCCCGAGCAGGCGGCTTCGGACCCGAGGGTCATCGAGGCTTACCTGGGCCGCGATGCGGTGCTGGCGTGACGGCGCTGCTGGAGGTCGCGGGGCTGGAAGCGGGCTACGACCGCCGCCTGGTGCTGCAACGCCTGTCGGTGACCATCCGGGCCGGGGAGGCGGTCGCGCTGATCGGGCATAACGGCACCGGCAAAAGCACGCTGCTGCGCTGTGTCTCCGGGCAGCTCGCGCCGTCCGCCGGGCGCATCCGGTTGGACGGCGCGTCGGTGCTGGGCCTGTCGCCGGACCGGATCGTGCGGCTGGGGATCGTGCAGGTGCCGGCGGGGCGGCGCGTCTTCCCGCGGCTCTCGGTGCGGGAGAACCTGGAGGCCGGGGCGTTCACCCGGCGGGACCGCGGCGCCGTCATGGGCGAGATCGAGGGCCTGATGGCGCGCTTCCCGGTGCTCGGGACCAAGCGCCACCTCCAGGCCGGACTCCTCAGCGGCGGCGAGCAGCAACTGCTCGCAATCGCGCGCGGGCTGATGGCGCGGCCCCGGCTGCTCATGGTGGACGAGCCGTCGCTGGGGCTTTCGCCGGTCATGGTGGACCAGGTCTTCGACGCGCTGGGCGCGCTGGTGCGGGACGGCATGGCGCTGCTGCTCGCAGAGCAGAACGTGCGCAAGGCGCTGCAGGTGACGCACCGGGCCTATGTCCTGGCGCAGGGCAGGGTGTCGAACGAGGGCGAGAGCGCGACGCTGCTGGACGACGCGCATGTGCGCGAAGCCTATCTCGGCCTGGGCCAGGCCGCCGCCTTCGGCGCCCTGGTGGACGCCGCCGGGCCGTAGGTCACAGCGCCCGCGCCGCCATGTGCCCTTCGAGGATCGCCGCCTCCACGTCGCGGGGCGTGTAGCAGTCCCCGGCCTGGTGCAGCGCCGGCACCCGGCCCGACAGGGCGTGGAACAGGCCGTCCTCGGCCACGCCCGGCCCGGCGACCAGCACGCTGTCATATCCCAGCAGACGGCCCGCCTCGCGGGTGAAGCTGTGCCGCGTCGTGATGCCGCCCGGGATGAAGCCCGTGGCGACGCAGTGCGGGGTCAGCCGGACCCGGAGCGGCAGGACGGCGCGGTACAGCTGGGCACAGGTCTGGCTTTCCAGCTTGGCGCCGACAAAGGTTGCAGCCGTGACGACCTCGACCTCATGGCCCGCCTCGGCCAGCCACAGCGCGGTGGTCAAGGCGGGTTGCCGGTCCAGCAGGTCCACGATCAGCACGCGCTGTCCGGGCACGAAGCGCCCGGCCAGCGCATCCTCGACCGGCGCCACCTGGGCCAACCCGGCGCCCGGCAGCGCCGGGACCGCAGGGCAGGCGCCGGTTGCCAGCACGACGGCCTCTGGCGACAGCGCCAGGACAGCCTCCGCCGTGGCCGGGGCGCCGAACTGGAACCGCACGCCCAAGGAGCGCGCGCGGGCGGCCTTGTGGTCGATCAGGTCCTGCCAGTCCCGCCGGCCCGGCGCCCGTGCGGCCAACGCCAGCCGGCCGCCCGGCGCGTCGCCACGCTCCAGCACCGTCACCTCGTGCCCGCGCTCCGCCGCCACCATGGCGGCCTCCAGCCCCGCCGGCCCCGCCCCCACCACGACGACGCGGCGCGGCTTGGCGGCGGGCGTCAGCGCGGGCCACTCGACCTCCCGCCCGGTCCGCGGATTGCCGACGCAGCTGATGTGCTTGCCGCGGTGCAGGCGGCCGAAACAAGCCTGCTGGCAGCCGACGCAGGGCGTGGCGGTGTCCAGCCCGGCCTGCGCCTTGCGCGGCAGATGCGGGTCGGCGATCAGGGCGCGGCACATCCCCACCATGTCGGCATCCCCCTCCGCCAGCACCCGCTCCCCCACCGCGGCGTTCCGGATGCGGGTTCCGTGGATGACGGGCACGCCGGCCACGGCCCGGATCGCGCGCGCCAGGTGCGCGAACGGCGCGTCGGGCAGGCCCATGGGCGGCTCGTGCAGCATGTTCGCGACGATGTCGCCGTCATGGCCGGCGCTGACATCCACGTAGTCGAGCCGCCCGGCCGCGACCAGCAGGGGCACGATGCGGGTCGTGTCCGCCAGGCCGAAGCCGCCCTCCGTCAGCTCGTCCCCGCTGATGCGGATGCCGAGCGGCACGCCGGGCCCGACCGCGTCCCGCACCGAAGCGAGCACCTCGGCCGGGAAGCGCACCCGGTTCTCGAGGCTGCCGCCGTAGTCGTCGGTGCGGCGGTTGGTCATGGGGGACAGGAACTGGTGCAGCAGCAGCCCGTGGCCGCAATGCACCTCGATCCCGTCCAGCCCGGCCACCATGTTCCGGAGCGCCGCCGCCCGGTAGGCCGCCACCAGCTCGCCCATCTCGGCCAGCGTCATCGCATGGGCGACCTCCCCGTACTTCTGGTCGTGCACGGCGGAGGCGGACCAGAGCGGCAGCGGCCGGGCGCTGGATGCCAGGCCCATGTGCGACAGGTAGCCGAAGATGCGGGCGCCGTGCGCCTGGACGGCCCGGGCGATGCGCGCCAGTCCGGGGATGATGCCGTCATCATAGTTGCACAGCAGGTTGGTGATGCCGGGCGAGGTCGGGTGCACCTGCTGCGAGCCCAGCATGATGAGGCCGACGCCGCCCAAGGCGCGCTCGGCGTAGTAGGCGACCTGGCGGTCGTCCGGCTTGAAGTCCCGTCCCATCCCCGTCCCGTGCCCGGTCAGGCAGATGCGGTTCCGGATGTCCAGGGACCCCAGGCGGATGGGGCGGAACAGGTTCGGGTAGGCCGTCATCGGCCGGCGCCCGATGTGAGGCCGATATAGGGTTCGACTGTGGCGCTCAGTGTCTGATCCCCGCTGCTGTGACCGAAGGCTTCGGGACGGTGTTCAGCAATATGCGTGCCGTGGCGCCGCGGTGACTGCTTCCTCTTGGTTGGGCTGCGGCATCACGCCTGTTCGTTAGCGTTTTGCAATAGAACCGCGACTCGAATTGAGTCTTAACCAGATGCGATCAATATCATGAGGAAACTCATGCAATACGGTTGGCGTGACGGTCGTCGCCGATCATGCTTCAGTTCACTACAGCATGGTTCTGCTAGACATCATCAATCGGTGATCCCTGGCTCACAAAATTGTCAGCGCAACCAAAGAACTCATTGCGGCGTCACGAAGCGTAGCCACTTGTAATTCCCTGCATGTCCCTTGCGGCGATCTCCACATCCCACCAGGCCAATTATTGCGGAAACGACTTGTCTTGGTATGGCATCCCATAGTGTGTCCCTCGATTCTCCATTCTCGGGATGCATCGAGCCGATAGTGAAACAGAATACGCTTATTAGTTGAAAAGCGAGAGAGCAATGCATGATTGTCGTGCGGACATCGCCTGCCGGGCCGCATCCAGGACCTTACGGAGCGGCGGCCCCAACCGCGAGCCGCCGCATTCCCTCAGCCCATGGACCAGGTTCGGCCGCCTGTCGCTCATGCTGGGCGTGTATGCCGCCATCGGCACGGCTGGCTTCTCCTTCGCCGCGGCCGCGGCGGCCCGCCAGCCGATGCACATCGGGCATGGCGGGACGGCGGCGGTCGGGCACGGCGCCAAGTTGGGCCGCAGCGGCCGGGCGCCCGCTACCCCCATGGCGGCTGCCCATCGGTCCCGGCACGCACGCATCGCGGTCATCGGCCGTCCCGCCCACCCCGGCCGCTTCGCCGGCCTGAGCCACGCCGTCCACCGCCGGACCGGCGCCGTCCGCAGCGCCAGCGCGGTGCATCAGGACGTGGTGCCGCTGGCCAACACGACGTGGGACGACCCGGCCGTGTCGCCCGCCATCCTGGACGCGCTCCAGGCCGCCGCCCACGAAACCGGCATCGACCCGCATCTGCTCGCGGCCATCGCCTGGCGCGAAAGCCGGTTCGACCCGGATGCGCGCAACCAGCAGTCCTCGGCCAAGGGCCTGCTGCAATTCACCTCGGGAACCTGGCTTCGCGTGGTCCGGGACTACGGATCGGCGCATGACGTGGCGGATTACGCGGCGGCCATCCACACCAGCCGGTCCGGCGACCTCGTGGTGTCCGACTCCATGCGGTCCGCCATCCTGCAACTGCGCACCAATCCCACCTTGTCAGCCAAGCTGGCCGCGCAGAACATGCAGCGGCAACGCGCCGTGATGGAGGCGCAACTCGGGCGCCCCGTGACATCCGCGGATCTCTATTTGATGCACGTCCTCGGCCCGACCGGCGCCATGCGCTTCCTGACGGCGCTGGCCCGGCAACCCTCCGAATCCAGCCTGAAAGTCGCCAGCTTCAAGGTGATGCGCAACGCCGGCCTGCTGGCGCAGGATGGCCGTCCGCTGACGGTGGCCAACACCTACACCGCCGCCGAGACGATGCTCAACGCGCAGCACACGCACTCGGCGCCGCTCCTGGCAGCGGTGAAGACCGAGGATGCATCGGCCACGCTCCCCCCGTCGGCAGGGGCGCCGTAACTCCGGTTCTCGACGCCGTTTCGAACCCGGTCCCGCAACAACGGCGGTAGCTCTCGCCGGTCCGCGGCGATATAACGCCCTCCCGGCCGGCGCCTGGCGGCAGCGCCATGGTCCGATGACGATTCGGGCGGCGTCGCGAGCAAGGAGGGACCACGTTGACCCCGCTATTCCGCTTGTTGCAGCGCATTCCCGCGGTCCGGCGCCTCGAAGACGAACGTGACGTCCTGCGCGCCGAGCAGAGCTCGGTCCAGCTCAAACTCCGGGCGGCCTCTGCGGAGATGGGCGAGCTGGAGGAGCAATGCCGTGTGCTGCGACGGGAGCGGGACGCCCTGATCGAGGAGCGCCGCGCCCTGACGGCGGACAAGGCGGCGGCGGAAGCCGAACGCGATCAGCTCGCCCGAGACCTGGAGGAGGCGCGGCGCGCCGGGGCTGGCCCGGAGGGGTAGCCGGCAGCCAGCGTCACTTTTCCAGCACGTAGCTGCCGGGCGCATCCTGCAAGGGCGGGTGGCGGCCGCTCCCCATCGCGGGCGGCGCGACTTCCTGGCCGGAGCGTGCGGCGAGCCAGGCGAACCAATCCGTCCACCAGCTTCCATCGGTGGCCTGCGCCGCCGCGCGCCACTGCTCCGGCGTTTCGGCCGCGCCCTCGTTGGTCCAATAGGTTCCCTTGCCGCCCGGCGGGTTGATGATCCCCGCGATGTGCCCGCTCGACGCCAGGACGTAGCGCACGGCGCCGCCGGTGAGGTGGGTGATGTGCCAGGCGGCCGCCCAGGGCACGATGTGGTCCTTCTCCGCGCCCACCGCGTAGATGTCCTGGCGGATGCGGCCGAGGTCCAGCGCCTCGTCCTTCAAGTGGATCTTGCCGGGTTCGATCAGGTTGTTCTCGACGTAGGTGTTGCGGAGGTACCAGGCATGCGCCGTGCGGGCCATGCGGGTGCCGTCGCTGTTCCAGTACAAGAGGTCGAACGCCGGCGGCTTCTGCCCGAGCAAGTAGTTGTTCACCACGTTCGACCAGATCAGGTCGTTGCTGCGCAGCAGGTTGAACATGTTGGACATCTCGCGGCTGTCGAGGTAGCCGCGCTCCATCATCTGCTGCTCCATGAAGTCGATGGTGGGCTCGCCCAGGAAGATGGCGGTGTCGCCGACCGTGGAGAAGTCCTGCAGGGACACCATGAACGTCACCGCGCCGAACCGCTCGTCGCCCTGCGTGGCCAGCCAGGCCAGCGTCATGGCCAGCAGGGTGCCGCCGATGCAGTAGCCCATGACGTTGACCGTGGGGCTGCCGGTGATCTCCCGCACCACGTCGCTCGCGGCCAGCGGGCCGAGTTCCACGTAGTCCTCGATCGTGGTGCCCTCCATCGCACCGTCGGGGTTGCGCCAGGACACCATGAACACGGTGAACCCCTGCTCCACCAGATGCCGCACCATGCTGTTCTTCGGCTGCAAATCGAGGATGTAGAACTTGTTGATCCAGGGCGGCAGGATCAGCAGCGGCACCTCATGCACCGCGCCGCCCTTCGGCGCATACTGGATCAGCTCGATCAGCGTGTTGCGATACACCACCTTGCCCGGCGACAGCGCCAGGTTGCGCCCCGGCGCGAACGCCGTGGCATCGACCATGCTGAGCTTGCCCTCCTTGATGTCGTGCAGGAGGTTGCGGGTGCCCTCCGCGATGCTGGCGCCGCCGGTCTCCACGGCGCGCTTCAACGCCGCCGGGTTGGCGGCAAGCTGCAACGTGGGACTCATCGCGTCCACGAACTGGCGCAGGTGGAAGTTGAGGTGCTGGCGCTCCGCCGTGCTCAGCCCGTCGGCCTCGCCCGCCTGCCGCAGCAGCCAGTCCGACGCGAGCAGATAGAGATCCCGCAGCGTGCGGTAGGCGGGGTTGCTCTGCCACTCCGGCGCGGCGAACCGCTTGTCTAGAGCGCTCTTGGCCGATGCCGCCGGCGTGCCGCTGGGCTGCTCCCCCCACCAGCGCCGACCGGCCTCGGTCCAGGCATCCATCGTCGATTGCCAGAGTTGCGCGTTCAACTCGGTGACGGCCGCGAGCGCCTTGTCGGGCCGGCTCATGGAATGCAGCCAGACCGTGCGGAGCGCCCGTGCGATCTCCGCCCAATCGACGGGGATCACCTGGCGCAGCGGGTTGGCGTTGAGCGCGTCCTCGGCCGCGCGCAGGACCGGGTCGCGGGCCAGCATCTCGCCGAGTTGCCGCATGCCGCCTTGCAGCAGGCCCCCGGCGATTTGGTCGGCCGGGGTCTGGCGCGCCGCCTGTCCCTCCGGCGCCGGGGCCAGGCCGCGTCCCAGCTTGGAGGCGGCCTCGATCCATGAGGTCCACAAGCCCAGCATCATCTCGGGGCCGGGCGGCACCGCCCCATCGGCGGCGCCCTCCCGGTCGGGCGGCGTGTCGTGAGGGGATGTCTCGGAGCTTTGGCCCACCATGATGCGCTGTCCTCCCATCCGCATGCAGCTGCTTGGCTGCGATCCATGCCGCGCAGCACCGGCAATTTGGTAGGCGGCGCTGGTGGGGACGTCAACAGCCGCGGCGAGGGCCGGGGGCGCCGCAGGGCGGGCTGCGGCCCCGGCCCTGACCGGCTAAGACCCCGTTTTAGAAGTCATGGCGCGGGCAGACGTTTGCGGTTTGGGCGAGCGACGCGCTGGACCATGAGACGGATCATGGCGAGGGTGATCATGGCCTCGGACACCTCGGGCAGCTGCTCGTAGTCCTTGGAAAGTCGGCGCCACCGGCCGAGCCAGCTGAGGGTTCTTTCCACGACCCACCTGCGAGGCAGCACGACAAAGCCCTTTGTTCCAGGGACACGCTGGACGATGAGCAGGGTGAGGCCGAGCAGAAAGCAGGCGAGCAGCGCGGCGACACGGTTGTAGCCGCCATCGGCGAACACCGCCTGCAGCCAGCAGTAGAGCGGCTTGATGCGCCGGAGCAGATCGCCTGCGCCGTCTGCGTCCTGGATGGAGGCAGCATGCACGACCACGCCGAGCAGCAGCCCTTGCGTGTCCACGGCGATGTGGCGCTTGCGTCCCATGACCTTCTTGGCCGCGTCATAGCCGCGCGGGCCACCACTCTCTGTCGTCTTCACGCTTTGGCTGTCGATGATTGCAGCCATTGGGCTGGGTTCGCGTCCAGCACCCTCGCGCAGCATGACTAGGAGGTGATGGCGCATGCTGTCCCACACGCCTGCGCTGAGGAAGGCGCGAAAGTAACCGTAAACAGTTGGCCACGGCAGGAACGCCGGAGGCGGCGGCAAATGCCGCCACTGGCAGCCGGTGCGCAGCAGGTAGAACACGCTGTCCAGCAGGCGCCGCATGTCAGTTGCGCGCGGGCGGCCTCCAGGCCTGGCGGGCGGGATCAGCGGCTCCAGCAGCCTGTATTGGTCGTCGCTCAAAGCCTGGCCGGACCCGTAGTCTCCGACCAGCGCGCGATCCGCAGGCGTCCACATGGCAATCTCCAGGAGAGAAAACCTCCTGAAACGCCGCCAGGGCCGTCCCGGTCAGCCCGTCATATCAGCCGAGCCAACCTTTTAAAACGGGGTCTAACGGATGGCGCGGCCGAACACGTAGCCGACCACGGCCGCGACGCCCAGGGCCGCGAAGGGGCGCATCCGCACCTGCTCCGACAGGCTCTCTTTTTGCGCATCGACGCGGGCCGCCGTGCGGCGGGCGCCCGCAACGGCGCCGCGCACCTGGTCGGCGCCCCGGCGGATCGGCGCCGCCACCGTCTCCGTCACCGTGGCCGTCGCGTTGGACACCGCGGCGGCGGCGCGCTGCTTGGCATCCGCCAGGATCGGCGCCGGGTCGGCCGCACGCAGCTCGTCAAGCTGGGCGCGGAGCTGTTCGACCTCGGAGGAGGTGCTGTTCGACGTGTCTGCCATGGGAGGTCCTGCCTGTTGCTGCGCCCTTACAATGCCGCAGCGGTGGCCGGGGTTGCAGCGGCGTCGGCCCTGGCGAGGCGCCTCCGCATCCGTTCCATGCGGCCGTCACTGATTAAGCTGCAACGATTTTGATGCGATAAGAAAAAGAGTTGTCCTCGCGGCATGGCGGACCCAGAGGCAATGGTGTCGTCAGCAGTTCATAGGACCGCAGGCAGCAATATTTTTGCGGATATGCGCTGGCAAAACCTGTCCATGTGCGGGTAAACCCTGCCTGAGACATTCACAGGATGGGTTGCATGCTGGAAACAGTTCCCGAGAATGCCGTTGTGCTTGCCGGCCGGGTTTTTGTGGCTTTGCGAAAATCCGGTCACGTGTCCAGCAGCAGGAGCCGGGTGTTCCACGCCGTGACGCCGTTCTGCCGCATGTCGCTGTGTGCCGACGAGCCGGGACCCGGTTCGCACTGGGCCGAGCCGCCGGGCCAGCAGATCACCTGCGCGGCCTGCCTCCGGCGCTTGGCCCGTCTTGGGAACAACCGGCGCGCCGCGTAGGCCGCGACAGCCCTGGCAGTGCCAGGGCAGCGTCGGTCTAGCCAAACGCGCCGACCTCATGCGACAGCGCCGCCGTGATCTCCCGCGTCAGGCCGAACAGGCGGCGCATCGGCTCAAAGATCCGTGCGTGTTCGCCTGCGTAGGAGGCGTGGGCGCCGGGGCCGGGCGGCTCGCCAAAGTCGCGCTGCGCCGCTGCGCCGCCGTCGCGCGGGAACACCTCGGCCAGCAGGTCGAGCGTCGCCATTACATCCAGGCGCAGCAGCCGCGCCCGTAGCCCCTCGGGCGTCGCGCCGTGGCGCGGCGAGAAGTCCGGCACCTGCACCGCCAGCAGCCAGAGCCGGCCGATGATCGCGAGGCGCAGCGCGTGCAGCAGCGTCTCGCGGTCCGTCATGCGCGGCAGGTCCGGCCAGACCCGGCGCAACTGCACCTGGTCGGCCTGCGCCCGCCGCATGGTGCCCTGCATCGGCGCCCATAGCCCGAGGCCGGTCAGCGCGTCGGCGACGTCCACAAGCTGCACCGCCCGGCCCGGCAGCCGCGCATGCGCCGCCCGGTCCAGCCAGGAGCCGGGATCGAGCATCGACACCGTGGCGCGCAGCACGTCGAGGTCGGAATGCCGGGCGGCATGTTCCGCGAGCTCCAGCGCGCGGCGGAAGCGCGGGCTGGTCCGCCGCAGCTCGGCGAACAGCTCAGGGTCGCGCCCGACGGCGGCGCCCAGCCCGTGCAGCACGTTGGCGCACCAGCCGAGCTGCTGCAGGATTGCGTTGTTCGGGATGGCCCGCAGCTCCCGCGGATGGCCGATGGCGGCGGGGCCGCCCGCGTCGCTCTGCCGCGCGCTGGGGCGGGAGCCGGTGGTGTCCAGGAGCGCCGGGCCGAACGCGCCGAGCAGGGCGGCGTATCCGCGGTCCTCCACCAGGTCCTGCATGGCGTTCGACGCGGTCGCGAAGAACCCGGCGGCGAAGTCGCCCTCGGCATAGATCGGGTCGGGCTGCCCGGGCGCCGCCTGGAACGCATGCTCGGCCACCCGGGCGATGCTGGCGAGCGCCAGCGCCGGGGTGTCGAACAGCAGGTAGCCGTCGCCGCCCTGGAAGCTGCTCTCCTCGCGCACCCGCAGGCCGCCGGTGGTGAGCGCCACCCGGGCCGCCGGGGGCGAGAGGTAGGCGAGCCGGTCGGCCAGCGACCCCGGATGCGCGCCCCGGCCGATGCTCTCGCCATGCGTGTCGAACAGCACGACCTCGACATCGCCCAGCCCATGCCGGCCGAGCGTCTCCACCAAACGGAGCTTCAGCCGCTCGACCAGATAGCTCGCGGGGAGCTGCCCGAGGTAGCGGCCGGAATCCGAGTAGCCGAATTGCAGGCACACCCGGCCGATCCGGCGCACGTAGGCGCAGTAATGCGGGGAGCGCAGCGCCTCGTCCAGGACACGCACGCCCTCCTCGAGCGCGTCCGCGGTCTCGAACAGCGGGCTGATCTCGATATGGTCCTCGACGCCGCAGAGCCGCGCCAGCCACAGCGCCGCCAGCAGGGTGTAGCCGCTGCGCGTCTCGGCGATCAGGAACCGTGCCGGGGTGTGCCGGTCGATGTGCTTGGCGATCTGCGCCACCAGCATCATCAGCCGCATCGCCGAGGACTGCTCGTCGAGCAGCGCGCCGAAATCCACCGGCTGCGCCCGCACGGCGTCGAGCGCGTCGTCGATCCCGGCCAGCAGCGTGCGGCGGCGGGAGCGGTCGGCCGGCGGGTCGTCGAGGCCGAGGCGCAGCCGGGCGGCGTTGTGCACCTGCGTCGCGTTCAGCCGGAAATGCGCGCGGGCGAGGCTCAGCCCATGCGCCAGCACGCCCGCCCGGGCCACGCACAGGCGGCGCTGCGCCGCCCGGTCCGACCGGGCGATGGCGCCGGCGAACAGCGGCAGCAGCGGCTCCGGCAAGAGCAGCGCCTCCTCCCGCCCGTCGATGAGCGCGCGGGCGAACGGCTCCACCGCCGCCGGGTCGGGACCGGAGGGCGCCAGGGCAAGCTGCGCGTCCACGGCTGCGAGGGCCTGCGTCACGCGGGCGTGCAGCATGGCGGCGCATGGCAGGCCCGCGACGTCGCCAGCGAGCCGGGCGAGGCCCAGGCGCTTCATGCGCAGCCGTAGCCGCAGGCTGTCCCACCAGCCGATGTCGGTGCGCCCGTCGGTGTCGAGGCCGACCCAGGAGGCGAGCACCACGGGCGCCGGATTCAGCCCGGTCCACGCCTGCGGGAACGCCGCGCCGGCCGCGTCCAGCAGCGCGCCGCACAGCGCATCGAGCGCGTCCCGCCCGTGCGAAATGGCGGTGTTGGCGGCCTGGAACTCGTCCTCCAACGTCGGCTTCGACGGCCGGTGCGAGGGCGGAAGGCTGCCGGGCCGCCCGCCGCTCGCCGCCCCAGCGATGCCGGCATACACCTCGGGCGCCAGGGCGAAGGTGGGATGCGCCGTGAACACGCAGGCGTAGCGCGGCCGTTCCAGCAGGGCGCGCACCTCGCGGAGCGGCAACGGGCTGTCCTCCGGATTGGGCCGCACGAGGCGTTCGGCGAGTTGGGCGAGCGCCACCTGGGAGGCGGCGAGGTCCGCGCCGCCCACGTACTCCGACAGCCGCCCGGCACGCTCCCCGGCCGCCGCGTCGCGCAGGAAGGCAACCAGGCCGGCCAGCTGCGCCTCGTCCAGCCGGCCCTCGTCCAGATGCCGGCTGATGGCCAGCGCCGCTGCGAGCACCGGGTTGCCGAACGGGTCCTGCACCGCCCGGGCGCGGGTCTCGTTGATGAGGTGCAGCAGGGCTGCGGCGTCGCGCTCCGGGTCCGCCGGGGCGGGCGGCGCGTCGGGGTGCGAGGGTTCCGGTTGCTGCACAGCCGCTGTCCTTTCCATTGGCCTGGCACGATGCAGGCGCCGCGTGCGGTGCCGCCCTGTGCTGCGCCTCCTCGTGGTGCGTTGCAATATGCGGGCCACGTGGCCCCGGCAGCAATTGCCGGGCTGGCTGGCCGATGGACGGTCCGCCGCAGGGCCTGATCCGCATTGACCCCCGGTTCGCATTGTGACCAAACAACGTCCGATCATGGGTACAACCATCGCCGGCCCCCGCCTCCGCAAGCCGCGCGGCCAGGGTGCGACGCGCCGGGCCGAAATCCTGCTCGCGGCGCAGCGCCTGTTCCGGGAGGAAGGGTTCGAGCACACCACCATGCGCCGGCTCGCCGACGCGGTGGGCGTGTCGGCCACCGCGCTCTATGTCTATTTCGACGACAAGGACGCGATCCTGCAAGCCATCGCCGAGGCGACGTTCGCCGAGATGCTGGCCGCGCTCGAGGCCAGCCAGGACCCGGCGCTCGCGCCCATCGAGCGGTTCCGTGCCGGGCTGCACGCCTACGTGGCCTTTGGGCGCGCGCACCCCGACGCCTACCGGCTGACGTTCCTGGCCAAGATGCTGGCGCCGGCCTCGCCGGGCCGTCGCGCGATGGAGTGCGCGGAGTTCGACGCCGCCGACCGCTCCTTCGACATCCTGGAGCGCGGGGTGGCCGAGTTGATGCAAACCGGGCAGTTCCGGCCCGGCAACCCGCTCCTGGTGGCGGAGGCGCTGTGGGCCAGCCTGCACGGCGTCACCGCGTTGCTCATCGACCTGTCCGCCCATGTCGAGTCCCCGCCGGACCTGCTGATCGAGACGGTGCTGGAGACGGCGATCCGGGGCTTGTCGGCCGCATGAATTACCATTGTTAACTTAACGACGGTGATCTAGGGTCCGCGTTGGACATCCCTGGGACGCCGCCGATGCGAACCGCCGCCCTGCTTGCCTGCCTCGCGCTCCTCGCCTGCGACAAGCCGTCCCCCGCGCCATCGGCCGCGGCGCCGCGGCCGGTGCGGGTCCAGGCCGTGACGTTCACCGAGCCGCGGGCGACCCTGACCTATTCCGGCACCGTCCAGGCCCGGCGCCAGGCCGACCTCGCCTTCCGGGTTGGCGGCAAGGTCGTCGCCCGCGCCGTGGACCTGGGCGCCCGGGTCCATGCCGGCGACGTGCTCGCCCGGCTCGATCCCGCGGACCTGGCGCTGGCCGCCGGGGCCGCGCAGAACGCCATGGCGGCCGCCGCCGCCGACGCGACGAACGCCCGGCTGGAGTTCCAGCGTTACGAGAACCTCGGCCGCGCGTCGCCGTCCTTCCTGGCGTCGGAGCGCGAGAAGCGCGTCGCCGCCAACATGGTCGCCAACGCCCGCCTGTCGCAGGCGCAGCGCCAATACGCGCTGGCGCTGTCGCAGCAGAACTACGGCAGCCTGTTCGCCGACGCGGACGGCGTCGTCGTGGCGCTGCCGGTCGAAATCGGCCAGGTGGTGACGTCCGGCCAGACCATCCTGACCCTGGCACAGACCGCGGAGACCGAGGTGCTGGTCGATCTGCCGGAGAACCGCCTGCCCGAATTGCGCGCCGCCGACGAGATCACGGTCGTGCCGTGGTCGGACCCGGCCCGCACCTACGCCGGCCGGGTGCGCGAGGTCGCGGCCCGCGCCGACCCGGCCAGCCGCACCTTCGCCGTCCGCATCGCGGTGCAGGCGCCCGGCGAGCAGTTGGCGCTGGGCGGCACGGCGACGGTGCGGCTCACCGGCCGCGGCGCCGGGCCGGTCGCGATCCTGCCCGCCGCCGCGCTGGGCGACTGCGACGGCAAGCCCTGCGTCTGGGTGTTCGACGAGCAGCAGGGCCGCGCGGCGCCCCGCCCGGTCACGGTCGCGGCGTTCCAGGAGGACCGCGTGGCCATCGCCGCCGGGCTGCAGGCGGGTGACCAGGTGGTGACGGCGGGGGTGACGCAGCTCGATCCCGACCTGTCCGTCGTGGCGTGGGGGGGCGCGCAGCGATGAACCTGTCCGCCCTGGCGCTGCGCCACCGCACGCTGACCTGGTTCGCCATGCTGGCGCTCGCGGCGGCGGGCGTCTGGGCCTACGTCCAGCTCGGCCGCGCCGAGGACCCGCCGTTCACCATCAAGAACATGGTCGTCATCGCCAACTGGCCCGGCGCCTCGGCCGAGCTGATGGCGCGCGAGGTCACCGACCGGATCGAGCGCAAGCTGCAAGAGCTGCCCTTCCTCGACCACGCGGAGACGCAGACCAAGCCCGGCACCAGCACGACGATCATCACGCTCCGCGACGACACGCCGCCGCGGCGCACGCCGGAGCTGTGGTACCAGGTCCGCAAGAAGCTGGCCGACCTCGCGCCCACCCTGCCGCCGGGCGTGCAGGGGCTGACCTTCAACGACGAGTTCGGCGACGTGTTCGGCTTGGTTTACGCGCTCACCGCGGACGGCTTCACCCTGCCGGACTTGAAGCACGTGGCGGAGGACGTGCGGGAGCGGCTGCTCACCGTGCCCGGCGTCGCCAAGGTGCAGCTGCTGGGCCAGCAGGACGAGCGCATCACCATCGAGTTCAGCCCCCGCCGCCTCGCGCAGTTCGGCCTGTCGCTGCAGGAGGTCACGGCGGCGGTGCAGCGGGAGAACAGCGTGGTCGCCGGCGGCTTCGTCGAGACGGCGCGCGACCGCATCTTCGTGCGCACCGGCGCCGGCATCGACGGCGTGGCGCAGTTGAAAGGCCTGCCCTTGCAGGCCGGCGGGCGCCTGGTGCCGCTGGGCGACATCGCGGAGGTCACGCGCGGCACCGTCGATCCGCCGGTCTCCGCCATGCGGTTCCAGGGCAAGCCGGCGCTGGGCGTCGCCGTCTCGATGGCCGAGGGCGGCAACCTGCTGGACCTCGGCCGCCGGGTCGAGGCGCGGGTGGCGGAGCTTGCGCCCACCCTGCCGCTCGGCGTGCGGATGGGCCGGGTGCATGACCAGGCGGAGGTGGTGGCGGCCGATGTCGGCGACTTCCAGGAGAGCTTCCTGGAGGCGCTGGCCATCGTGCTGCTGGTGTCGTTCGCGAGCCTCGGCTGGCGCACCGGCATCGTCGTCGCCGTCAGCGTGCCGCTGGTGCTGGCGGGCGTGCTGGTGGGCATGAAGATCCTGGGCATCGACCTGCAGCGCATCTCGCTCGGCGCCATGGTGATCGCGCTGGGCCTCCTGGTGGACGACGCGATCATCGCGGTGGAGACCATGTCGGTGAAGCTGGAGCAGGGCTGGGACCGGGTGCGGGCCGGCAGCTTCGCCTACACCTCGACGGCGTTCCCCATGCTGACCGGCACGCTGGTGACGGCGGCGGGCTACATGCCCATCGGCCTCGCGCAGTCCAGCACCGGCGAGTACACCCAGGACATCTTCCGCGTGGTCGGCCTGTCGCTGGTGCTGTCGTGGTTCGTCGCCGTGCTGTTCGTGCCGCTGCTGGGCGCGAGCCTGCTGCCGGAGGGCCGGCCCCATGCGGGCCACGACGTCTATGACACGCGCGCCTACCGCGGGGTGCGCCGGGTCGTCGCCTGGTGCGTGCGCTGGCGCTGGGTGGTGATCGGCGCCACCGTGCTGGCGTTCGCCGCCGCGGTGGCCGGGTTCACCCGGGTGCCGCAGCAGTTCTTCCCGAACTCCGACCGGCTGGAGGTCATCATCGACGTGCGCCTGCCGGAGGGCAGCGCCTATGCCGCGACCGCCGCGGAGGTCACCCGGCTCGACGCCGTGCTGTCCGCCGACCCCGGCGTGAAGTCCTGGGTGGATTACGTCGGCAGCGGCGCCCCGCGCTTCTTCCTGGCCTCCGCGCCGGAGCTGGAGAACGCGAACTTCGCCCAGGTGATCGTCAACACGCGCTCCATCCCGGCGCGGGAGGCGACGCTCGCCCGGCTGCACGCGATGTCCGACAGCGGCGCGTTCCCCGACGTGCGGATGCGGAGCGGGCGTCTGGAACTGGGGCCGCCGGTCGGCTACCCCGTGCAGTTCCGCATCCTCGGGCCCGACCCGCTCGTGCTGCGCGGCGTCGCGGACCTGGTGCGGGCGCAGATGCGCGCCAACCCGCATCTGCGCAACGTCGGCGACAGTTGGGGCAACGCCGCCAAGTCCGTGCAGGTCGAGGTCGACCAGAACAAGGCCCGGCTGCTCGGCCTCACCAGCGAGGACGTTTCGACCGCGCTCCAGGCGGTGCTGCAGGGCGTGACCATGACCCAGTACCGGGAGGGGACCGACCTGATCCCCGTGGTGGTCCGCGCCAGGGGGGCCGAACGCGGGAACCTCGCGGAGTTGGCGGAGCTGCCGATTGCCGCCGGCGGGCGCACCGTGCCCTTGGGCCAGGTGGCGCGCATCTCCTATGGCATCGAGGCGCCGACCGTCTGGCGCCGCAACCGCACGCCGATGCTGCTGGTCCGCGCCGACATCGCGGACGGCACCCAGGCGCCGGTCGCGACCGCGCAGGTGCTGCCGACGCTGGACGCGATCAAGGCTGCGCTGCCCCACGGCTACGCCATCGAGACCGCCGGCGCTGTGGAAGAAAGCGCCAAGGGCCAGGCGTCGGTGAACGCGGTCATGCCGCTGATGGTGTTCGTGATGGTGGCGCTTCTGATGCTGCAACTGCAGAGCTTCGGCCGGGTGGCGATGGTGATCCTGACGGCGCCGCTCGGCCTGATCGGCGTCACCGCGGCGCTGTTGCTGACCGGCGCGCCGTTCGGCTTCGTCGCCACCTTGGGCTTCATCGCATTGGCCGGGATCATCATGCGGAACTCGGTGATCCTGGTCGATCAGATCGACACCGACGCGCGGGCCGGCCTGCCCATGGCGGAGGCCATCGTCGAGGCCACGGTGCGCCGGACCCGGCCCATCGTGCTGACGGCCGCCGCCGCGATCCTGGCCCTGGTGCCGCTGGCGTTCTCCGTGTTCTGGGGGCCGATGGCGATTGCGATCATGGGCGGGCTGGTGAGCGCCACGGCGCTGACGCTCTGCTTCGTGCCGGCGCTGTATGCCGCGTGGAACCGCGTCGGCCGGGTGCCGGCGCGGGCCGGCGCGGAGGCGGCGGCGATGGCGCCTGGCAAGGTTTACCAAAGCTAAGCCTCGTAAAGTGACCAGGCTTGCGACCTGGGTCTGATAGGATGGCATCACGGCGCGTGGCTTCGGACCGCAGGGGGAAAGGCGATGAGCGACCTGTATGACCGCGATTTCTACGCTTGGGCCAACGAACAGGCGGGCCTGCTCCGTGAAGGCCGCCTGTCTGGCGCGGATGTCGCAAACATCGCCGAGGAGATCGAGACGTTGGGCCGGAACGAAAAGCGTGAGCTGCGAAGCCGGCTCAACCTGCTGTTCCTGCACCTGCTCAAATGGCGGCACCAGCCGGCCCGCCGCAGCCGGTCCTGGGAACTCTCGATTGCCAATGCGCGCAACGACCTGGCCGAGCATCTGGCGGATAGCCCCAGTCTCCAGGCGATACTGCCCGAGGCCGTCGCATCCGCCTACCGGCGCGCCCGGCTCCATGCCGAGCAGCAAACTGGCCTGCCGGCCAAGACGTTCCCGGTCGAATGCCCGTGGACTTTCAACCAGGCGATGACGGAGGAGCTTCCTGGCTCAGCCCGGGACGAGCCGTAATGGCAGCTTGAGCCTTGACCGACTGGAGCCGGGTGTCTCGGCTGCAATGTATGGGAGGCCCGCCGTCGCAAACAAAGCGGTGGACGCCAACATGGCCTGTTTCACCAACCATCCTTCGCCGGCGCTCATGTATCGGCGGGACCGCGGGACCCGGCCTCAATCCGGTAGAGCGCATGATACCGCGTGCGCCGCGCCGCACGGGCCGCCTCCGGAGCACCCGGTGCCACCAGTTCCTCCATCGGCGGCGGCGTGCAGACCTCTGCGACCGACCCGGCACCGCCGGCCAGCATCGCCAGCCGTGCGGCCCCCAGCGACGCGCCCAGCACGCTGCCGCGCGGGCGCGACAGCGTCAGGCCCAGCACGTCCGCCAGCATCCCCGCCCAGAACCGGCTGCGCGACCCGCCGCCGACCAGCGCGCAGTCGCGCAAATCCACGCCCGCCTCCCGCACCACGTCGAGGCCGTCCGCCAACGAGAAGGCGACGCCCTCCAGCACGGCGTAGGTCAGCGCCTCCGCCCCATGGTTCGGGCGCAGGCCGGCGAACAGGCCGGTGGCGTCGGGGTCGTTGTGCGGGGTGCGCTCGCCGCTGAGGTACGGCAGGAAGATCGGGGCCGTCCGCCGCCACTCGGCGGACGCCGCACGGGCCGCGACCCGGTCCAGCAGGCCGTCGATGTCGGCCTGGCCCAGCGCCTCCGTCATCCAGGACAGCGAGGACGAGGCCGAGAGCGTCACCGACATGACGTGCCACCGTTCCGGCAGCGCGTGGCAGAAGGCGTGCAGCGTGCGCTCCGGCCGGGCCACCAGCCGGTCGGTCGCGGCGAACACCACGCCCGACGTACCGAGCGACAGGAACCCGGCGCCCGCCGCCACCGCGCCGATGCCGACCGCGGACGCCGCGTTGTCCCCGGCGCCGCCCGCCACCACCACCCGCCGCCCGGCCAATCCCCAGGCCGCCGCCAACTCCGGGCGCAGCACGCCGGACACCGCGGACCCCTCGACCAGACGCGGCATGTGCCGCCGCCCCAGCCCGCACGCCGCGAGCAGCCCGTCGTCCCAGTCCCGCGCCGCGATGTCGAGCCACAGCGTGCCGGAGGCGTCCGACATCTCCCCCACCCGCTCGCCCGTGAGGCGCAGCCGCACGTAGTCCTTGGGCAGCAGCACCGTGCCGAGCCGGGCGAACAGGTCGGGCTCATGGCTTTGCACCCACAGCAGCTTCGGCGCGGTGAAGCCCGGCATCGCCCGGTTGCAGGCGCGGGCGCGGAAATCCGGCACGCGGCGCTCCAGCTCGACGCACTCCGCGCCGGCGCGGCCGTCGTTCCACAGGATGGCGGGGCGCAGCACCGTGTCCGCGGCGTCCAGCAGCACCGCGCCGTGCATCTGGCCCGACAGCCCGATGCCGTCGAGGCCGGCCCAGGCCCCCGGCGCCGCCGCGCGGACCTGCGCCACTGCGTCCTCCGTCGCGCGCCACCAATCGGCCGGGTCCTGCTCGGACCACAGCGGCTGCGGGCGCTGCACCTCGAGCGGCACGGACGCCTCCGCCAGCACGGCCTGCGCGTCGTCGATCAGCAGCGCCTTGATCGACGAGGTGCCGGCGTCGATGCCGAGCCAGCTCATGCGCGCGCCGTCCCTGGATTGATCATGTCTGCTCCATGCGCCCCCACCGCCGCCAGCACCACCGGCAGCACGCCGGGCGGGTGGCGACGCTATGGTTGCGGAATGCGGGACGCAAGGGCCCGCCGGGCGCAGAAACGCTCTCCCAGCGCCGTTCGGGTTCGGCTATGATGGTGCAAACGCCGGCGGGCTGGACCGGCCGGGCGATCAGGGAAGGAACGAAGATGATGCTCACCCGTCGAGGTTTTGCTGCGGGCGCCGCGCTGCTGCCGCTGGCCGGCGTTGCCCGGGCGCAGGGCGCCAAAGCGGTCGATGCCAGCAAGGTATCCATGGACCTGAGCCAGAAGGCCGCGGGCAAGAAGTGGCAGATCGCGACGGTCGTGAAGGTGGACGGCATCGCCTGGTTCGACCGGATGCGCGCGGGCGTCGAGCAGTTCGGCCGCGACACCGGGCACGATGCCTGGATGGTCGGGCCGAGCCAGGCCGACGCCGCCGCCCAGGTGCAGTTGATCGAAAACCTGATCGGCCAGGGCGTGGACGCCATCTGCGTCGTGCCGTTCTCCATCGAGGCGGTGGAGCCGGTGCTGAAGAAGGCGCGCGACCGGGGCATCGTCGTCGTCGCGCATGAGGCCAGCAACCTCCAGCAGGCCGACCTCATCATCGAGGCGTTCGACAACCGGGCCTACGGCGCCAAGCTGATGCAGGAACTTGGGAGCCGTACCGGCGGCCAGGGCAAGTACGTGGCGACCGTCGGCAGCCTCACCAGCCAGTCGCACATGGAGTGGGTGGACGGCGCGGTGGCCTACCAGAAGGAGCACTTCCCACAGATGCAGGAGGCGGTGCGCCGGGTCGAGAGCTATGACGACGCGGAGGTCGCCTACAACAAGCTGAAGGAGGTGCTGACCGCGCATCCGGACCTGCGGGGCATCATCGGCGCGCCGATGCCGGCGAGCGCCGGGGCCGGCCGGCTGATCGCCGAGCGCGGCGCCAAGGGCAAGCTCCAGTTCAGCGGCACCGGGCTGGTGTCGGTCGCCGGGCAGTACCTGCGGGACGGCGACATCCAGTACATCCAGTTCTGGGACCCGGCGGTGGCCGGCTACGCCATGTCGGTGCTGGCGGCGATGAAGCTGCGCGGCCACAACGCGGAGATCAAGGCGGGGCTGGACCTGGGACTGGACGGCTACCACAGCCTGCTGGCGCCCGATGCGGCGCGGCCGGGGCTGCTGTACGGCGCGGGCTGGGTCGGCGTGACCAAGGAGAACATGAGCCAGTATAATTTCTGAGCCGTCCGTCCTCGCGCTGCACGCCGTCTCCAAGCGGTTCGGCGGCGTGCAGGCGCTGGACCGGGTGTCGTTCCAGATCGCGCCCGGCGAGGTCCGCTGCCTCGCTGGCGAGAACGGGTCGGGCAAGAGCACCGTCATCAAGGTGCTGAGCGGCGTGCACCGGGCGGATAGCGGGGAGGTCGTGCTGGGCGGCGTCCCGCGCGCCGCCATGACCCCGCGCGACGCCATCGCGGCCGGGGTGCAGGTGATCTACCAGGACTTCTCCCTGTTCCCGAACCTCACGGTGGCGGAGAACCTGGCGGCCGGCCAGGACCTCGGCGGCCGACGCTGGCTGGTGAGCCGCCGCCGGGCACGGCGCGCGGTCGAGGATGCGTCGGCCCGCCTCGGCGTGACGCTCGACCCGGATGCGGAGGTGGGCGACCTCCCGGTGGCGGGCCGGCAGCTGGTCGCCATCGCCCGCGCGCTCCTGGCCGACGTGCGCCTGCTGGTGATGGACGAGCCGACGACGGCGCTGACCCATCAGGAGGTCGCCCGGCTGTTCCAACTGGTCGGGGCCATGCAGGCACAGGGCATCTCCGTGCTGTTCGTGAGCCACAAGATGCGGGAGATGCTGGCGGTCGCCGACAGCCTCACGGTGCTCCGCAACGGCCGCGTGGTGGCGGAGGGCGCGATGGCGGAGTTCGACGAGGCCCGCATCACCCGCGCGATGACCGGGCACGACCCCGGCGCCGTGCGGCACGCCTGGACCCCGCCGCCGCCCGGCACGCCGCCGCGGCTGGAGCTGCGCGGGCTGACGGTGCCGGGCGAGGTCGCGGACATGTCGTTCAGCCTGATGCCCGGCGAGGTCGTGGGCGTGGCCGGGCTGCTCGGCTCCGGGCGCACGGAGCTGGCCCTGGCGCTGTTCGGCATGCGGCCGGGCTATGCCGGGGAGATCCTGCTGGACGGGCGCCCGGTCGAGTTGCGCAGCGTCGCCGACGCGGTGGCCGCCGGGATCGCCTATGTGCCGGAGGACCGGCTGACCGAGGGCCTGTTCCCCGCCCGCAGCATCGACGACAACCTGCTGGCGTCCTCCCTCGACCGGCTCGCCGGGCCGGCCGGGTGGCTGGATGGCCTGGCGGGGCGGCGCGCGGCGGCGGGCGCGATCCGCGACATGGCCATCGCCACGCCCTCCGGCGACCGCGCGGTGTCGGAGCTTTCGGGCGGCAACCAGCAGCGCGTGGTGATCGGGCGCTGGCTGCTGACCCGCGCCAGGGTGCTGGTGCTGAACGGCCCGACGGTGGGGGTGGACGTGGGCAGCAAGGCGGGCATCCACCGCACGCTGCGGGACCTCGCGCGGGAGCAGGGGCTGGCGGTGCTGATGGTGTCGGATGACGGGCCGGAGCTGGCGGAGAACTGCGGCCGGGTGCTGCTGGTGCACCGCGGGCGGCTCGCGGGCGTGCTGGAGGGGGACGCCCTGACCGACGCTGTCATCACTGACCGCCTCCGGGCCTTGGCATGAGGGCGAAGTGGCTGCGCTCGCCGGAGGCCGCGGTGGCGGCCGTGCTGGTCGTGGCGGCGCTGCTCATCGGGACGGCCAACCCGGCGTTCTGGGGCTGGGGCAACCTGTTCGGGCTGCTGCGCAGCGCGTCGGTGTCGGGGATCATGGCGCTGGGCGTGCTGGTGGTGCTGATCGCCGGCGGCATCGACGTGTCGTTCCCGGCCTTTGCCGCGGCGGCGATGTACCTCTCGGTGCGGGCGGTCGCGGATTGGGGCTGGCCCGGCAACATCGGCTTCATGTTCCTGCTGGCCGCCGGCATCGGCCTGCTGCTCGGCTTGGCGAACGCGCTGTTCGTCCACGGCGTGCGGCTGGTGCCGCTGATCGTGACGCTTGGCACCGGGGCCGTGGTGCGCGGGTTCCTGCTGGGGGTCGTCGGCACCAGCGTCGTGAACGTCGGGCGGATGCCGGCGGAGGCGGTGGCGTTCGGGCGCCTGTCGCTGCTCGGCTGGGATACGGGGGAGGGCCGGGTGCAGCTTTCGGTCGTGGTCCTCGTCTGGGCCGTGGCGGCGCTGGGCGTACACCTGCTGCTGCGGGTCACGGTGCCGGGCCGCGGGCTGTATGCGCTGGGCGGCGATGCGGAGGCGGCGAAGCGGGTCGGCTTTGACGTGCGCGGGCTGACCTGCCTGGCCTACGGCCTCGCCGGGGCGCTCGCGGGCGTCGCGGGCCTGCTGCATGCCTGCCTCGCCTGGCAGGCCAGCCCGCGGGAGTTCATCGGGCTGGAGCTGGACGTGCTGGCGGCGGTGGTGCTGGGCGGCGCCAGCATCTTCGGCGGGCGCGGCAGCGTGCCCGGCACGATCCTGGGCGTGCTGCTGCTGGTGCTGGTCAACAACAGCCTCATCCTGCTTGGCGTGCCGACGACGTGGCAGCGGGTCGTGGTCGGCGCCATCCTGGTGGGCGCCGCCGCCGCGACCGCGCTGCGCGAACGCGGGCGGCGTCCGGCCCCCTCCATCACGGCCTCCTCCATCACAACTGGGGCCTGAGCGATGGACACCCCGGCCCCGATCATCCGGCACCGTGCGGCGATGGGGGGCCTGCGCCGCCATGGCAACCTGCTGACGCTCGCGGCCTTGCTCGTGCTGGTGTTCGCGGTGATGGCCTGGTGGGTGCCATCCGGGCGCTTCCTGCGGCTGGCGAACTTCGAGGGGCTGTCCTATGTCGCCCCCGAACTCGGCCTGCTGGCAATCGCCACGATGGCGGCGATGCTGACCGGCGGCATCGACCTGTCGCTGATCGGCATCGCCAACCTGGCCGGCATCCTGGCGGGGCTGCTGTTCCACTGGGCGGCCGGCGTCGCGCGCGGGCCGGAGCTGGCCGGGCTGGCGCTGCCCTGGGTCACTGCCGGGATCGGGTGCGCGCTGCTGGTGGGCGCCTTGGCCGGGCTGCTGAACGGGCTGCTGATCGCGCGGCTGCGGCTCACGCCGATCCTCGCCACCATCGGCACCGGGCAGGCGTTCACCGGGCTGGCCCTGGTGCTGACCGGCGGGCCGGCCATCGTCGGGTTCCCGTCGGGGTGGCAGGCGCTGGGGGGCGGCACGCTGCTGGGCGTGGCCGGGCCGCTCTGGGTGCTGCTCGCCTGCGCGTCGGGCGTCGGCGTGCTGCTGTCCCGCACGGTGTGGGGACGGACGCTGACGCTGATCGGCTCCGGCGCGCGGGCGGCGGAGTTCGCGGGCCTGCGGACCGTGCGCGCGGTGGTGCTGTCCTACGTGCTGACGGGAATGCTGGCCGCCGTCGCCGGGGTGCTGCTGTCGGCGCGCACCAACGCGGCCAAGAGCGATTACGGCACCAGCTACCTGCTGCAGGCCATCCTGGTCGCGGTGCTGGCCGGCACCAACCCGGCGGGCGGGCGCGGCTCGGTGCCCGCCGTCCTGCTGGCGCTCTGTACGCTCATGCTGCTGTCCAGCGGGTTCCAGCTTCTGCGGTTCAGCAACTTCCTGGTCGATTTCATCTGGGGCGCCACGCTGCTCGGCGCGATGGCGCTGGGCGTGGCGCTCCGCCGCGGGGGCCGTTGACCGTCAGGCGGCGCGGCGGGCGAACCGCAGGGTGCCGTCGTTCAGCCTGCCGAACCGCAGCGTCAGCAGATCGACCGCGTAGTTCTGATGCAGCTTCCACGGCCGCTTCGACCCCTGCTTCGGCAGTTGCTGGATCGCGCGCTGCACGTAGCCGGAGGTGAAACCGAGGAACGGCTCCTCGGTGACGCTGGCGTCGCGTTTCGGCGTGCACTGCGCGTAGCCGTGCCGGTCCATGTAGCGCAGCAGGCGGCAGACGTACTCGCAGGTCAGGTCGCATTTCAGCGTCCACGACGCATTGGTGTAGCCGAACGCGGTCGCGAGGTTCGGCACGTCGCTGTACATCATGCCCTTGTAGCTCATGGACGCGCTCGGCTCGAACCGCACGCCATCGACGGTGATCTCCATCCCGCTCAGGACCTTGAGGTTCAGGCCGGTCGCCGTCACGACGATGTCCGCCGGGAGTTCCGCGCCGGAGCGCAGCTTGATCCCCGTCTCGGTGAACGTCTCGATGCCGTCGGTCGCGACGGAGGCGCGGCCGGCCCTGATCGCGCGGAACAGGTCGGCGTCGGGCGCCAGGCACAGCCGCTGGTCCCAGGGATTGTAGCTCGGCGTGAAATGGGCGGCCACGTCGTAGTCCTTGCCAAGCTGGCGCCGCACCCCGCCGATCACCTGCCGCTTGAACGTCTCCGGCCTGCGCCGGGCGAGGTTGTAGAAAAACATGCCAAGCAGCACGTTGCGCCAGCGGGTCAGCCCGTAGGCGAGCTTGGCCGGAAGGTGCCGCCGCAGCCGGTTGGCGAGCTGGTCCTCCGCCGGCCGGGACACGACGTAGGTGGGGGAGCGTTGCAGCATCGTGACATGGGCGGCGGCGTCGGCCATCGCCGGGACCAGCGTGACCGCGGTGGCGCCGCTGCCGATCACCACGACGCGCTTGCCGGCGTAGTCCAGGTCCTCCGGCCACTTCTGCGGATGCACGATCTGCCCGGCGAACCGCTCGGCGCCGGGGAACTCGGGCGAGTGGCCGCTGTCGTAGTCGTAATAGCCGGTGCAGGTGAACAGGAAATCACAGGTGAAGCGGGCCGGCTCCCGCTCCGGGCCGCGCTCCGCCTCGACCGTCCACACCGCGTCCTGCGACGACCAGGACACCCGCCTCACGGTGTGGCGGAAGCAGATCTTGCGGTCGATCCCGTAGTCCCGGGCGGTCTCCCGCACGTAGTTCAGGATCGACGGCCCGTCGGCGATGGCCTTGGCCTCCCGCCAGGGGCGGAAGGCGTAGCCGAGCGTGTGCATGTCGGAGTCGGAGCGGATGCCGGGGTAGCGGAACAGGTCCCACGTGCCCCCGGTGACGTCGCGCCCCTCCAGGATCACGAAGCTCTTGCCGGGGCACTTCCTCGTGAGATGGCAGCCGGCCCCGATGCCGGACAGCCCGGCGCCGACGATCACGACGTTGAAATGCTCCGCGCCCAACGAACCCGCCATGCCCACCCCGTTCGCGACGGCTTTGAACTGATTGAGGATGGAAATGGGCATGGAGCGACGCTGATCCAGTTCGAAAGACGGTGCGGCGCCATGCAATCGTATTCACCCATCCCCGTTTGATTCTGCCATGATGGAGGTATAGGATTTTTAGCTTCATCGCCTGCACGCCGCCCTTCGAGGCCGGAACCGCAAGGCGACAGCCGCGCGAACAATGCACACCATGCGCAACATGGCATCGACCTGAACGGAGAGGACCCATGCAGCAAACGAGACGCACCCTCATCAAGGCCACGGCGCTCGGCGCGGCGGCGCTGGCCGCACCCTGGGCCGTCTCGCTCCCGGCCGCCGCGCAGGGCAAGGGCCTGGTCGGCGTCGCCATGCCCACCAAGTCCTCCGCCCGCTGGATCGCCGACGGCGACAACATCGTGAAGGTGCTGAAGTCGCGCGGCTACGCGACCGACCTGCAATACGCCGAGGACGACGTGCCCAACCAGCTCTCGCAGATCGAGAACATGATTACTAAGGGCGCCCGCGTGCTCGTGGTCGCGGCCATCGACGGCACCACGCTGTCGGACGTGCTGGGCCAGGCGGCGCGGGGCGGCATCAAGGTCATCGCCTACGACCGGCTGATCCGCAGCACGCCCAACGTCGATTACTACGCGACCTTCGACAACTTCCAGGTCGGCGTGCTGCAGGCGACGTCGCTGGAAACCGGCCTGGGGTTGAAGGAAGGCAAGGGGCCGTTCAACATCGAGCTGTTCGGCGGCTCCCCCGACGACAACAACGCCTACTTCTTCTACGATGGCGCGATGTCGGTGCTGCAGCCCTACATCGACAAGGGAAAGCTGGTGGTCGCGAGCCGGCAGCTCGGCATGGACAAGGTGTCCACCCTGCGCTGGGACGGCGCCACCGCCCAGGCGCGCATGGACAACCTGCTCAGCGCCTACTACTCGAACAAGCGGGTCGACGCCGTGCTGTCGCCGTACGACGGGCTGTCCATCGGCATCATCTCCTCTTTGAAGGGCGTCGGCTACGGCAGCGGCGACCTGCCGATGCCGGTCATCAGCGGGCAGGACTGCGAAATCTCGTCCGTGAAGTCGATCCTGGCGGGCGAGCAGTATGCCAGCATCTTCAAGGACACCCGCGAGCTGGCGCGCGTGACGGTCGACATGGTGGACGCGCTCCTCAACAACCAGCCGGTCGCGGTCAACGACACCAAGAGCTACAACAACGGCGTCAAGGTGGTGCCGGCCTACCTGCTGAAGCCGGTGATCGTGGACAAGTCCAACTGGCAGGCGCTCCTGATCGACAGCGGCTACTACACGAAGCAGCAAATCCAGTAGCAGGCGATGGGCGCGGGGCCGCGGCCCCGCGCCCCAGCTTCCCGGGAGCAGGAATGGCCGACATCCTGGACATGCGCGGCATCACCAAGCGGTTCGGTCCCGTCACCGCGCTGCGCGACGTGAGCCTCACTGTCCGCACGGGCGAAATCCATGCGCTCGTCGGCGAGAACGGCGCCGGCAAGAGCACGCTGATGAAGGTGCTGAGCGGCGTCTATCCCGCCGGCAGCTACGAGGGCAGCATCCGCTATGACGGGGCGGAGCGGCACTTCCGCGGCATCAACGATACGGAGGCGCTGGGGATCATCATCATCCACCAGGAACTCGCGCTGATCCCGCTGCTGTCCATCGCCGAGAACATCTTCCTGTCCAACCCGCCCTCGCGCTTCGGGGTGATCGACCGTGGCGCGGTGCACAGGCGCGCGGTGGCGCTGCTCGCCAAGGTCGGCCTGCGGGAGCCGCCGGACACGCTGGTGACCGACATCGGCGTGGGCAAGCAGCAATTGGTGGAGATCGCCAAGGCGCTGTCGAAGCAGGTCCGCCTGCTGATCCTCGACGAGCCGACCGCGAGCCTCAACGAGCGCGACAGCGCGGCGCTGCTGGACCTCCTGGTGGAGTTCCGCGCCCAGGGCATCTCGTCCATCCTGATCTCCCACAAGCTGAATGAGGTGACCAAGGTCGCGGACCGCGTCACCGTGCTGCGCGACGGGCGCACCATCGAGACGGTGGATTGCAGCACAGCCCCCATCGAGGAGGACCACATCATCCGCCGCATGGTGGACCGCGACCTCGACAGCCGCTTCCCCGACCACGCGCCGCAGATCGGCGAGGAGGTGTTCCGCGTCGAGGGCTGGACGGTGGACCATCCGCAGCACCGGGGGCGGCAGATGGTGCGCGGCGTCGATTTCCACGTGCGGCGGGGCGAGATCGTGGGGATCGCCGGGCTGATGGGCGCGGGCCGCACGGAGTTCGCCATGAGCGTGTTCGGCCGGTCCTATGGGCGCGACATCCGCGGGCGCGCCTTCATCGACGGCAAGCCGGTGGACCTGTCCACCGTGCCGCGCGCCATCGCCGCCGGGCTGGCCTACGTGACGGAGGACCGCAAGCATCTGGGCCTGATCCTGGGGGAGGACATCCGCAAGAACGTGACGCTCGCCAACCTCGGCGGCGTGTCGAGCTGCGCGGTGATCGACGACATGCGGGAGCTGGCGGTCGCCGACGGCTACCGCGGGCGCATGCGCATCCGCTGCTCCAGCGTGTACCAGGAGAGCGGCAACCTCTCGGGCGGCAACCAGCAGAAGGTCGTGCTGTCGAAGTGGCTGTTCTCCGACCCGGAGGTGCTGATCCTCGACGAGCCCACCCGGGGCATCGACGTCGGCGCCAAGTACGAGATCTACCAGATCATCAACGCGCTGGCCGACGCCGGCAAGGGCGTCGTCGTCATCTCGTCGGAGATGCCGGAGCTGCTGGGCCTGTGCGACCGCATCTGCGTGATGAACGAGGGCAGCTTCGTGGGCGAGTTCTCGCGCGCAGAGGCGTCCCAGGAGAAGATCATGCGCTCGATCATGCGCAAAGCGGAGCAACCATGAGCGACGTCACCGTCACCCCCATCGCACGGCCCGGCCAGCGCGGCTTCATCAAGGCGAACCTGCGCCAGTACGGCATGCTGCTGTCGCTGTTCGCGATCATGCTGTTCTTTGAGGTCGCGACGGGCGGCACGCTGCTGCGCCCGCTCAACCTCACCAACCTCGTGCTGCAGAACAGCTACATCGCCATCATGGCGCTCGGCATGTTGCTGGTCATCGTCACCGGGCACATCGACCTGTCCGTGGGTTCGGTGGCGGGCTTCATCGGCGCGCTGGCGGCGGTGATGATGGTGCAGTACCAGATGCCGTTCGTCCCGGCCGCCATCCTCTGCCTGGTGGCGGGCGGGCTGATCGGCGCGGCACAGGGCTACTGGGTCGCCTACTTCAAGATCCCCGCCTTCATCGTGACGCTGGCGGGGATGCTGGTGTTCCGCGGGCTGATGCTCGCCGTGCTCAGCGGCCAGTCGGTCGGGCCGTTCCCCGTGGCGTTCCAGCGGCTCAGCTCCGGCTTCCTGCCGGACCTGTCGGAGGTCGGCGGCTTCCGCTGGTCCTCCATGCTGCTCGGCGTGCTGCTGGCGCTGGCGCTGGTCGCTGTCAACGTGCGCAACCGCAGGCGTCGCGAGCAGCACGGCGTCGAGGCCGAGCCGTTCGGCTTCTTCGTGGCCAAGAACCTGCTGATGCTCGCCGCCATCTGCGGCCTCACCTACCTGATCGTCTCGCACCGCGGCCTGCCGAACGTGCTCGTGATCATGGCGGTGCTGATCGCGCTCTATGCCTTCGTCACCACCCGCACCACCGTGGGCCGCCAGATCTACGCGGTGGGCGGCAACGAGAAGGCGGCGAAGCTCTCGGGCATCGGGACGGAGCGGCTGACGTTCCTCACCTTCGTCAACATGGGGGTGCTGGCGGCGCTGGCCGGCCTGATCTTCGCCGCCCGCCTCAACACCGCGACGCCCAAGGCCGGGGTGGGGTTCGAGCTGGACACCATCGCCGCCTGCTTCATCGGCGGCGCCTCCGCCTATGGCGGCGTGGGCCAGGTGACAGGGGCCATCATCGGGGCGTTCATCATGGGGGTGATGAACAACGGCATGTCGATCCTCGGCATCGGCATCGACTACCAGCAGGTCATCAAGGGCCTCGTGCTGCTCGGCGCCGTCTGCGCCGACGTTTACAACCAGAAACGCTGAGCGCCGCGGCCGGGCCGGATGTTCAACAGTCCGGCATGGGCGGCAAACAATGGCATGGCCCTTGCGTAACCGGCTGCATAGATTTGCAGCGCGGTCGCCGGATGATACTCTCATTGCATGCAGAAGCGTTTCACGCGGCCACGCCCCGGCGCCCCTTGCCAATCCTGACCGTCCATCACCGGACCACCTACCGCTATCGCCGGCCCGTCGCGTTCGGCGAGCATCGCATGATGCTCCGCCCGCGCGACAGCCATGACCAGCGGCACATCGAGGCGCGGCTCGACATCACGCCCGAGCCGGCGCAACTGCGCTGGGTCCACGACGTGTTCGGCAACAACGTCGCCCTGGCCCGCTTCGAGGGCCGGGCGCAGGAACTGACGTTCGTCAGCACCCTGCGGGTGGAGCATGCTCATCAGGACGCGCCCGGCATCGAGGCGTGCCTGGAGGACTACGCCCGCATCTATCCGTTCAGCTACGACCCCGGGGAGGTGACGGACCTGTTGCGCTCCATCGAGCGGCACTACCCGGACCCGTCGCACCAGCTCGACCACTGGGCGCGGTCGTTCCTGCGCACCGACGGGCCGACCGGCACGCTGGCGATGCTGACGGCGATGACCCACCGAATCCGGCGCCAGTTCACCTACCAGGTCCGGCAGGAGGCCGGCATCCAGCCCCCCGTCGTGACGTTGCGCCTGGGCACCGGGACCTGCCGCGACTTCGCGGTGCTCATGATGGAGGCGGTCCGCTGCCTGGGCCTGGCCGCGCGCTTCGTCAGCGGCTACATCTACGTGCCCAGCCGCGACAAGCGGGGCACGCCCGACCATCACCATGGCGGCGGCAACACCCACGCCTGGCTGCAGGTCTACCTGCCCGGCGCCGGTTGGGTCGAGTTCGATCCGACCAACAACATCGTCGGCAACCGCGACCTGATCCGCGTCGCCGTCGTGCGCGACCCCAGCCATGCCATTCCGCTGTCGGGCAGTTGGACCGGGGCGGCCGCGGACTGCCTGGGCATGGAAGTCAGCATCCGCGTCACCTCCGACGACAGCAGCCAGCTATGACCATTCCGACGACTTTCGCGAGGTTCCCATGATCCGCATCCAGGCCGGCTTCACCATCACCTACGACTGCCCGCATCCGGTGCCGATGCTGCTGCTGCTCAGCGTGCACCCGTCCCGCGAGGCGGACCTGCTGACGCCCCAGGTGATCAAGTTCGAGCCGGAGATCGAGGTCCGCCGCTACAATGACGACTTCGGCAACATCTGCCACCGGATCGTGGCGCCGAAGGGGCCGCTGGTCATCTCGACGCTGTTCGAGGTCCAGGACAAGGGCCTTCCCGACGCGACGGTGCCGGAGGCGACGCAGCTTCCCATCGACGAGCTGCCGTCTGGCACCCTCGTCTACCTGCTGGGCAGCCGCTACTGCGACACCGACCTGCTGCACGACACCGCCTGGTCGCTGTTCGGCTCCATCGAGCCGGGCTGGGCGCGGGTGCAGGCGATCTGCGACTTCGCCAACGACCGCATCGCCTTCGGCTACGAGCACGCCCGGCCCGACAAAACCGCGCGCAACGCCTATGACGAGCGCCGGGGCGTGTGCCGCGACTTCGCCCACTTGGCGGTGACCCTGTGCCGCTGCATGAACATCCCCGCCCGCTACTGCACGGGCTACCTGGGCGACATCCGGGTCCCGCCGCTCGAAGGGCCGATGGACTTCTCGGCGTGGTTCGAGGTGTTCCTGCACGGACCCGAGGGCGGGCGCTGGTACACCTTCGACGCCCGCTTCAACACGCCGCGGATCGGGCGCCTGCTGATGGCGCGGGGACGGGACGCCACCGACGTGGCGCTGGTGACCAACTTCGGCCCAGCCTGGCTCACGAAGTTCGACGTGGTAACCCACGAGATCACGGCGTAGCCAGTAGGGCGCATAAGCGAAGCGCCATGCGCCGACGCGCCGCATGGTGGCGGAAGGCGCTGACGCTTTTCCGCCCTACGGAGGCCAGGGGCGCGGGATGCCACCGACGTGGTGACGTACGAGATCACGGCGTAGCGTCCCGGTTCAGGCGCCGAGCAGCGGTCCGGACCGGGCCGCCTCGGTGCCTGAAATCTTCGCGACGCTGCGGCCTGCCGCCACGAACCGCACGGACTCCTGGGCGAACAGCACCCCGGCGTAGCGGGCGCGCAGCGGCGCCACAATGCCGGAGACGGGGTCGATGACCTCCGCCACCAGGTCGCCCGGCGCGATGCCGTCCCCCACTGCCCGGTGCAGCACCAGGATGCCCGGCATGGGCGCGAACAGCAGCTCGACATCCGCAAGCCGCGTCGGCGCGCAACGGGCCGGCGGCAGGGCAGGGGCGGGACCGTCGATGACGCCCGCGAGCACCATGCTGCCCAGCAGCGCATGGGCGTCCGCCGCCGCCAGCGTGCGGCTCACATCCGCCTCCCCCCGCAACTCCACGGTGACGGCGCAGCAGGCCAGCGGGATCGGGTGCGCCGGAAAGCGGCTCTGCAACTCAAGCCAGGGAGCGCTGCACGCCTCGTCGAACGGCTGTCCGCCCGACTCCGACGCCAGCAGCAGCGCCCGCGCGCCGAGCAGCGCAGCCAACGGCCCGACCCGGTCCGCCAGCGGCGTCAGGGTGTACAGGTGCACGGCACCCTCGTTCTCGCAATGCAGGTCGAGCACCAGGTCGGCGTCGAGCGCCAGCCCGAGCAGCGTGCGCTTCAGATGCGCCGCCGGGGTCACAGCAAGGGACGATGCGTTCGCATCCAGCAGGGCCGCGCGGATCAGCGCCGTGTTGGCCCCGGCGTCGTCGGTCAGCCGGCCGGACACGGCCCGGGCCACGCCGTCCACCAAGGCGGGATAGCCGCGGTTGAAGTTGGCTCCATCCGCCAGGTCGAACCGCCCGAGCAGCCCGCCCATCACCCGCTGCGACAGGCCAATCGGGTTCGCCAACGGCACCACGACGACCTCGCCGACGACGCGGCCCGCGTCGGCCGCAACCTGAAGCAATCCCACTAGGTGATGTGCCACGAGCATGCCCGGCGGCTCGTCGGCGTGCAGCCCGGCCTGCACGAACACCTTCGGCCGCGCGCCGGGCCGCCCGAACCGCTGCACCATCAGCGTCTGCGCCGTCCCCGGCGCCGTGCCGCCAATCGGCAGCACCTCGGTCGTCACGCGACGGCGCGCAGGTCGAGGGTGCGCGGATGCTCCGGGGACACGCTGACCAGCGGCTCCTCCATCGGACCCGGCGTGTGCCCGATGGCCAGGAACCGGGCGCGGCGCCGCGCCTCCGCCTCGTTGGCGTTGACCGGGAAGCTGTCGTAGCTGCGCCCGCCGGGGTGGGCGACGTGGTGCGACATGCCGCCCAATGAGCGCCCGCTCCAGCGGTCGTACACGTCGAACACCAGCGGCACCTGCGCCGCGATGTTCGGGTGCAGCGCCGCCGCCGGGTCCCACGCCTTGAAGCGCACGCCGCCCACGAACTCGCCCTCCGTGCCGGTCGGGCTGAGCGGCACCGCGGCGCCGTTGCAGGCCAGCACGAACCGCTCCGGCTCCCAGCCCGTCACCCGCGCCTGCACCCGTTCCACGGAGCTGTCGACGTAGCGCACGGTGCCGCCGACGCCCGCGGTCTCCCCCAGCGCGTGCCAGGGTTCCAGCGCGTGGCGCAGCTCGACGGTGGCGCCGTGCACAGCGACCTCGCCGATCACGGGGAAGCGGAACTCGAAGTGCGGACGGTACCAGGCGGGATCGAGCTTGGTGCCGTAGGACGACAGCTCCTCCACGGCGTCCAGCAGGTCCTGCCAGACGAAGTGCGGCAGCAGGAAGTCGTCGTGCACCCTCGTGCCCCAGCGCACCAGGCGCCGCTCGTACGGGAAGCGCCAGAACGCGGCGACGGCCGCCCGCATCAGCAGCATCTGTGCCACCGACATGCGGGCATGGGGCGGCATCTCGAAGGCGCGGAACTCGACGAGGCCGAGGCGGCCCGAGGAGCTGTCGGGCGAGTACAGCTTGTCGATGCAGAACTCGGTCCGGTGCGTGTTGCCGGTCATGTCGGTCAGGATGTTGCGCAGCATCCGGTCCACCTGCCACGGCTGCGGCTCGTGGCCGGGCCGGATGTGGCGGAAGGCGACCTCCAGCTCGCGCAGCGCGTCCTGCCGGGCCTCGTCGATGCGGGGGTGCTGGCTCATCGGGCCGATGAACAGGCCGCTGAACAGGTAGGACAGGCTCGGGTGGTTGTGCCAGAAGCCGAGCAGCGATTTCAGCAGGTCCGGGCGGCGGAGGAACGGGCTGTCCTCCGGCGTCATGGCGCCCATGACGACGTGGTTGCCGCCGCCGGTGCCGACGTGGCGGCCATCGACCATGAACTTCTCGGCCGTCAGCCCGACGTGCCGCGCCTGCTCGTAAAGCTGCTCGGTGCGCGTCACCAGCTCGTCCCAGCTTCGCGCCGGGTGGATGTTGACCTCCATGACGCCGGGGTCGGGTGTGACCGAGAAGGTGAGCAGCCGGCGGTCGTAGGACGGCTTGTAGCCCTCCAGCACGACGGGGCGGCCGAGGTCCGCGGCGGTGGCCTCGATGGCGGCGACCAGCGACAGCCAGTCCTCGGCCGCCGGCAGCGGCGGCAAGTAAAGATACAGCAGCCCGCCGCGCGCCTGCACCGTCATGGCGACGCGGATGCCGCGCCCAAAGCACCCATGACCAGGGCGCCCGTCGCCGGTGGCGGCCAGCATCGCCTCCCGGGTCGGCAGTGGCCCTTGCAGATCGAACGGGTCCGGCTCCGGCTCCTCCTCGATCTCCGAGGGATCGACCCAGGGCAGGCTGTTCAGCGGCAGGCGGACGCCGGCGGAGGCGTCGCCCGGCACCAGGAACAGCTTGCCCTCCCGCAGCACCCAGCGCTCGGTCGTCCAGTGCCGCGCCCCGCGCCGTCCGGCCCGGCGCAGCGGCAGCACGCTGCCGACCGGCTGGTCCAGCCCCTGGTTGAACACCCGGATGATGCGCGCGCGCTCGACGGGGTCGCGGGATTCCGCCGCCTCCGCCACGATGTTGGCGGGCATCCGGGCCTCGCGCATCAGGAAATACGGCTGGTCCTCGTAGGCGCGCTGCACCGCCTCGGGATCGACGCGGAGGCGCGCCGCCACCGCCAAGGCGAACCCGTGCGCGGTCTCGGCGTCGGCATCGCGCGCTATGCTATCGGGGGCGGTGTCGGGATCGGCGAGCAGCGCCGGGTCCGACCAGACGGCCTCCTGGTCCTGCCGCCACGTGACGTTCAGCGCCCAGCGCGGCACCTGCTCGCCGGGGTAGTGCTTGCCGATGCCGTACTGCACCGCCGCCCCCGGCGCCCAGAGCGGCAGCAGCCGCTGCAGCAGCCGCCCGGCCTCCCGCCGCTTGGTGGGACCCAGCGCATCCACCGTCCACTCCGCGCCCTCCGCGTCATCGACCGAGACGAAGGTCGGCTCGCCCCCCATGGTCAGGCGCAGGTCCTCGGCGGTGAGCGTGTGGTCCACCTCGGCGCCGGCGGCCAGGATCGCCTGCCACTGCGCGTCGCCATAGGGCCGGGTGACGCGCGGCACCTCGTTGACGCGCGTCACCTTCATCTCGACGTCAAAGGTGGTCTCCGCCGGTTCCATCAGGCCGGAGATGGGAGCGGCCGACGTCGGCTCGGGGCTGGCGGCGAGCGGGATGTGCCCCTCGCCGGCCATCAGTCCGGAGGTGGCGTCGAGGCCGATCCAGCCCGCGCCGGGCAGGAACGCCTCCGCCCAGGCGTGCAGGTCGGTGAAGTCCGCTGTCGGACCCTCCGGCCCCGTCAGCGGCCGGATGTCGGGCGCCAACTGGATCAGGTAGCCCGACACGAAGCGGGCGGCGTAGCCCAGGTGGCGCAGCGCGTGCACCAGCAGCCAGGCGGAATCCCGGCAGGACCCCTGCGCCTCCGTCAGCGTGCGCTCCGGCTCCCACACGCCCGGCTCCATGCGGACGATGTAGCCCACGCGCTCCTGCACCCGGCGGTTCAGGTCCACCAGCATGTCGATGGTCCGGCGCGGGTCGCGCGGCACCCCGGCGATCAGCGCCGACAGCAGCGGGCCGGCCGGGTCCAGCTTCCGGAAGGGCGCCAGTTCCTGTTCCAGCACCGGGTCGTAGCGGAACGGCCACTCCTCCGCCTCCGGCTCCAGGAAGAAGCCGAACGGGTTGATGGTGGCCATGTCGGCGATGAGGTCCACCGTGACCTCGAACTGCGTCACCGGCTCGGGGAACACCACGCGGGCCAGGAAGTTGCCCTGCGGGTCCTGCTGCCAGTTGACGAAGTGCGGCTCCGGCTTGACCGTCAGCGAGTACGACAGGATCGGCGTCCGGGTCTGCGGCGCCGGGCGCAGCCGGATGGTCTGCGGGCCGAGCTTCACCGCGTGGTCGTAGCGGTAGCTGGTCCGGTGCATCAGGGCGGCGTGGATGCTCATGCGGAAGGGGCCATCTTGGGGCGGCGGACGGGTCTGTGCATCGCAATACCATCGCCGCGTCAAAGCGGGGGCGCAAGGCCCGCCTGCGCCCCCGCGCCGGCCGTTACGGCCGCGCCGCCGCATCCCCCGGCAGCATGCGCGGCACGCCGAGCCGACCCAGCCCCGGCAGCTTGATCGCCGGGCGCCGGATGTCCAGCCCGGCGACCGCGCCGAGGATGTTGACCTCGATCCCCTCCACCCAGCCGACCGTCAGCCCGGCGTAGCCGCCCAGGCTCAGCCGCAGCCCGGTGCCGGAGGAGGTCCGCCGCAGCCAGCGCCCGTCATAGGGATAGTCCTTGCCGACCGCGGTGGGCGGCAGGCTGACCTGGATCTCCGGCACCGCGTCCAGCACGGCGGCGACGAAGGTGTTGGAGTTCGGGCCGGGCCAGGCGCGGTAGTCGCCATAGTTGCGGAACGTGTAGGCCGCGATCGCCCCCTGCATGCGCGGGATCAGCGCCGCCGCCGCGGGGCCGTCCGCCGCGAACACCAGCATCGGCATCCGGCCGAACCAGCGCCCGTCCGCCACGAACCCGTTCACCCGGATCGGGTCGCCCCAGGCGGTGTAGTCGTAGCGGGTATAGGCGGTGTCGCCCTCCGGCTTGAACACGATCCAGCAATGCGTGGCGAAGATGCCGCGCCACCGCACCGTCTGCGCGGCGAACACCCGCACCACCGCGGCACGCCCCGGCGTCTCCGGCAGCAGCCCGGCGCTGGAGCGGTCCGCCGTGCGCCACCCCTCGCCGGTGCCGTCCAGGCCATAGCGGCATGCCGCGATGCCGAGCGGCAGGAGGAACAGCACGGCGAACAGCAGCAGGCAGGTCTTCAGGACGGCGGGCACGCCTGCCAGATGCGGTGCCGGCTCGGCACGCGCAACCCATCCCGGCGGCCGCCGCCCCGATTGTTGCGGAACAGTTCCGAAAATGACATGCTGCATGTGTCCGCCGCCCGACGCGAAACCGCGTCCCCAGAGGGAAGGAGCCGTCGTTGCGCGTCCTGTTCCTGCATCAGAACGCGCCGGGCCAATTCCGCCACTTGGCCCCGCATCTCGCCGAGGACCCGGCCCACCAGGTGGTGTTCCTCGGCGAGCGCCGCGTCACGGCGCCGGGCCGGGTCCGCTGGCTGCGCTACCCCGCGCCCGAGCCGCCGGGGGCCGCGACCCATCACTACCTGCACCGTATGGAGGGCAACGTGCGCCGGGGCCAGGCCGTGGTGCGGGCCTGCCTTGACCTCCGCGAGGAGGGCTTCATCCCGGACGTGGTGGTGGCGCATGCCGGGTGGGGGGAGACGATGTTCCTGCGCGACGTGCTGCCGCGGGCCGCCATCCTGTCGTATTGCGAGATGTTCTACCGCGGCGAGGGACAGGACACCGGCTACATCCCGGAGACGGCGCTGGACCTCGACGGGCGCTGCCGGCTGCGGGTGTGGAACGCGGACCTGCTGGCCGCGCTGGACCTGATGGACCACGGCATCGCGCCGACCGCGTGGCAGCGCGCGCAGCACCCGGCCTGCTACCAGCCGCGCATCGCCGTCGTGCATGACGGGGTCGATACCGCAGAGGTCGCGCCGGACCCGCATGCCCGGTTCACCCTGCCGGACGGGCGGGTGCTGACGCCGGGGGAGGAGGTCGTGACCTTCGTCGCCCGCCACCTGGAGCCGGTGCGCGGCTTCACCGTCCTGATGCGCGCCTTGCCCGCTTTGCTGCGCCGCCGGCCCGACGCCCAGGTGGTGATCTGCGGCGAGGACGGCGTGAGCTACGGCCGCCCGCCGGCAGACGGCGGCACCTGGCGCGCGGCGATGCTGCGGGAGGTGCCGGTCGATCCGGCCCGCGTCCATTTCGTGGGCCGCCTGGCCCGGCGGGACTACCTGGCGCTGCTGCAAGCCTCCGCGCTGCACCTGTATCTGACGGTGCCCTTCGTCCTGTCGTGGTCCTGCATTGAGGCGCTGGCCGCCGGGTGCCTGCTGCTCGGCTCGGACGTGGCGCCGGTGCGGGAGGTGCTGCGGGATGGGGTGAACGGCTTCCTGGTCGATGGGCGCGACCCGGAGGCGGTTGCCAGCCGGGCCGCGGACCTGCTGGCCCACCGGGCGTCGCTCCGTCCGGTGCGGGACCGCGCCCGCGCCCTGGCGATGCGGCATTTCGACCTGCGCCACTGCCTCCGCCAGCAGTCGCGCCTCATCCAGGAGATCGCGCCATGACGCTGTTCGCCGTAAGGGACTGCAAGGCCGGCGCTGACCGGGACCGCATTCGCCGGGACATACGCATCGCCGTGCCGTAGCCAGCGCGCCTGGACGGGCCGCATCGTTTTGTTGCGTTGCACAAATCCAGCGTTGCCGCAGCGTCAATTCGATCCGCAGCCGAAATTTACAGTGACAGCGCCGCTATAGCGCCGTGTACCCCAGCGATCTCGTATCAAATGTTAATTAATCGGAAAAATCAACTCACGGTAGAGTTGACGAATTCGTGAGAAAAAAGATAGCTTGTGCGGGTCGGACGTTCCCGAACAGTCCCGGCGTAGTCCGAAAACAGGAGAGCGATATGGCGACGATACCCGGTGGCAGTTTCATCGTAGATACGACCAATCACGCCATGCTGACCGGAACTAACGGTGATGATCAGTTCTTCCTATCTCACAGCTTCAGCACCGCAAGCGGCGGCAATGGCGACGACTTTTTCAACCTGCTTGGCAACCACAATTCGATTGACGGTGGATCGGGGCAAGACGTCATTTTTGATGGCTCGCACGACAACCTGCTGAACGGCGGCGCCGGCAGTGACGTGATCGAAACGTTTGGGTCGGGCCATGACAGCCTGCTGGGCGGCGCCGGCAACGACACGTTGACCGCCGGCGGCGACCACAATTTCCTCAGCGGCGGCACCGGCAACGACTACCTGCAAGGCGGGAGCGGCCAGGACACGCTGATCGGCGGGACCGGCCAGGACATCCTGCACGCCGGCAGCGGCAACGAGATGCTGATCGGCGGCTCCGGCACCACGACCATGATGTCCGGCGCGGGCAACGACATGATGATCGGCGGCAGCGGCCACGACACGTTCGTGTTCAACAGCAACGGCGGCCAGAACGTCGTGATGGGCTTCAACGACGGCGACATGCTGCAGATCCAGCACAACATCAACGGCCTCTCGATCAGCTCCGCGGCCGATGTCGCCGCGCACGTGCAGGACAACGGCGGCAACGCCGTCATCAGCCTGGGCAACGAGACGATCACCCTGGTCGGGGTGAAGGCCGAGGACATCCACAACAACCCGTCCGGCTATTTCACGATCCACTGACCATCCGGCCCATGACGATCCGGGGCCGCCCTGCCAGGCGGCCCCGGCATCCTTCCGCCCGTCAGCCCAGGGATCCCGACCATGCTGCTTCGCGACCTGACGCACGACATCCTGCCGCCGCGGGTCGCCCTGCTTTCGGATGACGTGATGCTGATGGTCGTGCCGCACGGCGTGGGCGCCGCGGCCGGGCCGCCCGGCGTCGTGCCGCCTTACGGCACGGTTGCCGTGCACGGCGCGGCCGGGCCGTTCCGCATCGCCGCCATGCGGCGGCCGGCCGATGCGCGCGACGGCGCGCTGCCCGGCATCGCCGCCACCACGGAGTTCGCCGCAACGCCCGGCGCCGACGCGCTCGACCTTGCCGAGGAGCTGGACCCGGCCTCCTGCCGGCGGCTGCTCGGCTTCCTGCTGGGCTTCTGCCGCACGGCGTTCGGCCTCGCGGCGGATGCCGGGTTCGCCGACACCTGCATCCGGCTCGCGCGCCTGTGCGCCGTGAATGCCGGGCGGGCCGAGCCGCTGGCCCATGCCACCCCGGCGTGGATGCTGCTCGGCGGGGTGCGGGCGCCGCCCGACGCCACGCTGTATCTCCTGGGCGCGGACCGGGTGCGGCACAGCGGCGCGCCGGCGATGGGCGGCCATGCCGGGGCCAACTTGTCCGGGCTTCAGCTCGTCGAGCCCGTCCGCGGCGGCGACCTGCTGCTCGCGCTGTGCGACCAGCCGCTGCTGTGGACCGTGCAGGGCGCGGCCACGGCGCTGCCGGATGTCCTGCGGGGCGGGGCGCGCGGCCCGGCCGTCGCGCTGCGCGCCGCCTGCCTGCGCGCCCTCGCGCCGGTGGGCGGGGTTGCGGCGGCGCTGCTGCGGGAAACGCAGATGCTGGCCCCGGCCGCCCCGCGCCGCCATGACGACCCGGCGCATCCCCTGGGCGCCGCCCTTGAACTCGCCCTGCCGGACGGGGCGGGCGGCCTGTTCCTGCGCGGCTGGCTGCGCGACCCCATGCAGCTGGTGTCCGGCGCCGAACTCCGCACGCCGGCCGGCGTCGCCGCCGTCGGGATGGGCCTGCTGCATCGGTTCCGCCGCCCTGATGTCGCGAGCCACTACGCGAAGTCCGCCTTCCCGGTGCAGGAGCAGACGACAGGCTTCGTGGCCCATGTCGCCGACCCCGCGGGCGGGCTGTGCGCGCAACCCACTTTGGCGCTGCGCCTGCGGTCGGGCAACATGATGGAGGTGACGGCGCCGCTCCGGCAGATGCCGCCCGCCGCGGCGCGCGACCTCGTGCTGTCCTGCGTGCCGCCCGAGGCGGTGACGCCGGAGATGCTCGACGCCTGCCTGGCCCCGGCCGCCGCCGCCTTGCACCGGCAGGCGTTGGCCGTGCGCGGCGCCGTCGATGTCGTGCAGATCGGGGCAAAGATGCGGCAGCCGCCGGTCTCGATGCTGATCCCGCTGTATCGCAACCTCGACTTCCTGCGCTTCCAGGTGGCGGCGCTGGCCGCGGACCCCGAATGCCGCCGGGCCGAGCTGATCTACGTGCTGGACAGCCCGGAGCAGCGGACGGAGCTTGAGTTCGCGCTGCGCGGCCTGCACAGCCTGCATGAGCTTTCGTTCACGATGGCGGTCATGCCGGGCAACCGCGGGTTCGCGGCGGCCAGCAACGCGGCGGCGGCGCTGGCCCGCGCGCCGCTGCTGCTGCTGCTGAACTCGGACGTGGTGCCGGCGCGTCCGGGCTGGCTCGCCCCGATGCGGAACGCGCTGGCGGTGTCCGGGATCGGCGCGGTGGGGCCGAAGCTGCTGTTCGACGACGGCTCCATCCAGCACGCCGGTCTGTTCTTCGAGCGTGACGCGGACGGCATGTGGTTCAACGCGCACTATCACAAGGGCATGCCGCGGCATTGGCCCGCAGCGGGGCGGCGCCGCCGGGTGCCGGGCGTCACCGGCGCCGCCATGCTGGTCCGCCGCGCGCTGTTCGAGGCGGTGGGCGGCCTGTCCGAAGACTACGTGATCGGCGACTTCGAGGACTCCGACCTGTGCCTGCGGCTGCAAGCGGCCGGCGCCGGCATCCTCTACGTGCCGGAGGCGGAGCTGTATCATTTCGAGCGCCGCTCGATCCACCTGCACAAGGGCTACGCCGAGACGCTGGCGTCGCTGTACAACCGCCGGCTGCACCACCGCCGCTGGGACCACGCCATCGCTGCCCTGATGGCGCGGCGCGCGCACCGGGCGGCGGCGTGACCGACATCGCGACGCTCCGGCGCCATTTGGCCGCCAACCGTTTCATGCCGGTGCCGCCGCCGGAGCTGATGTTCTGCGGCGACGGTGATTTCCGTGCCATCGGGGCGGAGTTCCTGGAGCGGCTGGTGCGCGACGCCGGGTTGGCGCCGGGCCACCGCGTGCTGGACATCGGCTGCGGCATCGGCCGCCTGGCGCTGCCGTTGACGCAGTACTTGGACGAGGGCGGCAGCTACGACGGCGTGGACCCGGTCGCACCCGGCATCGCGTGGTGCGCCGAGACGATCACCGCGCTGTATCCCAGGATGCGCTTCCGTCACCTCGATTTGCATCACCCGCTGTACAACCCGCACGGCGCGCTGCCGACGGTGGGCACGCGGCTGCCGTTCGCGGATGCGTCGTTCGACCGGGTGTGCCTGATCTCGGTGCTCACCCACCTCGATCTGCCGGAGGTGCTGCACTACGCCGCCGAGGTGGCGCGGCTGCTGGCGCCCGGCGGCTGCTGCCTCGCCACCGCGTTCCAGATGAACCCGCCCGCCCGGAAGGCGCTCGCGGCGGGGGAGGGGCGCCTCAAGTTCGACGCCGCCGCGGACGGCCCGGCCTATCACGCCGAACCCGACGCCCCGCTCGCCGCCGTCGCCTTCGACGAGGACACGTTCCTGGAGAGGTTCCTGCGCCACGGCCTGCGCCGCCGCAACCCGGCCCAGTACGGCTCCTGGAGCGGGCGCGACATGCCGAGCTTCCAGGACATCTGCATCTTCGAGAAGGAGTGACGGCGTTGCGTATCCTGTTCCTGCTGCACGCCCATCCGGACCTGCAGGCCGGCGGCACCGAGATCTTCGCCCGCGACCTGTTCCGCACGCTGCGCCGCGACGCCGGGTTCGACGGGCTGTTCCTGGCCGGCACCGCCGCGCACCAGCGCCCGCAAAGCCCCGGCACCCCGTTCCAGGCGGTGGGCGACCAGTCCGATGAACTCCTGATGTGGAGCGGCCGGTTCGACCCGTTCCACATGTCCCAGCTCGACCTGCACGGCGTGTCCATGCCGCTCGCCGCATTGCTGCGAGAGGTGCGGCCGGACGTGGTGCACATCCACCATTTGATGACGGTGGGCGTGGAGATGGTGGGCGTGGTGCGGCGCGTGCTGCCGGGCGTGCCGGTCGTGATGACGCTGCACGACTACTACTCGCTGTGTGCCAATGACGGGCAGATGGTCACGACCTCTGGCGCGCTGTGCCATACCGCCACGCCCGACGCCTGCCGCCGCTGCTTCCCTGAGCGCAGCCTGACCGACTTCCGTCTGCGGGACCTGCATATCGGCGGGGCGCTGGCCCAGGTGGACCGCTTCATCGCGCCCAGCCGCTTCCTGCGCGACCGCTACGTGGCCTGGGGGCTGGAGGCGTCGCGCATCTCCGTCGTGCCCAACGGCCTGCCTGCCGTCCCTCCGGTGCCGGCCCGGCTGGCCGCGCGGCGCGACCGCTTCGCCTTCTTCGGCCACATCAACCGGTTCAAGGGCGCTGTGGTGGCGCTCGACGCCTCCGCCCGGCTGTCGCGGGACGGCGTCGCGCACCGGCTGACGCTGCATGGCGGCACGGAGCACCAGGCGGCGGACACGCTGGCCCGCTTCGACCGCGCGCGGGACGCGGCGCCGGATGCGCGCTACTCCGGCGGCTACCGCCGGGCCGACATGCCGAGGCTGATCGCCGACGCCGACTGGGTCGTGTTCCCGTCGGAGTGGTGGGAGAACGCGCCGCTGGTCATCAACGAGGCGTTGCAGCATTGCCGCCCGGTGATCTGCAGCGCCCTCGGCGGCGCCCTGGAACTGGTGCAGGACGGCGTAAACGGCCTGCATTTCCCGGTCGGCGACGCGGCCGGGCTGGCGGCGGCGATGCGCCGCGCCGTGGAGGAGCCGGGCCTGTGGCAGCGCCTGGTGGACGGCATCGCGCCCCCGGTCGGGATCGTCGAGTCCGCCGCACGGCACCGCGCCCTGTATGACGAACTCGCCCTCGCGGCGCCGCGGCGGGCCGCGTGACCGTCGCGGCCCCCGCCCTGCCGGGCCACGCTGCCTCCGTCTCGCCGGGCCACGCCGCCCGGAGCCGCGCCGAGCCTGACGCCGGCCTGCACGTGCTGGCGGTGTGGCGCGTGCAGCCCGGCGCCCTCATGCTGCTGGGCCGCGCGCCCGGCACCGTCCCGGCGTCGGGTGCGGCCCAGCTCGCGCCGGGATCGCGCGGCGCGTTCCGCGGCCTGTCCTGGCCGATGCCACGGGAGGAGCAGGGTGGGTACGCCTTCCTCCTGGCCGTGCGCCTGCCGGACCGCGCCGACCCGCCGGTCGGCGCGGTGCTCGGGCTGCGCGGCGCCGGGGGCGAGCGGCTCGCGCTGCGTCTGCCGTCCGCCGCGTCCGACCTGGCGCGCGACGCGGCGTTCGGCCAGCACGTCGCGCGGTTGGCCGGCCGGCACGCCGCCCCCGTCGCCCGGTTCATGCTGGACACGCTGCGTCCCCGGGCCGACCGCGACGTGGCCGGGGTGGGCGCCATGCTGCGGGCGTTCCTGTCGCAGGCGGCGCAGCCGGACGGCACGGTCGAGATCATGGCCGCCGTGCCGGATGGCTGCGTGATGCTGCAGGGCTGGGGCGCCCGCATCGAGGGGCCGATGCAGGTGGTGCTGGCCGGCGTCGCGCTGCCGTATTTCGCCGGGCACGCCGGGGAGTTCACCCGCACCGACACCACGGCGCCGGCCACCGGCATCGTGCTGGGGCTGCCGCCCGACGCGGCCGGCGCGCTGGCCGGCATCGACCACGTGTTCATCGTCTCGGAGCGCGGCCTGCACAGCCGCAGCCTGGTGGAGCACCGCCTGCTCGACCCCATGGCCAGCGTCGGCCACATCCGGGACATGCTGCCCAGCCTGCGCTGCCCGGCCCCGATGCAGGCATTGCTGCGGGAGGCGCTGCTGCCCCGCTACGACGGCCGCGACACCTTGTGCAACAACAGCCGCCCGGTCCGTGCCGCGCTCGATGTCGCCGCGGCGGCGCCCGGCGCCGGGGCCTATCTGTCGGGCTGGGTGTTCGACCCGCTGCGGCTGCTGGCGGAGGTGCATCTTTGCGGCGCGGGCGGCCTCGTGACGCGCCTCGACACGGCCTGGACCCGGCTGCGGCGGCAGGACGTGGTTGACGCATTCCGGACCACGCCGGGCTTCCCGCCGTCGTCGGACATGGACGCCGGGTTCGCCGTGTCCGCCGCGGGGGGAATGGAGACGGGCGAGGCGCTGTTCCTGCGATTCACCTTCACCGATGGCAACCGCGCCTTCGTGCCGGTGCCCACGGCCGACCTGGCCGACCCCCTGGTCCGCGCCCGGCTGCTGTCCAGCGTGGATCTGTTCAACCCGTCCGGCCCCACCATCCTGGAGCGGCAGGTCGCGCCGCTGCTGGCCCGGCTGCGCCCGGCCGCCCACCCGCCCGCACGGGTGGCGATGCAGGGACCCACCGCGCGGGAGCACGCCGTCGTCGTGCCGCTGGCCGCGCCCATGCTGCCGCGGGCGTTCCTGTCCGGCTTCTTGCAGGACCCGCTGGGCGACGCGGAACAACTGGTGCTGGTCTGCGGCCCGGAATGGGGGCAGTCCGCCCTGGATGCGATGATTGGCCTGGTGCGGTTCTACGGCCTGCCGGCGACCATCCTGGCGTCCACGGGCACGGCCGGGCCGGCGGCGGCGCTGCGGGAGGCCGCGCGGGGCACGACGGCGGCGGTGTTCCTGCTGGCGGGACCCGGCGCCTGCGGCCGGGCGCCGGGCTGGCGGCAGGCGCTGTACCGGGCCGCCACGGGGCGCGATGGCGCGGCCTTCGCCTGCCCGACGCTGCTGTATGAGGACTGGTCCATCCGCTATGCCGGCATGGCCGGGCTGGGCTTCCAGGACATCGCGCCCGACGCGCCGCCGCAGGCGCATGTGCCGGGCATGCCGGCCGGGCTGGCCGCGGGCCAGGCGCCGGTCCCGGCGGCCATCGGCACTCTGGAATGCTGCGCGGTCCGGCGCCCGGCGCTCGCGGCGCTGGACGGCGCGGGCGTGCTCTCGACCGATGCCGGGCAGGAGGCGGACTTCTTCCTGCGGCTGCGCCGGGCCGGGCTGGCCGGGGTGTGGGTGCCCGCCGTGCAGGTCTATGCGCCGGAGGACTCCGAGGCGCAGGGCCAGGCCGGGCGCATGGTGGACCAATGGGTGCTGCGGGACGCCTGGCGCCCCGCCTCCCAAGCCGGGCGGGGATAGGCCGATGCGCGTGCTGATCATCTCCCACGGCCACCCGGCCTTTTCCATCGGCGGCGCGGAGGTCGCGTCCCACGCCCTGTTCCGCGCCATCCAGGCGACCGGGACGGACGAGGCGTTCTACCTCGCCCGCGCCGCGCCGCCGATGCGCCGCCACGCCGCGACGCCGCTGATGAGCCTGCGCCAAAGCGAGCGGGAGGCGTTCCTGCACGCCGACGCCTGGGACGAGTTCTGGCTTTCGAACGGCGCGCTCTCCGACCTCGACGGCGCGTTCGCGGCCTACCTCGCGCAGGTCCGCCCGGACGTGGTGCATTTCCACCACGTGATCGGCCTGGGTGTCGAGGCCATCGCCGCGGTGCGGCGGCAGTGTCCGGCGGCGCGCATCGTGCTGACGTTCCACGAATACTTGCCGATCTGCCCGAACCACGGCCAGATGGTGAAAACGCAGCGCCGCACCCTGTGCCACGAGGCGTCGCCCGCCGCCTGCAACGCCTGCTTCCCGCAGCACAGCCCGGCGCTGCTGTTCCAGCGCGAGCAGCACATCAAGAACCACCTGCTGCTGGCCGACATGTTCGTCTCGCCGAGCCGCTTCCTGGTGGACCGCTATTGCGCCTGGGGCCTGCCGGCGGAGCGGTTCCGGGTGATCGAGAACGGGTTGGACGGCAACCGCAGGCCGCCGCGGCCGCTGCCGCCGGGCGGACGGCGCGACCGCTTCGGGTTCTTCGGCCAGGTGACGGAGTTCAAGGGCCTGCACGTGCTGCTGGAGGCGGTGCTCCGCGTGCCCGACGACATCTGGGCGGGCGCCACGCTGAACGTGTTCGGCGGCAACCTGGAGTTCCAGCCCGAGGCGTTCCGCGCGCAGTTCGCGCTGCTGATGGAGCGCGCCGGCCGCCGCGCCCGCTTCCATGGCAGCTACCGGCCCGAGGACCTGCACGGGCTGATGGCCGGGATGGACTGGGTCGTCATGCCCTCGATCTGGTGGGAGAACTCGCCGGTGGTGATCCAGGAGGCGTTCCTGCACCGCCGCCCGCTGATCGTCAGCGACATCGGCGGCATGGCGGAGAAGGTGCGGGACGACGTGAACGGCCTGCACTTCCGCACCGGCAGCGCGGAGGACCTGGCCGACCGGCTCGGCCGCGCGCTGGGGGAGCCGGGCCTGTGGGACCGCCTGTCGGCCGCGGCCCCGGCGCCCATCGACCTGGCCGAGTTCGCCCGACTGCACCTTGAGGTCTATCGCGACGCGCGGCCGGCACAGGCCGCCGTGCCCACAAGCCGCCCACGCCCGGCGCGACGGGCGGCGGCGCAGCTACAAACAGGATGAGGACGACGCCATGAAGAAGATCCTGGTTATCAGCCCGTCTGGCGAGGTGTACGACCACGACTGCGTCCGCTGGTATGCCAGCATGAGCTTCGACAAGACGCCGGACCACTACCACAACATCGGCGACGCCTTCGTCTATGACAGCTCGCTGAAGCTGCTGCGCTATTCTAACCTGTTCGGCATCAACATCCGCAACCCGACCGAGCGGGAGATCGAGCGCTACAACGCCGAGTACGACTACGTCTTCCTGCGCGGCTCCAACTACCTGCACTCCGCCATGGACTGGGAGAACGCGCCCTCGATCCTCGAGAAGCTGCGCCTGCCGATCATCGCCTTCGGCATCGGCGCGCAGGCCCCGTCGAAGGGCCCGCTGGTGCTGAGCGAGGGGACGCGCCGGGTGCTGGCGATCATCGCCGAACGCTCGGTCTCGCTCGGCGTGCGCGGCGCCTACACCGCGGACGTGCTGTGGTCCCAGGGCATCCGCAACGCGCGGATCATCGGCTGCCCCACGGTGTTCCGCAACAACGACCCCAACCTCCGCATCGACCTGCCGCCGTTGGAGAGCGTGCGGGAGGTGGCCTACACGCTGCGGCGCGAGGTGGACCCGACCTACGCCAAGGACCTCCCCCGCTACCTCGACCTGCAACGCGACACCATCCTGGACCTGTCGCGCCGCTTCAACCTGGATGTGCTGGCGCAGGGCGAGGTCGAGGAGAAGAACATCCTGTGGGGCAACCCGGAGCAGCGGCAGCGCAACATCGACAAGCTGCGCGCGGAGAACTGGCTGCGCGGGGAGGACGACCCGCTGGAGCGGCTGTATGACACCAACTTGTTCTATGCCGACAGCGTCGCCGAGTTCGAGCAGAAGCTGCGGACCAAGCAATTGGTGCTGGGCTACCGGCTGCACGGCAACCTGCTGGGCCTCGCGAACCGGGTGCCGTCGGTGTACTTCACCTATGACAGCCGCACGGCGGAGTTCGCCGAGACGCTGCAGATCCCAAGCTTCGACGTATTCTCCGGCCGCACGTTCCGGCTGGAGGACTACTGGGACCAGGGCCTGTTCGAGCGGTTCAACCGCGCGTACTACCAGCGTTACCGGGAGATGCGCCTGTTCCTCGATGAGAACGGCGTCGCCCACAAGATGCTGGACGAGACGGAGGCCGGGCGCGTGCGGCCGGCTTCCCCCGCCATCCAGGACCGCGCCGCGTGAGCGCCGCGCTGACGGAGGCGCCGCGCCCCGCTGTCACGGCCCCGGCTGTTACGGGCCCCGCCGTCACAGGCTACGTCGAGGCGATCACCGCGACCGCCGCCCTGGGCTGGGTCTGGACGCCCGGACGGGCCGAGCCGCTGACCGTCGAAATGCGCCTCGGCCCGGAGGTGGTGGCAGAGGCGGTGGCGGACGGGCTGCGCCCGGACCTCGCGCGTAGCGGCATCGGCGAGGGCCGCCACGCCTTCACGCTGAAGACGCCGGAGGCGCTGCGGACGCGGATCGCCGAGCTGCGGGTGTTCGCCCGCACCGCCGACGGCGCCGCGGTGCCGCTCGGCACCGTGCCGGCGGAGGACGGGGTGGCCGAGCGGCTGATGCAGCTCAGCCGCGGGATGGAGATGCTGATCGGCTCGCAGCGCGTGCTGCACCGCAACGTGCAGGCGGCGCTGCTGGCCGCGCCGCAGGCGGGCGCCCTGGGCGCATCGGCCGGCGCGGTGGCGGACGTCGTCGCGGCGCAGGCGGCGCTGACCGACAGCGTTGCCACCTTGGAACTGTTCGTCACCCGGCTGGAGCAGGGGATGGCGGGCCTGGCGGCACAGCCGACGCGGACGGCGAAGCCGCGTTGGGTGCTGGGCGGCCTGGCCGCGCTCTCGACAACCGCATTGGTCCTGTCGGTCTGGGCGCTGATCCACGTCATGCCGGCCTGAACCGGTGGCCGGTTCCCACCCCGCGCCCGGCGGGCATCTTGCCGCCGCGCTGACCCGGCGGCTCGCCATACGCGGCGTGCTGGGCATCGCGGCGCTCAGCCTGGTGTGCAACATCGGGGCGCTCGCGGTGCCCCTGTTCAACATGCAGGTGTTCAACCGGGTGCTTCCGACCCGGGACACCGACACGTTGGGCGTACTGGCGATGGGCCTGGCGCTGTGCATCGCGGTGTTCATCGTGCTGGACGCGCTGCGCGCCCTGGCGCTGGAGGCGCTGGCCGGGCAGGTGACGCGCCGCCTGTCCTTGCCGCTGCTGCGCGCCGTGGCCGCGGGCGGGCGCGGCGCGGGCGCCGGGTCGGAGGCGCTGGCCGACCTGGAGACGCTGCGCGGCTTCATCGCCAGCCCGGCCTGCACCGCGCCGTTCGACATCATGTGGACGCCGGTCATGCTGCTGGCGCTGATCACGCAGCATTGGGGGTTCGCCGTGCTCGGCGCGCTGTGCTGCGCCATCCTGCTCATCATGAACCTGCTGGGCGACGCCGTGTCGCGCAGCCAGATGCTGGCCGCGAACGAAGCCTCGGCGACCGCGCGGCGCCGCGCCGCGGACGCGGTGGGCGCGGCGGAGGCGGTGCTGGGGCTCGGCATGCTGCCGACGTTGACGGGACGGTGGGAGGCCGGGCAGCGCTGCGCCGCCGGGCTGGTGCATCGCGCCATGATGCGCGCGCGCGCGGTCTCGGCGGCGACCGCCGCACTGCGCCTGGCCATGACTGGCGCCATGGTCGCGCTGGGCCTGGTGCTGGCGCTGAGCGGCCTTGCCAGCGGTGGCAGCATGGTGGTGGGCAACATGATCCTCGCCCGGATGCTGATGCCGTTCCAGCAGATCGCGGTGACGCGCCGGAGCTGGATCGACGCGCTGGCCGCCTGGCGCCGGGTGCAGGCGGCCCTGGACGGGCCGGTGCCGTCCCGCTACGCCCACGCCATGCCGGCGCCCACGCCGCGCCTTGTGGTCGAGCGGCTATCCTACATGGCGCCGGGCGGCGACCGGCCGCTGCTGCGCGGCGTGTCGTTCGCCGCGGAACCCGGCGAGAGCATCGGCATCATCGGCCCGTCCTCGGCCGGCAAATCCACGCTGGTGCGGCTCGTCATGGGCATGCTGCCGCCCTCGGCCGGCGGCGCGTACCTCGACGGCACCAGCACCTACTTGTGGGAGCGCGAGGACTTCGCGCGGCACGTCGGCTACGTGCCGCAGGGCCTGGCGCTGCTTGAGGAGACGGTCGCGGACAACATCGCGCGGATGGGCGCGGTGGACATGGCCGCCGTGCTGGCGGCGGCGAAGCGGGCCGGCGTGCACCGCGCGGTCGCCGCCTTGTCCCAGGGCTACGCCACGCCCGTCGCCGGCGGCACCTTGTCCAGCGGGCAGCGGCAACGGGTGGCCCTGGCGCGCGCCCTGTACAGCCGTCCGGGCCTGCTGGTGCTGGACGAGCCGAGCGCCTTCCTCGACCGGGCCGGGGAGGCGGATGTGCTGGCCCTGCTGGACCGGCTGCGCGCAGAGGGCACGACGGTGCTGCTGGTGTCGCACCGCCCGGCGCTGCTGGCGGGCGTGGACAAGCTGCTGGTGCTGGCCGAGGGGGCGGTGTCGCAGTTCGGCCCGCGGGCGGAGGTCCTGCAAAGCCTGTCGATGCCGCGCGTGCGCCTGGTGCGCGCGGCGGCGGAGCGGGATGCTGCCATGGGAGCGGCATCATGACGACACGCCGGCGGATGCGCCGCGTCCTGGCGGGCGGGATGGGGCTGGCGCTGGTGCTGACGGTGTTCCTGGACATCGCCGTGCTGGTGGTGCCGATCTACGACATGCAGCTTTATGACCGGGTGCTGCAAAGCCGCAACATGGACACGCTGACGGTGCTGTCCGTGGCCTGCGTCGCCGGGCTGGCGCTGTATGCGGCGCTTGACTACCTGCGCAGCGCCTGCCTCGTCGCGATCGGGGAGGCGATGGGACGGCACCTGAACGGCGCCGTGCTGCAGGAGGGCGTGCGCCGCGCTGCCGCCGGCGACCGCAGCGCCGGGCCGGCGCTGGTGCGGGACTTGAACGAGCTGCAAGGCTTCCTCGCGTCCGGCGCCGTCGCGGTACCGCTCGACGCGCTGTGTGCGCCGCTGTTCTTGGCCGTGCTGTTCATGCTGCATCCGGCCTTCGGCTTCATGGGCCTGGTGGGGATCGCGGCGATGGTTTTGGCGGGCCTGCTGATGGAGTGGCTGGTGCGCCCGACGCTGCTGGCCGCGCAGGAGCGGCGGGTCGCGGCCGGGCAGATCCTGGCGCGCAGCCTGGCCGAACCCGATTTGGCCGAGGGCCTGGGCATGCTGCCCGCCATCGGGCGCCATTGGGCCGCCCGGCACGGCCGCGCGCTGACCGGGCTGGGCTGGGCCGGCGGGCGGGTGCAGGCCGTCACCGCGCTGTCCCGCCTGATGCGGCTGTCGCTGCAGGCCGGGGTGATCGGGGTGGGCGCCCTGCTGGTGCTGTCGGGCGCCACGACGCCGGGTGGCCTGATGGGGTCCAACCTGCTGATCAACAAGCTGCTGGGACCGTTCGACCAACTGGTCGGCAGTTGGCGCCACTGGATGCTGGCGCACGCCGCCTGGCGCCGCATCGACCGCCTGATGTCGGCGGAGAGCGTCCCGCTCCCGTCCGCCCCGGCGGCGGAGGCGTGGCCCGGCCTGCTGGTCGAGGGCGCCGCGCTGCACGCGGCGGACGGGCAGGTCCTGCTGCACGGCATCGACCTGCGCGTCCCGCCCGGCACGCTGGTCGCCGTCACCGGCCCGAACGGCGCGGGCAAGACCAGCCTGCTGCGCCTGCTGGCCGGGCTGGCGGCGCCGGACGCCGGCACCGTGCTGCTGGACGGCGCGCCGGTATATGGCGGCGCGGGCGTCGGCTTCCTGCCGCAATCCGTCTCCCTGCTGGACGGCAGCGTGGGCGAGAACATCGGGCGGTTCCGGGATCACGGCCTCGACGCCGCCGTCACTGCCGCGCGCCGGGCGGAGGTGCATGACTTGATCGGCCGCATGGGCCGGGGCTACGAGACCGCGCTGATCCGCAACGGCGCCGCCCTGTCCGGCGGCATGAAGCAGCGCGTCGGCCTGGCGCGCGCCCTGTGCGGCTCGCCCCGGCTGCTGGTGCTGGACGAGCCGGACGCGAGCCTCGACGCCGACGGCACCGCCGCCCTGTTGCGCGCGCTGCGGGCGTGCTGCGACGAGGGGGCCATCGCCGTCGTCACCAGCCACCGCCCGACGCTGCGGGAGGCGGCAGACCGCGTGGTGACGCTGCGGGACGGCGCCATCGACGACGCATCGCTGCCCGCCGCGCCGCCCCAGGCCGTCGCGCCGCCGCGCGTCCAACTCGCCACCGCCTGACCGGAGAGCGCCCATGGCCCAGACCCTCGTCACCGTCGCGGATGCCCCCTGGCTGACCGAAGCGGAGGCGTCGCTGCCGCAGGGCTCGCTGCGGCGCATCGCCCTGTTCAGCCTGCTGACCATCCTGGTCGGCTTCGGCGGCCTGACTGCCTGGGCGGCGCTGGCGCGCATCGAAAGCGCGGTGCCGGCGACGGGCACGATCATCTCCGGCGGCAAGCGCAAGACCATCTCGCTGGCGGATGGCGGCATCCTCAAGACGCTGATGGTGCAGGAGGGCGACAAGGTGGCGGCGGGCCAAATGCTGCTGCGGCTCGACGACGTGCAGCCGCGCGCGGCGCTGTTCCAGGCCAGCGTGCTGTATTGGTCCGCCGTCGCCCGCGCCGCACGCCTCGCGGCGGAGGCGGCGGACCGGCGGGAGCTGCCGGTCTCCCTGGCGCTGCGGGGTGCGGCGGACGCCGATCCCGCCGTCGCGGCGGCGGTCGCGGCGGAAGCCTACCAGTTCCAGAGCCGCTGGGGCGCGCTCGACGCCAACACCCGGGTGGAGGAGCGCAAGATCGCCCAGCAGGAGGCGCAGATCGCGGCGCTGCGGGCGCAGATCGCCTCGGCCGGCCTGCGCCTGGGCCTCGTGCAGGAGGAGTTGCGCGGCGTCGATTTCCTGATGTCGCGCGGCCTCGCGACCAAGCCGCGCCAGCTTGAGCTGCGCCGCGGCGAGGCGGAGCTGCGCGGCAACATCGGCCAGTTCGCCGGGCAGTACAACGAGGCGCTGCAGGTCATCGCGCAGGTTCGGTCCGGCATCATCAACACGATGGAGGCGCGCCGGGCCGACATCTCCCGCGAGCGGTCGGAGACCCAGGCGGCCCAGGCGGACGCCGAGCAGCGGCTGACCGCCGCCCGGGACCTGCTGCAGAAGCGCGAGATCCTGGCGCCTGAACCTGGCACGGTGACGGACTTCCGCTACTTCACCCCGGGCAGCAGCATCATGGCGGGCCAGCCGGTGATGGACCTCGTGCCGGACACCCAGCGCCTGCTGGTGGAGGGCACGGTCGCGCCGTTCGAGGTGGAGCACCTCGCGGTGGGGCAGCGCGTCAACGTGCGACTCACCGCCTACAAGGCGCACCGCGTGCCGGTCATCACCGGCCATCTGACCTATGTCGGCGCGGACCGCCAGATGGACGCGAACAACCAGCCGGTGTTCATGGTGCGGGCCGAGATCGACGCCGGCGCGCTGCGCGACAAGCCCGGCGTCGTGCTGCTGCCGGGCATGCCGGCGGACATCCTGATCGTGAACGGCGCCCGCTCCGTGCTCGACTTCCTCATCAGCCCGATCACCGACAGCATCGGCCACGCGATGAAGGAGGAATAGCCTGTCCGGTTTCCGCCGCCCCAGGGGGGGCAGGCAGCCTGAGGACGCCCTAGAACACCGCGCGGAACCGCTCCGGAATCCGGACGTGCGTCATTCCGTGCCAATGCTTGGGAATGTACCAGCGGTTCGTATGGCTATGGATGACCCGCTCATGGAACGCCTGCGTCTCGGCGGAGAAATCCCATTCCTCCGCGACCGGCGCCGAAGCGACCGGCAGGAACCGCTTCACGTAGGCGTCCGCCGTGACCCGGTGGTGCTGGCCGTGTTCCGGGTTGGCGAACTCGACGTGCCGCGTGACGGCCAGGCGCTGCAGGCTCGCCGCCAGGTCCACGTCCCGCAAGTGGAACAGCAGGAGGCCGCCGAACGTCGGCTCGAAGTTCGAGCTGTGGAAGCCGCCTCCCCAGCTTGGCGGCTGCGTCACCAGCAGCGTCTTGCACATCGGGCTGACGAACTGGACGAGGCTGCGCTGCGCCAGAATGCCCCGGCGGCCATCCAGGGCGTCCTCCTCCAACAGGTTCTGCCGCAGGTTCAGCCCGATGGCCGTCGCCGCCGGCGCCGTCATCCGGGCCGCGAAATCCTGGAGGTCCCGGTAGTCCGCAGGGTCGGCCACCAGCATCTCGTCGCAGTCGCTGTAGATCACCGCGTCGTAGAAGCGCAGCAGTCCCGTGGCGAAGTCGGACACCAGGCCGGCCCGCTTCGGATCGTCGAACGGCGTCCGCGGCAGCCGGACCACGCTGGCAGGTCCGATGTCGTCGGTCGAGCCGTCGTCGCTTCCATGGTCGAGGACGACGAGGTTCTCCGGCCCGACCTGGCGGCCGTAGTGGCGCAGCCAGGTCGGCAGGTTGACGCGCTCGTTGTAAACGTTGGTGAGGGCGCAGATGCGCATGGCGAACCCCGGACCGCGGATGACAGAACCATTCCGGAACAGCGCCCCGGCACCGGGCTGAGCATAGCACGAAGCGAACCGGAGCCGAAACGTTCGTCTCCGCACGCCGGGTCCGTGCGGCGGCCGGTGCGCGTGCTCGGGCGCAGGATGACGGTCCTCCAGGCGGCGCTGCTGGCGGCGCTGCTGGGCCGGCCTGCCCTGTGCGCCACCCCTGATCCCTCCGTTTCTGGCGCCGTCCCCATGGCCGCGGAGGGCGCTCCCGCCGGGAGGACGGCCGCTGCACGGGCGGCGGACCGCTTCAACGTGCTGGACCACGGCCTTGTCGCCGATTGCATGACCAGCAACACCGCGGCGCTCGCGGCGCTGCTGGACCGGGCTGCCGCCGCGTCCGCGGCCTCGGGCGGGCAGAGCGAGGTCGTGTTCCCGGCGGCGGGCGCCTGCTACGGCTTTTCCTCCGCGATTGCCGTTCCGGCCGGGGTCCGCATCACCGGGCTTGGCCGTCCCACGCTGTCCGCGCTGGGCCGCACGGGCGCCCTGTTCTCGATCTCCCATGTCGGCAACGTCGCCATGGCCGGGCTGCGCCTCGACAGCCGAAGCGGCGTCCATCCCGCCATCGCGATGCCGATCACCATCACCGGCGCGACCGGCGGCATCCTGATCGAGGACGTGGAACTGGTCGGCCCCACCGGCGAAATCCATGTCGCCGACAGCTACGGCGTCACGATCTCGCGCCCGGTCGTGGTCGGAAGCCTGCTGCACGGGGTCCTGTTCAGCGGCGTCCATGACAGCGAGGTCGTGGGCGGCCGCTTCCAGAACGAGGTCGGCTTCGGCGTCATCCTGACCGACGGCTCCCACCGCAACCTGGTCCAGGGCAACCAGACCACGGCGAACGGGATCGAGCTGATCGGCGTGACGGAGGACAGCTACGAGAACCGCATCATCGGCAATCATGCGGAGGGGACGGGCGACAACTGCATCAGCATCACCGGATACAAGAACATCGTGCTGGGCAACGTGGCGAAGGGCTGCAAGGGCAACGGCATCGAGGTGTTCGGCGACCGCAACATCGTCATCGGCAACAGCGCCCACGACAATGCCCAGGGCCATGCCGTCAACAGCGGCTGGTGCGCCGGCATCGCCATCCAGGGCGGGTTCGGAGGCGTCGCGCAGTACAACGTCGTGAGCGGCAACATCGTCGATGACGACCAGGAGCCTCCGACGCAGCTCTATGGCATCTGGCTGGGCAGGCCGCCCTATCGGGCGTGGGCGGCCGGGCAGGCTGTGACCGCCGGCGCCTTCCGCCATTCGGGCCGCCACTTGTACAAGGCCGCCATGTCCGGCATAACCGCGTCCACGGCGCCGGATGGGCGGGGCACGGCCAGCGACGGCGCCGTGACCTGGCGATGGGTGCGTGCGCTGACTGCGGGCACCGCGCTGTCCGACCACAACGAGATTTCGGGCAACATGGTCGTCCGATACGGGATCGCCGGATACCTCGACAACAGCGGCGGCCATAATGGGCGCGCCGACGGGGCCGCGCCGATGCGGGCCGCCGGCGCCTCGACGGACGGCGGCGCGGCCAGCGTTCGCCAGGACCTGACCGGGACCGCCTACGCGGTGCCGGCCGATGCCGGTCTGGTACGTTTCGTGCAGACCAGGGCGGTTGCCCGCCAGACGGTGACGCTGCCGGCTGCAACCGCGGACGGGCAGGCCATCCAGTTCGTCAACTATGCCGGTCCGATCCGGTCCCTCGCGTTCAGGCCGGCCGTGAACGGCTGGTCGAACGGCGAGGGCCTTGCCGCTCACACCGGCCTCCGCGTGCGATGGGACGCCACCGCCGCCGGGTGGCAGCGCGAGCAGTGAGGCAGGACGGCACACCGACGTGATTTCGGGCGAGCGTCGTCCTAACCGGTCCGGCCCGCCGCGAGGACGGGTGGAGCGTTTAGCCCGCCACCGGCAAATCGGATGCGCGTACCGTGCCGTTCTGGCTGCTGAAGCTCAGCTCCTGCCCGCCGCTCTGCGATTGCGACACGCCGTTGATGCGGTGCTCGCCGCTGTCATAGAGGGTGACGCGGCCGGCCTGCTCCACCGCGACGCGCCGGGCGTCCGGGAAGCAGGCGTAGCGCATGCCGTTCTGCGACCCGGTCGCGGAGGGCCGGCCCAAATCCTGCGGCCACCAGTCGCCGCGCGGGGGCGAACGCTTCTCGCCGTGCTGCTCCTCGCCGCCATGCGCCCCGCCCTGCCGCGGCGTCGCCGGCGGGTCGCTGGAGGGCGGCATCGTCGCCGAGGACTTCGACAACTCGGCGCACAGCGCCTGCACCTTGTCCTTCAGCGCCGTGTCGAACATGTCGCCCACCTGCGTCATGCCGCCGGCGGACCACTGGCCCATGCCGCCCAAATCCGGGTGGCTGAACTGCGCCTGCTGCCCGCCGCCGCGGCGCAGGGCGTCCTGCAGCACCCGCACGGCGTCCACGCTCACCCCGTGCTGGCGCGCCAGGTCGTCGATGGAGCCGGGCATCAGGACCGCTCCCCCGCGTTGGTCTGGTGCTGGACCTCGGCATCCGCGCCCGGCGGCTGGTCCGGCGCCTTCGCCTGTCCCGGCGCGGGGCGCTTCTCCAGCGGCTTGTAAGCCTCCGTCGCGTCGCCCTCGCCGAACTGGCCCTGGTTGCCGGGCAGCTTGCCCTTGCCGGTCTCGTCTTCGGCCATCGGTGTCTCCTTCGTGCGAACTCGGGGGACAGACGCGCGAAGGCGGCCTCGGTTCAACGGCCCGTCCTGGCGTGGGCCGGCCGTCCCGTGCCATCGTGCCGGCCGCGGTAACCCTCGCCAGGAGCGGCTCCCATGCATCGTCGCCAACTCGCCTCGACGGCGGCACTCGGCATCGGCGCCGCGGCCTTGCCCCTCTCCGCCATGGCCCAGGGCGGCGGCGCGGCGCGTCCGCAAACCCTGGGCGGCGCGATCACCGACGTGCCGGGCGTGCGGGTCGGCCACTTCACCGACAGCCGGCGTCCCACCGGATGCACCGTGATCCTGACGGAGGCCGGCGCCGTCGGCGGCGTGGACGTGCGCGGCGCCGCGCCCGGCACGCGGGAGACGGACCTGCTCGATCCCAGCAACCTCGTGGAGCGCGTCCACGCCGTCCTGCTGTCCGGCGGCAGCGCCTATGGCCTCGACGCCGCGTCGGGCGTGATGCGCTGGCTGGAGGAGCACGGGTTCGGCTACCCGGCCGGCCCGGCGCTGGTGCCCATCGTGCCGGCGGCGATCCTGTTCGACCTCGGCGTCGGCGATCCCCGCATCCGCCCGGACGCGGCGTCGGGCTACGCCGCCTGCGAGGCCGCGAGCGGCGATGCGCCTCTGGAAGGCTCGGTCGGCGCCGGGGCGGGCGCCACGGTGGGCAAGCTGTTCGGCATGGGACGCGCCACCAAGGGCGGCATCGGCACGGCGTCGGCCCGGATCGGCCGGGTCACGGTGGGCGCCATCGTCGCGGTCAACGCGGTGGGCGACGTGATCGACCCGGCCTCCGGCGCCGTCGTCGCCGGCACGCGCGCGGAGGACGGGCGCCGCGGACCCGGCGCCGTCGCTGCCATCCTGCGCGGCGAGTTGCCGCCCGCGCTGCAGGCCGGCATGGCGACGACCATCGGGGTGGTGGCGACCGACGCCGTGCTGACCAAGGCGCAGGCCCGCAAGCTCGCTCAGGTCGCGCATGACGGCCTGGCCCGCACCATCGAGCCGTCGCACACCATGTGGGACGGCGACACCCTGTTCGCCGTCGCCACGGGGCAGAGCGGGCTGCCGGGCAACATGCTGACGCTGGGCGTGCTGGCGGCCCGGGTCATGGCGTCGGCCGTGCTGCGCGCCGTGCTCGCAGCCAAGGGCATCGCCGGACCCGGCCTGCCGACCGTGCCGGCGGCGTCGGAGCTGGGCTGACCGGCGGGGGCTCGCCCTTAGCACCCCTAGCCTTTTGCGGAGCCTCCAGGCGGCTCGGCCATGGTCCGCATGCGCGAGGACGTGCTGCGGGACGGCTCAAGCCAGCGGCTCCCGCACCTTGCCGGGATGCCGCAGCACCGAGTGGCGGTGGCCGTACAGGAAATACAGCCCCATGCCGACGGCCATCCAGATGACCAGGCGCGCCCAGGTGAACAGCGGCAGCCCGCTCATCAGCAGCAGGCAGAACAAGATTCCGCAGATCGGCACGAGCGGCACGCCGGGCACGCGGAACGGCCGGTAGGTGCGGGCGGAGTTGCGCCGCAGGTAGATCACCGCGCCGCACACCAGGATGAAGGCGAACAGCGTGCCGATGCTGACCATCTCGCCCAGGACGTCAATCGGCACCAGGGCCGCGACGGCGGCGACGATGACGCCGATCAGGATCTGGCTGCGATACGGGGTGTTCAGCGTCGGGTGCAGGTGGGCGAACAGGCGGGGCAGCAGCCCGTCCTGCGACATGGTGAGGAAGATCCGGCTCTGGCCATACAGCAGCACCAGGATGACGGTGGTCAGCCCGGTGAGCGCGCCGATCTTCACCAGGACGGAGAACCAGGTGAGGCCGATCACATCGACGCCCTTGGCGATGGGGTCGGAGACGTTGAGCTGGTCGTACTGGACCAGGCCGGTCAGCACCGCGGCCACCGCGACGTACAGCAGGGTGCAGATCACGAGCGACCCCAGGATGCCGATGGGCATGTCGCGCTGCGGCGCCTGCGCCTCCTGCGCCGCGCAGGACACCGCGTCGAAGCCGATGAAGGCGAAGAACACGACGGCGGAGCCGCGCAGGATGCCGCTCAGCCCGTAATGGCCGTATTCGCCGGTGCTGGCGGGGATGAAGGGGTGCCAATGCGCCGGGTTCACGTAGAACGCGCCGACCGCGATGAACGCCACCACGACGACCAGCTTGATCGCCACCATGATGTTGTTGAGCCGCGCCGATTCCTTGGTGCCGAAGACGAGCAGGGCGGTGATGGCGGCGATGATCGCCGCCGCCGGCAGGTTGAGGATGGCGGTGGCGGTGCTGCCGTCGGCCAGCGTCACCACGGTGCCCGGCGCGGCTGCGAAGGTCGGCGGGATCACGATGCCGATGTTGCGCAGGATGCTGGCGGCGTAGCCGGACCAGCCGACCGCGACGGTCGCCGCCCCCATGGCGTATTCCAGGATCAGGTCCCAGCCGATCATCCAGGCGAAGACCTCGCCCAGCGTGGCGTAGGTGTAGGTGTAGCTGCTGCCGCTGACCGGCAGCATGGCGGCCAGCTCGGCGTAGCACAGGCCCACGAAGCCGCAGACCACGCCGCCCAGGATAAAGGAAAGCATGATGCTCGGCCCGGCATACTGCGCCGCCGCCGTCCCGGTGAGCACGAAGATGCCCGCGCCGATGATGGCGCCGATGCCCATGGCGGTGATGCTGAACGGGCCGAGCGTCTTGGACAGCTTGTGGCCGTCGGCCTCGCCGCTTTTCACGATGTCGTCCACGGATTTCCGTGTCATCAAGCCCTGGTCCGCCATGAGATGTCCTTTCGTTGGGCTAATGGGCAGTCTTGCGGCGCTCCCCGCTGGCGCGCCGGGCGGTCTGCACAGGAATGCGTCACCTGTGTGACAGTGCGGGAAGTTTTGGCGTTGTCAAAGCTGATTGTGCGGCTTCGCCAATTTGCAATTCCAGGTTGCTATGCTTCCCGGGACTATCGAGATATTGGCGAGGCTATGCCGCGGTCCGGCAATGCTGTTATGATGCCGGTCACCTGGCGAGGCGTCGGACGCCGCGACGCTCGCCCCAACCGCGTGTCCCGTGCCGGCGCCGTGCCGGCGACCGCAACGGAGAGGCCCCATGAAAGCCAACAGCGTTCTCGACACCATCGGCGGCACGCCGCACATCCGCATGTCCCGCCTGTTCCCGGACGCCGAGGTTTGGATCAAGTCGGAACGCGCCAACCCCGGCGGCTCCATCAAGGACCGCGTGGCGCTCGCCATGGTGGAGGCGGCCGAGGCGGGCGGCCAGCTCAAGCCCGGCGGCACCATCATCGAGCCGACCTCGGGCAACACCGGCATCGGCCTCGCCATGGTCGCGGCGGTGAAGGGCTACAAGCTGGTCCTGGTCATGCCGGAGAGCATGTCGGTCGAGCGGCGGCGGCTCATGCAGGCGTATGGCGCGACCTTCGACCTCACGCCCCGCGAAGGCGGCATGAAGGCGGCGATTGCCCGCGCGACCGAACTGGCCGGGCAAACCCCCGGCGCCTGGATCCCGCAGCAGTTCGAGAACCCGGCCAACATCGCCGTCCACGTCCGCACCACGGTCGAGGAGATCCTGGCCGACTTCCCGGACGGCGTGGACGCCATCATCACCGGGGTGGGCACCGGCGGGCACATCACCGCCTGCGCCGAGGTGCTGAAGCCGCGCTGGCCCGGCCTCAAGGTGTTCGCGGTGGAGCCGGCGCTGTCGCCGGTGATCTCGGGCGGCAAGCCCAGCCCGCACCCGATCCAGGGCATCGGCGCCGGGTTCGTGCCGGCGAACCTGCACGCGGACACGCTGGACGGCGTGATCCAGGTGGAGGCCGAGGAGGCGCGCGAGTACGCCCGCCGCTCCGCCCGGCTGGAAGGGGTGCTGGTCGGCATCTCGTCAGGCGCCACGCTGGTCGCCATCGCCAAGAAGCTGCCGGAGCTGCCGGCGGGCGCCACGGTGCTGGGGTTCAACTACGACACGGGCGAGCGTTACCTGTCCGTGCCGGACTTCCTGCCCGCCTGACCTTGCATTCCTGGCTCTTCCATCCATCTACCATCCAGACGGATGGTTTTTGGATGGGAACCGATGGACATGCTGCCCGAGGTGCGGCCGAAGACAGCGGATAGCGAGAAGATCACCATCAATCTCGGCTACGTCGATCTCGGCCAGATCGACCTGATGGTGCAGGACGGCTTCTACTCGAACCGTACGGACTTCATCCGCACCGCCATCCGCAACCAGCTTGAGCGCCACGCCGACGTGGTGCGGCAGTCGGTGGCGCGGCGCAGCCTGGACCTGGGCCTCCGGCATTACAGCCGGGGCGACCTTGAGACGGCCCGGCGCTTCGGCAACACGCTGCACATCAACGTGCTCGGGCTGGCGAGCATCGCCCCCGACGTGTCGCCCGAACTGGCCCGCGCGGCCATCGCCTCGGTCCGGGTGCTGGGCGCGCTGCATGCCAGCGCCGCGGTCAAGGCCGCCCTGGCCGACCGCACGCAGTAGCCGCCCAGCGCCAACGGAAGCCGGTTTCGGTTCCGAACGGGGACGCCTGACGGGTCCCGAGCAGGAAAGCCAAGACAATGAAGCCAGTTTTGCCCCAGGGCCTGATCGAAGCGGCGCGTCTGACCAAGGCCGGGCGGCTGTTCGAGGCCACGGCGGCCCTGCAAGGCGCGCTCGCGGGGCAGCGGGCATCCGGCCCGCCCACCATCGACGGCACGGCCGAGGCGGGGACGGGCCAGGCTAAAGGAAACGGGGCGCAGGGGGTCGGGCTGCCGTTGCCCAAGGTGCTGCGCGGCCTGCTCGACCGGGTGAGCCAGGCGCCGGGCGTGGCACCCCGGCCGGCCGCGGCCGCGGGGTCGGCGGATCAGCCGGAGGGCGCGCAGTTCCTGTCCGCGACGTTCGGCAACCCGGCCGGCAACCGCCCCTACAAGCTTTATGTGCCCAGCGGCTACCACGGGCAGCCGGTGCCGCTGATCGTCATGCTGCACGGCTGCACCCAGTCGCCCGACGACTTCGCCGCCGGCACGCGGATGAACGCGGCGGCCGAGCAGCACGCCTGCCTCGTGGCCTACCCCGGCCAGACCAGCATGGCGAACATGCAGAAATGCTGGAACTGGTTCAGCGAGGCCGACCAGCACCGCGACGCCGGGGAGCCGTCACTGATCGCCGGGATCACGCGCGAGGTGATGCGGACTCACGCCGTCGATCCCGCGCGCGTGTATGTCGCCGGGCTGTCGGCCGGCGGCGCCCTGGCGGCGGTGATGGGGGACGTCTATCCGGACCTGTATGCCGCCATCGGCGTGCACTCGGGCCTCGCCTGCGGCGCGGCGCGCGACATGCAGTCGGCGTTCACCGCGATGCAGCGGGGCGGCGCGGTCCCCCAGGCGTCCGGCGGCCCGCAGTCCCGGCTGATGCCGGCCATCGTGTTCCACGGCGACCGGGACACCACGGTGAACCCGCGCAACGCCGACGCGGTGGTGGAGCAATCGGCGCACGGCGCATCCCTCGATGCCCAGTCGGAGGACGGCCGGGTGGCCGACGGCCACGCCTATCGCCGCACCCGGCGGATCGACGCGGATGGCCGGACGGTGATCGAGCAGTGGACGGTGCACGGCGCGGCGCATGCCTGGTTCGGCGGCAGCCCCGCCGGGTCCTACACCGATCCGCGCGGACCCGACGCCACGGGGGAGATGCTGCGCTTCTTCCTGGAGCATCCCCACCCTGCGCCGGCCCGGGCCGGCTGACGCGCCAGCCTCAGAATGCACCGACGTGGCGCTCGATGATCGCGAGGTTCCGCAGGTTGGCCTTCAGCGCCATGTCGAACAGGTCGCCCAGCACCGGCACGCTGCCGCCGAAGACCTCCAGCGCGACGTTGCCGAACATGCGGGCCAGTTGCGGGCCGGGCACGCCGAGCTGCGCGGCCTCGTAGATGATATAGAGCGAGATCGCCCCGAGCACCGCGTCGCCGCCGACCGGGACCAGCCCGACGATGCTGTTCAGGCCGAAGCGGAACCGCGTGCCCGGCAGCTTGAACACGCCGTCGATCAGCCAGGCGAGGCGGCGCAGCCGCTTCAGCCGGGGCAGCATGTCCGGACGTGCGGAAAGCGGGATGGTGCCAGCCCAGGCCATGATGTCCCCCAACGGATCGACCGCGCCGATGTTGTGCGGGGCCGGGCGTTGTTCAATGCCGCCCGGCCCGCGCAGCCACGCCGGAGCCGCCGCTGCGCTCAGAAGAACGAGATCAGGGCGATGCCGGCGACCATGAGCACGCCGCCGGCGACGCGCCCGAGGTTGAGGCCGTGCTGCTCCATGCCGAACAAGCCGAACTGATCGACGGCGAGCGACATCAGGATGTTGGCCGTGATGGTCAGCCCGCCGAACACGGCCGCGCCCACCTTGTTGACGAACAGCAGGCCGGCCACCACCGCGAACGCGCCCGCCAGGCCGCCGAGCGGCGCCCACCACGGCATGGCGTTCACGCCCTCCGTCGTCGGCAGCGGGCGCGGCAGGCAGAGGAACAGCACGGCCAGGAAGAACACGATGGGCAGGAAGGAGACGATGCTGGCGAGCCATGGGTTGGCCAGCGCGCTGCGGAGCGCCCCGTTCATCGGCGGCCCCCATGCCTGCAACGCGCCCGCGACGAGGATGATGGGATAGAGCCAGGCCGGGCTGATGTTGTCCAAAGCGGTGTTCTCCAGGAAGAGTAGGGTCAGCCGAACGCGAAGGCGCCGGCGATGGCGAGCAGCAGCGCCGGCGGCATCACCAGCGCGCCGAGCTTGAGGAAGGCCCATGCGCCGACGCTCTGCCCCTCGCGCCGCAGCGCGGTGAGCCACAGGATGGTCGCGAGCGACCCGGTGACCGACAGGTTCGGGCCGAGGTCCACGCCGATCAGCACGGCGGCGCGCATGGCGTCCGGTACCTGGGCCAACTCGGCGACGCGCCCCGCGACGAGGCCGGCCGGCAGGTTGTTCACCAGGTTGCAGCCGAGCGCCAGCGCGACGCCGGACGCCCAGGCGGCCAGCGTCGCCGAACGCTGCGCCAGGCTTTGCAGCAGCCCGGCCAAGTCGCCGGTGACGCCCGTCCTCTCCAGCGCCTCCACCAGCACGAACAGCCCGGCGACCAGCGGCAGCACGCCCCACGAGACGCCCCTCAGCACCGCCAGCGGGCCGCGCCTCGAGCGCAGCAGCACCAGCGCCGCCGTGGCGGCGCCGGCGAGGGCGGTGGGCAGGCCCAACTGGACATCGAAGGCCGACGCGGCGAGCAGCACGGCCGCGGTGCCCGCGAGGCCCCAGGCCGCCATCTTGCCGCCGGCCGACAGCGCGGGCCGCTCGATCTCGGTCGCGATGCCCTGTCTCAGCGCGGCCCGCTGCGTCCAGCGGAGGACGGCGTAGGTGGCGAGGATGGAGAGCAGCGACGGCAGGGCGTAGCGCGGCAGCCAGGCGAGCAGCGGCGGCATGTGGCTGCCGTAGATGACGAGGTTCGCCGGGTTGGAGATCGGCAGCACGAAGCTCGCGGCGTTGGCGATGAAGGCGCAGATGAACAGATAGGGCAGCGGCTGCTCGGCCTTCGCCGCCCGGGCCACGGCGGCGACGGCGGGGGTCAGCACCACGGCGGTCGCGTCGTTCGACAGGAAGACCGTCACGACCGTGCCCACCGCGAAGATCAGGCTGAACAGCCGGGTGGCGGAGCCTTTCGCGAGGCCCGCGGCCTTGGCGGCGAGCCAGTCGAACAGGCCCTCCTGCCGGGCGACCTCGGCGAGCAGCATCATGCCGACCAGGAACAGGTAAACGTCCGTGCCCTTCGTGACGCCCGTGAGCGCGTCGCGCAGGGGGAGCAGGCCGAGCAGGACCAGCAAGGCCGCGCCCGACGCCGCCCAGACGAACTCGGGCCAGGAGAACGGCCGGATGATGACCCCGGCCGTGGCGGCGGCGGCGATGCCCCAGGTGGCCCAGGGCGAGGCGGCGAGCGCGCCCATCATGCCGCATCCGCCCGTTGGGTCCTTGGCGCCCGGGTCTCTGGCACCCGTGTTTCTGGCATCAGCACGGCGAAGAACACCAAGGCGGCCCCGGCGATCGCCGCGAGGTACAGGAAGCCCGCGGGGTAGCCGAAGCCCTGCACGACAAAGCCCGCCGTCAGGTTGCTGAGCGTGGCGCCGATGCCGACCGACAGCGCGGCCAGGCCCTGCGCCAGGTTGAACCGCCCGGTGCCGCGCATCAGGTCCGACGCGATCAGCACCGAGACCACCCCGAAGATGCCCGCCGCCACGCCGTCCAGGAGCTGGATCGCCACCACGGCGGCGGGGCTGGTGGCGACGGAGAACAGCACGCCGCGCACCGGCAGGATGGCGAGCGCCAGCAGGAAGATCGGCTTGCGCCCGACGCCGCGCGCCGAGGCGCGGCCGACCGCCCAGGCGACGCCCACCATGACAAGCTGCGCCGCGATGATGCAGGCCGAGAGGGCGATGGCGTCGCTGCCGGGGTGGGCGACCGCGAGCACCTGCCCGGCCATCGGCAGCATCGCCGCGTTGCCGAAGTGGAACAGCGCCACGGAGGCCAGGAACACCAGCAGGTCGCGCCGCCGGAGCAGGTCGCGGAAGGCGACCGGCTGGCCGCCCTCCGCCGCCTCGCCGCCGCGGGCGCGCTCATGGTCGATCTCGGCGGGCTTGATGACGGTGACGACCAGGGCGCTCGCGGCCGCGAAGCCGCAGACGAGGTAGAAGATCCAGTGATAGCCGACATACTGGCCCAGCACCCCGGCCAGCCCGGCGGCGAGGAAGTTGCCGCCGTGGTTGAAGCCCTCGTTGCGGCTGACCCGTCCGTCGAACAGCCGCCGCCCGACCAGGCCGAGCGAGAGCGCCGCGATGGCGGGCGGGATGACCGCGGAGGCCGCGCCCAGCATCGCCTGCGCCGCCACCACGGCGAGGAACTGCGGATGCAGCACGATCAGCAGGCAGCCGGCCCCGACCAGCAGCCCCGAGGCGGCGATCAGCAGCCGCTTCGCGCGCGTCCCGTCCACCAGCAAGCCGGCCGGCACCTGGCACACCGCGGCGGCGATGGAGGAGGCCGCCATGGCGACGCCGATGGCGCCGGCCTCCCAGTGCTCGCTGCCTTTCAGGAAGACGGACAGATAGGGACCCACCCCGTCCCGCACGTCGGCCATCAGCAGGTTGATGCCGTCGAGGCCGAGCAGCGACCGCGCCGAGGGCCGGGCCTCGTCCGCCATCGCCTCCGGTTCGGGGTCGGCCTGGGTTCGTTGATGGATCGCCACGGTGTCCCCGCCTGGTGGATTCAATCGAGGCACAGCAATCAGCGTGCCACGGTGATGCCGGTGGGCCGCATGGAAACAAAGACGCGCTGGGGTCGCCAGCGTCCGGAAAACCGACGCAGGATTGTCTTCGAGGCGGACACCCGATCATTCGCCGGGGATCGGCGGGGCCTTGCCGCCCTGCTTCGCCAGGGCAGTTTCGTTTTGCAGCACGCTGGATGTTCTTGACCGGACACCGCCGCGACCTGCTGCGCGGGCGGGCGGCGTTGCGGCCGGGCATGGAACTTTGCCGTGGGCCTGGATGTATAATAGGCTCTCCGTATCCCGCCCCCGTCACGAGGACCGCTTCAATGGCTTCAGCAGTAAACCGATCCCGCGTCACCGAGGGTCGGCCGCATCCGCGCGGGGCCACATGGACTGGGCGCGGCGTGAACTTCTCCCTGTTCTCCGCGAACGCCACCAAGGTCGAGCTCTGCCTGTTCGACAATGACGGGGAGACCGAGCTCGAGCGGATCGAGCTGCCGGAGTATACCGACGAGGTCTGGCACGGCTTCCTGCCCGACGCGCGGCCCGGCACCGTGTACGGCTACCGCGTCCACGGCCCCTACGCGCCGGAGGAGGGGCACCGGTTCAACCCGAACAAGCTGCTGATCGACCCCTATGCGAAGGCGCTGGTCGGCTACCTCAAATGGGGTCCCGAGCTGTTCGGCTACCAGATGGAGTCGATGGACGACCTGACCTACGACGAGCGGGACAGCGCGCCGTTGATGCCGAAGTGCCGGGTCATCGACCCCGCCTTCACCTGGGGCGACGACCGCCCGCCGCAGACGCCGTGGGAGCACACCGTGCTCTATGAGGCGCATGTGCGCGGCCTGACCAAGCTGCATCCGGCGGTGCCGGAGGAGTTGCGCGGCACGTTCCGCGGCCTTTCGGCGCCGGAAGTCATCGAGCACATCAAGTCCATCGGCGTGACCGCGGTGGAACTGCTGCCGGTCCACATGTTCGTGGACGACAGCCAGCTGCTCGAAAAGGACCTGGTGAACTACTGGGGCTACAACACCATCAGCTTCTTCGCGCCCGCCCGGCGCTACGCGAGCGTGCCGGACTTCGCCTTCTCGGAATTCAAGGAGATGGTGGCGCGCCTCCACCACGCGAGCCTCGAGGTCATCCTGGACGTCGTGTACAACCACACGGCGGAGGGCAACGAACGCGGGCCGACCCTGTCGTTCAAGGGGATCGACAACGCCTCCTACTACCGGCTGCTGCCGGACCAGAAGCGGTACTACATCAACGACACCGGCACCGGGAACACGGTCAACCTGTCGCATCCCCGCGTCATCCAGATGGTGACCGACAGCCTGCGCTACTGGGTGGAGGAGATGCATGTCGACGGCTTCCGCTTCGACCTCGGCACCATCCTGGCGCGCGAGCCCTACGGCTTCGACCAGCAGAGCGGCTTCCTGCGCGCGGTCGGCCAGGACCCGGTGCTGTCGCAGGTCAAGCTGATCGCCGAGCCCTGGGACTGCGGACCCGGCGGCTACCAGGTCGGCGGCTTCGCGCCGGGCTGGGCGGAGTGGAACGACCGCTACCGCGACACGGTGCGGGACTACTGGAAGGGCGAGGAGGGCAAACTGCCGGAGGTGGCGACGCGCCTCACCGGGTCGGCCGACTTCTTCAACCATCGCGGGCGGCAAACCTGGGCCAGCGTCAACTTCATCACCGCCCATGACGGCTTCTCGCTCAACGACCTCGTGACCTACAACGACAAGCACAACGCGGCGAACGGCGAGGACAACAAGGACGGCAGTTCCGACAACCGCTCCTGGAACTGCGGCGTCGAGGGGCCGAGCGACGACGAGGAGGTCAACGCGCTGCGCGAGCGGCAGATCTGCAACATGCTGGGCACGCTGCTGCTGTCGCGCGGCACGCCGCTGATCGTCGCCGGCGACGAGTTCGGCCGCACGCAGGGCGGCAACAACAACGCCTATTGCCAGGACAACGAGATCTCCTGGCTCAATTGGGAGCTTGAGGACAAGGGCCGGCGGCTGCTGCGCTTCGTGCAGCGCGTCGCGGCGCTCCGCCACAAGTACCCCGTCCTGCACCGCACCCGGTGGCTGACCTCGCAATGGAACGAGGAGATCGGCGTCAAGGACGTGGCCTGGCTCACGCCGTCAGGCGCCGAGATGACGGATGAAAGCTGGACCGACGGCAATTCCCGCTGCCTGGGCATGTTGCTGGACGGGCGGGCGCAGCCGACCGGGATGCATCGGCGCGGCGTGGACCAGAGCCTGCTGCTGATCCTCAACTCCTACCATGACGTGGTGGGGTTCCATTTGCCGGAGGTGGTCGGCGGGCACCGTTGGACGCGGCTGATCGACACCAACCAGCTTGACCCGGCGGAGGAGCCGACCTTCGAGTTCGGCACGAGCTACACCGTGACCGGCCGTTCGATCCTGCTGTTCGAGCTGATGATGGACCCCGACTACGCGACGGCGCGGCTGGAGCAGGCCAGCGCCGCGGCAGAGCTGGAGGCCGGGTCAGAGCCTGGTTAGCCGGCCGTCACCGGCGGCTGAACCGCCGGCTGCAACTCCTCGTGCCGGGGCAGATAGAGCCGTACTGTCGTGCCCCGGCCGAGTTCGCTGTCGATCCGTGCCACGCCGCCCGCCAGCCGTGTGAACGAGAGCAGTTGCGAAAGCCCCAGCCCCGTGCCCCGGCCGACGGGCTTGGTGGTGAAGAACGCCTCGAAGGCGCGCGCCCGCGTTGCTTCGTCCATGCCGGTCCCGGTGTCGGCGACCGCGATCTCGGTGTGGTCGCCGGAAGCTGCACCCTTATGGCCGGCGATGTCCGCCTCGTCTAACCGTACCCGCCGTGTGCTGATAAGGAGCCGCCCGCCCTGCGGCATCGCGTCGCCCGCGTTGATCGCGAGGTTGAGCAAGGCGTTTTCAAGCTGGTTGGGGTCGCAGAACACACCCCAAGCGTCGCCGGCGGGCTGCAACTCGACCTGGACCGATTGCCGCACCGCCCGGCGGATCAGGTCCTCCATGCCGCGGATCAGCTCGTCCGGGTTGATGGGCAGGGATTGCGGCGCCTGCCGCCGGGTGAAGGCGAGCAGGCGGCTGGTCAGCGCCGCCGCGCGGTCCACCGACCTGAGCGCATTCTCGATGAAATGGTCCGCTTCCGCCATGCGCCCCTGCTCCGCCCGGCGCTGCAACAGCTCGATGCTGCTGGCGATGCCCTGGAGCATGTTGTTGAAGTCGTGCGCGATGCCGCCGGTGAGCTGGCCCACCGACTCCATCTTCTGCGCCTGACGCAGCGCCTCCTCCGCTTCCGACCGTTCGAGCGCCTCGGCATGCAGGGCGTCCACCGCCTGCATCAGCGACGCCGTGCGTTCGGCGACCAGCCGTTCCAACTCGGTGCTGCTGCGGGCCATGGCCTCGCGCGCCTCCATCATGTCCTGGATGTCGGTGCATGTGCCGAACCAGCGCTGGACGGCGCCGGTGGCGGCGTCGCGGACCGGCGAGGCGCGGCTGAGGCACCATCGCCAGGCTCCGTCCGCCCGCCTGAGGCGGTACTCCGCCTGATAGCACTCGCCGGTCGCCAGGCTGTGCCGCCACGCCGACATGGCGCGGGCGAGGTCGTCCGACCGGAAGAGCACGCGCCAGGCTTTGACGTTGCCGTCACGGGGCTGGACGCCGGTGTACTCGTACCAGCGGCGGTTGTAGTAGTCGTGGCGGCCATCCGGCCGTGCGGCCCAGACCATCTGCGGCAAGGCGTCGGTGATGGTCTCGAAGCGGGCCTCGTTCTCCCGCAGGGCGGCGGCGGTGCTGGCGCGCTCCCCCTCCCGCTCCGCCAGGGTCGCGGCGGCCCGGGCGAGCGCGTCGCCGATCCGGCTCGCCTCCCGCACGCCGGACGGTATGGGCTGCGGCAGCCTGCCCACGGCCATCGCGTCGGCCGCGCCCACCAAGGCATGCAGCGGGGCGGCGACGCGGCGGGCATACCGTTCCGCGGAAATCAGGCCCAGCAGCAGCACGGCGGCGCCCGAGGCGGTCGCGCCGGCAATCGAGCGCCGCAGGGCCGCGTTGGCCAGGTCCAGGCGCGTCGCCGCCAAGGTGGACCAACTGGTGCCGGGCACACGGGCATTTGCCGCCAGGATCGGGCGGCCGTCCTGGGCCGTCGTCTCGAACACGCCCTCGCCGCGGTCGACGGCGGCGAGCGAGGTGGCCCCGAGGCTGCGTCCGACGAAATCCCCCACGTTGCTGCTGCCCGCCACGATCAGGCCGTTGCCGTCCACCGCGATGGCCCGCCCCTCCTCGGAGAGGCCCCGGCGCTTGTCGAGGACCGGGGTGAACAGCGACGGCGCAAAGGCCATGGCGAGGCCGTAGGCCACCCGCCCATCCAGTTCGACCGGCACCTCCACGGCAATCAGGCCGTTGCGGGTCAGCGGTCCCACATGGAAGTCCGAGGCTTGGGGCTGCCCGATGGCGAAGAGTTTCGACACGCCGTCGCCGTCGCCCGGTTCCGGCAGGGCCGCGCCGGGCGGCAGGCCGGAGTCCGCCCGCATCTGGCCCCACCGGTCGGTGAGCACGATGCGCGCGCCGTCCGGCTTCGGCATGAGCAGCGCCTGCTGGCGGAACGCCTCGAAATCGCCGGCTGCCAAGGAGGGGGAGGTCGCCAAGGCGAGCAGCGCGGCCTTTGGGACCGCGAGCTCCCGGAGCATATCGACGGCCAGCGCCTGCGCACGGGAACTCAGCTCGTGCTCCGTGGCGCTGCGGCCGGCGTGCCACGCATACGCCGCGCCGATGGCTGCGGCGGCTACGGCCGGAGTGATGGTCCACAGCGACAACGCGACCAGGCTGAAACGAATGGACCGGTCGCGCGGCATCAGGCGCCCCGCTTCGGCCCGGCTAGGCTTGCATGGACGGCACCGATCGTCATGAGGCTTGCTGCTCCATCGTTAATCGATCACGATATGGTGCGCATAAAAACGTCGCAAAGTCCAAATGAAATTATTTGTTTGATCGATTTGAGTTGTCGTATGAATATTAAGTCAGATCACTCTAAAAAACATAACTCGTTGCACCACGTCCCGGCCTACCGATTGTCTTGTGGTCCCACCGGCTGCAAACCACACCGGCTCCAAACAGAAAGCGCGTGATGAACAAGCAATCGGCGGCCGTGGTGGCAATCGGCGGCGTCCTGGCGGCGGCGGCGCTCGGCGCCCGCAACGGCCCGCAGCGCCCGAGGACGGCGCTTTGGTATGCCCGGCTGAACAAGCCGTCCTTCACGCCGCCCGGCCCGCTGATCGGCGCGGCATGGGGCGGGTTGGAACTGCTGCTCGCCGGGTCGGGCTACCGGCTGCTGTGGGCGCGGCCGGAGGAGGCGCGGTCGGCTGCGGTCGGCGCATGGGCGCTGACCTTGGTCGGCCTCGCCGGGTATCCGTGGCTGTTCTTCCGCCGGAAGCGGCTGGGGGAAAGCGCCGTTGCCTCCGCCTCCATGCTCGCAGCCGCGCTGGGCACCGCGGCGGCGGCCCGGGAGGTGGACCGGCCGGCTGCGGCGATGACGGTGCCGCTCCTCCTGTGGCTCGGCTTCGCGACCGTGCTCAGCGAGGAGTTGTGGCGCCGTAATTAGCGTCCGTCCGGCTTGGCAAGGGCGCGTCCGCATGGCGTCCTGTGCGGGGCGCGAACTCTGCTAGGCTTGGGCCGGGCCGCGGCAGGACAGCCCATCGCAGGAGAGCCAGGATGAAAGTCACCGTCGAGATCGACTGCACCCCGGACGAGGCACGGCAGTTCCTCGGCCTGCCCGACCTGAAGCCCATGCAGGCCGCGCTCCTGGCGCGGATGGAGGCGCAGATGGCCGAGGCCGCCGACCGCTTCTCGCCGGACGCCATGCTGCGGTCGTGGATGTCGCTCGTGCCGCAGACGCCGGACCAGTTGAAGGAGGTCGTCGGCAAGTTCTTCCGCCCGCCCACGGGCGGGGCGCCGGGCAAGACCGGGGACTGAGGGCGGCGCCGCTACCGAGCCGGCTTGACCCGGGGCCGCAGCGCCCGCATCGCCAGCATCGCCGCCGCGATGGCGAGCAGCGACACCGCGGTCGTGACGCTGCCGAGCGCATAGAGCACCGGCGTCGTCACGTTCGTCGTCATGCCGACGATCTCCAGCGGCAGGGTGTTGGTGCTGCCGGCGGTCAGCATGGTCCGGGCGAACTCGTCGTAGGACAGGCTGAACCCGAACAGCGCGATGCCCACGACGCCGGGCGCGATGATCGGCAGCACGACCTCCCGGAACACCTGGCCCGGCGACGCGCCGAGGTCGCGCGCCGCCTCCTCCCACGCGCGGTCGAAGCGGTTGAACACCGCGAACATGATCAGCAGGCCGAACGGCAGCGTCCAGGTGAGCTGCGCCCCGAACGCCGCGTTCCACCACGAGGCATCCCATCCCAGGAGGTTGAACAGCAGCCCGACGCCCAGGCTCACCAGCACGCCCGGCACGATCAGGCTCGCGACCGTGAGCGTGAACAGTGCGCCCGCGCCGCGGAACCGCCGGCGGAAGGCGACGGCGGCGGCAACCGAGACCACGGCGGTCGCCGCCATCACCATGGCCGCCAGGATCAGCGACCGCGTGAAGGCGGTGCCCAGGTCGCCCACCGCCTGCGGCTGGAACAGCCGGGCGAACCAGGCGGTCGAGACCCCGCGCATCGGGAAGGTCAGGCCGCCCTCTGGCCCCTGGAACGACAGCACGACGATGGTGAGCGTCGGGCCGTACAGGAACAGCACGAACAGCGCGAAGAACCCGCCCAGCAGCCAGCGGCCCAGCCCGGTGATCACAATTCCCGCCGGATATCGACGACGCGCAAGAGGGCCGCGATCATCAGCAGCACCAGCGCCAGCAGCACCACGGCGTTGGCGCAGGCGGCGGGGTATTGCAGCAGCGCGATCTGGTTCGAGATCATCAGCCCGACCGAGGCGCGCTGCCCGCCGCCCATCAGCCGAACCGTCGTGAAGTCGCCCATCACCAGCGTGATGATGAACACCGAGCCGATGGCGAT
>CAXULX010000006.1:0-103545 GCA_964252005.1 uncultured Acetobacteraceae bacterium | reverse complement strand
GTGAAATGCCTGATGGGCTACTACCGCGCCGACGAGGGCAGCTTCCTGGTGGACGGCCGGGAGGCCGCCATCGCCCGGCCGGCGGACGCCGACGCGCTCGGCCTCGGCATGGTGTACCAGCATTTTACCCTCGTGCCGTCCATGACGGTCGCAGAAAACCTGGTGATCGCCCGCGGCCAGGTGCCGGCAGTCATCCACTGGGCGCGGGAGCGCGCGGCGCTCGATGCGTTCATGGCGCGGATGCCGTTCCCGATCCGGCTCGACGCCACCGTGGGCACGCTGTCCGCAGGCGAGCGGCAGAAGACCGAGATCCTGAAGCAGCTTTACTTGCAGCGCCGCCTGCTGGTGCTGGACGAACCGACCTCCGTGCTGACGCCGCGGGAGGCGGAGGAGATGCTGGGGATCATGCAGGGCCTGGCGCATGGCGGCACGGCGACGGTCGTCGTCATTACGCACAAGCTGTCCGACGTGCTGCGCTTCACCGACGAGGTGACGGTGCTGCGCCGGGGGCGGCTGGCCGGGCGCGGCCAGACCTCCGGGCTGAGCCGCGGCGACCTCACCGCCATGATGATCGGCGAGCCGCACGCGCCCGCGCGCCCGGAGCGGCACGGCGCGGCCGAGGCCGCCGTGCGCCTGTCCGTCCGCACCCTGCGCGCCACCGGCGAGGCGGGACAGCCGGTGCTCGACATCGCTGGCCTGGACGTGCGGGCGCACGAGATCGTGGGCGTCGCCGGCGTGTCGGGCAACGGCCAGAAGGAGTTGCTGGAGGCGCTCGGCGGCCAGCGGCCCTCCGGCGGCGCGGTGCGCGTGGACGGCCACCCCTACGCCGCGACCCGGCGGCAGTCGCAGGCGCTGGGGGTCCGGGTGATCCCGGAGGAGCCGCTGCGCAACGGCTGCGTGGCCGGCATGTCGGTGGTGGACAACCTGAACCTGCGGTCGTTCGACCGGCGAGACGACGGGAGCGGACGGCGGTGGCTGGACACGGGCGGGATGCGCCGCCGGGCCGCGCGGATGATCGCGGGCTACGGCGTGCGCGCGGCCTCGGCCGATGCGCCGATCCGCGTGCTGTCCGGCGGCAACGTGCAGCGCGGCGTGCTGGCGCGCGAGCTGGACGGCAAGGTCTCGCTGCTGGTCGTCGCCAACCCGTGCTTCGGCCTCGACGTGAAGGCGGTGGCCGAGGTGCGGGCGCGGCTGATGGCGGCGCGCAACGCCGGCTGCGCGATCCTGCTGATCAGCGAGGACCTCGACGAGATCCTGGAGCTGGCCGACCGCATCGTGGTGATGCGCGGCGGCCGCATCGTGCACGAGGCGCCGGCGGCGGGCGCGGACCCCCATGCCATCGGCGCCCACATGCTGGATGCGCAGGCCGTCAGCGCCGCCACGCCCGGTCGAGCGGCGTGATCCAGCTCACCAGCAGCAGCGCGGCCAGGGTGGCGCCGATCAGCAGCGTGCTGACGGCGTTGACCGTGTTCTCCAGGCTGAACCCCGCCTCGGCGTAGATGCGGACCGGCAGGGTCTGCATCCGCGCGGTGGTGAGGAACGCGGTGACCGTGACCTCGCCAAACGAGATCAGGAAGCCGAGCACGCCGGCCACCAGCAGCGCCGGCGCCAGCTGCGGCAGCAGCACGCGCAGCAGGATGCGCAGCCGCCCGGCGCCCAGCCCGCTGGCCGCGTCCTCGAAGGACCGGTCAAGCCCCGCGACCGAGGCGCGCAGGATGGCCAGCGTGAACGGCGCCACCAGCACGACATGCACCGCGAGCAGGCCCAGGAAAGGCGGCAGCGCCGTGAACCATTGCAGCAGCCGCAGCATGCCGAGGCCCAGCGCGATGCCGGGCAAGGCCAGCGGCAGCATCAGCGTGGCGGCCAGCACGCCGTGGCCGCGGCCCTGCCCGCGCGCCAGCGCGAAGGCGGCCGGCAACGACAGGCCGAGCGCGACCACGACGGACGCGAGCGCCAGCACCGCGCTGGTGCGCGCGTCCTCCAGGTAGCGCGGGTTGTCCCAGACATGGCCGTACCAGCGCCAGGTGAAGCCCTGGAACGACGCGACCGTCGCCTGCGGCGTGTCGTTGAACGACGACACGACGACGAGCACGAGGGGGAACAGCAGCAGCAGCAGCGCCGCCGCCAGCAGCACGCGGCCCAGCACCGGCGCGACCCGCTCGGCGACCGCAATGACGGCCCGGCCCAGCCGCACCCGGCGGGGCGGGCGCCCCGAGGCCCAGGGCGCCAGCACGCCGAACACGGCGCCGACCGCCGCCGTCACCACGACGGACGCCGCCAGCATCAGCATCGCCACCGCGGCGGCCAGGGGATAGTCGAGGTTCTCCAGCCCCTCCCGCAGCACCACCATGCCGCTGACCCACACCTTGCGCCCGCCCACGAGCGTCGCGGACACGTAGGCGGTGCTGGCGAGCAGGAACACCAGGACGATGCCGGCCCGCAGGCCCGGCAGGGACAGCGGCAGCACGACGCGCAGGAAGCGCTCCGCCGGGCCGGCGCCCAGGCCGGCGGCCGCGTCGTGCAGCCTCGCGTCCTGCCCGTCCAGCGCGTCGTAGAGCGACAGCACCATGTAGGGCAGGAACACCTGCGTCAGCGACAGGCCCACGGCGAACCAGCCGAACAGCAGGTTCGGCCGGCCTAGCCCCAGCAGCCCGGCGACGCCCCCGACCACGCCGCCCGGCCCCAGCAGCAGGATGATGCCGAGCGAGCGCACGACCACGTTGGTCAGCAGCGGCACCAGCACGCAGGCGAAGCCGAGCGAGCGGCGCCGCGGCGGCAGCCGCACCAGCCAGAGCGCCACGGGGTAGGCCAGCACGGCCGACACGACGGTGACGCCCGCGCCCAGCGCCAGGGTCTGCCATAGGGTCCGCAGCAGGAAGGCGTCGCCGAGCACCTCGGTGTACTGCGCGCCGGTCGGCGTCAGCACGAGCGGCGCGAACACGTCGCCGCCGGGCTGCACCGACAGCAGCGCGACCGCGGCGAGCGGCAGCAGGAACGCGAGGGACAGCCAGGCCAGATAGGGCAGTGCCAGCACTACCCGGCGATCTCCCGCGTGAAGCGGCTGGACCAGCGGGGCTGGTTGCGCGTCACCACGTCCCAGTCGAAATCCACCAGGCGGCCCACGGCGTCCCCGGTGACGAGCTTGGCGGCCAGGCCGTCCGGCAGGTCAGCGTTGCGGACGGACGGGCTGTACAGGATGCGCTCGGCATAGGCGCGCTGGCAGGCCGGCGAGAGGTGCAGGTTCACCCATTCCTCCGCCAGGCGCTGGCTCTTGGTGCCGGTGGTGATGCAGGCGACGTTGGCGGCGAGGGCCTGGCCCTCGGCCGGGTCGGCGATGACGATGTTGGGGTTGCGGGCTTCGGCGTAGGACCGGGTGAAGCTGCCGAACTCGATGCTCGCCGCGCCGACGCCTTGGTCGAACAGGGTGAAGAGCTGGTCCTGGCTGGACTGGAACGCGGCGAACGGCTTCAGCTCGGCGATCTTGCGGAACGCCGGCTCGATGTCGGCCTCGGACCCGCCCCACGCCTTGGCCGACATCAGCAGCGCCGCCGTGCCCTGGGCGCCGGGGTAGGTCGGCCAGATCAGCTTGCCCCGCAGCTCCGGCCGCCACAGGTCGCGCCAACTCGTGATCGGGGCGGAGACCGCGCGCTTGTCGTACACGATGGTGACGGGGTTGAACGCCACGCCGTAGCCGCCCAGCCTCGCCGCGGGGAACAGATGGGCGGCGTTGGGCACCGCGTCGGTCGGCGCCTGGGTCACGCCGTCCTTCACCGCCTGGCGGCTCTCGAAGATGTTGAGGTAGAGCACGTCGAACGACGGCCGCCCGCGCTCCGCATAGGCCCGCGCCCGCCGCTCGACGGTGCCGCCCAGCACGAGGCTGATCCTGGCGCCGTATTTCTCCTCCAGCGGCTTCACGCAGAACTCGCGCAGGATGCGCTCCTGCTCGCCGCCCCACACGCCCACCGTCAACTCCTCGCCGCGGGCGATCTGGGCGCGTGCCGGGCGGATGAACGGGGCGGCGAGGCCGGCGCCGAGCAGCAGGCGGCGGGGCAGGAGACTCATGCTTCCTCCTCATGGATGGCGGCGATGGCGGATGGCTGGCCCAGCAGCAGCACGCGGGCGCCGGGCGGCAGCGGCGGTTCGGTCGTGGGATGCAGGACGCGGATGCGGTGCGGCCCGGCCGACACCTCGTAGGCGATGTGGTCGCCGAGCCACGCGGCTTCCGTCACCGTCGCCGGCCAGGCCAGCGGCGCGGCGTCCGCAGCGGTCCCGGCCGGCGCCAGGCGCAGGCGCGCGGCGCGCAGCACGGCGTGGGTCATGCCGGCCGCGGGCGCGGGCGCGATGGACAGCCCGCCATCGGTCACGAAGGCGCCCGCCGCCACCCGCCCGGCCAGCACGGTGCGGGCGCCCAGGAAGGCGGCGGTGAACACGCGGGCGGGCCGCTCGGTGAGGTCGGGCGGCGCCGCGCATTCCATCAGCCGCCCGGCCCGCAGCACCGCCACGCGGTCGCCGAGCGCCATCGCCTCCTCCTGGTCATGCGTCACGAACAGCGTCGTGATGCCGAGGCGGCGGCGCAGCCGGTCGATCTCCGCGCGCATCCCGGCGCGGAGCGAGGCGTCGAGGTTGGACAGCGGCTCGTCCAGCAACAGCAGGTCAGGCTCGATCACCAGCGCCCGGGCCAGCGCCACGCGCTGCTGCTGCCCGCCCGACATCTGGCCGGGGTAGCGGTCGCCCAGCTTGTCCAGGCCCACCAGGGCCAGGGCGGCGCGCGTGCGGTCGCGCACCTCCCGCGCCGGCAGGCGCCGCGTCTCCAGCCCGAAGGCGACGTTGCCCGCGGCGGTCATGTGCGGGAACAGGGCGTAAGCCTGGAACACCATGCCGATGCTGCGCCGGTGCGGCGGCTCGTGCTCCAGCGGCTGGCCCGCCAGGCGGATGCTTCCGCTGTCCGGCTTGACAAACCCGGCCACCATGCGGAGCGTCGTCGTCTTGCCGCAGCCGGACGGGCCGAGCAGGGCGATGCACTCGCCGGACGCCACGCTGAGCGAAAACCGGTCCACCGCCTGGGCGCCGGCGTAGGCCTTGCTGAGCGCGTCGATGTCCAGTACCGCCATGGTCGGGGTAGGAGCAAAAACCAGGCCAGCCCGGGTGATGGCACGAGGTTTGCAAAACACGCGGCATAACCAGGGGGGAACTTGGATGCGGACGACCTACCGGATCACGCGGCGCGCGGCGATGGGCGGCCTGCCCGCCCTGGCGGCCGTGGGGACGGCCCGCGCCCAGGCGTCGCTGGACCGCGTGTCCTACCAGACCAACTGGCGGGCGCAGGCGGAGCATGGCGGCTTCTACCAGGCGGTCGCGTCCGGCCTCTACCGCAAGCATGGCATCGAGTGCGACCTCCGCATGGGCGGGCCGCAGCAGAACCCGGCGCAGTTGCTGCTCGCCGGCCGGGTCGATGCCATCATGTCCAACAGCCTTCAGGCGCTGAACTACGCGCGGGACGGGCTGCCGTTCATGTCGGTCGCCGCCCTGTTCCAGAAGGACCCCCAGGGCTTCATGATCCACCAGGGCCAGGGCAATGACAGCTTCGAGGCGCTCAAGGGCAAGCCCATCCTGATCGGCGCCGGCGGGCGGGTCGGCTTCTGGCCGTGGCTGCGCGCCCGCTACGGCTACACGGACGAGCAGATCCGGCCCTACACCTTCAACCTCGCCCCGTTCCTGACCGACAAGCGCGCCATCCAGCAGGCGTTCATCTCGTCCGAGCCGTTCGCGGCGCGGCAGGCGGGGGCGGACACCGGCTTCCTGCTGTTCGCCGACCACGGCTTCGAGAACTACCAGACCACCATCGACGTGTCCGCGAAGTTCGCCACCGAGCGGCCGGAGGTGCTGCAGCGCTTCATCGACGCCTCCATCGAGGGCTGGGCGCTGTACATGCGCGGCACGGAGCGCCCGTTGGCCCACGCGCTGATCCGGCGGGACAACCCGGACATGGGCGAGGACAGCATCGCCTACGCCGACCAGGCGATGGCGGAGGGCGGCATCGTGCTGTCGGGCGAGGCGGAGACGCTCGGGATCGGCGCCATGACCGACGCGCGGTGGGGGCGGTTCGCGGCGGCGATGGTGGCGGCCGGGGTGTATCCGCCGGGCCTGGACGCGAAGCGGGCGTACTCGCTGCAATTCGTGAACCGCAAGGTCGGCATTTGACGCCCCGTCCGCTGGCGTCGCTGCGGGGCGTCGAGAAACGTTACCGCCGCGGCACGCTGGCGGTGCAGGGCGTCGATCTCGACATTATGCCCGGCGCCTTCGTGGCTCTGCTGGGCGCCAGCGGCTGCGGCAAGAGCACGCTGCTGCGGCTGATCGCCGGGCTGGAGACGCCGACCGCCGGGCGGATCGACTGGCCGGTCGCGGCGCACGATGCCGCAGGAGCCCCGCAGCGCGACGTGTCCTTCGTGTTCCAGGAGCCGACGCTCATGCCGTGGGCCACGGCGGCGGCCAACGTGGCGCTGCCGCTGCGCCTGGCGGGCGTCGGCCGGGCGGAGGCGCGGGCGCGGGCCATGGCGGCGCTGGCGCGGGTGGACCTGGCCGCGGTGGGCGACGCCTACCCCCGGGCGCTTTCGGGCGGGATGCGCATGCGGGTGTCCATCGCCCGCGCGCTCGTGACCGCGCCGCGCCTGCTGCTGATGGACGAGCCGTTCGCGGCGCTCGACGAGATCACCCGTTTCCGGCTCAACAACGACCTGGTGCAGCTTTGGGAGGTCGAGCGGTTCACCGTCGTGTTCGTGACGCATTCGGTGTTCGAGAGCGTGTACCTGGCGCAGCGCGTGGTGGTGATGGCGGCGCGGCCCGGCCGGGTGTCGCAGACCTTCGACGTGCAGGCGCCGGAGGGGCGGGGCGAGGGGTTCCGCACGTCGGCCGCCTATGCCGGGCAATGCCGCGCCGTGTCGGACGGGCTGGCGCGGGCGATGGCGGCGTGAAGGCGAGCCTTGGGCTTCGACTGCTCATGCCCTGCGCCATCGGCCTCGTGCTGCTGGCAGTGTGGGAGGGGCTGGTGCGGGCCTACGCCGTGCCGGCTTACGTGCTGCCTGGTCCCATCCAGGTCGCCCAGGCGCTTTGGGCGGACTGGCCGAGCCTGTCGGTGTCGCTCGGCATCACGCTGGAGATCACCGGGGCGGCGCTGCTGGCGGCGGCGGTCCTGGGGCTGCTGATCGCGGTGCTGTTCGTGCAGTCGCGGCTGATCGAGCTGTCGCTGTTCCCCTACGCCGTGATCCTCCAGGTGACGCCCATCGTCGCCATCGCGCCGCTCATCATCATCTGGGTGGACGACATCCGGCTGGCGCTGCTGGCCTGCGCGTTCATCGTCGCCTTCTTCCCCGTGCTGTCCAACACGACGCTCGGGCTGAACTCGGTGGACCACAACCTCGTGGACCTGTTCCGGCTGTACCGCGCGAGCCGCTGGCAAACCCTGACCCGGCTGCGCCTGCCGACCGCGCTGCCCTTCTACCTCGCGGGCCTGCGCATCTCGGGCGGCCTCGCGCTGATCGGCGCCATCGTCGCCGAGTTCGTCGCCGGCACTGGCGGACGCGCCTCGGGCCTCGCCTACCGCATCCTGGAGGCCGGCTACCAGTTGCAGATCCCGCGCATGTTCGCCGCCCTCGTGCTCGTGTCGGGCACCGGGATCGCCATCTTCCTGGCGCTCACGGCGCTGTCCCACCTGCTGCTCCGGCATTGGCACGAGAGCGCCATGGAGCGGCGATGAGGGGGCGGCGATGAGGCCCGCCATTCCCGCGTCCGGCGACTACTGGCTGTGCCGGGCGCGGCTGCCGGAGGGGCAGGGGCTGGTCGATCTGCACGTCGCGGGCGGCGTGGTTGCCGCGGTGGCGCCCGCCGGCGCCGCGCCCGGCGGGGTGGACCTGGCGGGCGGGCAGGTCTGGCCGTGCTTCGTCGATGTGCACACCCATTTGGATAAGGGCCATGTCTGGCGACGCGCGCCCAACCCGGACGGCACCTTCGGGGGCGCGCTCGCGGCCGTCGCCGCGGACCGGCTGTGCTGGACGGAGGCGGACCTGCGGCTCCGCATGGAGTACGGCCTCGCCTGCGCCCACGCCCACGGGACCGCGGCGATCCGCACCCACTTGGACAGCAACCACGGCAACGCCGCGAATGCCTGGCGCATGTTCCGCCTGCTGCGCGACGAGTGGGCGGGCCGCATCGCCCTGCAAGCCGTGTCGCTGTGCCCGCTCGAAACCTATGACGGGGAGGACGGCCGGGCGCTGGCCGACCAGGTGGCCGAGGCCGGCGGCGTGCTGGGCGGCGTGACCTTGCTCGACGGCCCGCTCGACGCCCCGCTGCCCCCAGGGTTCCAGGACCGGCTGGACCAATTCTTTGCCCTGGCCGAGGCCCGCGGCCTCGACATCGACCTGCACGTGGACGAAAGCGGCGAGGCCGGCGCACGGGCGTTGCGGGAGGTCGCGCGGACGGCGTCGCGCCGGGGCTTCCGCCACCGCATCCAATGCGGGCACTGCTGCTCGCTTTCCGTGCAGCCGGAGGCGTTCGCGCGGGAGACCATCGCCGCCGTCGCGGAGGCCGGCATCGCCGTCGTCACGCTGCCGATGTGCAACATGTACTTGCAGGACCGCGCGCGCGCCCGCACGCCGCGCTGGCGCGGGGTCACGCTGGTGCACGAGCTGCGCGCCGCGGGCGTCCCGGTGTCCGTCGCGTCGGACAATTGCGGGGACCCGTTCTACCCCTACGGCGACCTCGACATGCTGGAGGTGCTGCGGGAGGCGACGCGCATCCTGCATCTGGACCACTCGCCCAGCTGGTCCGCCGCCGTCCATGCCGCGCCGGCCGCGCTGATGGGGCTGGACGCCGGCGGCATCCGCGTGGGCGCCCCGGCCGACCTCGTGCTGTTCAGCGCGCGCCATCCGCACGAATTGCTGGCCCGGCCGCAATCGGACCGCGTGGTGCTGCGCCGCGGCCGGGTGCTGGAGGCGGCGTTGCCCGACCCCTCGGTGCTCGACGGCGTGGCGCCGACCCCTAACACCATGAAGGGACTATCTGCATGATGACCGAACCCGTCCTGGCCCGAAGTGCTGCGACGCTGCAGGGCTTCCGCATCGCGCCCGGCGACAGCAACTACTTCGCCTGCCTGTTCGACCCGCTGGCGGATGGCGTCAACTTCACCATGGTCGTCGAGATCTTCGAGCCGGGCGGGCGCACGCCGCCCAATACGCATCAGGTGGCGTTCGAATCCTTCTTCGTCCTCGCCGGCACCGGCGTGGCGCGGGCCGGGGACAGCACCCTGCCGCTCGGACCCGGCGACGCCATGGTGCTGGCGCCGGGCGTCGAGCACGTGGTCGAGAACACCGGCGAGGGCAAGCTGTACTGCCTGACGATGATGACGCCGAACGAGGGCTTCGCCGAGCTGATCCGCGCGGGCCAGCCGGTCGAGCTGACGGAGGACGACCGCCGGGTCATTCGCGGCGCGCGCTGATGCCGTCCGCGCCCCTGCCGGTCGTCGGGCCGCGCCTGCGGTCGATGCGGACGGCGGATGGGGTGCGCCTGGACGCCGACATCTGGGCGCCGGACGCGCCGGGCCGGTTCCCGGTGCTGCTGATGCGGCAGCCCTATGGGCGGCGCATCGCGTCCACCCTCGTCTATGCCCACCCGTCCTGGTATGCGGCGCAGGGCTACATCGTCGCCGTCCAGGACGTGCGCGGCACCGGCAGCAGCGAGGGCGGCTTCGCGCTGTTCGAGGCGGAGGAGGCCGATGGTGCCGAGGCTGCAGCCTGGGCGGCGGACCTTCCGCGCTCCTCGGGCCGCGTGGGGATGTACGGCTTCTCCTACCAGGGCAACACGCAGCTCCTGGCGCTGGCCGGCGGGGCGGTCCTGGGGGCGCTGGCGCCGGCCATGGTCGGGTGGGACCTGCGGACGGATTGGGCCTGGGAAGGCGGGGCGCCGCTGCTGGCCGCGGGCCTGGGCTGGGGCGCGCAGATGGGCTGGCTGCGCGCGGTGCACGACGGCGACGGGCCGGCTGCCGCCGCGTTCCAGGCCGCCGCCCGCACGCCCCCGCTGCATGAGCCGGGCCGCGCCATGCCAGAGGTGATGCGCCGCCACGGCCACCTGTCGCACTACCCGGCCTGGCTCAGCCGGCCGTCGCCGGAGCCGTACTGGAACGCCATCGCGCCCCGCGCAAGGCTCTCGGGCCATGCGCTGGACGTGCCGATGCTGCATGTGGGCGGCTGGTACGACCAGATGCTGACGGGCACGCTGGACTGCCACGCCGCCGCCTCGCGCGGGCCGGCGGCGCAGCGCCTGCTGATCGGCCCGTGGACGCACCAGCCCTGGGGCCGGCAGGTGGGCGCGGTCGATTTCGGGCCGGCCGCCAGCTCCCCCGTCGATGCGGCGCAGGTGGCGTGGTTCGACCGCCACCTGAAGGACATGGACGCCGACACCGGCCCGGCGCTCACGCTGTTCGACCTCGGCACCCGGGCGTGGCACGGGTTGCGGGAGTGGCCGGACCTGTCGCCCATGGCGCTGTACCTCGGCGGCGGCGGGCGCGCCGGCGCCACCACGGTCGATGGCACGCTCTCGGACGAGCCGGGCCCGGCGGGCGCGGACACCATCGTGCACGACCCCTGGCGCCCGGCGCCCGCGCTCGGCGGCCACGCCAGCCAGCCCGGCGGGATGCAGGACCGCCGTGCGGTGGACGACCGCGCCGATGTCGCCTGCTTCACCGCGCCGCCGCTCGATGCGCCATTGTTCCTGTGCGGCCGGGTGAAGGCGGAGCTGTGGGTCGAGGCGGACCAGCCCTCCTTCGACCTGTCGGTGGTGCTGTCCATGGTCGCCCCGGACGGGCGGGCGTGGAACCTGACCCAGGGGCACCGCCGCGCCTCCGCGTCCGGCCGCGTGGGCGTGGGCCTGCGCGCCACCTGCGCCACGGTGCCGGCCGGGCACGCGCTGCGCGTGTCGGTCGCCGGCGCGTGCTTTCCCGCCTACCCCGTCAACCCCGGCACCGGCGGGGCGCCGCACGAGACGCGGGCAGAGGATGAGCGCGTCATCACGCTGCGCCTCGCGCATGGCGGCGCCATGGCGTCAAGCATCAGCCTGCCGGCGGTGGCGTAGCCAGCGGCCCCGCCTGCAGCCACTCGTCCAGGTCGAGCCGGTGCACTTCCCCCAGCAGCGTCGCGAGGCGCGCGGCGGCGTGGTCGAGGAAGCGCGCCCCGGCCTCCGCCGTGGCGGCGCTGGCGTCGCCCAGGGCGCCGGCCGGGTGCAGGTCCTGCGTCTCCCAGCCGAAGCCGACCGCGCCCTCCGGCACCAGCACGGAGAAGTCGTCCTCCCGCGCGATCCAGCGGGAGCGGAAGTCCTGCGCCTTCGTCATGTTCACCCGGTCCGGCGCCAGATGCAGCATCAGGGAGGTCTCGACGAAGCCGCCATGGATGCCGTGCCGCGCCTCCGTGGCGCCCACCATCCCGTCGGGCTTGCCGAGGCGGCTCCACATGCACGCCACCGCGAACAGGCCGGAGGTGACGCGCAGCCGGCGGCACACGAGATCGACCACCTGCGGCTGCCCGCCATGGCTGTTGAGCAGGACGAGCTTGCGCACCCCGGCGCGCGCCACGCTCTCCCCGATCTCGGTCCAGAGCGCGATCAGCGTCTCGGCGCTGGCGGTCAGCGTGCCGGGAAAGCGGATGTGCTCGACCGAGAGGCCGACCGCCTGCACCGGCAGCACGAGCACCGGCAGCGCCTCTGGCAGCAAGGCCAGCGTCCGGGCCAGCACGCCCTCGTTGATCGTGCGGTCCACCGAGACGGGCAGATGCGGCCCATGCTGCTCGATGGCGGCGACCGGCAGGACGGCGACGGTATCCTTCGGCAAGGCGGCGAAGGCGGTCCAGGGAAGGTCTTGCCAGTATCGGGTGGGGAGCATGGCCGGATGCTAGGCGGCGCGCGGCGCGGTGGAAAGAGGCTTGATGCAGCCGTGCCGCCGCCCGGGCGGGATGGGCGAGGGTGGGCAGAGGCTTGCCCGGCAGCCCGGTCTGACGCAGGGTGGCGGCGCGGGGATGACGGCCTGCAGGACAGGCCCGGCCGTTCGCGCCATCATCGAACCAGGCCGCGATGAGCCTGGAGCAGGGGGACCACATGCAGACATCCGGCCGACCGTTTCCACGACGCGCCATCCTGAAGGCCGGGGGCGCGGGCCTTGCCGGGACGGCCCTCGCCGGCCTGGGACGTCCCGCGGGGGCGCAGGGGAAGCCGTTCAAGATCGCCCTGTCCAACTCCTACATCGGCAACAAGTGGCGCCTTGAGATGGAGAACGTGTTCAAGGCCGCCCTGCTGATGGACCCCTACAAGTCCGAGGTCGAGGGCAGCGTCTTCAACGCGGACAACGACGTGAGCAAGCAGTCGCAGCAGCTGTCCAACCTGATCTCGCAGAAGCCCGACGCCATCATCATCAACGCGGCGTCCCCCACCGGCCTGAACGGCATCATCAACCAGGGCGCCGCGCGGGGCATCCTGATGATCGCCTTCGACAACACCGTGACGACGGCGAAGTGCCTGAAGGTGAACACCAACCAGTACGAGATGGGCCGGGCCTGGGCCGACTTCCTGGTCAAGAAGATGAACGGCCAGGGCAACGTCATCATGGTGACGGGCGTCGCCGGGACCGAGGTGGACCTGGAGCGCAACAAGGGCGCCGACGACGTGTTTGGCAAGGCGCCCGGCATCAAGGTCGTGAACCGCTACACCGGCATGTGGGACAGCTCCACCGCCGAGCGCAACACGGCGTCGATCCTGCCCTCCCTGCCGCAGATCGACGGCGTCTGGTGCCAGGGCGGCACGGACGGCGTCATCAAGGCGTTCATCAACGCCGGCCGCACGCTGCCGCCGGTGGCCGGCGAGGGCGAGAATGGGTTCCGCCGCTTCATGATCGGCTACAACGGGCACAAGGTGGACGGGCTCTCCATCGGCCAGCCCCCGTACCTGTCGGTCATCTCGCTGGAGCTGGCCCGGCGCATCCTCTCGGGCAAGCACCCGCGGCAGGACCTGGTCGTGCCCCTCGCCCCGCTCACCAGCGACCAGGTGAAGCTGGGGGAGACCGCGTTCGAGGACCAGCCCGACAGCTTCTTCGCCGATTTCACCGATGGCGGCGACAGCCCCATCCTGAAGCTGTGCGTGGAGGCGGCGCTCAGCGGCACCGCCTGCGCCGGCCGCCTCGAGGTGAACCTCCCCGCCGCATGACCGGGCTCCCCGAGTTTGCCGGCCCCCGCCCGGCGGTCGAGGCGTCGGGCCTCGTGAAGTCCTTCGGCGGCGTGCGGGCGCTGCAAGGGGCCTCGCTCGCGGCCGTGCCGGGCGAGGTGCACGCGCTGGTGGGCGAGAACGGCGCGGGCAAGAGCACGCTGATCAAGGCGCTCGGCGGGCGCGTGCGGCCCGATGCCGGCACGATCCGCATCGACGGCCGGCCGGTCCGCCTGCACGGGCCGCCTGACGGCCATGCGCTCGGCGTGTGGACGGTGTTCCAGGAATTGACGCTGCTGCCGGGCATGAGTGTCGCCGAGAACCTGCTGCTCGCGCGGGAGCCGCGCGGCCGGTGGGGGCTGATCGACCGGGGCCGCCTGGCCGCCCGGGCGGAGGAGGTCCTGGCCGGCCAGGGCGTCCACCACATCGACCCGCGGGCGCTGGTCGAGGACATCCCGCTCGCCGAGCGCCAGATCGTCGAGATCGCCCGCGCCGTCAGCCACGACCCCCGCATCCTGCTGCTGGACGAGCCCACCTCCTCCCTCGTGGAGCGCGAGGTCGCGTGGCTGTTCGGCCAGATCGACCGCCTGCGCCGGGCCGGGGTCTGCATCGTGTTCACCTCGCACCGCTGGAACGAGATCCGCTCGATCGCCGACCGCATCACCGTGTTCCGCGGCGGGCGCGATGTCGGCAGCTTCACCGAGCTGTCGGAGGACGAGGCGGTGACGCTGATGACGGGGAGCCGGGTCGACACCCTGTATCCCCCGCTGCCCCCCTTGCCGGATCAGCGCGCCGTAGTGCCGGCGCTGGAGGCCCGTGCTCTGTCCGGGCCGCGCCTCGCGCCCACGGGCCTCGCGGTCGCGGCCGGCGAGGTGCTCGGCGTCGGCGGCCTGGCCGGGCACGGCCACCGCGAGCTGTTCTTCACCCTGTTCGGCGCGCAGCGGGCGACCGGCGGGCAGGTGCTGCTGGGCGGCCGTCCGGTCCGCCTGCGCAGCCCGCGCGATGCCGTGGGCCGCGCCGGCATCGCGCTGGTGCCGGAGGACCGCAAGACCGAGGGGCTTCTGCTGTCCATGAGCGTGCGGGACAATGTCTCGCTCGCCGTGCTGCGCCGCATCAGCCGCCTGGGCGTGCTGCGGCGCGGGCTGGAGCAGCGCCTGGCCCGGACGGAGGCCGCGCGCCTCAAGGTGCGGACCGCGAGCCTCGCCACGCGGGTCGGCGCGCTCAGCGGCGGCAACCAGCAGAAGGTGCTGCTCGGGCGCTGGCTGCTGACGGAGCCGCGCGTGCTGCTGCTGTATGACGTGACGCGCGGCGTCGATGTCGCGACCAAGCACGAGATCTACGAGCTGATGATGCGCCTCTCGGCGGAGGGCCGCTCGATCCTGTTCTACTCCAGCGACGCGGAGGAGCTGGCGCATCTGTGCCACCGCGTCCTGGTGATGCGGGAGGGCCGGGTGGTCGCGGAGCTCCGGGCGCCGGGCATCACGGCCGAGCATGTCGTGTCGGCCGCGGTGCGCGATGCCGCCTAAGCAATCCCACGCAAGGGATCGTAGGGCGGATCAGCGGAGCGCCATCCGCCTCTCGTTGGCACCGCCCGTCGGCGCATGGCGCTCCGCTTATGCGCCCTACATGTCCAGATGACGGCGGCCCCGCCCGTCCGCGCCCGGCGGTCACGGCTCGCCCATGCCCTTGCGCAGAACCTGGGCTTCGTGCTGGCCGCCGCCATGCTCGCGTCGAGCCTCGCGGTCTACTGCGGCATCTTCTACGGCGCGCAGGGCACGCTGCCTGGCGAGTTCGAGCTGACGTCCACCGTCAACAACACCATGCCCCTCGTGCTCGCGGCCGTGGCGCAGACGCTGGTGGTGCTGACCCGCGGCATCGACCTGTCCGTGGGCGGCGTCCTCGACCTCACGAACGCGGTCGCTGCCATCAGCCTGGGCGACACGGTGGCCGGCATGGTCGGCGGCTCGCTGCTGGTGCTGCTGATCGGCGCGGCGTGCGGGCTGCTCAACGGCGTGCTGGTGGCGTACGGGCGGCTGCAGCCGATCCTGGTGACCCTCGCGACCCTGTCCATCTTCCAGGGCCTCGCGATCCGGGTGCTGCCGCAGCCGGGCGGGCAGGTGCCGGAGGGCTACACCGCGGCGCTGGCCAACCCGTCCGGCCCGGCGTCCCTGGCCTACGTGGCGCTGCTGGCGCTGCTGTGGCGAGGGCTGCGGCGGACCCGGCTGGGTGTCGGCCTGTATGCCATCGGCAACGACGAGGGCGCGGCGGCGGCGAACGGCATCGACCCCCGGCGGACCAAGGTGCTGACCTACATGCTGGCCGGGACCTGCTCCGCCATGGCCGGGCTGTTCCTCGCCGCCAACGCGACGGCGGGCGACGCCACGACGGGCAACGGCTACACCCTGGCCTCCATCGTCGCCGTGGTGCTGGGCGGCGTGAGCCTGTTCGGCGGGCGCGGCAGCGCGGTCGGCGCGATCATGGGCGCCTTCGTCACCACCATGATCGTGAACATCCTGTTCTTCGCCCACATCGATCCCTTGTACCAATCCTTCTACGAAGGGCTGTTCCTGGTCGCGGCCGTGCTCCTGGCCAGCCTGATCGGCCGGCTGCTGCGGAGGCGATGATGGCCGATCCCGACACCGAGTCCGGCCTGGGCGGGCGCGTGTCCGCCGTCCTCACCCAGGACCGGCGGCGCATCGCCTACGCGGCGCTCGCGGCCGTGCTGCTGTTCGCGCTGGGCGCGCTGGTCCGGCCGGGCTTCGCCAGTCCCGGCAGCGTCTCCGCCGTGCTCGTCGTCGCGTCCTTCGTGGGCCTGGTGGCGGCCGGGCAGATGTTCGTGGTGCTGATCGGCGGCATCGACCTGTCGGTGCCCTGGGTGCTGAACGCGGCGGCGATCCTGATGGTCACGTCCTCCCTGGGCCAGGACGGGCGGGCGGCCTATGCGCTCGCGCTCACATTGGGCATGGGCCTGGGCGTGGGCGCGCTGAGCGGCGTGGGCGTCGCCCTGTTCAACGTGCCGGCCGTCGTGATGACGCTCGCGATGAACGGCATCATGCAGGGCCTGACGCTCGGCCTCAGCGGCGGCATGACCTGCGGATCTTGCGCGTCCTATGCGCCGCCGGTCGTTCGGGCGGCGGTGCACGCCTCGCTGCTCGGGGTGCCCGCGGCGCTCTGGCTGTGGGTCACCGTCGCGGCGGCGGTGTCGGCCGTGCTCAGCCTGACCGGGTTCGGACGGCGCACCTACGCCATCGGCACGAGCGCGCGGGCCAGCTACCTCTCCGGCATCAACGTGTCCGCCGTCACCGTGGCGCTCTATGCGCTGAGCGGGCTGTTCTCGGCGCTTGCGGGCGTCATGCTGGTCGGCTTCGGCGGGCAGGCGGCGCTCGGCATGGGCGACCCGTACTTGTTCCAGTCCATCGCGGCCGTCGTGATCGGGGGCGTCGCGATCCTCGGCGGGCGCGGCCACTACGTCGGCGTCGCCGCCGGCACCATCAGCCTGGTGACGTTGGTCAGCGTGCTGATGGCGCTGAACATGCCGGAATACGGCCGCAGCATCATCTACGGCGTCATCATCCTGGCGCTGCTCCTGCTGTATGGCCGAGAGGCTGGCGAGACCTGACCCGTCAGAACGTCCGCGCGCCGTTGGTGAACAGGTACACCGCATAGAGCGAGGTCGTGGCGCAGACATACAGGCGGTTCCGCTTGGGGCCGCCGAAGCACACGTTGGCCACCACTTCCGGCACCCGGACCTTGCCGATCAGCGTGCCGTCGGGGTCGTAGCAATGCACGCCGTCCGCGGCGCTGGTCCAGATGCGGCCGGCCTCGTCCAGGCGGAACCCGTCGAACAGCCCGGCGGTGCAGGCGGCGAACTCCCGCCCGTTCGCGAGCGTTCCGTCATCCCGCACGTCGAACACCCGCATGTGCGCCGGGTTGTGCGCGCCGTGGGTGCGCCCGGTGTCCACGATGTAGAGCAGCCGCTCGTCGGGCGAGAAGGCCAGCCCGTTCGGCTTCACGAAGTCGTCCGCGACCACGGTGAGCGCGCCGGTCGCCGGGTCGATGCGGTAGACGTAGGACGCGCCGATCTCGCTCTCGGCGCGGTCGCCCTCGTAGTCGCTGTCGATGCCGTAGGTCGGATCGGTGAACCAGATGCTCCCGTCGCTTTTCACGACGACGTCGTTCGGGCTGTTCAACCGCTTGCCGTCGTAGCGTTCGGCCAAGGCGACGATGCTGCCGTCATGCTCGGTCCGGCTGACGCGGCGCCCGCCGTGCTCGCAGGTCACGAGCCGGCCCTGCCGGTCCACCGTGTTGCCATTGGCGTTCCCGGACGGCTGCCTGAACGGTCCGGCCTGCCCGGTGCCCTCGTCGTAGCGCATCAGCCGGTTGGCCGGGATGTCGGACCATACGAGGCCGCGGCTGGCGGGGAAGTAGGCCGGCCCCTCGGCCCATTGGCACCCCGTGCAGAGCTTCTGCACATGGGCGGTCGAATTGAACAGCCGGGCGAACCGCCCGTCCAGCGTCTCGTAATCCTGTGCCGCCACGCCGCCCTCCCGTCCGGTCCGCCCGGGCCAGGTTAACCCCCATTGAGCCGGGTGGCGAGGTGGGATGGCTCCGGTTTCGCCGTCACGCCGTGCTGGCCGGTTCCGCCGCCCGTTCCGGACCGGACGCGGGTCATTGTGCCGATGCCCGGACCCGTGCCACACGGGTTCGCCGGCGGATCGCCGCCAGGACATCAGCCTCCGCTGACCCCGAGGACATGGACAATGCGTCGCACGTTGGCACCCCTGCTGATCGCCCTGCTGGCCACGGGCGCCGCCCCGGCGCGGGCGGACGTCACCCTGGGCGCGCTGCTGTCCCTCACCGGACCAGGCGCCGGGCTGGGCATCCCCGAGCGCAACACCATCGGCCTGCTGCCGAAGGCCATCGCCGGCCAGGCGGTGCGCTGGGTGGTGCTGGACGACGCGACCGACACGACGACCGCCGTGCGCGCGGCCCGCAAGATGATCGACGAGGAGCATGTCGATGCCATCCTGGGCGCCTCCGCGACGCCGGCCTCCATCGCCATCCTGGACGTGATCGCCGCCGCGGGCGTGCCGGCCATCAGCCTGGCCGGGTCGAGTGCGGTGATCGAGCCGCCGGAGGGCACCCGGCGCTGGGCGTTCAAGCCGATCCCCGGCGAGCGGGTCGCGGCGGCGCAGCTGGCCCGCCACATGGCGCAGGCCGGCCGCAAGACGCTGGGCCATATCGGGTTCGCCACCAGCCTCGGCGACGGCTACATCGCGGCCCTGAACGCGGAGGCGTCGTCGCGCGGCATCCGGACGGTCGCCGAACTCCGCTTCAACCCCGGCGACCAGAGCGTCGTGCCGCAGGTGCTCCGGCTGCTGGCGGCCCGGCCCGACGCGGTGTTCGTCGCCGCCAGCAGCGCCCCGGCGGCGATGCCGATCCTGGAATTGCGCGCGCGCGGCTACGCCGGGCCGATCTACGCCGTGCAGGGGATCGCCGGGCCGGACACGCTGCGGATCGGCGGCAAGGCACTGGACGGCACGATGTTCAGCGCCGTCCCTGTCCTGGTCGCCGAGCAGCTTCCGGACGGGAACCCGGTGAAGGCCCCGGCGCTCGCCTACGTGCGGGCCTACGAGGGGCAGTACGGCCCCGGCAGCCGCAGCCTGTTCGGCGCCACGCTGTGGGATGCGTTCCTGCTGATCCAGGCGGCAGTGCCGGGCGCCCTGGCGGCCGGCCCGCCCGGCACGCCCGCCTTCCGCACGGCGCTCCGCGACGGGATGGAGGCGGTGCAGGGCCTGGCGGCGTCCGAGGCCGTGTTCAGCCTGTCCCCCAGGGATCACAGCGGCGCCCAGGCGGACAGCCAGGTGATGGTCGAAATCCGCGACGGCGCCTACCGCGTGCTGGGGGACGCCCCCTGAGCCGCGCCGGGCTGCTTCATAGGCCCCGATGATCGACAAGCTCGCCTTCCTGGTCGCCGTGGCGCGGGACCGCAGCTTCCGCCGCGCGGCGGAGGCGTGCGGCGTGGCGCAGCCGACCCTTTCGGCGGGGATCAAGCAGCTTGAGGAGGAGCTGGGCGTCATGCTGGTCCACCGCAGCTCCCGCTTCCACGGCCTGACGCCGGAGGGCGAGAAGGTGCTGGAATGGGCGCGGCGCCTGGTCGGCGACGTGTCCGCCATGCGCCAGGACCTGCAGGCCATGCGGGCCGGGCTGTCGGGCCATCTGCGGATCGCGGTGATCCCCACGGCGCTGGCGATGGTGCCCTGGCTGACCGGGCCGTGCCTCGCCCGGCACCCGGCGCTGCATTTCACGGTCCTGTCCCACTCCTCCGCCACGATCCTGCGGATGCTGGACGACCTGGAGGTGGACGCCGGCATCACCTACCTCGACAACGAGGCGGTGGGCCGGGTGCAGGCGGTGCCGCTCTATACCGAACGCTACCGCCTGGTCACCGCGGCGGACGGCGCGTTGGGCGACCGGGACAGCGTGACGTGGGCCGAGCTGAACCGGGTGCGCCTGTGCCTGCTGACGCCGGACATGCAGAACCGGCGCATCATGGACCGCCTGATGCGCGGCGCCGGGGCGGAGCCGCGGGCGACGCTGGAAAGCAACTCCCAGGTGACGCTGCTCGCGCACGTGCTGACCGGGCACTGGGCGACGGTGCTGCCCGAGCGGGTGGCCGAGATGCTGGCGCCGCACCTGCGCCGGATCCCCATCACCGAGCCGGACGCGACCTATGAGGTCGGCCTGGTGCTGCCGCACCGGGAGCCGATGCCGATCCTGGCCGCCGCGCTGCTGTCGGAGGCGCGGCTGCTGGTTCGGCGGCGTTGATAGGAGTTTGCTATCGCAGCACTCGAATGCAGGGCTTGATTACGCCGCCATGGGGCCGAGTATAGCGTCTAAGCCCATAAAATATAAAGCGAGGAGCGAGCGGACGCCGTGGCAGCATTGGTCAGCGAAATACCGGTGACGGCCGGGCATTGGGACCCCACCCTGGCGGGCGAGATCATCGCCGCGCATGCCGGGATGGAGGGGGCCGCGCTGCCGATCCTGCATGCGCTCCAGGAGGAGTTCGGCTACGTGCCGAAGCAGAGCGAGGCGATGATCGCCGACGCGCTGAACCTGTCGCGGGCGGAGGTGCACGGCGTCGTCTCCTTCTACCACGACTTCCGGCGGGCGCCGCCGGGGCGGCACGTCTTGCAGGTTTGCCGGGCCGAAGCCTGCCAGGCGGTGGGCGCGGCCACGATGGCGGACCGGCTGCTGGCCCGGCTCGGCGTGGCCTGGGGCGGCACCACCCGGGACGGCAGCCTGACCGTCGAGCCGACCTTCTGCCTGGGCCTGTGCGCCTGCGGGCCGGCCGCGTTGCTGGACGGCGAGCCGTTGGCCCGGCTCGATGACGCCAGGCTGCTTGAAGCGACCGAGGAGGCGCGGCGCACATGACCCGCATCTATTTGCCGCAGGACATGGCGGCGCTGGCGCTCGGTGCCGACCGCGTGGCGCGGACCCTGCAGGGCGAGGCCACGCGGCGCGGCCTGGCGCTGGACCTGGTGCGGACCGGCACGCGCGGCGCGGTCTGGCTGGAGCCGCTGCTGGAGGTGGAGACGCCGGAGGGCCGCATCGCCTACGGCCCCATACAGGCGGCGGACGTGGCGGGGCTGCTGGATGCGGGGCTGCTGGAGGGCGGCGCACACGCGCTGCGGATCGGCTGTCCGGAGGAGCATCCTTGGTTCGCAGGCCAGACCCGGCTCACCTTCGGCCGCTGCGGCGTCATCGACCCGGTGTCGGTGGAGGACTACCGCGCCCATGGCGGCTATGCCGGGCTGGAGCGGGCGCTCGCCTTGGGCGACGAGGCGCTGGTGGACGAGGTCAAGCGGTCGGGCCTGCGCGGACGCGGCGGCGCCGGGTTCCCCACGGGGATCAAATGGAACACCGTCCGGCTGGCGCAGGCGGACCGCAAGTACATCGTCTGCAACGCCGACGAGGGGGACAGCGGCACCTTCGCCGACCGCATGCTGATGGAGGGCGACCCGCTCAGCCTGGTGGAGGGCATGACCATCGCCGCCGTCGCGGTGGGCGCCAGCAAGGGCTACATCTACACCCGGTCGGAGTACCCGCACGCCATCCGCACGATGCGCCGGGCGATCGAGGCGGCGCGCCGGGCCGGGCTGCTGGGCGAGGATGTCATGGGGTCCGGCCACGGCTTCGACATCGAGGTGCGGATGGGCGCCGGGGCCTACATCTGCGGCGAGGAGACCTCCTTGCTGGAGAGCCTGGAGGGCAAGCGCGGCATGGTGCGCGCGAAGCCGCCGCTGCCGGCCATCGAGGGCCTGTTCGGCCGTCCGACCGTGGTGAACAACGTGCTGTCGCTCGCCAGCGTGCCGTGGATCATGGCGAACGGCGCCGCCGCCTATGCCGCGTTCGGCACCGGGCGGTCGCTCGGCACCCTGCCGGTGCAGCTTGCCGGCAACGTGGCGCGCGGCGGGCTGATCGAGCTTCCGTTCGGCGCGCCGATCCGCACCCTGATTGAGGATTGGGGCCAGGGCACGGCGAGCGGCCGGCCGTTCCGCGCCGTGCAGGTGGGCGGGCCGCTCGGCGCCTATTTCCCGGAGACGCTGCTGGACACGCCGCTGGATTACGAGGCGATGGCCAAGGCCGGCGGCCTGCTGGGCCATGGCGGCGTCGTGGTGTTCGACGACACGGTGAACCTGGCGCAGCAGGCGCGCTTCGCGTTCGAGTTCTGCGCCGCCGAGAGCTGCGGCAAGTGCACGCCCTGCCGCATCGGCGCGGTGCGCGGCATGGAGGTCATCGACCGCATCGTGGCCGGCATCGAGCCTGCGAAGAACTTCGCCGTGCTGGACGACCTCTGCGAGACGATGACGGACGCCTCGCTCTGCGCCATGGGCGGGCTGACGCCGGTGCCGGTCAACAGCGCGCTGACCCACTTCCCCGACGACTTCGACCGCGCCGGGCGCCTGCCCATGGCTGCGGAATAGGAGACATGGCATGACCCTGATCCGCGAGCTGGACACCGGGACGCCCATCCGCGTTTCCGACATCACCGTGACCCTGACCATCGACGGCCAGACGGTGACGGTGCCGCGCGGCACCTCGATCATGGCCGCCGCCGCCACCATGGGCACCCAGGTTCCAAAATTGTGCGCGACCGACAGCCTGGAGCCGTTCGGCTCCTGCCGCCTGTGCATCGTGCAGATCGAGGGGCGCCGGGGCTACCCGGCCTCCTGCACCACCCCGGCCGAGGAGGGCCTCGTGGTGCACACGGAGAACGCCGCCATCGCCAAGCGGCGGCGCGGGGTGATGGAGCTGTACATCTCCGACCATCCGCTGGACTGCCTGACCTGCTCGGCCAACGGCGACTGCGAGCTGCAGGACATGGCGGGCAAGGTGGGCCTGCGCGACGTGCGCTACGGCTACGAGGGGAAGAACCACCTGGACGCGCCGAAGGACGCGAGCAACCCCTACTTCACCTTCGAGGCCAGCAAGTGCATCGCCTGCTCCCGCTGCGTGCGGGCCTGCGAGGAGACCCAGGGCACCTTCGCGCTGACGCTCGAGGGGCGCGGCTTCGCGTCCAAGATCTCCGCCGGCGGCACCGACTTCATGGGGTCCGAGTGCGTGTCCTGCGGCGCCTGCGTGCAAGCCTGCCCCACCGCGACGCTGAACGAGAAGTCGGTGATCGCGCTCGGCACGCCGGAGCACTCGGTCGTCACCACCTGCGCCTATTGCGGCGTCGGCTGCTCCTTCAAGGCGGAGATGAAGGGGGAGACGGTCGTCCGCATGGTGCCCTACAAGGACGGCAAGGCCAATGCCGGCCATTCCTGCGTGAAGGGGCGCTTCGCCTTCGGCTACGCCACGCACAAGGACCGCAAGACCAAGCCGATGATCCGGGCCGCGATCACCGACCCCTGGCAGGAGGTGACGTGGGAGCAGGCCATCGCCCACGCTGCCAGCGAGTTCAAGCGCATCCAGGCGCAGTACGGCCGGGACAGCGTCGGCGGCATCACCTCCTCGCGCTGCACCAACGAGGAGACCTTCCTGGTGCAGAAGCTGATCCGCGGCGCGTTCGGCAACAACAACGTCGACACCTGCGCCCGGGTCTGCCACTCGCCGACAGGCTATGGCCTCAGCGCCACGCTGGGCACCTCGGCGGGGACGCAGGACTTCGCCTCGGTCGATCATTGCGACGTGATGCTGGTGATCGGCGCCAACCCGACCGACGGGCACCCGGTGTTCGCGTCGCGCATGAAGCGGCGGCTGCGCGCCGGCGCCAAGCTGATCGTCGCCGACCCGCGCCGCATCGACCTCGTGCGGTCGCCCCACATCGAGGCGCAGCACCATCTGCCGCTGCTGCCCGGCACCAACGTCGCCCTGCTGAACGCGATGGCCCACGTGGTCGTCACCGAGGGCCTGATCGCCGAGGACTACGTGCGGGAACGCTGCGATTGGGCGGAGTTCGAGAGCTGGGCGCGGTTCATCGCGCTGGAGAAGAACTCGCCGGAAGCGAGCGAGGCGCTGACCGGCGTGCCGGCCGCCGGGGTCCGCGCGGCGGCGCGGCTGTTCGCCACCGGGGGCAATGCCGCCATCTACTACGGGCTGGGCGTCACCGAGCACAGCCAGGGCACCACGACCGTGATGGCGATGGCGAACCTCGCCATGGTGACGGGCAACATCGGCAAGCTGGGCGCCGGGGTGAACCCGCTGCGCGGCCAGAACAACGTGCAGGGCGCCTGCGACATGGGCAGCTTCCCGCATGAGCTGACGGGCTACCGCCACGTCTCCGACGACGCGGCGCGGGAGGTGTTCGAGACTCTCTGGGGCGTGCCGATCTCCGCCGACCCGGGCCTGCGCATCCCCAACATGCTGGACGACGCGGTGGAGGGCACGTTCAAGGCGCTGTACATCCAGGGCGAGGACATCGCGCAGTCCGATCCCGACACCCAGCACGTCACGGCGGGGCTGCGGGCGATGGAGTGCATCGTCGTGCAGGACATCTTCCTGAACGAGACGGCGAAATACGCCCACGTCTTCCTGCCGGGGTCGTCTTTCCTGGAGAAGGACGGCACCTTCACCAACGCGGAGCGGCGGATCAACCGGGTGCGCCGGGTGATGTCGCCGCTGGGCGGCCTGGCCGATTGGGAGGCGACGGTCGCGCTGTCCAACGCGCTCGGCTTCCCCATGAGCTACGGCCATCCGAGCGAGATCATGGACGAGATCGCGGCCCTGACGCCGAGCTTCGCCGGGGTGTCCTACGCCAAGCTGGAGGCCCAGGGGTCGCTGCAATGGCCGTGCAACGAGGCGGCGCCGCTGGGCACGCCGATGATGCACGTGGATCGCTTCGTGCGCGGCAAGGGCCGGTTCATGCTGACGGAGTTCGTGGCCACGCAGGAGCGCACCGGCGCGCTGTTCCCGCTGATCCTGACCACCGGGCGCATCCTGAGCCAGTACAACGTCGGCGCGCAGACCCGGCGCACCGAGAACAGCCGCTGGCACGAGGAGGACGTGCTGGAGATCCATCCGTTTGACGCGGAGAGCCGCGGCGTGCAGGACGGCGACCTGGTGGCGCTGGAAAGCCGCTCCGGCGACATCGCGCTGCGCGCCCGCATCAGCGAGCGGATGCAGCCCGGCGTCGTCTATACCACCTTCCACCACGCCAAGACCGGCGCCAACGTCATCACGACCGACTTCTCGGACTGGGCGACCAACTGCCCGGAATACAAGGTGACCGCCGTCCAGGTGCGGCGCACCAACCGCCCGTCCGACTGGCAGGCGCGCTTCTTCGACGAGGACGTGTCGCTGACCCGCATCGCCGCCCCCCTCGACGCCGCGGAGTAGCGCGCCATGACCCCGGAGAAGCTGGCGCGGATGGCCAACGAGATCGCGGGCTTCTTCCGCGCCTACCCCGAGGAGGCCGCCTGCGCCGGCATCCGCGACCACCTCCTGGCGTTCTGGACGCCGGGGATGCGCTCGGGGTTCCTGGCGTTCGCCAGGGCGGGAGGCCCAGGTCTCGATCCGCTGGTGGCGGAAGCGTTGCGGACCTGGCCGGACGCCGAAAGCCCGGTGGCCCGGGCCACGGCGCCCGCGGAGGCCGTGGGGCAGGGCGCCAGCGACGCGGGCTGACGCCGCCGGTCCAGCGGGGAGCTGCGCGCCCCGGCTACACGCCGTAGTCGGCCAGGTCCGGCGTCATCGCCTCGATCACGAAGTCGACGAAGGCGGCCGGGGCGTCCAGGTAGAACTCCTTGTCCGAGTAGCTGCCCACGCTGGCCGCCATCCCGCGCGCCTGCGCCCAGGCGGCCAGGTCCTCCAATGCGGCCCGGGGCGTCTCGCTCAGGAACGACACCTGCGAGCGGAGCTTGTCGTCGTCGCGGCCGGCCGTCTCGCTGCGGCTGAATTGCAGGTCCACGCTGCTGCCGGGCTGCCGCAGCCAGATGGCCCGGTCGGTGCGGCGGAGCTCGATGAACCCGAGCTTCACCTTGAGCATTTCGACGACGGTCTCGAACCATTGTGGGTCGAGGCGGTTGGCGACATGGTTCAGCTTCATCGTGCTGCGCTCCGGGCGGCCGGTTCCTGCTGCAACAACGGTCCGGCCCTGCCGTCCGTCAAAGCTGCACGCCCCGGGTCAGCGCGCCGTCGGCCACCAGGTTCGTGCCGCTCACGAAGCTCGCGGCGGGGCTTGCGAGGAACACGGCGGCGCGCGCCATCTCCTCCGGCGTCCCCATGCGGCCGGTCGGGTTGAGGGCCAGCGCCTCTGCGAAGAACGCCGGGTTGTCCCGCTCGATGCGCGCCCACACGCCGCCCTCGAAGTAGGTGTTGCCCGGGGAGACCGTGTTGGCCCGGATGCCCTTGCCCGCAAGCTGGAAGGCGAGGCCCTGGGCGTAGTGCACGAGGGCGGCCTTCATCGCCCCGTAGGCGCCCGCGGCGAAATCGACCTCGCGCCCGGACACGCTGGAGATGAGGGTGATCGACGCCGCATCGGACGCTTCGAGATAGGGCAGGGCAGCGTCCACCAGGCGCACCGCGCCCATCAGGTCCGTTTGGAACCCGGCGTTCCAAGACGCCTCGTCCTGGCCGATGGCGAGCGCGCTCACGTTCGCGACGATCATGTCGAGGCCGCCCAGCGCCTCCGCCGCCGCCTGCACGAAGCCGCGCAGCGCCGGGGCGTCGGCGACATCGAGCGCCTGGCCGAACGCCGCCACCCCCTGGCCGCGCAGCGCCGCGACGGCCGCCTCCAGTTCGGACGGGTTGCGCGCGCAGAGGGCGACGCTCGCCCCCTCCTGCGCGAAGCACTCCACGATGGCCCGGCCGATCCCCTTCGTGCCGCCGGTCACGAGCGCGCGGCGCCCCTTCAACCCGAGATCCATCCATGCCCTCCACGCGACGATGCCTGCACACACCCATGCGCCCGGCCGGCGTTTCCGGTCAACCACTGGCGGCGGCTTCACCGGACTGCGGCCGTCATCCCGCAATGACGTCGGCCCCGCTTGAGGGTGGAGGCCCGGGACTTACCGAGGCATGAGGCTTGCACAGAACCCAGAATGCCAGACGAACTCCTGCCGGCTGCCACGGAGCCGGCCTATGCCGTCATGCGGAGCCGCAAGCTGCGCCTGCTGATCCCGTTGATCGTCGCCTTCGCCTTCCTGATGGAGCAGTTGGACGCCACCATCGTCACCACGGCGATCCCCGACATGGCGCGCAGCCTGGGCGTCGCGCCGCTGCAGATGAACCTGACGATCACCGCCTACATCCTCAGCCTCGCGGTGTTCATGCCGCTCAGCGGCTGGATCGCCGACCGCTACGGCGCGCGCCGGGTGTTCGCCGCCGCCTTGGTCATCTTCACCACGGCCTCGGCGCTGTGCGGCCTGGCGGACAGCCTGCGCGTGCTGGTGGCGATGCGGGTGCTGCAGGGGTTCGGCGGGGCGATGATGACGCCGGTCGGGCGCCTCGTGCTGCTGCGCGCCTTTCCGCGCAGCCAGCTGGTCACGGCGATGACCTACATGACGGTGCCCGCCGTCATCGGTCCGGCGCTCGGGCCGATCCTGGGCGGCGTCCTGACGACCTACGCGAGCTGGCGCTGGGTGTTCTACGTCAACATCCCCATCGGCCTGGTCGGCGTCCTGCTGGCGCTCCGCTTCGTCGAGGACACGCGCGCCGACCGCCAGGCCCGCTTCGACGTGCCCGGCTTCCTGCTGTGCGGCGGCGGCCTCGGCCTGCTGCAATTCGCGTTCGAGAACGTCGGGCGCCCGATGCTGCCCACCGCGGCCATCTATGGCCTGCTGGCGGCCGGCGTGCTGCTGCTGGGGATCTACGGGTTCTACGCCCGGACCCGGCCCGACGCGGCGCTCGATCTCAGCCTGTTCGCGATCCGCACCTTCCGCGTCAGCACGCTGGCGGGCGGCTTGAGCCGGATCGGCGTCAACGCGGTGCCGTTCATGCTGCCGCTGCTGTTCCAGATCGGCTTCGGCCTCAGCCCCGTGCAATCGGGATCGCTCACCTTCGTCTCCAGCCTGGGCACGCTGGTGGTGCGCCCGGTCTCGGCGTGGCTGATGCGGCGCTTCGGCTACCGCGGGCTGCTGTCGGGGAACGGCGTGCTCTGCGCGGCCATCATCGCGAGCTTCGCCCTGGTGCAGCCGACCACGCCGCATGGGCTGGTGTTCCTGCTGGTGCTGCTGTTCGGCGTCGCCCGCAGCACGCAGTTCATGACGACGAACACCCTGACCTACGCCGACACGCCGGCCAGCAAGCTGAGCCGGAGCACGAGCTTGGGCGGGGTGATCCAGCAACTGACGGTCTCGTTCGGCGTCTCCATCGCGGCGGCGCTGCTCGGGCTGATCGCCGGGCCGGACCGGCTGCCGGACGTGGCGGACTTCCACGACGCCTTCCTGCTGGTGGCGCTCATCACGCTCGTCTCCGCGCCGGGCTTCCTGCGGCTGCGGCCGGAGGACGGGGCGCAGGTGAGCGGCTACCGGCCCCGGGCTAGGCTCTAGGTTTTATACGGACGGCTTGGTTGAATGACCGTCATCCGCCGATGGGTTGCACCCATCCTACGGTATGGATCGCGTAGGATGGGTGAAACCCATCAGCAGCCGCACACAGGTCGATCAATGCTGCCGCCCGTATTAGGCCCGGCCGGCCTCGGCGATGGCGGGGGCGACGGCCTGGGCGGTCGCCAGCAGCTGCCGGTCGGTGAAGCGCGGCGCCGTCAGCGTGACGCCCACCGGCATGCCGTTCGGCCCGAGGAGGCCCGGCAGGTTGACGCAGGGCACGTGCAGCAGCGTCCACATCCGGTTGAACACGGCGTTGCCGGGATGGCTGCCGGGCGGCGCCTCCCCGGGCGCGCTGGGCGTCAGCACGGCGTCGTACTCGGCGGCGATGCGGTCGAACGCGGCCCGGCACGCGGCGGCATGGTCGTAGGCGTCCAGCAACTGCCGATGGGTGAAGCCGTCGCGGTTCTCGACCCGGGAATGGAAATCGTCGTGCAGCCCGTGCGGATGGGCGCGGGCGAGGTTGAGGAAGGCGGTCCGGCCCTCCGCGTGCATCACCACCTTCTGCATCGCGCCCAGCGGATCGAAGCTGGCGGGCAGGTCCAAGGCGCTGACGACGGCGCCGGCCCGCCGGAGCGCCGCCTCCGCCATGTCCATCGCCTCGGGCGTGCCCGGCGTGGCGCTCGCCCAATCGGGCGTGCGGCAGACCGCGATCCGGGCGCCCCGCAGCGCCACGGGCCGGGGGGGCGCGTCGTCGTGAACGTCGAACACGTCGCAGAGCAGGCCGAGGTCGTCGAGCGAGCGGGCGTAGCAGCCGAGCGTGTCGAGCGTCGCGGAGTACAGCTTCAATCCCTCCCGGCTCACCGCCCCCCAGGTCGGCTTGAGCGCGAACACGCCGCAGAACGAGGCCGGGCGGATGGTCGAGCCGCCGGTCTGGGTGCCGAGCGACAGCGGCGCCTGGAAATCCGCCACCGCCGCCGCCGAGCCGCTGGAGGAGCCGCCCGCCGTGCGCTGAAAATCGTGCGGGTTCCGCGTGGCGGCAAAGCGCCCGGCGGCGGCGAACTCCGTCGTGTCGGTCTTGCCGAGGATCAGCGCGCCGGCTGCCCGCAGGATCGAGACCGGCGCCGCGTCCGCGCCGGGCCGGTGCCCCTGGAACAGCGGCGAGTTGTGCTGCGTCGGCATGTCGGCCGTGTCGATCATGTCCTTCACGCCGACGGGGATGCCGTGCAGCGGGCTGCGCGGCGCCTGCTTGTCGAGCTCCCGCGCCTGGCGGAGCACGGCGTCGGGATCGACGAAGGCCCAGGCGCGCACGTCCGCGTCGCGCTCCGCGATGCGGCGCAGGCAGGCGCGGGCCAGGGCCTCCGCCGTGAGCGTGCCGGCGCGGATTCGCGCGGACGCTTCGCTCGCGGTCAGGCGGTCGGGGGTCGCTTGGGTCATGGCGCGTCCCCCGTCAGGCGTTGCGGCGCGGCAGGCCCGCGATGTGGGCGAGGCAGGCGTCGAGCGTCACGACGTCGGCGTAGCGCCGGCCCACGTCGCGCAGGTTCGACAGATGCGGCCCGTCCTCCACGTCGCCCACGCAATCCTCCGGCACGATGACGCGGAAGCCGTAGCTGAAGGCGTCGATCACGCTGGCGCGCACGCAGCCGGAGGTGGTGCAGCCGGTGACGATGACGGTATCGACGCCCTGCCGCACGAAGATCGGCGCGGCGGCGGTGTGGAAGAAGATCGACGGCGCGGCCTTGCACAGCACGATGTCGTAGGCCGGGTCGTGGATGCGGGGGTCAAGCTGGACCGGCTCGGTGCCATGCCGCAGCGTCTCGGTGACGGGCGGCACCTTCCAGTGCGGGGCGTCCCCGGCGCCGCGATAGGCGGTGTAGCAGCTCACCACCGGCAGCCGGGCGGCGCGGGCCGCGCGCAGCAGCGTCGCGGTGTTCACCACCGCGCGCTCGGTGAGCGCCGCGCCGCCGAGCGGGAAGCGCGGGTCGGTGAAGCCGAGTTGGAAATCGACGACGGCGATGCCGACGCGCGCCCCGAAGCCCACCGGCGTGCCGCCGTAGCCGCGCTGGCCGTACTCGTCCATTCCGATCCCCTCCATGCGACGCAACGCGGTTCTAGCAACCGGTGTGCCATCGCGGCCCGCTCAGCAATCCAGGGTCTGGTCGCGCTCCCATTGCGTCAAATGCCGCATGTAGCCGTCCCATTCCTGCCGCTTCAGCTTGACGTAGGACGCCGCGAACGCCTCCCCCAGCGCGGCACGCAGCGGCGCGCACGCCTCGAACGCGCGCGTGGCGTCCAGCAGGTTCAGCGGCAGGCGCCGTGCGCCCTCCACCCCATGCCCGGCCGCGTACATGTTGAGGTCGAGCGGCCTCCCCGGGTTCCGCGCCTGCGCGATCCCATCGAGGCCCGCGGCCAGCAGCCCCGCCTGCAGCAGGTACGGGTTGGCCGCACCGTCGGCCAGCCGATACTCGATGCGCCCGGGACCCGGCACCCGCACCATGTGCGTGCGGTTGTTGCCGCCCCAGCTCACCGTGCTGGGCGACCACGTGGCGCCGGACGCCGTGACGGGCGCGTTGATGCGCTTGTAGCTGTTCACCGCCGGGTTGGTGAGCGCGCACAGCGCCTCCGCATGCGCCATCACGCCGCCCAGGAAGTGGTGCGCCAGTTCGGACAAGCCGAGCGCGTCGCCGCCCGCGAACACGTTCGCCCCGTCCCGCCAGACCGAGACGTGGGCATGGCAGCCGGAGCCGGTCAACTCGGCGAACGGCTTCGGCATGAAGGTCGCGCGCATCCCGTGCCGCTCTGCGATGCTGCGGACCATATACTTGAAGAACGCATGGCGGTCCGCCGTCACCAGCGCGGGCGCATAGGCCCAGTTCATCTCGTACTGGCCGTTCGCGTCCTCATGGTCGTTCTGGTACGGCTCCCAGCCCAGCGCCTCCATCGCGTCGCCGATCTCCGCGATCACGTCGTAGCGGCGCATCAGCGTGAGCTGGTCGTAGCAGGGCTTGGTCTGCCGGTCGGCCGGGTCGGCGATGGCCGCGCCGTCGGGCTGGATCAGGAAGAACTCCGGCTCCACGCCGGTGCGCATCTCAAGCCCCTGCGCCTCGCCCGCCGCGGCCACCCGGCGCAGCACGTTGCGAGGTGCCTGCTCCACCAGCTTGCCCGCCATCCAGGGGTCCGCCGCCATCCAGCCGACCTCCGGCTTCCACGGCAGTTGGATCAGGCTGGACGGGTCCGGCACCGCCAGCACGTCCGGATCGGCCGGCGTCATGTCGAACCAGGTGGCGAACCCGGCGAAGCCCGCCCCGTCCTCCGCCATGGCGTCGATGGCCCGGGCCGGCACCAGCTTCGCGCGCAGGATGCCGAACAGGTCGGTGTAGGCGATCAGGAAGTAGCGGATGCCCCGCACCCGGGCGATGGCCGAAAGCGCCTCCGCGGCCGCGGTCATTGTCCGGGAATCCAGCTTGTGCCGGCCAGGGGCACGCGCGCCATGGCGGCGGCCTCGACGGTGAGCGCCACGAGGTCCTCCGGCTCCAGGTTCCGCACGTGGCTCTTGCCGCAGGCGCGCGCGATGGTCTGCGCCTCAAGCGTCAGCACGGCCAGGTAGTTGGCGAGCCGCCGCCCGCCCAGCACCGGGTCGAGCCGCGCGGCCAGCGCCGTGTCCTGCGTGGTGATGCCGGCGGGGTCCAGCCCCTCGTGCCAGGCGTCGTAGGCGCCGGCGCGGGTGCCGAGCGCCGCGTACTCGGCCTCGTAGGCCGGGTCGTTGTCGCCGAGTGCCGCCAGCGCCGCCGTGCCGATGCTGACCGCGTCGGCGCCGAGCGCCAGCGCCTTGGCCACGTCCGCGCCGTTGCGCACGCCGCCGGAGACGACGAGCTGCACCGTGCGGTGCAGGCCGAGGTCCTGCAGCGCCTGCACCGCCGGGCGGATCGCGGCGAGGATCGGCAGGCCGACGTTCTCGATGAACACCGTCTGCGTCGCCGCCGTGCCGCCCTGCATGCCGTCGAGCACCACCACGTCCGCCCCGGCCTTCGCCGCCAGCGCCGTGTCGTAGTACGGGCGCGACGCGCCGATCTTGAGGTAGATCGGCTTCTGCCAGTCGGTGATCTCCCGCAGTTCCAGGATCTTGATCTCCAGGTCGTCGGGTCCGGTCCAGTCGGGGTGGCGGGACGCGCTGCGCTGGTCGATGCCGGGCGGCAGGGTCCGCATGGCGGCGACGCGCTCGTTGACCTTCTGGCCCAGCAGCATGCCGCCGCCGCCGGGCTTGGCGCCCTGGCCGACGACGACCTCGATGGCGTCGGCGGCGCGCAGGTCGTCGGGGTTCATGCCGTAGCGGCTGGGCAGGTATTGATAGACGAGCCTGCGGGAGTGCTGGCGCTCCTCCTGCGTCATGCCGCCGTCGCCCGTCGTCGTGCTGGTGCCGGCGATGCTGGCGCCGCGGCCCAGCGCCTCCTTCGCCTGCGCCGACAGGCTGCCGAAGCTCATGCCGGCGATCGTCACGGGGATCTTCAACTCGATCGGCGTTCTCGCGAACCGCGCGCCCAGCACCACGTCGGTGCCGCAGCGTTCCCGGTAGCCTTCGAGCGGGTAGCGGCTCATGCTGGCGCCCAGGAACAGCAGGTCGTCGAAGTGCGGCAGCGCCCGTTTCGCGCCATAGCCGCGGATGTCGTAGATGCCGGTCGCAGCCGCCCGGCGGATTTCCGCCAAGGTCGCGGCGTCGAAGGTGGCGCTTTCGCGCGGCAACGGGCGTGGGCCGGACATCAATACTCCCCCGCATTGTCCACATGGAAATGATACAGCCGCCGGGCCGAGCCGTAGCGGCGGAACGACCCGGCATCGACACCGGCGAACCCGGCCGCCTCCAGCCGCGCCTGCAACGCCGCGTGGTGGTGCGGGCGCATCGGCTTCTCGATGCAGTCCGCGCCCAGGCTCGCCACGCGGCCCCGCACGAAAAGCTGCGCCTCGTAGATGCTGTCGCCCAGGCTCTCGCCCGCGTCGCCCAGCACCGTCAGCGTGCCGGCCTGCGCCATGAAGGCGCTCATGTGGCCGACATTGCCGCCGACGACGATATCGACGCCCTTCATGCTGATGCCGCAGCGCGCGGCGGCGTTGCCGTCGATGACCAGCAGGCCGCCATGCGCGGTGGCGCCGGCCGCGGCGCTCGCGTCGCCGCGCACGTGCACCCGGCCGGACATCATGTTCTCGCCCACCCCGTTGCCGGCGTTGCCCTCGATCACCACGGCGGCACCCTGGTTCATGCCGGCGCAGTAGTAGCCGGCATGGCCCGCGATCTCGATCCGCACCGGCGCATCGACGCCGACCGCCAGCGCGTGCTGCCCGCGGGGATGCAGCACGCGCCACAGGGTGCGGTTGGTGTCGGGTCCCAACCCGTGCAGGGCCGCATTCAGGCTGCGGACCGTGACCTGCGACAGGTCCACGACATCCTCCGTCACGCGGCGCGCTCCCAGGCATAGACGCGGGCCGGCTCAGGCTCCCACACGCGGGCATGGGCGATATCGGGCAGGTCCACCAGGGCGCGGTACTCGCTCCCAAAGGCGACCCAGTCGTCGGTCTCCGCCATCACCGCGGGCTTGCAGCAGATCGGGTCGCGCAGCACCGCGAAGCCGGTGCGGGTGCCGACGACGAAGGTGTAGAAGCCGTCGAGGTCGCGCAGACCCGCGTGCAGCGCCGCCTCCAGGCTGTCGCCCTCCCGCATCCGCCAGGACAGATAGGCGGCGGCGACCTCGGTGTCGTTCTCGGTCCCGAAGCGGAACCCCTCGCGCACCAGCGCCCGGCGCAGCGCGTTGTGGTTCGACAGGCTGCCGTTGTGCACCAGGCACTGGTCGGGGCCGGTCGTGTAGGGGTGGGCGCCCTCCGTGGTGACGGCGCTTTCGGTCGCCATGCGGGTGTGGCCGATGCCGTGCGTGCCGGCCATGGCGGACAGGCCGAAGCGGGCGGCGACCTCGCCGGGCGGGCCGACCTCCTTGTACAGCTCCATGCGGCGGCCCTCGCCGACCACGGCCGCCTCGGGCGCGAGCCGGGCCAGGGCGGCGCGGATTTCGGCCATGCGCGCCTCCGGCACATGCAGCACGGCGTGGGTGCCGCGCACCTCCGCGTCCAGGCCGAGCGCCGCCGCCATTGCCGCGAAGTCGGTGCCGGCGGGGCCGCGCAGGGTGAGCTTCACGCCGGGCGCCTCATGCCCGTACACCGCGAACCCGGCGCTGTCCGGCCCGCGGTCGCGCATGGTGCCCAGCATCGCCGCCATGTGCGCGCCAAGCTCGGGCTCCAGACCCGGCCGCTTCAGGAACAGGCCGATAATTCCACACATGGCGCAGCTTCCAACAGGGTCCGACGTTCCGGCGCATCGCGGCCTGAACGCGATGAACGTCCGGGTCCATCGCCCTCCGGCGTGGCCCGTGGTCCAGCCTAGCCCCAGACGGAGGAAAAACAAGCGGGGGCATGGCAGCGGCGTTCGCAGCGGATCGAGGCGCCGCCTCAGACCTGTTGACGATCCAGTGCGGTGGCCGGCGCTTCCCGTCCGATGCTGGACCTGTCCCGGGATGGCGAACGCCAGCGGGCCGCCATCCACCCGCAGCCGATGGCCGCAAGCGCCAGGCCCAGAACGCTCATGAGGCTGGCGGGATGGAACGGAACGTCCCTCCAGGCGGGACGGATGACCTCGGCCGTGTTGAACGCCTCATCGCTGTAGCGGCACATCGCAAGGGCGGCTTGGCTTCTCAGCATGTCCAGCTCCACCGCCGCCATGAGCGCGCGGGCCGGGGCGCGATCACCCGGCATTCCCTGGAGATGCAGCAGAAGGGCCCGTGTCGCCGCAAGATAGGCGTGGGCGCATTCGTTGAACGGGCTGTCCTCGTCCCGCAGGCTGCCCGGCACAAGCCCCCACAGGCAGGCGCTGAACTGGAGATTGATGAAGGTTTCCAGCCGCCGCATGACGCGGTCGGTCGGCGTCTGCCGTGCGGCGAGATCCAGGATCGCCGCCCTGTTGGCCGCGATGACCGCCATTTGGCCGTGCAGGAGATCGGGGATGACGATCCCGTCCGTTGCCGCGACATGCGGCGTGTCCCGATGATGCGCCCACCCGGGCGATGCCGATGCGAGGCAAAGGCCGAACGTGGCCCACAGCCGGAGACCAAGGAGGGGGCGCGGCCTTGCCTTGTCGGTCATGCCGGACCACCCACTTGCAATCCCCCGTCACCCTGCATCGGCCTGCACTATGCCGAGGGAGGAGAGCGTCCAGCGGCCATGCTGTCCGCTGAGCGTCGTGACGGAGAGCGGCGCGACGTCGATGCGCCAGAAGGAGGGCGGCGTCGCCTTGATCGCGTGGAGGACGGCCGCGCGGATCACCGCCGCATGGGTGACGGCCACCACCTTTCCCTCGGCCCCGCTTTGCGCATCGAGCCACATTGCGGCCCGCTTGAGGAGACCGGCCATCGACTCGCCTCCATGCGGCGCCGCCTCCGGGTCGCCCAGCCACTCGACAACGGCGTCAGGCTCGTGCGCCTGCACGTCTTCGAGCGTGCGGCCGGTCCATGTCCCGTAGTCGCAATCCCGCAGCAACGGCTCGGTGACGGCATCGAAATGCAAGGCTGCCGCGGTTTGAACGGCCCGGAGCGCCGGGCTTGTCCAACATCGGTCCACGTGACCCAGGCGGGCCGAGAAGCCTGCCAGTTTCTGCAGGCCCTGCGCATCCAAGGGTTCATCCGCCGGAAAGGCCGATGTCCGGATGGCGGATGTCGGCGCGTGGCAGACCAGCTTGAGACGGATGGTCATCGCGAGTGGGCTCCGCCGCGCATCTTTGGCCCTGCTTCGGTTCGGACCCTGCCGGGTTGGGCTACGACGGTGCCGCCTTGTAGGCCGCCAGCCTCCGCCCGGCCATGGCGCGTTCCGCCACAGCGCCGAATCCCAGGCCAAGGGTCATCCAGAGTATCAGCTGCGCGCCGATGGAGGCGGTCCTGAATTGCCAAAGCACCACGGCTGGGAACTGGTCGGGAACCTCGTTGACAGACGGAAGCCCCATGCCCGCCACGATGACGATGACGAGATATGCCGCGCCGGCCATAAGGGACGCGGTCCAGGCGTCCCGGCGGGCGACGAGCCGGCTGCGCAGCAGCACCGAGCCGAGCATGGCAGCGAGCGAAACGACGATCATCGCGAAATAGAGGGTGGTGCGAATCCCGATGGTCTCCGCTTCGCCGACCGAAGGCGGGTTGGCCGGGTATTTGAGGTTCGGGACCAGATAGACCGCCACAAAGCCGGCAATGCCCAACAGGGCCGAGGTGGCTCTTGGTCCGCATCGGCCCATGCGTCCGTAGGCGAAGGCAAAGGCCAGCGCGAACAACCCCCCGAAGGCCGCGCTGTAGACAGCGACGCCGGTGAACAGCCCGATTCCAGCCTGGACCGGCCTGCTCACCAACTCGGGTTCAGGCTCTTGCTTGGCCATGACATGGCCCTGGGCGGCCTCCGCCTGAGCCTTCGCTTCGTCCATCTGGAGTTCAAAGGCTATGGCACGGTCAACCGGCGGCTCGCCAAAGACCTTCAGAACGCCAAAACTCAGCAGCCCCGCGACGAGACCGACCAGCATCCCGCGCACCAGAAGCTCTCTCGTCACCCGGCTGCCCTCGTCTCAGTGGCAGGGAAAGCCGAGGAGGTGGCGGGCATCGTGCACGAACTCATGCACATACATGCCGTTGACCAGCGAGGTGGCGCCTTCCTCGGCGCCGACGAAGTAGATCGCCAGGGTGAGAAGCAGGCCGCCAAAGATGGCCCAAGGCAGGATCTCGCGGATGGGGATCGCGACCGGCTCGATTGCTGGCGCGAATACCGTATGTGTCCCTGCAACTGTCATCGATACCTTCCTTTGTTGCAACAACGCTGCAACCGTTTTCTGGGATTTCAATCATCTCCAGCATTGACTTGGGCGCGTCTCCGGATTCACGCCGTAAACAGCAGCGATACTGTCCGATATCACGTTTACGCCGTTGCCTGCATCAAGGCTACGAAGGAAATGCTCAAGACGTCAACGGCCCTGGAACGGTGGTGATGCACCAGTTTGAGGTTGAAACGCGAATGTCTGCTGCAAGGACTGGACTGGCTTCAAACCGGGCGCCGCACCAGAGCTAGGGTCCCCGACGTTGCCCGATCCTACTGGTCTGACTTGGTCGTGGCTGTCCGTCACGACGCGATCATCGGCGCAAACAAGCTCTTGAACATCCGCGGGAACGCCGACTAAGCTGGGATGAACGGCGGGAACGGCCCGCGCACGGCCATACGTGCTGCACTCCTCATCGCAGAAGGCATGCGGGCTTCGTCTTGGCCGCAGCTTTGGCTTACACTCGGCTGGGCAATTCCGTCCGGCGTCTCGGCACAATCAGGAGGCTTTCGCGCCCATGGACACGACGCCCATCGACAAGATGCCCATCGACAAGATGAGCGCGACGACACGACGCGCGGCCCTGCTCGGCGCGGCCGGGGCGCTCGCGGCGCCGTACTTCTTCCACCGCGCGGCGCGCGCGGCCGATGCGATCAAGGTGGGCGTGCTGTTCTCGCAGACCGGCGGCCTGTCGATTGTCGAGAAGTCGCTGAACGACGTGACGCTGATGGCGATCTCCGAGATCAACGCCAAGGGCGGCGTGCTGGGCCGCCCGGTGCAGGCCGTGGTGGAGGACGGCGCGTCCGACCCGAAGACCTTCAACGAGAAGGCGTCGAAGCTCGTCATCCAGGACAAGGTGCCGTCCGTGTTCGCCTGCTACACCTCGGCGAGCCGCAAGGCGGTGCTGCCGGTGTTCGAACGGCGGCAGAGCCTGCTGCTGTATCCCACCTACTACGAGGGGTTCGAGTGTTCGAAGAACGTCGCCTACACCGGCGCCGTGCCGAACCAGCAGCTGTCGAATTTCATCCCCTGGATCACCAAGACGCTCGGCAAGAAGAAGTTCTTCATCGTGGGCTCGAACTACATCTACCCGCGCGAGATGGCCAAGGTCAGCAAGATCCTGATCGAGAAGAACGGCGGCCAATGGGTCGCCGACGAATACTTGGAACTCGGTGACTCCGAGTGGGGGTCCATGGTCAACAAGATCAAGAACTCCGGCGCCGACGTCGTGCTGTCGAACGTCGTGGGCGACAGCGTCGTGGCCTTCTACCGCGAGTTCAAGAACCAGGGCCTGACCCAGGACAAGCTGCCGATCTGCGCCACCGTGACGTCGGAGATCGAGATCGCCGCGATGGGGCCGGAATACGCGGCGGGCAGCTTCACCTCCTTCCCATATTTCATGGCCATCGACACCGACGCCAACAAGGCGTTCGTCGAGCGTTACCGGGCGTTCGTGAAGAACCCGAAGGCGGTGACGCACCATGCGCTCGAATCCTCCTACTTCCAGGTGCACCTGTGGGCGCAGGCGGTGGCGAAGGCCAAGGAGGCCGCGCCCATCCCGATCCGCAACGCGCTGGCGGGCCAGGAATTCGCCGCACCCGGCGGGATGGTGAAGATCGAGCCGCAGAACCTGCACACCTGGCTCACGCCGCGCATCGCGCAGTGGCAGCCGGACGGGCAGGGCAAGATCATCGACGCCTACAAGGCGCCGGTCATGCCGCTGCCCTACGTGGCCTACGGGGAGACCGACGGCGCGCCGTTCTGCACGGGGAAGGGCCTCGATACCGCGAGGCTGAAAGGCTAGCCCACGCATGGCTGAGGTCGTGTTCATCGGCCTGAGCCTCGCCTCCGTCCTGCTGCTGGTGGCGCTCGGGCTGGCGATCACCTACGGGGCCATGGGCGTCATCAACATGGCGCATGGCGAGATGGTCATGCTCGGCGCCTACACCACCGTGCTGACCCGGATCTACCTGCACCTCGACATCCTGGCGGCGATCCCGCTCGCCTTCATCGCCACCGCCCTGATTGGCTACGCCATCGAGCGCGTGGTGGTGCGCAGGCTGTACGGCCGGCTGCTCGACACCCTGCTCGCCACCTGGGGCGTCGCGATCCTGATCCAGCAGGCGGTGCGGCTCGAACTCGGCGCCTCGTTCTTCGGCCTGCACATCGCGGGCCTCGGACCCGGGCTGCAGAACGTGGCCGTGCCGCCGGAGCTGACCGGGGCGCTCACGCTGGGCAGCGTCCAGGTCAACGCCTTCCGCGCCTTCATCATCGTGGTCACGCTGCTGCTGACGCTCGTCACCTGGCTGCTGATGTATCGCACCTCCATCGGCATCCAGGTCCGCGCCATCATGCGCAACCCGCGCATGGCCGCCGCCTGCGGCATCGACGTGGACCGCATCAACGCGCTCACCTTCGCCTACGGCTCGGGCCTCGCCGGCGTCGCGGGCGTCATGGTGTCGGGCTTCAAGACCGTGTTCCCCGACATGGGCACGCCCATGGTGGTCGATGCCTTCCTGGTGGTCGTGGTGGGCGGCGTCGGCAGCCTGGTCGGCTCCGTCCTCTCGGCGGGTCTGCTGGGTCAGCTCAACGGCGTCACCGCGTTCCTGTCGAACGACATCATCGCCCGCGCCGTCGTGTTCGCCTTCGTCATCGCCGTCATCATGACCCGGCCCCGCGGCCTGTTCTCGCAAAAGGCGCGCTGAGCCGTGCCGGGCAAGCGGACGCTCGACTACGCCGCCTACGCGGTGTTCATCGCCCTGATCCTGTGCGCGCCGCTGGTGCTGGAGGAGTTCTGGCTCAACCGCATCGCCAAGTTCCTCGTATACGGCCTGCTCGGCGTCGCCATCGCGCTGAGCTGGGGCTATGCCGGCATCCTCAACCTGGGCCAGGGCCTGTTCTTCGGCCTGGGCGCCTACATGATGGCCATGTCGCTCAAGCTGGCCAGCCCGACCAGCCTGCAGCAGGGGTCGGCGACGCCGGTGCCCGACTTCATGCTGTGGAACGCCGAACCCGGCGCCAAGACCGACCTGTGCTGCATCAACCACGGCTCCTTCCTGTGGACCCCGTTCCAGAACCCGTGGTTCGGCATCGGCATGGCCGTGCTGGCGCCGGTGCTGATCGCGACCGTGATCGGCTGGGTCATGTTCAGGAAGCGCATCTCGGGCGTGTTCGTGTCCATCATCATGCTGGCGCTGGTGCTGCTGGTGCGCCTCGTGGTGATCGACGCGCAGCCGCTCACCAACGGGTTCAATGGGCTGACCGACCTCGGCAACCTCACGGTATTCGGCGTCGAGTTGGACCCCTACGAGGTCGTCACCTACTACGTCGTGGCGGGCACGCTGGCGCTCGCGCTGATCGCCACGCGCCTGCTGGTGGAGACGCGGGCCGGGCTGATCCTGCAGGCGATCCGCGACGACCAGAACCGGGTGCGCTACCTCGGCTTCGATGTGCCGCTGTACCAGGTGTTCTTCTTCGCCGTGTCCGCGGCCATCGCCGGCGTCGCGGGCCTGCTCTACGTCGTGGTGGCGCAGTTCGCCTCGCCCACCTTCATGGACCTGTCGTTCTCCATCACCATGGTGGTCTGGGCCGCGGTCGGCGGACGCGCCTCGCTGCTCGGTGCCTGCATCGGCGCCATCGGCATCAACATCATCGAGGCGGGCGCGAGCGAGACCCAGGCCCTCGTGCAGGCGTGGCGCGCGGTGATCGGCCTGATCTTCGTCCTCGTCGTGCTATACCTGCCCCGCGGCGTCGCGGGCTTCGCGAGCGATGCCGCCGACGCCGTGCTGTCGCGCTTCGGGCGCAAGCGGCCCCCCGCCGCCCGGCCCGCAAGCGAGCGGGTCGCGTCGTGAGCGCCGTGCTGACGGTGGATGGCCTGGGCGTCGCGTTCGCCGGGTTCAAGGCGGTCGATGGCGTCTCGCTGGTCATCGAGGAGGGGGAGCTGCGCGTGCTGCTCGGCGCCAACGGCGCGGGCAAGACGACGCTGATGGACCTGATCTCCGGCAAGACCAAGAGCACCCAGGGCCGGGTCCACCTGCGCGACACCGACATCACCAACTGGGAGGAGCCGGCCATCGCGCGGGCCGGCATCGGGCGCAAGTTCCAGATCCCGAGCGTGTTCCGCGAGCTGACGGTGCGCCGCAACCTGGAGGTCGCCGGGTGCGGCAAGCCCGGCGTGTTCGCCAACCTGCGCTTCGGCCTGCCCCGCGCCGCCCGGCGCCGCCTCAATGAGGTGCTGGACCTCATTGGCCTTGCGGAGGAGGCGCAGACGGTGGCCGGCACACTGAGCCACGGCCAGACCCAATGGCTCGAACTCGGCCTGCTCGTCATGCAGGACCCGAAGCTGCTGCTGCTGGACGAGCCGACCGCCGGCATGACGGCGGCGGAGACGCTGCGCACCGCCGACATCATCAAGAGCCTGCGCGGCACCCACACCATCATCGTCGTCGAGCACGACATGGCCTTCGTGCGGGAGATCGCCCAGCGCATCACGGTGATGCATCTGGGCCAGGTGCTGGCCGAGGGCGACATGGCGTCCATCGAGGCCGATCCCCGCGTCCGTGCCGCCTATCTGGGCTCGCAGGGCATCCACTGATGCTGACGCTCGACGCCGTGGACGCCTTCTACGGACGCAGCCACGCGCTGCATGGCGTGTCGCTCGGCATCCCCGAGGGCGCGATCACCGCGATCCTGGGGCGCAACGGGGTCGGCAAGACCACGCTGCTGAAGACTCTCATGGGCCTGATGGAGCGCGTGACCGGCACGATCCGCCTGGCCGGGCGCGACATCACCCGGGCGCCCGCGTACCGGCGTGCCCGCGCCGGCATCGCCTACGTGCCGCAGGGGCGGGAGATCATCCCGGACTTCACGATCCGCGAGAACATCCTGATGGGCGCCTTCGCGCGGCCCGGGCGCCGGGTCATCCCGGAGCTGGTGCCGGAGCTGTTCCCCTACCTCATGCAGAACCTCGACCGGCCCGGCGGCGTGCTGTCCGGCGGGCAGCAGCAGCAGCTGGCCATCGCCCGCGCGCTGGCCGCCGATCCCAAGGTGCTGCTGCTCGACGAACCCACGGAGGGCATTCAGCCCAGCATCGTCGAGGAGATCGAGGCCATCATCATCCGCCTCAACAGCCAGGCGAAGCTGACTGTGGTGCTGGTCGAGCAGAATGTCGCCTTCGCCCGCCGCGCCGGCCACCATTTCGCGATGATGGAGAAGGGGCGGGCGGTGGCGGAGGGCAACATGGCGGAGCTGACCGATGCGCTGGTGCATCGGCATATGGCCGTATAACAACAGGAGCTAGCAATGCTGCACGGTGACATTTCCAGTAGCAAGGACACGGTCGGCGTCGCCGTCGTCAACTACAAGATGCCGAGCCTGCACACCCGGGCCGAGGTGCTCGACAACGCGCGCAACATCGCCACCATGCTGACCGGCATGAAGCGGGGCCTGCCGGGCATGGACCTCGTGATCTTCCCGGAATACTCGACCCACGGGATCATGTACGACAGCAAGGAGATGTACGACACGGCGTCGTCCATCCCCGGCGAGGAGACCGAAATCTTCGCCGAAGCCTGCCGCAAGGCCAAGGTCTGGGGCGTGTTCTCGCTCACCGGCGAACGGCACGAGGAGCATCCCCACAAGGCGCCGTACAACACCCTCATCCTCATGAGCGACAAGGGCGAGGTCGTCCAAAAGTACCGCAAGATCATGCCCTGGGTGCCCATCGAGGGCTGGTATCCCGGCAACTGCACCTACGTCTCGGAGGGGCCGAAGGGCCTCAAGATGAGCCTCATCATCTGCGACGACGGCAACTACCCCGAAATCTGGCGCGACTGCGCGATGAAGGGCGCCGAGCTGATCATCCGCTGCCAGGGCTACATGTATCCGGCGAAGGAGCAGCAGATCCTCATGTCGAAGTCGATGGCCTGGGCCAACAACGTCTATGTCGCGGTGGCCAACGCCACCGGCTTCGACGGCGTGTACTCGTATTTCGGCCACTCCTCGATCATCGGCTTCGACGGCCGCACGCTCGGCGAGTGCGGCACGGAGGAGAACGGCATCCAGTACGCGGCATTGTCGAAGTCGCTGATCCGCGACGCCCGGCAGAACATGCAGTCGGAGAACCACCTGTTCAAGCTGCTGCACCGCGGCTACACGGGGATGCTCAACTCCGGCGACGGCGACAAGGGCGAGGCGTCCTGCCCCTACGACTTCTACTCGAAGTGGATCGCCGACCCCGAGGCGACGCGGGAGATGGTGGAGGCCATGACCCGGCCCGCCATCGGCACCGACGAATGCCCCATCGAGGGCATCCCGTCCGAGACCAGCACCCACCGCTGAGCCGACAGGGCCGGGGGCGGCGTCCCTGGCCCTTATACGGGCGGTATCATTGATCGACCCGTGTGCGGCTGCTGATGGGTTTCACCCATCCTACGCGATTTATACCGTAGGATGGGTGAAACCCATCGGGAAATGACTGGCCCCTACCGCCGCGCCAGCCTGAAATACAGCCCCGACAAGCGCGCCGGCAGCTCGGCCAAGTCGCGCACCGCGATGGTGTTGGAGCGGCCGAACACCGCCGCTGCCGATCCCACGCCCGCCGGGTCCAGCACCACGCCGAACACGTCGATGCCCGCCTGCTTCAGCCCGAGCGCCGCCCGCCGCGCATCGACGACGAGCTCCCGGCCATGGGCCACGTCGATGTCCGACGGCTCCCCGTCCGTCAGCACCAGCAGCAGCCGGCGCCAGGCGCGCGCGCCGCCGAACTCGGACCGCGCGTGGCGCAGCGCCGTGCCCAGCCGGGTCGAAAGCCCCGGCCGCAGCCCGGCCAGGCGGGACAGGGCGGCGTCGTCGAACCGCTCGCCAAATGTCTTGAGGCCGGTCATCCGCACGTCCTCCCGCCCGTTCGAGGCGAAGGCGCACAGCGCGAACGCATCGCCCCGCCGCTCCAGCGCCTCGCCCAGCAGCGACACCGCGAGGCGCTGCACGTCGAGCACGCTGCGTCCGTCCGCCAGCCGCGCCGCCATGGAGGCCGAGGTGTCGAGCATGATGATGGTCGCGAGGTCCCGGCTGCGCGGCCGGGTGACGCGGAACAGCCTCGTGTCCGGCGTGAGGCCGGCGCGGAGCGCGATGGTGGCGTCGAGCGCCGCGTCCATGTCGAGGTCGTCGCCGTCGGGCTGCCGCTTCAGCCGCGTTGGCCGGCCGATGGCGGCGGCGCGGACCAGCCCGGCGATCTGCCGGCACAAGCCCGCCTGCGCCTCGATTGCCGTCCGCAGCGGCGCCGGGTCGGCCGGACGGGCCGGCACGTCGCGCAGCGTTGTCCAGTCCGGCCGCTCGACGCCCGCGGCGTCGTCCCATTCGGGATAGGTGGCGATGACGGCGCCGCGCTCGTCCGCCGCCGCCGCCCGCGCCCGCCCGGCGCCCTCGCCGCCGTCGCCGCCCGCCGCGTCGCTCCGGCCCCGGGCGGCCTGCACCATGAGGTCGAGCGCCTGGGACGCCTCGTCCGGCGGCTCCCAGAGGTGGTGCCCGTCGTCGCGGTACTCCGGCTCGATCACGTAGTCGCGGCAGTTGAACTGCACCCGCATCTGGCCGAGGTCGTGCCCCAGGATGCGGCCCACCCGCAGGCTGAGCGCCGGGTCGTCGAGGCCGCGCGCCGCCTCCTCTGCGAACAGCGTGCGGGCCTTCGCGACGAAGCCGTCGGGGTCCGCGTGCGCCGGGTCGAACAGGGCGCGGGACAGCCGGGCCATCAGGTTGGTCGCCGTGCGCGTCCCGTCCGGCGGCGCCGCGTGGAACGGCGCCCACAGGCGGCGCAGCCCGGGGAAGCGCCGCATCGCCAGCGCCTCGATCCGCGCATCCTCAATCAGCGCGATCAGCGCGATCTGCAACGGCTTCAACGGGCCGACCGCATGGCGCACCGGCGGCTGCGCCAGATGGGCGGCGACGTGCGCGGCCATCGCCAAGTACAGCCGCCGTGCCGCCGCCTCCGTGTCCGCCGCGACCGACCCCGGCAGCAGCACGACCCGGCCCGCCAGGCTGGCCCGTGGCCGCGGGCTGTCGGAGGGCGGCCCGGCGCGCAAGGTCGCCACGTCGCCCCACACCGCCAGCGAGTAGGCGGAGAGCAGGCGCGACAGCGCCTCGAACCCCGGCACGTCCGGCCGCCGGGCCAGCAGCGCCCGCGCCCAGGGGTCTTCGAGCGAGAAGAACGCCCGGCGCCGCTCGGGGTCTTTCGCATACGCCTTCAGCCCGGCCGCCACGAAGTCCGCGAACACCCGGCCGCGCCGGTCGGCCAGAAGCCGCTGCGCGTGCCGGGCGGCCGGCGCCACGCAGTCTGCGGTTTCCCGCGCCAGCCGCTCCAGCCCCTGCCACCAGCGCCGCAGCGCCTCGTCCTGACCCGCCGCCGCCATGGCGCCCGGCAGGGCCTCCAGGCAGGCGAGGGCCGCCCGCGCCCCGGCGTGCCGGCACACCGTTGCCGCCGCCCGCCCGCTCGCGGCCTGCACGCGCAGCGACGCGGTGCCGCCCGCCGTGGCGCTCCAGAACGCGAGCTGGCAGGCCGGCCCGGCGTTGACCTCGATCAGCTCCACCGCCGCCGCCGCCCAGTCCTCCAGGGCCGCCGCGTCGTGCTTCGGCAGGCGTCGCCAAGCGTGCTCGAAGCCGGGCCGCAAGGCGTCGCGGTGGCGCAGCAGCCGGTGCAGCCGCGCCGCCATATCATCCGGCGCGACGGCCGACGCGCTCATGCCGCGCAGGCGGCGATGGCGTTGTCCAAGGCATCCCGCATGTCGGCGTCGTCCGTGATCGGCAGCACGACGCCCGCGCGTACCGCGTCGTGCAGCGGGACGCCGCCCGCCAGCAGCCGCCCGGCATGGATCAGCATCCGGGTCGAGGCGCCCTCCTCCAGCCCATGGCCGCGCAGGTGGCGCGACCGCTCGCCGATCTGCACGAGGCGGCAGGCGGCGGCCTCGTCGATCCCGGCCTCCTGGGCGATGATCGCGGCCTCCACGGCCGCCGCCGGGTAGTTGAAATCGACCGCGACGAAGCGCTGCTTGGTCGACTCCTTCAGGTCCTTGATGGCGCTCTGGTAGCCGGGGTTGTAGGAGATCACGAGCTGGAACTCCGGGTGCGCCTGCACCAGCTCCCCCTTGCGGTCGAGCGGCAGCACCCGGCGGCTGTCGCCCAGCGGATGGATCACCACCGTCGTGTCCTGCCGCGCCTCCACGATCTCGTCGAGGTAGCAGATCGCCCCGTGGCGCACCGCGAGCGTCAGCGGCCCGTCGTGCCAGACCGTGCCCTCGGCCGTCAGCAGGAACCGCCCCACGAGGTCCGCGGCCGTCATGTCCTCGTGGCAGGAAACGGTGATGAGTGGACGGCCGAGCCGCCAGGCGATGTGCTCGACGAAGCGGGTCTTGCCGCAGCCGGTCGGGCCTTTCAGCATCACCGGCAGGCGCTGCCGGAACGCGGCCTCCACGAGGCCGACCTCGTTGCCGGACGGCTCGTAATAGGGCTGCTCGGTGATTTGGAAGCCAGACAGGTCCATCGTGGGGTCCTTGCAAGGGAACCCGCCGATTACAGCACCGCGTGGCGCAGCCGCCTATCCTCGTGGCGGTCCCAGGCTTCACTTACCACAGGCATCGCTTGATGGCAGGACTCGGCCGGCCGTGGTAGCTACCGGTCCGCAAGGTGCCTGATCGCGGCGTCGCGGTTCGGGGCGCCGGTGCACGCCGACCGTCCACCCCCAACCGGGATGCCGCATGACCACGATCCTCACCAATGCCCGCCTCGTGCTGCCGAATGAGGTCGTGCACGGCACCGTCGTGATCGAGGGCGGGAGCATCGCGGAGGTGCAGCCGGGACAGCGCAGCACGGCGCCGGGCGCCGTGGACCTTGCGGGCGACACGCTGATGCCCGGCATCGTCGATCTGCACACCGACAACCTGGAGCGCCAGGTGCAGCCCCGCAGCAACGCGCGCTGGCCGTCGCGCTCCGCCATGGTGGCGCACGACGCGCAGTGCGCGGCGGCGGGGGTGACGACGGTGCTGGACGCGCTGTGCCTGGGCGACCTCGGCTTCGACAAGGACCGCGTGCTCACCTTCCACGACGGCGTGGCGGACCTGGACGCGCTGGCCGGCACCGGGCTGCTGAAATCCGAGCACTTCCTGCACCTGCGCTGCGAGCTGCCGGCGCCCGACATGATGGGCCTGCTCGACCCCGTCGCCGAGCACCCCCGCGTCCGCATGGTCAGCCTGATGGACCATAGCCCCGGCATCGGCCAGTACGCGAACCTCGACCGCTACCGCGCCATGCGGCTGCGGGAGGGGCGCAGCCCCGCCTGGATCGAGGACCGCATCGTGGAGCTGCAGGAGCAGCGCGCCCGGACCCGCGGCCCGAACCGCCGGGCGCTGCTGTCGCGCATCGTGCCGCTCGCCATCGTGCTGGCCAGCCACGACGACAACACGGCCGACGAGGTGGCGGAGAACGCCGCCGACGGTATCCGCATCAGCGAGTTCCCCGTCTCCATGCTGGCGGCGTCGGAGGCGCGGGCGCGGGGCATGGACGTGATCGCCGGCGCCCCCAACATCGTGCGCGGCGGCTCGCATTCCGGCAATGTCGCGGCGGCCGAGCTGGTGCGGGGGGGCGTGGTGGACGCCTATGCCAGCGACTACGTGCCGTCCAGCCTGCTGGAGGCCGCCTTCGCCAGCGTCGCGCAGACCGGCATTACCCTGGCGCAGGGCGTTGCCATGGTGACGGCGAACCCCGCCCGCATGGCCGGGCTGCTCGACCGCGGCCGGATCGAGCCGGGGCTGCGCGCCGACCTGGTGCATGTGCGGGAGCACGAGGGCATGGCGGTCGTCCGCCAAGTCTGGCGCGAGGGCGAGCGGGTGAGTTGAGCAGCCTCTTGCAACTTGCAACGCGCATACTCAGGACCGTAGGACGCATAAGCGGAGCGCCATGCGCCTCCTGTTGGCACCGTCAGGTGGCGCATGGCGCTCCGCTTATGCGCCCTACACGTCCGGTTTGGCCCCGTCATCAAAAGGCTGCTTAGGCGTGCGTGCCGCGCTGTACTATGCCCCCGCCCTGACCGACCCGCTGTGGCCGGCGGCGTGCGCCTGGTTGGGCCGCGACCCGGAGACCGCGGCCACCCTGCCGCAGCCCGGCGTGCCGGACATCCACGCCGTCACCGCCGACGCGCGGCTATACGGCTTCCACTGCACGCTGAAGCCGCCGATGCGGCTCCGGACGAACTACCACGCCTTCGTGGACGATGCCGCCGCCCTGGCGCGCCGGCTGGCCCCGTTCGCCCTGCCGCCGCTGCATGTGGCGGACCTGTCGGGGTTCCTCGCGGTGCGGGAGGCCGAGCCGTGCCCCGCTTTGCGCGCCCTGGCCGATGCCTGCGTCGCCGAGGTGGACCACCACCGCGCGCCGCCGGACGAGGCCGAACTGGCCCGGCGCCGCAAGGGCGGGCTGTCCGAGGCACGGGAGGCGAACCTGCTCCGCTGGGGCTATCCCGGCGTGTTCGACGAGTGGCGCTTCCACATGACCCTGACCCGGCGCCTGACGGACGCCGAGCGCGCCGTGTTCCTGCCGGCCGCGGCGGCGCACCTCGCAAGCGCGCTGCCGCACCCGCGCCGGGTCGAGGACATCTGCGTGTTCACCCAAGCCCAACCCGGCGCCCCGTTCACGATTGCAGAGCGTCTCCCGATGCGCGGGTGATCGCGGCCAGCAGCTCGCGCACCCCGGCCTCGACCGTGCCGTCGTTCATCACCGTCTGCCGCTCCACCGGCAGCCGCAGCTCGATGGAGCGGGCCAGGCGGCGCGCCACGTCCACCGCGTCCTCCCGCCCGCGCGCCGCGAGCCGCAGCGCCAGCACGTCCGCCGGCGCCGAGATTTCGATCACCGAGACCGGGAAGCGCGCCGCCGCCTCCGCCACCACCGCGCGGGACACGTTCACGACGACGATCCGGCCGCGCGCCAGGTCGAACGAGATGTCGGCCGGGATGCCGTAATGCAGCCCGTGCGCCCGCCAGGTCAGCGCGAAATCACCGGCCTGCTTGCGCAGCTCGAACGCCTGTTCGGTCACGCTCTCATGCGCCTCCTGCCCCATGTCGCCGGGCCGGGTGATGACGCGGCGCACGAAGCGGAGGCGCGGGTCGTCCGCCAGCGCGTCGCGGGCGCCGTTCAGCAGGGTGTCTTTGCCGGCCCCGGAAGGCCCGACGATCAGGATCAGCATCGGCGCTCCGTCATGCGCTGGTTTTACGCGGACGGACCTTGGCGGTAGGCTGGGCGCCGCGCAACCCGGAGACCGCTTCCCATGCTCACAACGTGGTTCACCACGCGACCCGAGATCGCCGGCACCTTCGGCGTCGTCGCCAGCACGCATTGGCTGGCCAGCGCCGTCGGCATGGCGGTGCTGGAGCGCGGCGGCAACGCGTTCGACGCCGCCGCCGCGGCGGGCTTCGTCCTGCAGGTCGCCGAGCCGCACCTGAACGGACCCGGCGGCGACGCGCCGATCATCGTCCACAGCGCCCGGACCGGCACCCAGCACGTGATCTGCGGCCAGGGCGTGTCGCCCGAGGCTGCGACGCTCGATCACTTTGCGGCGCTCGATCTCGACCTGATCCCGGCGACTGGGCTGCTGCCCGCGGTGGTGCCGGGCGCGTTCGGTGCGTGGTGCCGGATGCTGCGGGACTGGGGTACGTGGGAGCTGGCCGACGTCCTGGCCTACGCCATCGGCTACGCGACCGCCGGCGTGCCGCTGGTGCCGCGCGTCCCCGCCACCATCGAGGGGGTGCGCCCGTTGTTCGAGGCTGAGTGGCCCAGCAGCGCCGCCATCTTCCTCCCCGGCGGCGCCACGCCCCCGGTGGGCGGCCTGTTCGCCAACCCGGACCTCGCCGCGACCTATCAGCGCCTGTGCCGGGAGGCCGTGGGCGGCACGCGGGAGGCGCGCATCGATGCCGCCTGCGCCGCCTGGTACCAGGGCTTCGTGGCCGAGGCGGTCGGGCGGTTCTTCGCGGACACGGAGGTGCTCGACGCCTCCGGCCGGCGGCATCGCGGGCTGCTCGCCGCGCAGGATTTTTCGCAATGGTCCGCGACGGTTGAGGACCCCGTGGCCTACGACTACCACGGCCACACCGTGCTGAAATGCGGCCCGTGGAGCCAGGGGCCGGTGTTCCTCCAGCAGTTGTCGCTGCTGCGCGGCTTCGACATCGGGGCGATGGACCCGCTCGGCCCCGACTTCGTGCACACCGTCGTCGAGTGCGCCAAGCTCGCCTTCGCCGACCGGGAGGCGTATTACGGCGACCCCGACTTCGCCGCCGTGCCGCTCGCCGACCTGCTATCGCCCAACTACAACCTGACGCGCCGCGCCGAGGTGGGGCCGCAGGCGTCCATGGAGCTGCGCCCCGGCGAGATCCCGGGCTTCGAGCCGTGGGTGGACCACGGCGCGCACCGCCGGGCCGGGATGCTCGACCAGGCGCCGGGCGCGGGCGAGCCGACGGTGGCGCGGCTGGGCGTGATCGGCGCCGACACCGTGCATGTCGATGTCATCGACCGCTGGGGCAACATGGTCAGCGCCACGCCCTCGGGCGGCTGGCTGCAATCCTCGCCGGTGGTGCCGGGCCTCGGCTTCCCCATGGGCACGCGCGGGCAGATGTTCTGGCTGAGGCCCGGCCTGCCGAACAGCCTGGCGCCGCGCAAGCGCCCGCGCACCACGCTGTCCCCGAGCTTCGCGCTGCGCGACGGCGCCCCCTGGATGGCGTTCGGCACGCCGGGGGGCGAGCAGCAGGACCAGTGGTCGCTGACCTTCTTCCTGCGCATGGTGCACAACAACCTGGGCATACAGCAGGCCATCGACATGCCGAGCTTCCACTCCGAGCATTGGCCCAGCAGCTTCTGGCCGCGCGTCGCCCGGCCCGGCAGGCTGGTGCTGGAGGGCCGCTATCCCGCGGGCGTGCTGGACGACCTGCGCGCGCGCGGCCACATGGCGGAGCAGGGGCCGGACTGGTCCGAGGGCCGGCTCTCCGCGGCGCGGCTGGAAGGCCGGCAGATGTTCGCCGGCGCCAACCCGCGCGGCATGCAGGGCTACGCGGCGGGGCGGTAGGGCGCCGGCCGAAGCGCCGGGGCGGGCGGGTCAGTCGAATTCGGTCGGCAAGGCGGGGTCGCGGGCATGCTCGAACATGCGCCGAAGCTGGCCGGGCAGCACCCGGCCCAATGAGAGATCGCCGGGCAACTCGTCCTCCGTGAACCACCGGACCTCCGACGTTTCCGGCCCCGTCGCCGCGGCGCCCCCCGCCACGTCGCAGATGAAGAACAGCTTGCAGCAGGAGAACACGCGGTCCGGATGGCCCTGACGGGTCCGGTCCCAGACGGCGGCCAGCTTGCGCACGCGCACCTCGTAGCCGCTTTCCTCCCGCATCTCCTTGACCACGTTCTCCGCGGCCGTGAGGTTCACGTCCGCCCAGCCGCCGGGCAGCGTCCAGCGCCCGCCATCCGCGACCTCCCGCACCATGAGCAGCCGTCCGTCACCGTCGAACGCCGCGCCGCGCACGTCCACCTTGGGGGTCGCGTAGCCGTGCTCGCCGGCAAACAACGCCTCGATCCGTTCGGCCGGCGCCGCGGTGTGGGCGGCCATGATCCGGGAGGCCAGGGCGCGCAGGCTCTCGTACCGCTCGCGGTCGTAAGGGTCGCGCACGAAGGCGAGGCCGGTTTGGGCGATGGCCTGGAGTTCCCGGGTCCAAGTCAGCCAGCCTGGTTCCGCCATCGTTGCGCGCCGCCTCCGTGATCCCCGCGGCCAGCATGCGCGCGGCCGGGCCGGCCGCCAAGCGGATCGGAGGCCCCGCGGCGTTGGAGGAGCGGCGCTTCGCCGGCCGCTACTCCGCGGCGGCGGCCACGTCCGGCTGGGCCGACGGCGCGCTGCGGCCCCAACGCGGGTTGAGCGTGTTGGACGGCAGGCCGGGATCGAGCAGCTTCGCAGCCTGCTCCCGCCCGGCGACCGGGTAGAGCGCCGGATCGAGCAACCCGACCTGCACCAGCACGGACGCCTGATCCCAATAGATGTGCTCGTTGTAGAGCTTGTCGCCGCGGAAGCAGATGACGGCGAGCAGCGGCACCTCGACGAACCGCCCGGTGGGCGCCACGCCCGGCAGGATCCAGTCGATCTCCCGGTCATGGGTGAAGCTGAACAGCATCTCGTCCACCACCCGGTCGGAGCCGATGGTGCGGGAGACCGGGACGAGCTTCGTGTCGGCCGGGTTGCTGTCCACGAAATGGTGCTGGTAGAACCGGTACAGCTCGCGGTAGCCGACGCCGCCGGTCATGGTCGGGATGTGGTTCACGTACGGCTCCGGCACCATGGTGGACATGGTGCGGGCCACGTCGCGCAGGCCGAACTCGTATTCGCAATGCTTGTCCCACAGCGCGCCCAGGTCGTAATGCGGCCCCATCACCCGGCGGAACAGCGCGATGGATCGGGAATGCGCCATCATCGCCGCCGGCTTGTCGAAGGCGTCGCGCCCGGGGGCGGCGAAACCGTGCCCGGCGCCGGGATAGACGTGGACCTCGATCCCCGGGCGGCCGGACAGGCGCGCGGCGATCCGCGCCAGCGCCTCGGGCGGGACATGGGTGTCCTCGGCGCCGAAATGCAGCGCGAGCGGGACGGCGATCGCGGCCGCCTCGTCCAGCACGCCCTCGATGCCGACGCCGTAGTAGCCCACCGCGCCATCCACGCCGCATCGCGCCGCCGCCAGGACCGCCAGCCGGCCGCCCAGGCAGAAGCCGAGCGCGCCGACCTGGCCGGTGCAGGCCGCCATGCCGCGGAGCGCCGCGACGGTTGCAGAGATGTCCTCGACCGCCTTCGCCACGTCGAACCGCTTGTTGAGCGACAGCGCCTTTTGCATGTCTGCGTCGCCGACGCCAAGGTCCACGCCCGGCTCCAGCCGCCAGAACAGGTCGGGGGCGAGCACCACGTAGCCCTCCTCGGCGTAGGAGTCCGCCACGGCGCGCATGTTCGCGTTCACGCCGAAGATCTCCTGCAACAGGACGATCCCCGGGCCGCTGCCGGACCCCGGAAGCGACAGGTAGGCCGCAAACGACCCGCCATCCGCGGCAGTGAGCGTAACGGTCTGCCCTGTCATGCGGTCTCCAGCGTCTATGGTGGGGAAAACGGCGGGCAAGCGCCTCGCGCCATGGCCCGCACACCCTGTGCGCCGCGCCACGGCACCGGGTCACGCTAGGCGTGCGCACGCGCCGGAGTCAACGCGGCCGAGACGGCAGGGATGTCACGCTGCCGTCAGGTCTTACGGGACGAAGGCCATCTCCAGCATGGACCGCACCCGGGCGGCCAGCGCATCCAGCGGGAACGGCTTGCCGATCACCTGCATGCCCGGCGCAAGCCGGCCGTCGAAGGCGGAGCCGGCGTAGCCCGTGATGAACAGCACGGGCAGGTCCGGCCTGCGTTCCCGCGCGGCGTCGGCGACCTGCCGCCCGTTCATGCCGCCGGGCAGCCCCACGTCGGTCACCAGCAGGTCCACGCGCCCGCCCGCGCGCAGCAGCCGGAGCGCCGCCGGCCCGTCGCCGGCTTCCAGCACCTCGTAGCCCAGCTCGCGCAGCCGCTCGGCCGCGACCACGCGCACGCTGTCCTCGTCCTCCACCAGCAGCACGGTCCCGCCTTCGCCGGCCACGGAATCCTCATGGTCCGGCCTCGTTTCCGCAACCGCTTCGTCCCCGTGGTGGTGCGGCAGATGGAGGCGCACGACCGTGCCCCGGCCCGGCGCGCTGTCCAGGCGCACCAGGCCGCCGCTCTGCCGCACGAAGCCGTAAAGCTGCGACAGGCCCAGCCCCGTCCCGTGCCCGAGCGGCTTCGTGGTGAAGAACGGCTCGAAGGCGCGCGCCCGCGTCGCCTCGTCCATGCCCGCGCCGGTGTCGGCCACGCTGATCTCGACGTAGTGGCCCGGCACGGCGCCGTCGTGCCCGGCGACATCCGCCGCGGACAGGCGCACGTCCCCGGTCGCGATGGTGAGCCTGCCGCCGTCTGGCATGGCGTCGCGGGCGTTGATGGCGAGGTTGAGCAGCGCGTTCTCCAACTGGTTGGGATCGCACAGCACGGTCCAGAGTCCGTCGTGCAGGCGCATCTCGACCGCGACGCCCGGCCCCATTGTGCCCCGGATCAACTCCCCCATGCCCTCGATCAGCGTGTCCGGCTCGACGGGGCGCGGGTCCAGCGCCTGCCGGCGCGCGAACGCGAGCAGGCGCTGGGTCAGCGCCGCTGCGCGCGTCAGCCCTTGGCGCGCCGCCTCCATCAGCGGCGCCGTGTCGGCGATGCGGCCCTGCGCGACGCGGCGCTGCACCGTCTCCAGCGCGCCGCCGATGCCCTGGAGCATGTTGTTGAAATCATGCGCGATGCCGCCCGTGAGCTGGCCCACCGCCTCCATCTTCTGGCTTTGGCGCAGCGCATCCTCGGTCCGCTCCCGCTCCAGCACCTCCTCGTGCAGGGTCGCGATGGCGAGGCGCAGGTCCCGGGTGCGCTCCTCCACCCGCGCCTCCAGCGTCTCCTTCGCGCGCTGGGCCGCCCGGAACAGCCGCGCATTGTCGATCGCGGACGCGGCCTGGCCAGCGAGGCCGGCCACCACGCGCTCCGCCGCCTCGGTGAACACGCCCGGCTCGGGATGGCCGAAGACCAAGCTGCCCAGCGCCTCGCCGCCGCGGGACACGACGGGCGCCGCGAGGTAGCTCCGCACCGGCAGGCATCCGTCGGGCATGCCCCGGTGCCGCTCGCCCGGCCCGCAACGCGGGTCGGCGGTGAGGTCGTCCGAGCGCATCACGCCCTCGTTGTGCGCCGGCCCGAACACATGGGCCGCGCGCGGCATGAAGACCCCCTTGAAGGCGGGCCGGTCCGCCCCGGACAGGGCATAAAGCGCGTCGCTGCCGCCCTCCGCGCCCTCTGTGTCATAGAGGAACGCGCCGAACCGCGCGCCCGTCAGCTCCACGCCCGCGTCGGTCACCGCCTGCACGAGCCGGTCGGGGTCCAGCTCGGCGGCGAGCTGCGCCCCGGTGCGGTTCAGCACCTCCAGCCGGTTCCGCTCGTCGCGCAGCGCCGCCTCCGCGCGGGTGCGGTCAGTGACGTCGCTGAACACGCCGAGCATGCGTTCGGCCCTGCCGTCGGCGCCCGGGACGGCGTCGCTGATGCACAGGATGGTGCGGACCGTGCCGTCCGGCAGGTGGGCGCGGTACTCCGTCTCCAGGCGGGACGGCGCCTGGCGCGAAGCTTCCACCTCGGCGGCGACGCGGCCGAGGTCGGACGGGTCGATGCGCTCGAACACCTCCTGCCCGCGCGTGCCCTCGCCGGGCGCGAAGCCGAAGATCTCGCGGCTGCGCCCGTCCAGCGTCAGGGCGTCGGTGACCGGGTTCCATTCGAACGTGCCGAGCCGCGCCACGGCGAGCGCCGCGTCCAGGCGCGCCTCCCCCGCCCGCCGGGCGGCCTCGGCCCAATCGCGCTCGCCCTCGCGTGCGGCGAGCGCCGCGGACATGCGGTCAAAGGCCGCGCCCACCTCGCGCATCTCGCCCGAGCGGCGGTCCAGGTCGGCGCGCGCGCCCAGCTCGCCGCCGCCCACCCGGTCGGCGGCGGCGGCGAGCCGGGCCAAGGGGGCGAGCACGAAGCGGCGTCCGCAGACGATGCCCGCGCTCATCGCCAACGCCGCGCCGACGGCCAGCGCCAGCAGGTTGCGCTCGGACGTTTCGCGCAGCTCCGAGAGCATCCGGATGCGGTCCAGCCCGGCCGCGACCACCATTCCGCCGAGGATGGGGCCGGACGGCACGGCCCCGAACAGCCGCGCCGCGCCGTCCGGCGCGGCCGCCTCGACCGCCGCCGCCTCGCTCACGCGGAGCGCCGTGCGCAGCGCCTCGGGCGCCGGGCGGCCCAACCAGCCCTCCACGGCCGGGCGGCCGTCCCGGGCGGCGGCCACCACCGTGCCGGACGGGTCCAGCACCAGCGCCTCGGCGCCCGGCGGCAGCGCCGCGGCGGCGAGCTGCCCGGACAGCCAGGCTTGGTCCACGCTGGCCGCCACGACGCCGCCGGGCTCGCCGTCCATGCGGCGGAACGGCAGGGCGAAGTGGATGCTGGGCCGGCGCGTCGAAATGCCCGTGACCAGGTCGCCCACCGCGAAGCCGCCCGACGCCATGGCGCGTTGGTGGTAGGCGCGGGCCGCATTGTCGTATTCGCCCGGCGCCGCGCCCGCGCTGCTGCACAGGACCAGGCCCTGGGCGTCGTTGACGACCAGCAGGGAATAGGCGGGATACTGCCGCGCCACGGTCTGCAGGTAGGCCGTGCAGCCCGCGGCGTCGCCGGCGCGGATGGTGGGCATCTCGGCGAGCGCCACCAGGAGCTGGCGCACGCCCTCGGCCACCCGGACCACGTCCACCTGGAGCGCCCGGGTCTGCGCCACGGCCTCGGCCCGCAGCGCCGCTTCCCGCTCCCGCCGCTGCTCCAGGCCGCTCCATGCCTGAATGGCAAGCGGGGGGAGCAAGGCGAGCACGACCAGCAGCACCAGGCGGGCGGCGAGGGTCACGGCGCGGGGCCGGACCCTTCCGCCGATGGCCGCGCCGCCCGCCTTGCGCCTGAACCCCCCGCCTCCAGGGGCTGCCGGCACCTGGCCCGGCGGCACAGGACCGTGCGGCGGGGCGAAGAAGCCTGGTCATCGATGGAGGCGCGGGCGTGGCCGTGGGGCATGAGGACCGTCGCGGATGATCTCAGGCGCGTCTACCCTAAAGGGATAATCATCTTCAACACTTGAAACGTTGAGTTTTATTTAGACGTGAGCCTTGCAGCATGGGCGCTGCAGGTTACGTGACGGGATGGCTGCACGTGCCGGGTCCTGGTTGATGCTCCATGAACGCGCTGCGGCCGGCCACGGCGCGCCAAGGGGGCGGGGATCGGTGCGCGTAGTCCACTTCGTTCGACGGCCTAGATCGTTTAGCCCAAGACGTTCACGGGTGAATTCGTTTACTTATTCGTTATGAACGCAGGACGATAGGGAACAAGGCAATACCGATCCCGGGTCCGGATCACAGGTCAGATTTAGATTTGCTTATAACTTAGGTGATTTACTATTCGACTCAATCTGAGGACGTTTTCTGTGTCGAACGCAAGCCGTGCGTTTGATCGCCAGCAGATGTCTAGCCAAGCTGTGACCACTCTATTCTGGCCTGGATCAGCACTGTCGCCTTGCCGGCCCGTCGTCCTTGTCATCGCAGGAGAGTTTGTTGGTTGAGGTTGTCGTCATCGGTGCGGGGCCGTATGGCTTGTCCATAGCAGCGCACCTGCGTCATCTGCGCGTCCCGTTCCGGGCGTTCGGCAAGCCGATGGGCATGTGGAAGGACCACATGCCGAAGGGGCTGACGCTTAAGTCGGACGCCTTTGCCAGCAACATCGCGGCGCCGGGCAACGCCTTCCCGCTGGAGCGGTTCTACCGGGAAAGCGGCCGGACCGACTACTCGCATATCGGCCTGCGGGTCCGCGGCGACATCGTGGCGGAGTATGGCCAGGAGTTCCAGCGCCGCTACGTCGGCGAGGTGGATGAGGCGCGGGTCCTGGACGTTGCCAAGCTGCGCCGCGGCTTCCGCCTCACCCTTGATTCCGGGGAGCAGGTCCTCGCACGGAAGGTCGTCGTGGCGACCGGGCTGCTGCCTTTGCTCCAAGTCCCGGACACCCTGGCCACCTTGGCGCCGGGCATGGTGTCGCACAGCTCGGCGCATAACGACCTCTCGAAGTTCAGCGGACGCCGGGTCACCGTCATCGGCGCCGGGCAATCGGCCTGCGAACTCGCCGCCCTGCTGAACGAGCAGGGCGCCGAGGTCACCATGCTGACCCGGCGGCCGCTGAAATGGTATGAGCCGAAGAACGAGGACGATCCGAACGTCCGCCGCACCGCCTGGCAAAAGGCGCGGCGGCCGAACTTCGGCCTGGGACCGGGATGGCGCACTTGGTTCTGGTCGGAGATGCCCTACCAGTTCAGCTACCTGCCGCAGGGCACCCGTTATGCCAAGGCGTACGGCCTGTTCGCACCGGCCGGGTCGGGCTGGATCAAGCACCGCGTCGATGGGGTGATCCCGATCCACACCGGCACCTTGCGGACCGTCCGGATGCATGGGGAGGAGGCGCGCCTCTTGGTGGAGACGGCGGAGGGACCCGTCGAACTCGCGGCGGATCACGTCATCGCCGCGACGGGGTATCGGCCCGAAGTCAGCCGCCTTCCGTTCCTTGAGGGGATCGCACCCGACATCAAGACGATCAAGGGCGCTCCGCTGCTTGACCGGAGCTTTGAAGCGTCGGTTCCCGGCCTGCATTTCGCCGGCTTCCTGGGGGCCGCGACGTTCGGGCCGTCGATGCGGTTCATCTACGGCGCCCGGTTCGCGGCGGAGCGGCTGTCCCAGCACCTGTCGCATCTCGGCGATAGCCGGCGCCGTACGTCCGGCGTCGGCATGAAACAGTCGGAGCAGGCGGGAGTCACCGTTTAGCCATTCCGCCCGCAGACCAGGAGGCATGCCGCCAAGGTCCTGAGCGCGCGCCGCTCTTGACAAGCGATTTCAAACCATGGCTGCTCAATGCCAAGCTGAAAAATCAAGGCGGGGAGTAAAACGGGGATGAGTATGAACGCGACGGCTGCGGCCGCTGTGGAAAGCCGGATGAGCGCGGACGTCGGGGCGGGCGAGTATCAGCGTCTCCTGCGCCATCCCAAGTTCCAGGCGCTCGTGTCCAGCCGCAACAGGTTCGGCTGGACCCTCTCGCTGTTGATGCTGTTCATCTATCTCGGCTTCATCTTGCTCGTCGCGTTCGACAAGCCCTTGCTGGCCCAGAAGGTCGGCGGGGGTACCACCTCGTTGGGCATCGTGCTCGGCCTGGGCGTGATCCTGTCCGCGTTCGTCGTGACCGGCATCTACGTGGTCCGGGCCAACGGCCGCTTCGACGAGCTGACCGAGCAGTTGAAGCGGGAGGTGGGCCGGTGATCCCGCGCCCGTCAAGCCTGGCCCTGGCTGCCGCCCTGGCGGCGGTGGCCCTCCCACATGCGGCCTGGGCCGCCGGCGCCGTCGAGGGCGCGGTGGAGAAGCAGGGCCTGAACATCACGGCCGTCGTCATATTCCTCGTCTTCGTGCTGTTCACGCTGGGGATCACCTACCGGGCGGCCCGGCAGACCAAGTCGGCCTCGGACTTCTACGCGGCCGGCGGCGGCATCTCCGCCGGGCAGAACGGCCTGGCCATCGCCGGCGACTACATGTCGGCGGCGTCCTTCCTCGGCATTTCCGGCCTGGTGTTCTCCAACGGCTTCGACGGGCTGATCTATTCCATCGGCTTCCTCGTCGGCTGGCCCATCGTGCTGTTCACCATTGCGGAGCGGCTGCGCAACCTCGGAAAGTTCACCTTCGCCGACGTGGCGGCCTTCCGCCTGGACCAGACCTCCATCCGCGTGCTGTCGGCCATGGGCACGCTCATCGTGGTCTCGTTCTACCTGATCGCGCAGATGGTGGGGGCCGGCAAGCTCATCCAGCTGCTGTTCGGCCTGCCCTACAGCTACGCCGTGCCCATCGTCGGCGTGCTGATGATTGTCTATGTCGTGTTCGGCGGCATGAAGGCGACGACCTGGGTGCAGATCATCAAGGCGTGCCTGCTGCTGGGCGGCGCGTCGTTCATGGCGCTGATGGTGCTGATCCACTTCAACTTCGACCCGAACGCCATGTTCGCCGCCGCGGTGCAGGTGCATCCCAAGGGCGACGCCATCATGGCGCCGGGCGCTTTCGTCGCCGACCCCGTCTCGACGATCTCGCTCGGCCTCGCGCTGATCTTCGGGACGGCGGGGCTGCCGCACATCCTAATGCGCTTCTTCACCGTGTCCGACGCGAAGGCGGCGCGTAAGTCGGTGCTGTATGCGACGGGGCTGATCGGCTACTTCTACATCCTGACCTTCATCATCGGCTTCGGCGCGATCACCTTCCTGATGAACGACCCGAGCTATTACAAGCTCGGCGCCGATGGCAGCTTCGACAAGATCAGGGACCTGATCGGTGGCGCGGCCAACATGCCGGCCATCGACCTGGCGCGCGCGGTGGGCGGCGATGTCCTGTTCGGCTTCATCTCCGCCGTGGCCTTCGCCACCATCCTCGCCGTGGTGGCGGGCCTCACGCTCGCCGGGGCCTCGGCGGTCAGCCATGACCTCTATGCCTCGGTGATCGCGCGCGGGCGCACGACGGAGGGGCGGGAGATCAACGTCTCCAAGATCAGCGCCGTCGTCATCGGCGTGGTCGCCATCGCGCTGGGCTACGTGTTCGAAAACCAGAACGTCGCGTTCATGGTGGGCCTCGCCTTCTCCGTCGCGGCGAGCTGCAACTTCCCGGTGCTGCTCATGTCCATCCTCTGGAGCGGCACGACGACGCTGGGCGCCCTGGTCGGCGGCTTCCTCGGGCTGACCAGCGCCGTGCTGATGATCGTGCTGAGCAAGGCGGTGTGGGTGGACACCTTCCACATGGCGGCCACGGCGGTGTTCCCGTACGACAACCCCGCCTTGTTCTCCGTCCCGCTCGCCTTCGGCGCGATCTGGCTGGTTTCGAAACTCGACACCAGCCAGCGGGCCAAGCGGGAGCAGGCCGCTTTCCTTGAGCAGTATGTCCGGTCGGAAACCGGCGTGGGGGCGGCCGGCGCGCACGCGCACTGAGGCTCCGGTTTTGGCATAGGTGCGCCGTGGTCTGAACGCGGGCTGCGATCCAGGGGCCGCAGCCCGCCGTCGTGGTGCCCGCGTGCCGCAGGGCGCCTGATCCTTGGCCGCCGTGACGCATGTGGTGGTGATCCCCAGCTACAACAGCGGGGCACGCCTGCTGGACACCGCCCTGGCGGCGCTGGCGGAATGGCCCGCCGTCTGGGTCGTGCTGGACGGCAGCACGGACGGGTCCGAAGCACTGCTTGCCCAGCACCGCGGCGTGCGGCTGATCCGCCGGGCGCGGAATGGCGGCAAGGGCGCCGCGGTGCTCGATGCGCTGCGCCTGGCGGGGGCGGCCGGGTTCACCCATGCCTTGGTGATGGACGCGGACGGGCAGCACCCGGCCGGGCACATCAGGCGCTTCATGCAGGCGAGCCAGGCACGGCCGGACGCGATGGTGCTGGGCGTGCCGCAGTTCGGGCCGGACGCCCCGGCGCTCCGTGTGCGCGGCCGTCGCCTGTCCAACTGGTGGGCGCAGCTTGAGACCGGCTGGGCCGGGATCGGCGACAGCCTGTTCGGCTTCCGGGTGTATCCCATCGACGAGTTGCTACCGATCATGGAGCGGTCCGCCTCCATGCGCCGGTTCGACTTCGATCCGGAGGCGGCGGTCCGCCTGAGCTGGGCCGGCGTTTCCGCGATCAACCTGCCGGCCCCGGTGCGCTATCTCCGGCCGGACGAAGGCGGCGTGTCGCATTTCCGCTACGGCAGGGACAACCTATTGCTGACCGCCATGCATGCGCGGCTCATCATGGGCGCGCTGATGCGGCTGCCGAAGCTGGCCCGGCGGTGGGCGGCGCAGGACCGCCGCGGCGCCCGCCCCCCGCCGCGCGGGACGTGACCGCCGTCAGCGGCGGTCGCAGTTGCCGGTCAAGGTGTTGAAGAACTGGCCAGGACGGCACGTCGGGACCGGCGCGGCCGGGGCGCGTATCCCAGGCGGCGCGTAGGTCACAGGGCCGGCAGACGGCGCCGGGGGCAGCGGCAGGTAACCCGGCGGCGCATAGACGACGGGCGGCGGGTAGGCGTAGGGATAAGGTGCCGCGTAAGGGTAGTACCCATACGGGGAGTAGGCATAGGGGTAGGGGCTGTACGGATACGGTCGCGCCACGGCGGACCCGACCGCGGTGCCGACACCCAACCCCAGGACGGTGCCGAACAGGAACCCGCCGCCCCCGGCCGCCGCCGGCTTTGGCAAGGCAGTGCAGATCGAGGCCGCCGCCAAACCTGCGCAGAGGAACTTCTTCATGATAGGCTGCCCTTATCAGAGGAATTTGGGTGGCTGTGAGTTCGATGCTCAAGTGCGGAAATCAACGTCCCTCATCTGACACATCTTCGCGAACGCAGGGGGCTTCTCTGAAGCCCGGGACGCACCCGCCCTCCGCGCCTGTTGCCCGTATTGAATGGAGTGAGCGATGAGGCGGAGAGTGGCGCTGTTGGCGATATGCGGGGTCCTTGGCCTGGCGGGACCGGGGCGGGCGGCAAGCATCTCGGGCCAGAGCCTGCCTGACACCTACCCGCTGGCCGGGCAGAGCCTGGTGCTGAACGGGCTTGGCCTCCGGACGCTGACCATCTTCAAGGTGAAGGTCTATGTCGCCGGGCTGTATGTGACGCAGCGAAGCCGGGACGCGCGTGCGATCCTGGCGTCGCCGGGTCCGAAGGTGATCCTGATGCGCTTCCTGCACGCGGCCTCGAAGGCGGACGTTGAGAAGCAGTACCGGGAGGGCGAGGCCAAGAACTGCGGCCACGGCGAATGCGCGCCGTCCGACCAGGCCGATTTCGAGCGCCTGATCGCGGCGACGCCGGGCGCCGCGGTGGGCGACACGCTGGCCTATGTGTTCACGCAGCGCGGCCTGCGGGTGCTGTTCAACACCAAGCAGGTCGGCGACTTCGCCAACCCGGACCTCGCCACCCGCATCCTGGGCGGCTTCATCGGCGACAACCCGCCGTCAGAGGACCTGAAGGCGCGCCTGCTGGGCGCCCCGGCACCGTAGCCGGCGCACGCGCCGGGTCAGGACGGCGCGGCGTCCGGAGCCGGGCGCTCCCGCACGCCGCACCAATCGGCGACGAAGACGGCGATGGCGAGGGTGACCGCTTGCAGCGTCGGCAGGTGGGCACGCTCGTCGAAGCCGTGGTGGTTCTCCCCGCGGGGCCCGTAGCACAGCGCCGGCATCCGGTGGTACAGGCCGTAGAACCTGGTGTCGTTGACCGCGGTCGAGCGGCGCTCCTTCATCTCCGTGCCGAAGACCCGGCGGTGCGCGGCGTCCAGCACGCGCTCCGCCTCGCTGCCGGGGTCGAGCACGTAGCCATCGGCCTGGAAGCCGTTCCAGATGATGTCGGGCGGGTTGTTGGCCATGAAGCCGTCGGCCCGGGCCGCCTCCGCGACGCAGCGCTCCACCCCGTCGCGCGCGACCGCCAGGCTGGTGCCGGGCAGCAGGCCGATGCGGCAATCCACCTCGCACCAGGCGGGCGTGCTGCTGGCCCAGTCGCCGCCGCGGATCACGCCGGGGTTGAACTTGAGCGGCTCCGCGGCGTCGCCGAACCACGGGTCGGCGCGGGCGGCCTCGTTGAGCGCCGCGGTGTGGCGTTGCAGCGCCTGGATGAGCTGGAAGGCGGACATGATGGCGTTCGTGCCGGCCTGCGCCCGGGCCACGTGCACCGGCACGCCGCGGACGCGCAGGCGGAACCACATGACGCCGACATGGGCGCGGGTGATGGTGGCGTCCGTCGGCTCGGGGATCAGCACCGCGTCGGCGCGGTAGCCGCGGGCGAGGGTCGAGAGCGCGCCGTTGCCGGTGCACTCCTCCTCCGTCACCGTCTGCACATGGACATCGGCGGCGAGGTCGAGGCCGGCGGCGCGGATGGCGTCCAGCGCGAACACCATGGCCGACACGCCCTGCTTCATGTCGCCGGCGCCACGGCCGTGCAGCCAGCCGTCCCGGATGACGGGATCGAACGGCGGCGTGCCCCAGAGCGCCAGGGGGCCGGCGGGGACGACATCGACATGGCCTTGCAGGATCAGGCTGCGGCCGGTCGCGGCGTCCGCCCGGCGCGTGGCCACGACCTGCACGGCGCGGCTGTAGTCGGTGTCCAGCACGGGGCTGAAGCCCGCGAGGTTGGACATGTCCACCTGGTCGAGCGTGTAGCGGTCCACGCTGTAGCCGCGGCGCGCGAGCTGCCGGGCCATCCAGTCCTGCAACGGGGCCTCCTGGCCGCGCACCGAGGGGAAGCGCACGAGGTCGGCCAGGAACTCCGTCTGCCGCTCGAACCCGGCGGCGACCGCGTGGCGGAGGCGCTCGTGGATGGTCTCATGGGGCATTGGCGGCTCCTTCAAGTGGGGCGGACGTTCCAGAACGTCGGGAAGCCCTTCAGCACGCCCTGGATGCCGCGATAGGCCGTCGTGACCGCATACTGGCCGAGCGGGAAGAAGGGCACGTCCTCCATGCATTGGGCCTGGATGTCGCGGCAGATCGCCTGGCGGGCGGCCGGGTCGGGGGCGTCGAACCAGGCGGCGATCAGCGCCTCGGTGCGTTCGCTGGTGGACCAGCCGGGATAGCCGGCCAGGCCGTTGCCGCGCAGCGAAAGGTGGGTCGCGGGGCTGAGCCAGTCGCTGCCGGTCCACGAGGTGACGAAGCCGCTCCAGCCGCCCTGGGCGACCGGGCCTTTGTTGGTGCGGCGTTGCAGCATGGTCGCCCAGTCGGTCGCGACGTAGTTCACCGTCATGCCGGCGCGGCGCATGGTGTCGGCAAGCACCTCGCCCATCAGGCGCATGTGCAGGTAGTCGTTGGGCACGATCAGCTCCACGGCCTCGCCCTTGTAGCCGGCGTCCCTCAGCGCCTTCGCCGCCGCCGGCAGGTCGCCCTTCTGGCTGCCGACCGCCCCCAGCCCGGCGTCGCTCGCCATCGGGCCGCCGGGCATGAACACGCCGACCGGGGCGGTGTAGAGCGCCGGGTCGTCGCCGACGATGGCCTGCATCATGGCGGGCTGGTCGAGCGCATGCAGCAGGGCGCGGCGGATGGCGGGGTTGTCGAACGGCGGCTGCAGGTGGTTCGGGCGCATCATGCCGATGGTGCCGGAGGGGTCCATGACCTCGACCACCATCCCCTTCGTGCGGCGCAGCAGCGGCAGGAGGTCCGGGGCCGCCTGCTCCCACCAGTCCTGCTCGCCCGCTTGCAGGGCGGCTGCGGCGGTGGCGCTGTCGGGGATCGTGGTCCATTCGACGCGGTCGTAATGCACGACCTTGGGGCCGGAGAACCAGTCGGGCGTGCCGCCGTCCCGCGGCTTGTAGCCGTCGAAGCGGGCATACACGTTGCGGGCACCCTGCACGCGCTCGTTCGCGACGTAGCGGAACGGGCCGCTGCCGACCATCTCGCCCACCTGCGTCATCGCATCGGTCTGGGCCAGGCGCTCCGGCATCATCGCCGGCATGTAGGAGGCGGGCTTGCCGAGCGCGTCCGGCAGCAGGGGGAACGGCTTGTTCAGGCGGAACTGGATGGTGCGGTCGTCGGGCGCCGACAGCTCGTCGGTCGCGCGCATCAGGGTGCCGCCCATCGCGTCCCGCTTGGCCCAGCGGCGGATGCTGGCGACGCAGTCCCGCGCGAGCACGGGCGTGCCGTCATGCCACATCAGGCCCGGCCGCAGGGTGAGGCGCCAGAGCTTGCCGTCCTGCCCCGTCACGTGCCCCTCCAGCATCTGCGGCGTGGCGCGATACGCGGCGTCGCAGCCATAGAGGGTGTCGAACACCATGTGCCCGTGGTTGCGGGTGATGTTGGCGGTGGTCCAGTGGGGGTCGAGGAAGGCGAGGTCGATCTGCGGCACGAAGCGCAGGGTCGTGGCCGCGGCGGCGCGCAGCAGGGCGGGCCGGGCCAGGCTGGACGCCCCGAGCGCCGCCAGAAGGGTTCGACGCCGCATGTCCGCTCTCCCGCTATCCCGGCAGCCAATAAAGCCGAGCGGCGCCCGGCCTGGCAAGCGTCACAAGCGCCCGCGCAGCCGGTCCGCCATCCGCTCCGCCACCGCGACCGTCGTCAGGTGTGTGTTGGCGCGCGGCACCTCCGGCATGATGGAGGCGTCGATCACTCGCAGGCCAGTGGCGCCGATCACCCGGCACTCGGGGTCCACGACGGAGCGCGGGTCATCGGCCGCGCCCATCCGGCAGGTGCCGCTCGCGTGCTGCGCGTCGGAGCATTCGGCGAACAGCCAGTCGTCGAGCGCCGCGTCGTCCAGCCCATCCTCCATGGAGCGGCCGGAGGCGCCGTATTCCACCCGCTCGGCGATGGCCTGGAAGGCCGGTTGGCCGCAGAGCGCCTCCAGGCGGCGCACGCCGTCGCGCAGGCGCAGCAGGTCGCGCTCGTCGGACAGCATGTGCTCCTCCACCTCGGGATCGACCGTCGGGTCGGGGCTGGTGATGCGGACGTGGCCCTGACTGAACGCCTGATAGACCGAGACGGCGAGGCGCCCGCGCGCGGCGTCCGGGCCGCCCCGGCTCAGCAGCGCGCCGGCCAAGTTGCCGGCGATCATGATCATGTCGTTCTCCCCGGCGCCGCCGAGGCCCGAGCTGTAGCGCAGGCAGCAATTGGTGTGGCGGTGCATGAGCGTGCTGACCCGTGCGGCCGGGCGGAGGTGCAGCAGGGCGCCGACCATGGGATGGTCGAGCAGGTTCTCCCCCACCGGACGGTCGGCGGCGACCGGGATGCCGAGGCGCTGCAGCAGCGCCGCCGGGCCGATGCCGGAGCGTTGCAGCAGGGCGGGCGAGTGGATGGCGCCGGCGCACAGGATCACCTCCCGCGTTGCCCGGGGCGCATGGGTTTGGCCGCCGACGCGCACACGGACGCCCGACGCATGGGGCCGGTTGCCCTCCATCTGCACCGCCTCGACCAGCGCGTCGCCGACGATGTGCAGGTTGGCGCGTCCGCGGGCCGGCTCCAGGTAGCCGTCATTGGTCGAGACCCGGCGGCCACCGATGCTGTTGATGGCATAGGGCGAGGCGCCGGTGCCCTCGGGCGCATTGTGGTCGTCGCACCAGCCGTAGCCGAGGCCGAGCGATGCGTCGCGGAGCGCGCGGTCCACGCCGCCCCATGCCTCGGGCGGCGCGCGATAGACGGGGATGGGGCCGTGGTCGCCGTGGTAGGAGGCGTCTGGGAAGTCCTTGTCCGTCTCCAGCTTGCGGAAATACGGCAGCATGTCCGCCCAGGCCCAGCCGGTGCAGCCGGCGGCGGCCCAACGCTCGAAATCGTCAGGCGTGCCGCGGATCGCGATCTGGCCGTTGATGGTCGAGCTGCCGCCCATGGCCCGGCCCCGCCAGAGCAGCTTCGGCTCCTGCGCCGGCGTGCGCCGGGCCATCAGATACGGCCAGCGGAAGCCGTCGTCGCCGATGGCGCGCATGGGGTTGGGGATGCTGATATGCTCCGGCGTGTCGGCCGAGCGGAGGTCGCGCCCGGCCTCCAGCAGCAGCACGCGGGTGCCCGGGTCCTCGCTGAGCCGTGCCGCCAACACGGCGCCCGCCGAGCCGCCGCCGACGATGATGATGTCGTATTCAGTTGCGATCATCGAGGGCGATCATCGGGCGGCCTCTGCGCAGGGGAGGCCGCAGCTTGCCGTCCCAACGGGTTTGCGGCAAGGCGGGCGACGGCGAGCGCCATGCCAACGAGCAGCCAGGACGCGCCGGCCAGGAAGCCGGCCGCCACGTCGGTCGCGAAGTGGACGCCCAGGAACACGCGGCTGAAGCCGATCATCGCCACCAGTACGACGGCCCAGAACGCCACCTCGAAACGCTCGCGCCGTCCCGGCAGGCCGACGGCCACCGCGAAGGCGACGAAGCCGAGCACGGCGGCCGAACCGGCCGCGTGCGCGCTGGGGAAGGAGGGCGACGCCGCGCTGGCCACGCCGTCGAGGAACGCCGGGCGTGCGCGCCCGATCACGTACTTGCTGCCCCAGGCCGTCGCCTGCGCCCCGGCGAAGGTGACCCAGAGCGGCAGGATCAGCGCGCCGCGCCCGGCCGCCCACAGGAACCCCGTCGCCGTCACCGCGATCCCCGCCAGCGCCGCGCCGGTGCCCAAGGTCGTGAGCCAGAGGAACGCGGCGAGCAGCCAGGGCGCGCGGTAGGGCGCGAGCGCCGCGCCCGCTGCCACGTCCCAGGCCGAAACGGCGCCGGGCGCCCGCAGCACCACCCCGGTCAGCCCCGCAAGCAGCGCCGCCCCGCAGCCTGCCGCGAGGAGGAACAGCGCCGGCGCGGGGACGCCCAGGCCGGCCGGCCGGCGGCGCAGCCTGGCCCATGCCGCGGCCCGAAGCAGCAGGAGCAGCGCGGCCATGGCCGCGATCAAGGCCAGCAGCCGCCCGGTCGGCAGCCCCGCCGCGACGGCCCCCGCGCCGTTCAGGGCACGTACATCTCAAGGGCGCCGCACAGGATGCGGAAGCGGGCCGGCGTGCGGGTGGTGATCTCGCCGTCGGTGTTCACCGAACGGGGCCGCCGGGTGCGAAGCTCGAACTCGTGTCCCGACAGGGTGCGGATTTCGGACCAGGCATGGTGCCGCCCGCTGCGCAAGGCGGGCGCCAGCAGCAGCAGGCGCCAAAGGCTCTGCACCTCCAAGCTGTAGAGGTCGAGGCGGCCGTCGTCGATGCGGGCGTCCTCCGACACCGTCATGCCGCCGCCGTAGTGCCGCCCGTTGCCCACGGCGACGTGCACGGTGCGCGAGCGGTGGGTGATGCCGCCCTCGATGATCTCGACCGAGAACGGCCGCAGCCGGCCGAGGGCGCGCAGCCCGGCGACCACGTAGCCGAGCGCGCCCCAGCGCCGCTTCGAGTCGCGGGTCAGCGCCCGCGTCAGGTCCACGCCGAAGCCGATGCTGGCGACGTTGAAGAACGGATGCCCGTTCACCTCGCCCAGGTCGATGCGCCGCACCCGGCCCGCCGCGATCACCTGCGCCGCCGCCGCCGGGTCGGGCGGGATGCCGAGCGTGCGTGCGAGGTCGTTCGCGGTGCCGAGCGGGATGATGCCGAGCGGCAGCCCGGCGCCGACCAGCCCAGCCGCCGCGGCATTGAGCGTGCCGTCGCCGCCGCCGATGACCACGCGCCCCACCTGACCCGCCATCTCGCGGATCAGGCCGGGGAGCTTGCCGGCCTCGGCGCAGTTGCGGCGCAGGACCGGCACGCCGGCGCGCTCCAGCGCCTCCGCCACCAGCCCGGCCGCGTCCGCCCCGCGGCGGCTGTGCGGGTTGACGATGAGCAGGGCCGGACGTGTCACAGCGGGGCGTGTCACGGTGGGGCGTGTCACGGCGCTACGCCGGCCGCTCCTCGATCTCGCTGCGCAGCGTCAGCTCCGGCAGGCCCAGCACCAGGATGAACGCCGCCGTCATCACCACGGCGCTGAGCAGGAAGCATCCGGTCAGCGCCGTGCGGTAGGCCGTGCTGATCCCCGCCTGCTGCATGGGCGTGAGTTGGGACAGGGCCTGCATGCCGTGCTCGGCCAAGGCGCTTGCGTCCAACCGGCCGTCCGCCCCGGCGGGTGCGGACGCCAAGCGCGCCGACATGATCGCGCCCGAGGCCGCGACGCCGACCGCGCCGCCCAGGGACCGGGCGAAGGTCGTCGCGCCCGTCGCGGCCCCCAGTTCCCGATACGGCACGGCGTTCTGCACCGCGGTGGTCAGGTTGGGCATTCCCATGCCCATCCCCAGGCCGAGCGCGCCCATCGACACCAGGAAGGCGCCGGGGGCGGCGCCGATGAACGCGAAGGCGGCAAGGCTGGCCAGCGCCGCCGCCTCCAGCCCCAGGCCCGCCAGCAGGAAGGGCTTGTTGCGTCCCAGGCGCGCGACGATGCGTCCGCCGATCACGGAGGTCAGCAGCATGCCCACGACCTGCGGCAGCATCATCGCCCCGGCGGCGGCCGGGTCCATGTCGAGCACCAGCTGGAAATAGAGCGGCAGGAACACCGTCGAGCCCAGCATGGCGAAGGCCATCATCCCGCCCACCGCCACGCCGCGGGCGAAGATCGGGTTGCGGAACAAGGCGAGGCGGATCAGCGGCTCCGGCGCGCGCGCCTCCCGACGCAGGAACAAGCCGGCCAGCGCCGCCGTGACCGCCGCGAGCGCCGCGCTGGGGAGCGAGGCCCAGGGGAACTCCGTGCCGCCCCAGGCCAGCAGGAGCAGCAGCGCGGCCGTGGCGCCGGTCAGCAGCAGCGCGCCCGCGTAGTCGATGGGCCGGACCTGGCCGGAGGGCGGCTTGCGCAGGCCGATGGCGATCATGACCAGGGCCAGGATGCCCACGGGCAGGTTGACGTAGAACACCCAGCGCCAGGACAGCGCCGAGGTGATCAGCCCGCCCAGCAGCGGCCCGGCGATGCTGGCCAGCGCGAAGGTGCCGGTGAACAAGCCCTGGTAGCGCGGCCGCTGCCGGGGCGAGACCACGTCGCCGATCGCCGCCTGCGCCAGCACCAGCAGGCCGCCGGCGCCCAGGCCCTGCAAGGCCCGGAACGCGATGAGCTGCCCCATGGACCGGGCGGCGCCGCACAGCAGCGATCCCGCCAGGAACAGCAGGATGGCGACGAAGAACAGCGTGCGCCGGCCGTAGATGTCCGATAGCTTGCCATAGAGCGGCGTCGTGGTCGTGGAGGTGAGCATGAACGCCGTCACCACCCATGACAGGTGCGCCATGCCCCCGAGGTCGCCGACCATCCGGGGCAGGGCGGTGTTGACGATGTTCTGGTCGAGCGCCGCCAGCACCATCGCCAGCAGCGCCCCGGCCATCACGGTCCGCAGCCGGGCGGCCGGGACCGTCGCGACGGGGGCGCTGGCCGGGCGCAGGACGGCCTGTTGCACGGCGTCGGTGTGGGTCGGGATGCTCACAGTGTCTCCGTTCAGCTTCGGCCGACCCGTGTGTACACCGCCGCCGTCCCCGACGCGACGCCGCGGCCTGCCGCCATGAGGTGACGCGCCCCGGGCCTGTCCGTATGGTGCGTGCCATGCTGCATGAGCGAAGGAGTGCCTGGGCGCGCGCGGCCGGGATGGCGGACCCGGTCCTCGTCGTGGTGCAGGAGCACCTGGCGACCTCCGATCCCGGGCTTGCGCGGCTGACGCTCGCGGTGCGCGGCACGCTTTCGGTGTTCCTGACCACCGTCGCAGCGCTGCTGGGCGCGCGGCTCCTGGGCGCGCCGCTCCAGGAGTTCGCGAGCGGGGTCACGTTCAGCATGGTGGGGCCGTTCCTGATGCGCGAGCTGACGCGGCGGCAGCGGCAGCGCACCTTGCTGACTTTGATGCTGGCCGCCGCCGCGGCGACGGTCGGCACCGCGCTGCTGCACGGCCACGGCCCGGCCGGCGACAGCTGCTTCCTGGTGCTCGTGTTCCTGTGCTTCCTGCTGCATCCCCGCAGCCCCCGCATGATCGGCATCGGTTTGATGGCGGTGGTGACGTCGTATGTGGGCCTTTATCTCGAACTGCCGCCGGCCACCTTGCCCATCCAGCTTCTGTCTCTCGTGCTGGCGGCTCCGGTCGTCGCCTTTGCGGGCTTCGTCGTGGTGCCGCTGGACCCTGCGGCGACGCTCCGCCGCACGGCTGCGGCGGTGCAGGGGCGGGCGGCGCAGGTGCTGCGCAGCGCCGGCCGGATCGCCGGGGAGGCGCCCGCGTCCAGCGGCGCGGCGCGGCGGTTCCGCCGCGACCTGGTGCGGCTGAACGAGGCGGCGCTGGCGGCCGACGACCAGTTGGCGCTGCTGCTCCCCGACGGCCGCGACGCGATGCGGGCCAGGCTGATCGACCTCGAGCTTGCGACGGCCCGCCTGATCGGGGGATTGCGCGCGGCGCCGCCGGGGCCGCGCCACGCCCTGCGGCTGCGCCTGCATGAGCGTCGGATGCGGCGAGGCCGCCGGTACGCCAGCACGGCCGGCCTGCTGGAGCAGGGCACCCTGCGCGCCGACCTGGCGACGCTGGGCCATGCCGTGCACGCTTTGGGCGTCGCCGCGCAGGGGATCGGGCCGGCCGTCGGGGAGCCGCCGGCGGCGCGGCCGCCGCCGGGGCCGCTGGCCTGGAGGCTCGCCACACGGGTCACCTTGGCGGCGGCGCTGGCCATGGCGGGCGGCATGGCGCTGTCGCCGCAACGCTGGTTCTGGGCGGTGCTGACGGTTTACGTCGTGTTCCTCAACGCGCGCTCCCGCGGGGACACCATCCATAAGGGGCTGCAACGCCTTCTGGGGACGGTGCTCGGGATCGGCAGCGGCCTGGTCCTGGCGACGCTGCTGGCGGGCAGTCAGGGCCTGCAGGCCGGGGCGCTGCTGCTGTCGATCTTCGGCATGTTCTACCTGTTCCTGGCCTCCTACACCGCGGGCATCTTCTGCGTCACGGTCATGCTCGGCCTGCTCTATGGCATGCTCGGGGCGCCGCCCGAGGACCTGCTGCTGCTGCGGCTTGAGGAGACCGCCATCGGCGCCGCCGCCGCGATCCTCGTCGCGGCCTTCGTGCTGCCGGTCCGCACGCGCGACCAGGTGCTGCGGTCGGGGCACGCCGTGCTCGCGTCGCTGCGCGATGCCGTGCGGTCGAGCCGCGAGGCGCTGTCGGGGGTGCCGGGCGCGTTGCCGATGCAGGCGATGCGGCAGGTGGACCGGCAGGTGGCCGACCTGCGCCTCGCGCTCGCGCCCTTGACCGCCCGGCGCCTGCTGCTCCGCCGCGAGACGGAGCGGCCGGCTCCCGCCCTGCTCGATTGCGTCCATTGGGCGCGGGTGGTGGCGGCGGCCAGCCAAGGCATGGCCGCGCTGCCGCACGCCGCCGGGCTGGCGATGCAGGCGGCGCGGATCGAGGCCCGGCTGGCGGAACTGGCGGGGATGGCGGCCAGCACGGCGACGCCGCTGGCGCCCGCATCCCCGGGTCTCGGGTCCGCCGAGCTGGAGGCGGCCCTGGCCCAACTGGCGGCTGCGGTCGAGACCTTGGCCGAGCGGATGGAGACGGGCGGGCCGGCCGGGTTCGCCCTGGAGGTATGAGGCCAGCCCGCCTTGTGGAGGAGGCTCCTAGCCGACCGGCGCCGGGTTGCGCTCGGCGAACCCGGCTTGGTGCCAGTAGGGGTAGGGCAGGGGCCGGGCGCTGGCGGCGTCGAGCCTCGCCACCTGCTCGGGCGTGAGGCTCCAGCCGACGGCGCCCAGGTTCTGCCGCAACTGCGCCTCGTCGCGGGCGCCGACGATCACGTTCGCGACCGTCGGCCGTTGCAGCAGCCAGTTGAGCGCCACCTGCGGCACGGCCTTGCCGGTCTCCTCGGCGACGGCCAGCAGGGCATCCACCACATCGTAAAGGTAAGCCTCCTCCATTTGCGGACCCTGCTCCGCCGTGACGTGTAGGCGCGAGTTCGCGGGCAGCGGCTGGCCCCGGCGGATCTTGCCGGTGAGGCGTCCCCAGCCCAGCGGGCTCCAGACCACGGCGCCCACGCCCTGATCCAGCCCCAGCGGCATCAGCTCGGCCTCGTAGTCGCGCCCGATGAGCGAGTAGTAGGCTTGGTGCGCCACATAGCGCGGCAGCCCGTAGCGGTCCGCCGCCGCCAGGGACTTCATCAGGTGCCAGCCCGAGAAGTTGGAGCAGCCGACGTAGCGGATCTTGCCGGCGCGAACCAGGTCGTCGAGCGTGCCCAGCGTCTCCTCCACCGGCGTCATGGCGTCGAAGCCGTGCAGCTGGAACAGGTCGATATGGTCGGTGCGGAGGCGCTTGAGCGCCCGCTCGCAGGCGTCGATCAGGTGGTGGCGCGAGGAGCCGACCTCGTTGATCCCGTCCCCGGAGCGGAACGTCGCCTTGGTCGAGATGATGACCTGATGCCGGCGGCCCGCGATGGCCTGGCCCAGGATCTCCTCGGCCAGCCCGTTGGAGTAGATGTCCGCGCTGTCGAACATGGACAGCCCGGCCTCCAGGCAGATGTCCACCAGGCGCGTCGCCCCCTGGGCGTCCGTCGATCCCCACGCCTTGAAGAAGTCGTTGCCGCCGCCGAACGTGCCCGTGCCGAGGCTCAAGGCCGGCACGTTGAACCCTGATCGTCCCAGACGCCTGTGTTCCATCCTGTCCTCCGTTGCGTGGTTGGATCTGCACGGCCAAGCCCAGCGCCCGGCAGGATGCAGTCCTCGTGATGCCCGACATGGACCGCCGGTTGACGGTCGGCTTGAGCGGCATCGGGCCGACGCGGCGCATGGTATCACGGCCTCGCCCTCAATTGAATGCGGCTTGCAGCCAAGCGGAGGTTCGCAGCGCCGGGCCGCCAAGCTGTGCCGCTGCCGCGTCCTTGTCGTTGCGCGCGGGGCAAAGCGGAAGCAGCCTCACTTATAATATGTTATTGACGAGTACGACTTGCTGCTCGCGAGATGCCCCGATCCAAGAGCATGGGCTGCTTGCGAATGTTTCTCTGATGTTTTTACTTGTAAACAGATTCGTTCTGTTGGCGGGCATTGCCGGCGTCCTGCTGAGCCTCGACGGGCCGGTGCGGGCGAACGGGACGGATGACGAAATCCGCCGCCTTGTCGCCCAGGCTCAGGACCAGGCGGCCCACCACGCGACGGCAGAGGTGGGAAAGACGATTGACGAGGCTGCGCGGCTGATGCCGCGGGCCGGCCCAGAGGGCATCGCGGCGATGGTCAAGCTGATGGAGGACCTCGACCACATGACGCTCGATGCGGGGCATGGACCCGCCGAGGCCGTCACCGCCCCCGAGGTTGCCGTGGCCCCTCCGCCCCTGCCGCAGGCCCGCCCAGCGTCGGCCCTGGCCTCCGCCGGGCTGCTCGACCTGCTGCGGCGCAGGGGCGATGCGGCGTTCCAGGCCAGCGATATCTCAGGTGCGCGGCGCTACTACCAGCGCGGCGCCGAGGCTGGCTGCGGGCCGTGCGCCGAGGCGCTGTCCAGGACTTACGACGCCAAGGAGCTGCGCCGCATCGGCGTGATCGGGATCGTGCCCGACGCGGCCCTGGCCCAGACATGGCGGGACCGTGCCCGGCAACTCGGCCGGAGCACGCCTCAATGACTCGATGGATCGGAACCGGATCAGAATGCGAATAGCTTTTGCTGCCATCCTCGCCGCCTCGCTGGGCTGGCCTGCTGGTCCTGCGGCGGCCCGCCCCCCCGGCACGCTGCCGCCCCCGGTCCCAGGGCAGGCCCCGGCGTTCGTCGTCGGCGTCGAGGGCGCCGGGGTCGGGGGCACCGACCTGCGCATCGCGACGGACCTCGCCAACATCCTGAACGGACCCGACCTGCGCGTCGTGCCGATCGTCGGGCAAGGGTCGGTGCGGAACCTGGACGACCTCCTGCATCTGCGCGGCGTCGATGTGGCCGTCGTGCAGGCGGACGTGCTGGGCGGCGCGGAGCGCGAGAGGTTCCTGCAACCCGGCACGACGCGGTCGATCCAATACATCGCCAAGCTGTTCGACGAGGAGGTGCACGTCATCGCCGGCCCCGACGTGCGCATGCTCGACGATCTCCGGGGCAAGACGATCAACGCGGATTTGCCGCGGTCCGGCTCGGCGATGACGGCGCGGATGCTGTTCGCGACGCTGGGCATCCCCGTCACCTTCTCGCCCGACCCGCAGGAGGTGGCGATGGAGAAGCTCAAGCGGGGAGAGATCGCCGCCGTCGTGCGGGTGACCGGCAAGCCGGCCGACATCTTCCTCAAGCTGCCGGCCGACGCCGGCCTGCACCTCCTGCCCTTGCCGCGGGATGACGCGCGGCTCTTGCAGACCTATGCGCCGGGCAACATCACGCACGCGGACTACCCGAACCTCGTGCCCGACGAGCAGGTGGTGGACACCCTGACGACGGGAGGGGTGCTCGCGGTTTATGCCTGGCCGATGGGCAGCGAGCGCTATCGCTACGTGGCGCGGCTCGTGACTGCGCTGTTCGGGCGTCTCGGCGACTTGCAGCAGCCGCCGTCCCACCAGAAGTGGAAGGAGGTCAACCTCGCCGCCGAGGTGCCGGGCTGGACACGCTTCCCGGCCGCGGCCGAGGAGGTGGCGCGCGTGGTGGACGGCCCGGCGCGGCAGGACTTCGCGCGCTTCTTCGCCTCGGGCCGCGCGACGGACGGCCTCAACTCCTTCCAACGGACCGCGCTCTTGCAGCAGTATCTCAAGTGGCGGCGCAGCGAAGCGGCCGCGATACGCTGAAGACGGGATGGGAGGCCGGGCACGGCGTGCTTTAGGACGCACGCTCAACCCGGCCGCCTGCTGCCGCCCAAGCGGGGATACGTGCCGCCTGTGGGGCAGGCGGGCCGCTCACGGCTTCGTCGTCACCGTGGGTTCGCCGGTCATGGATGAGGCCATGCGCCGCAGCCGCCGGCGTTGCAGCTTTTCCTTGACGCTCAGGCGCAACCGGCGGTACGCCGCGCCATACAGCATCGGCAAGTATTCCTGCTTGGGGAACCGCGCGAGCGAGCGCCACATCCTGCTCCGGGGATAGAGGAAGCTGCGGAACCGGGCGGTCGATTTCAGCATCGCCGCGACATACCGCCTTCTGTCGAGCACTGGATGCAGGAAGGCGTCCCCGTCCATGCCCGCCAGGTCGTCTTCCAGAGCCGGGGGGAACCATTGGTATTGGTCCACCTGGCCGAACTCGGCCAGGGACATGGAGCGATAGCCGGCCCGGGCGATCTCGGTCGGGATGAACACTTCCGCCATCGGCCAGAAGCGGATGGCGTCATCCCTCGTCATCTCCCGGCGCCGCCCGGCCAGCATCTGGAGCGCACGGCGGGAGAACGCCGTGAGGCAGATCAACGAACCCCGCAGATCCTCGAACGCATAGGTCTGCCGATGGTAGATGGTCCAGAACCAGTCCTGCTTCGGCGTGCGTGCGGGAAGGTCGATCAGGTCCGCCTGCCGTGCCGCCATCCGTGCCACCAGGCGCTCGATGCTCGTCCGAACCACGACGTCGTACTCGATGAACACGTAATAATCGTACTCGGGGTGCCGTTCCTGGAACTGGTAGTGCACGTAATCCGGGTTCCACCAGAGCAGCGAGCCGCGCTCGAAACGGTTGGCGAACCCCAGGGCGGTGATCTCGGCGTTGCCGGTGCGCACGACGCGGTCGAATGGAACCGGGCCGACGGGGCCGCTGGTCTCGTCGATTGAGATGAAGAAGTCACCCGAACCCGTCGCAGCCTCGCAGCGGGATGCTTGGCGATGCACGAAGGCGTCCCACGCATACGTCTTGAAAACGACGGCATAGCGCATCCCGGGGTGTTCTCCGTCAAGTCTGCGCGGGCGTCCGGACGTGCGGGGTCCCCTGGGTCAAAGGCACGGCGGGCAGCGTCGGCGGTCCGTTTGGCGGCCCGCTGCGGCGGGCAGCACGGCGGCGGAATGTCCGCGTCACCCGCATCACCTCCCGCCGCATGGCGGTGGTCACCTCGATCAGGTCCAGCTGCGTCATGTCGTCAAACAGCGGCAGGCTGACGACGCGGCTGGCGATGTCGTCCGTCACCGGCAGCTCGCGCCCGATCCCATGCTCGGCGAAGTAGTCCTGCTGCGCCAAGTGGGGGCTGAAGTAAGTGGCCGAGCCGATGCCCTGCTGGGCCAGCGCCGCCGTGATCTCGCCGCGGTGGGGCGCAAGCGCAGGGGGCAGCAGCCCAGGCGCGAACTGGTGCGCCTGCGTCCCCGGCAGCTCCGGCTGATAGGTCAGCTCCGGCAAGCTCTGCCGATAGCGGCGCATCAGGGCCGTCCGGTGTGCCAGGACCTTGTCGTATTCGCCGAGACGGAGATGCGCCGACAGCGCGCCGACTTCGCTGAGCTTGCCGTTCAGGCCGGGCATCGTCGCCGTCCGCGGCCGGCCGAACCCGAAGTTGCTCATCTGCCGCAGCCTGTCGATTGCATCCAGGTCCGCGCTGTAGATGATGCCGCCCTCTCCGGTGGAAAACGACTTGGTCGCGTGCATCGAATAGACGATCAAGCCCCCGAACCCGGTCCCGAACCCGCGGCCGTCGGCCGACATCGTGCCGAGTGAGGCGGCGGCGTCCACCACCACGGGCACGCCGGTACGCCGCGTCAGCCCCGCATAGCGCGCGAGGTCGAGGTCGTAGCCGAACGTGGCATACGGCATGACGACGGCGACATCGCCGCCATGCCGGGCGAGCAGCCGCTCCTCGTCGGCGGCGCAGGCCGTCCAGGTCTTCGGATCGATGTCGCAGAACAGCGGTGTGAGCCCGCACCACATGGCGGCCTGGGCGGCGGCGGCGAAGGTGAAGGACGGCATCAGCGCGTAGCGCGGCCTCATGGGAACGCCGGGCGTTTGCCGCTGGGTCGGGCGGGCGCCGATGGCGTGCTGCACCGCCAGCATGAGGCCGATGGTGGCGTTGCATACCGTGAGGCAAGCCCCTTCCCCGGAGAACAGGCGGGCGGCCATGTCATGCTCGAGCTTCGCGTTGACGGGGCCGAAATTGCTGAACACGCCGCTGTCCTCGATCTCGCGGAGCCGTGCCGCGGCCTCGCTCAAGGGCGGCGGAGCCGGACGGACCAGGGGAACCCGCACGGTCACGCTCCCTCGGCGGCAAGGCTGGAGACGGACTGGGGGGCGTTCGCGGGCACCCAGCGCCGGGCTTCATCCCGCGGCTCCAGGGCAGGGCCGAACGGCCGCATGACGGCGTCGATGATCAGCGAGCCGACATCGTGCTGCCACAGCCAAAGGCCGTTCGCCTGGCCGCGGAAGCTCGCCTCCCCACCCAGACGGCCGCGCGGCACGAAACCGGCGCCGAGGCCGATCCCGAACAGGCCGGGCACCGGCCGCCCGCCGCCGTCCAGGACCCGGCACTGGTTGTCCACCAAGGGCTTCTGCGGCCCGGTCTGCGACAGCAGCGTGATCGGCCGCCCGTCCTGGCCGTGCACCGGAAGCGCCCGGGGGCGGTAGCCTAGGGCGGCGACCACCACGTCGGCCCCGTCGATCAGCCGCACGGCGCCCGCATCGTCGGCGCCAAGCCGGTGCAGGCGGACCCTCGGCTCCGGACGCCGGCCGCCGATGCCGCGCGCCTGCATGACCAGCTCCCGCGCGTCCAGCCGGAACCCGGCGAACCGGAACACCTTGCCGCTGATCGGACAGACATCGTCCTCCGTCCACTCGGTATAGCCGTCCATCAGGGCCGAGGCGCGGTCTGGGTAATAAACGCGCAGTTCGCGGCGGTGCAGCAGGACGACCCCGCCCGCGCCGAACTGCACCTGGGGCATGCGGTGCAGCAGGGCATGGGCGACGGACGCGGCGCTGGTCGATCCGCCCACGATCACCACCCGGGGCTCTGGTTTGCCCGCCAGCAGGCCCGCGACGTGCTCCAGCCCGCCGGCGGACAGCACGTCGCCGGATTGCAGCAGGCGGTCGGCGCATCGTTGCACGAGGTTGACGCCGGCCACCGTTTCCGCCGCGAGGCGTTCGGCCGGCTGCTGCGCGCCGGTCGCCAGCGCGACATGCCGGGTCAGCAGCGTGCGCTCAGCGCCCGTGGCCAGGTCGCGGATTTGGACGCTCCAGCCGCCGGCGGCCTGCGTGACGGATGTGGCGTGGTGGGTCGTCAGGACGCTGCTCGCGGGGTGCGCCGCGACGATCCGGCCCACCGCCTCTCCCACCAGCCGCAGGAACCGCCCGGCGTCGCGCAGCGCAACCGCGCCATCCCCCGCATCGGCCAGCGGCCGGGTCAGGGGATGGTCCGCGAGTCGCGTCAGTTCGGTGTCGTCAGGACCCAGCAGGCAATCGACAAAGGTGCGGCCGCTGCTGTCCGAGTTGATGGCGTAGCCGCCGATTGAACCGGAGCCTAGGCACTGGGACTGCTCAACGACGGCAACGCCACCGTCGAGCAAGGAGCTGAGTTCGCCAGTGCGGTGCGCCGCCAGGAGCAGGGCAAGGCCAGCGGGTCCGCCCCCGACGATCACCAAGCGCAGATAGTGGTCCTGCTTCCCCATCGCTCACGTCCTTAGAAGGCTTGCTGAAGCCAGTCCTCGACACCGAGGAGGACGTTCACCCCCGATTGTGTCCAGCAAAAGGCGTCCAAAATGCTTTTGACCACTGCATCAGGTCAAGCTGGCAGTCATGTTGTTCATTGATCTCACGGCGGTTGCTGTATCCGCAATGGATCATGATATTTAGTCAGGGTGCTGAGGCGTCTCACGCAACTGACCGGCATGGGCCGCTGCGTGATCCGTGATCGTATCACCTCCCAGTAATTGATCCAATCGGCGGCGGCGGCAAGGCCGGGAATGCCCGTTGAGGACTCGGTGGTTTCCTCGTGACATGTGGCTTTGATGCACAAGGTGAGGCCAGTCGCGCTGCGCCGCATCGTCCCTCGGGCAGCGCCAGACGACGGCCCCGGTCGGGCTTCGACCGCTCGGACGCATCAGCTGTGCAGCATCACCACGCTCATCGGCGGCACCGTCAGCGTGTCCGTCAGGCCGGCCCTGACCCTGATCGTGGCAGACACGCCGGGGCTGGCGCTGCTCATCTCCCAGCGGTTGATCGTTTCGGCGTTGCCGGGCATGCGGCCGAGGGCGACCCATCCTGACAACGGCGCAGTGCCATGGTTCACGATCATCGCCCCGACCTTGTCGCCGTTGATGACGGCAAGGGCCACGGCGTTGCCGCCCGCAAGCCGTGCGGAAACCTCTGCCCCGGCCATGACCGCGGCCGCCTTCGACAGCAGCCGCCCCTGCGGGCCGATGCTGTAATCCTCGCGGATCACGCCGTACTGCCCGTCGCCGAACATCTCCCAGAGGGCGCCCATCTCAAGGCCCAGGCCGGTCTGGAACGCCGTGACCATGAAGTGGGCGGCGAACACCGCGCCGACCGGCCGCTGCTGGCGGACTTCGTTCACGGCGTCGAAATCTATGTTGTATTCCCCGATGAAGATCGGCGCGTCCGCCGCGGCGGTGCCGGTCAGCGCGGCGCGGGCGGTCCGCATGTCGTCGGCCGAGCGCGTGTTGAACAACTGCGCGTCCGTCAGCACCTCCCCCTTTCCCATGCCGTAGCGGTAGGCGTGGAAGCACACGGCTCCGATCTGGTCTCCGCACTGCCGGGCGAACGAGGCCAGCCGGCGGCCGTTGCACCAGCTGTCCACGGGGCCGATCATGCGGATGGCTGGATCGAGCGCATGGACGGCCCTTGCAGCCGCGTTGAACAGGCCGCAATAGCGGTCGATGGGCAGCGCGTCGTTCTCGTTGCCGACCTCCACCCCCCAGACGTTGAGACCGGCCTCCCTCAACCGCCGCACGATCTGGGCGCACATCGAGGCGTAGTCGGTGGGGCCGCGCCCGTCCAACCGCACGCCGACGATCAAGCGGCAGTCCGGGCGGATGAACTTCGCGGCGTTGCGGGTGAAGTTCTCAAGGACCCTCCAGTTCGGCGCATCCACCCCGGCGGCGAAGATCGCATCGCTCCAGTAGTCGGAGCCGGTGCTGCCGATCCCGGCGTTGCTGTTCAGCCGCAGAAGCGGCGGGTCGATGCGTGCGGCGGCGGCCAGGAACTTCGGATCGGCGCACAAGGCGAAGTCGCGGTTCTGCGGAGCGGCGCAGGCGATTCCCCAAAGGGTGGCCGGGGCCATCCGGCCCGTCGGTGCCCCGAAGTCCACGGCCAGCAGGCTGCCCCTGGCAGCAGGAGCACCGCCGGGCGGTCGTGCGGCGACGGGGGTGGCGAGGCCGGCCCAAAGCTGTGCTGCGCTGGCTTGGAAGGACTTCAACATTGTGGCCTGATCTCGCCCCGCCTCTGTGGAGTGTTGGCAGGCTTGGGTGATTACGGTTCTGCTAGGGTCATCTCCATCAATGGTTCATAGTCGATGGGCGAACGATAGCCCAGGCCGGAGTGGAGGCGGACGGGGTTGTAAAAGCAGGCCATGCGGGCCTTGGCTTGTGAGGCGAAGTGGCTCGCATTCGAGCGTGGCGAAGAAGCTGGTAGTGTCCGTCAAACCTCTCGGTTCTTTCAGGCCCGCCGCGTGGCGTCTCCGATGCGCCCCGGTCCACATTCCCGCGCCCATCCGCCCGGCCAGGCGGCCACCTGTGATTGCCTGAAAGTAAAACGGGATCAGGGCGTAAACAGGTCACTCAAACAGGTGCCGAGCCCTGCAGCAACGCCACAGACATTGGAGAACTCCTCGGAATGCGTGCTGTGTCGTAACATTGAACGGTCCTGCCTGAACGTCCCCCGCGTCATCGAAACTTCATCAACCCCATCGTGCGTCCCGTGTAGACGATCCAAGGCTCAGCTCGGGGACCGCGTGTGCTTGTTTTGAACGACGTGACGAAAAGCTTTGGCGGTTCGGTCGCAGTCTCCGGGGTCAGCATGAAGATCCCGCCCGGGCAATTCGTTGGGGTGATCGGGCGGTCCGGGGCTGGGAAGTCCACCACGTTGCGCCTGATCAACCGCCTGACGGAGCCCACGAAGGGCGGCATCCGCTTTGGCGACCTGGACGTGACCGCCCTCTCTGGCCGGGCGCTGCGCGACTGGCGCCGGCGGTGCGCGATGATCTTCCAGCAGTTCAACCTGATCGGCCGGCTGGACGTGCTGGACAACGTGTTGATGGGCCGCCTGACGCACACGCCGGGCTGGCGCTCCGCCGCCAAGATGTGGCGCCGGGACGACCGGGCGATGGCTCTGGCCGCGCTGGAGCAGTTGGGCATCGCCGGCCTGGCCGCGCAACGCGCCGACAACCTGTCGGGCGGCCAGCAGCAGCGCGTGGCGATATGCCGCGCCCTGGTGCAGGAACCCGACATCGTGCTGGCCGACGAGCCCGTGGCGTCGCTGGACCCGCGCAATGCCAAGATCGTCATGGATGCCCTCCAGCGGATCAACCGCCATTTCGGCCTGACGGTGCTGTGCAACCTTCACTCGCTGGACCTGGCGCGGACCTACTGCGACCGCCTGATCGGCATGGCCGGCGGCCGCGTCGTGTTTGACGACCTGCCGTCGGCGTTGACCGAAAGCGTGGCCCGCGAACTCTATGGGTTGGAGGCGAACGAGGTGATGGGACGCGAGCCCGCCGCCGACCCGGCCGAATGGCCGGCCGCCGCCACCGCCTGACCCCTCCCAACCAAGGACACGCCATGATTGACCGCCGTACCCTGCTGGCCGGCCTGGCCGCCGGCGCCGCCGCAACGGGCCTCCGCACTCCAGTTCGGGCGCAAGGCTACAAGCAAGCCTTCCCCGAACTGGTGTTCGCGGTGATCCCGGCCGAGAACGCCGCCGGCGTGACCGACCGCTACGGGCCGTTCCTGGCCTATCTCAGCCACCAGCTCGGCACGAAGGTCACGCTGCGGGTCGCCAACGACTATGCCGCCCTGATCGAGGGCCAGCGCGCCGGCAACATCCACATCGGCTATTACGGCCCTGCGTCGTTCGCCCGTGCCATGGTCATCGGCGTGAAGGCCACGGCCTTTGCCATCGACGTGAACAGCGACGGCAGCAAGGGCTACTACTCGGTCTTCTACGTGAAGGCCGACAGCCCCTATAAGACCGTGCAGGACCTCAAGGGCCGGGCCCTCGGGCTGGTCGATCCGAACTCGACGTCCGGCTACAACATGCCGCTGTTCGCGCTGAACAAGATTGGCATCAACGCGGAGCAGTTCTTTGGCAAGGTGCTGATCACCGGCAGCCATGAGAACGCCGTGCTGGCGTTGCAGCAGGGCACGGTGCAGGTCGCCGCAAACTTCTGGAACGCGCCCGACGACAGCAACCTGACCCGGATGCTGAACAAGGGCATGGTGAAGGCTGCGGACGGCAAGCCCGCCACGGTGGACGACTTCCGCATCGTCCTGAAATCGGACCTCATCATCAACAGCCCGACCGCGTACCTGGACGCGCTGCCGGACGACCTGAAATCCGCCATCCGCACGGCCTGGCTGGACGCCGCGAAGAACGACAAGGCCGCGTTTGACCGTTTGTCGGATGGCAAGAACCAGCCGTTCCAGGCCACCGACAACGCCGCCTACGATGACACCGTGAAGCTGATCACCTTCGTGGACAGGCTGCGCAAGCAGAACGGCTGACGCAAAGCGTGGGTCCGGCACCGTGATGCATGGCTTCACCATGCTTCCGGAGCCGCAACTGCGCCCGCTGCTGAACGCCTATGCCCACGCCGTGGCCGCGCGGCGCCGCATCGTGCTGGCCGGCATCGTGCTGATGCTGGCGGCGACGGCGCTGTCGGCGGTCGGGGCGGAGGTTCGGCCCGATGTCTTCTGGGCCAACCTCGGCAACTTCGGCAGCTACTTCGACCGGCTCACGCAGCTCGACACGGGGGCGCGGGTCTGGACCGACCCGGCCTCCTGGTACTGGGGCCTGCGCCGCTGGGGCATGCAGCTTGGGCAGACCCTGCTGATCGCCTATGTCGGCACGGCGACGGGCACGGTGCTCGGGCTGGTCGGCGGCGTGCTGGCCAGCCGCAACGTCACGCCGTCCCGCGCCCTGCGGTTCGCCGCCGTCCGGGTGCTGGAGTTCGACCGCACGGTGCCGGACCTCGTGTTCGCGCTGATCTTCGTGGTGGCGTTCGGGCTCGGCCCGCTGGCCGGCGTGCTGGCGATCACGCTGCACACGGCGGGCACGCTGGGCAAGCTGTTCGCCGAGGTGATCGAGAACATCGACATGAAGCCGGTCGAAGGGGTGCAGGCGACGGGCGGCGCCTGGCTGTCGCAGATCCGCTTCGGCGTGCTGCCGCAGGTGCTGTCCAACTTCGCCAGCTACGCGCTGCTGCGGTTCGAGGTCAACGTGCGCGGCGCCGCGGTCATCGGCTTCGTCGGCGCCGGCGGCATCGGGCAGGAGCTGATCGTCGCGATCCGAAAGTTCTACTACTCCGACGTCAGCGCCATCCTGCTGATGCTGCTCGTCTGCGTGATGGCCATCGATCTCGCCTCCGAGAGGCTGCGCAGCCGGTTGCTGGCCGGGCACGCGGGGACCGGGGCACGGCGCGGCCAGGCGGGGAGGCTGGCGGCCGTGGCCGCGGCGCTGGCCGTCTATGCTGCCGGGCTGGTGATGCTGGACATCGCGCCAGCACGGATTTGGCACGGGCTGGAGCAACTCGGCGGCATCGTTGGGCTGATGCTGCCGCCGGGCGCGGGCGGACATTTTCTGCTGTACCTGGACGCGCTGGGGCAGACCTTGTCGATTGCCTTCCTGGGCACGCTGCTGGCGGCCGTGCTGGCCTTGCCGTTCGGCTTCATGGCCGCCCGCAACGTGGTCGCGAACCGGGTGGTCCACGTCCTGGCCCGGCGCAGCCTGGACACGGTGCGCAGCATCGACGTGCTGATCTGGGCCCTGATCTGGATCAACGTCGTGGGGCTTGGCCCCTTCGCCGGCGCCCTCGCCATCGCGTCGTCCGACTGCGGGGCGTTGGCGAAGCTGATGTCCGAGGCGATCGAGACCGCCGACCGCAAGCCGGTCGAAGGCGTGCTGGCCAGCGGAGGCGGCCGGCTGATGGCGATCCGCTTCGGCCTCGTGCCGCAGGTGCTGCCGGTGTTTGCCAGCCAGTTGCTGTATTTCTTCGAGTCGAACACCCGGTCGGCCACCATCATCGGCATCGTCGGCGCGGGCGGGATCGGGCTGCATCTGTATGAGCAGATGCGGGTGCTGGAATGGCGGGAGGTCGCCTTCCTGATACTGATGGTGCTGGCGACGGTGGCGGCAATCGACGTCGTGTCCCGCCGGCTGCGGTTGGCGATCATCGGCCGGCGAGGGGCTTGAGGCGACGTTGCGCGCGGCCGCGGCGCTGGGCCGCCGATCACGACAGCCGGTCGATGGCCTCGGCCGTGCTGAAGGCGAGGCGGCCGTGCGCGAAGACGGCCACCACGTGCGGGCTGTCGCCCTTTGTCATCAGCACGATGTCGGCGCGCTGGCCTTCGGCCAGGGTCCCGCGGTCCGTCAGCCCGGCGGCGGCGGCCGGATGGGCCGACACCAGCGCCCAGGCTTCGCGCAGGTCCAGCACGCCTCGGGCGGCCAGCAGGAACGGCGCTTGCCACAGGGCAGGGTAGTAGTAGTCGCTGGTCAGGATGCGGCAGACCCGGGCCTCCGCCATGCGCGCCGCCGAGCCCCAGCCCATATGCGACCCGCCGCGGACGACGTTCGGGCTGCCCATCGCCACCCAATCCCCGGCCGCCGCCGCGGCGCGGGCGACCTCGTCCGACATCGGGAACTCGCAGATCCTGGCGCCGTGCCGGCGGAAGCCGTCCCGCGCGGCGACGCTGCCGTCGTCATGGCTTGCCATCGGCAGCCCGGCCGCGCGCGCGGCGGCGGCGACCTCCGCCTGGGCCGGAGCCGCCTCGGCCCCGCGTGAGGCGGCGCGCTCGGCCAGGGTGCGGAACGCGGCCGCCGGCACGCCCGCGCGTTCGCTGAACTTCGCCAGGGCCGCCGGGTCAGCCAGCTTGCGCAGGATGGAGGGCGTGTGGTCGTTGAACGCCAGAAGGTGCACCCGCCCGGCACCGATGGCCTCCAGCGCCAGGCCGAGCGCGTCGATGTTGAATGCTTCCCATCGCAGGTGCACGCGCATGTCGCACCGGCTCTGGGGCCGGGCGGCATCCAGGGCGTCGAGCAGGGCGGTCCAGGTCTCTGCGCCGCGCAGCCCCGGCTCCCAGGACAGCGTGACGCCGTGGAACGCGGTGGTGATGCCGTTGGCGAGCAGCTGCGCCTCGGTGTCAGCGAGCGCGAGCGGGAGGGGGAAGCTGACGCCGGGGCGGGGCTGGATCTGGCGTTCGAACGCATCGCCGTGCAGGTCCACGATGCCGGGCAGCACCAGCAAGCCGCGCGCGTCCAGGCGGCGGGACGCCGTGCCAGGCGGCGCGAGTGTGCCGCCGGCGACCCGCAGGTCGGCGGGCGCGAAGCCCTGGGGCAGCAGGCAGTCGCCGCCCGTGATGCTGAGGCTCATGCGGTTTCCTCCGGTTCGAACACGATCTGAACGCGCGGGGTCGGGTAGCGGGCGATGCCGAACTCGACGATCCCGCCCGTGCGGTCCACGTTGACGTTCTCGCACACCAGCAGCGGCAGCCCGCGCGCCATGGCGAGCGCCGTCGCCTCGAACGCGGACGGCAGCCGGGCCGAGACGCGGGTGGATTGGCGCAGGTAATCGGCCACGCCCACGCGGGCGAGCGCCGCGGTGATGCCGTCCTCCCGCCGCAGGGCGTCCTGGATGCCGGGCAGGCGGGATGCGGGGAAGTGGTGGCTGGCAAGGCTCACCGGCCGGCCGTCGGCCAGGCCCACGCGCTCGAACACCACGACCGGCTCGCCTTCGCGGATTGCCAGCCCCTCGGCGATGGCGGGGGACGCCGGCATCTCGCGCAGGGTCAGCACGCGGCCGGACGGCTCCCGGTTGTGGCGCCTGATCCATTCCGAGAAGCGGGTGCGGGCGCCCACGACATAGTCCAGCACGTCCTCCGCCACGAAGCTGCCGCGCCCTTGCTCGATCCGGATCGCCCCGGCGCGCGACAGTTCCTCGAGCGCGCGGCGCACCGTGTGGCGGTTGACGCCGAAGCGGGCGGCCAGGCGGGCCTCGGTCGGCAACTGGTCGCCGGGCTTCAGCGCATGGCCGGCGATGTCGGCCTGCACCCTGTCTGCGATCTGGCGCCATTGGGCGACGCCGCTGCCCGGCGCCAGGCTATCCGCCCGCAGTGTCATCGGATCTTCATCGCTGGATGGGGCGGGGACAGGGCACATGGGTTGACGGCTACCGCGGATCGGTCCTAGTTGTCTAGACGTGTAGATGATTGGTGACTCACCGATGGACGATGCCGAGACGGCCGGGCGACGGAAACACTGGATGGCGGTGCTGGCTCGGGCCAAGCCAGCCGAGATCGAGGCGCATTTGGCCGAACCGCTGCCGCCCTACACGCGGCTGCGCGGTCCCGAGGTCGGGCTGGCGATGGTGCGGGGCCGGGCCGGCGGCACGGGGGCCGCGTTCAACCTGGGTGAGATGACGGTGACGCGCTGCACGGTGCGCGACGCGGCCGGGCGGATCGGCCATGCCGTGATCGCCGGGCGCGACCAGCGGCAGGCCGAGCTGGCGGCGGCGCTGGACGCCATCCTGCAGGACCCGGCGCGGCAGGACGGGCTGCATCGGGCCGTGATCGCCCCGCTGCATGCCGCCCAGCAGGCCGCGCGCACCGCGACCGCCGCCAAGGCCGCCGCGACCCGCGTGGCGTTCTTCACCCTGGCGACCATGCGGTCATGACGCTCGACCGGCCCGGCTTCGCCGACCCCGCCACGGACGCCCAATCCTGCTTCCGCGCCGTGCTGGACGCCATGAGCCGGCCCGGCACCATCGCCTCCGCAGGCGCTGTGCTGCGTCCCCCGGCGCCGCTCGACCCGGCGACCGCGGCGGTGCTGCTGACCCTGGCCGACGCCGACACGCCGTTGTGGCTGGACCCGGCGGCGGCGGCCGCAGCGGATTGGGCGGCGTTCCATTGCGGCGCCCCGCGGGCAGGGAGCATCGGGACGGCCGCCTTTGCCTGCGCGCTCGCGATGCCGGCGCTGTCCAGCCTGCATCCCGGCACCGACCTGGCGCCGGAGGACTCGGCCACGCTGATCCTGCAGGTGCCGGCGCTGGGTCAGGGGACGCCCTATCGCCTGTCCGGCCCCGGGCTGCGCGCGCCGGCGCTGCTGCGCCTGGAGGGCCTGCCCGATGACTTCGCGGCCCAATGGGCGGCCAACCACGTCCGGTATCCCTGCGGCGTGGACCTGGTGCTGTGCGCGGGCGAGCACCTCTGCGCCCTGCCGCGCAGCGTGCGGATCGGGGAGGGCTGAGCGGTGGCCTATGTCGCGGTCAAGGGCGGCGAACGCGCCATCGACGCCGCCCATGCCTGGCTGGCGGAGGACCGGCGGGGCGACCCGGCGGTCCCGGAACTCGCCACCGCGCAGATCGCCGGGCAGTTGGGCCGCGCCGTGGACCGGGTGATGGCGGAGGGCGCGTGCTACGACCCGGGCCTCGCGGCGCTCGCGATCAAGCAGGCGCAGGGCGACCTGATCGAGGCGGCGTTCCTGCTGCGGGCCTACCGCACCACCCTGCCGCGCTTCGCCGACACGCGCCCGGTCGAGACCGACGCCATGGCGGTGCGCCGCCGGGTCTCCGCCGTGTTCAAGGACATGCCGGGCGGCCAGGTGCTCGGCCCCACTTACGACTACACGCACCGGCTGCTCGACTTCGCCCTGGCCGAACCCGGGGGCGCGGTGGCCGAGGCCGGGTCCGCCCCGCCGGGCGAACCGATGCCCGGCGTGATGGACCTGCTGGGCCATGAGGGCCTGATCGAGCCGGAGGCCGGTCTCGACGGCCGCCCCGGGGATCTGACCCGCGAGCCGCTCGCCTTTCCCGCCGGGCGCGACGTGCGCCTGCAAGCCCTGGCGCGGGGCGACGAGGGGTTCCTGCTGGCGCTCGGCTATTCCAGCCAGCGCGGCTACGGCGGCGCGCACCCGTTCGTGGGCGAGCTGCGCGTGGGCGAGGTCGCAGTGGAGGTCGAGGTGCCGGAGCTGGGTTTCGCCCTGGACATCGGCGACATCACCGTGACCGAGTGCCAGATGGTCAACCAGTTCAAGGGCAGCAAGCAGGTCCCGCCGCAGTTCACCCGCGGCTACGGCCTGTGCTTCGGCCACAGCGAGCGCAAGGCGATGGGCATGGCCCTGGTGGACCGCGCGATGCGGGCGGCCGAGCTGGGAGAGGACGTGACGGCACCGGCGCAGACCGTGGAGTTCGTGCTGTCCCACTGCGACAACATTGAGGCGACAGGCTTCGTCGAGCACCTGAAGCTGCCGCACTACGTCGATTTCCAGAGCGAGCTGGAGACCATCCGGCGGCTGCGGGCCGGCATGGAGGATGCGGCATGAACGGCTACAACTTCGCCTACCTCGACGAGCAGACCAAGCGCATGATCCGCCGCGCCTTGCTGAAGGCGGTGGCGATCCCCGGCCACCAGGTGCCGTTCGGCTCGCGCGAGATGCCGTTGCCCTATGGTTGGGGCACCGGCGGCATCCAGGTCACGGCCAGCATCCTGGGCCGCGCGGACGTGCTGAAGGTCATCGACCAGGGCGCCGACGACACCACCAACGCCGTATCCATCCGCCGCTTCTTCGCCCGCACCGCCGGCGTCGCCACCACCACGCGCACCGCCGAGGCCAGCGTGATCCAGACCCGGCACCGCATTCCGGAGGCGCCGCTCCGCACGGATCAGATCATCGTCTACCAGGTCCCGCAGCCCGAGCCGCTGTCCAAGCTGGAACCCAGCCGCGCGGAAACCCGGCGGATGCACGCGCTCGCGGAGTACGGGCTGATGCACGTGAAGCTGTATGAGGACATCGCCCGGATCGGCGCCGTCACCATCAGCTACGACTACCCCGTCATGGTGAACGGACGCCATTTGATGTCGCCCTCGCCGATCCCGGCCTTCGACACGCCGAAAATGGACGGCATGGCGGCGCTGCAACTGTTCGGCGCCGGGCGGGAGAAGCGGCTGTATGCCATCCCGCCCTACACCTCGGTCAAGCCGCTGGATTTCGAGGATCATCCGTTCCGCCTGACCCGCGCGCCGCACGCCTGCACGCTGTGCGGTGCCGCCGACAGCTACCTGGACGAGGTCGTGACTGACGACTGCGGCGGGCGCATGTTCGTGTGCTCCGATTCGGATTTCTGCGCGGGCCGCCAATCCGGGAAGGCCGCATGAGTCTGGACGCGCTCCTGTCGGCGCAGGGCCTGCGCCTGTCGTACGGCCGCATCGCGGCGCTGGACGGCGTGGACGCGGAGGTGTTCCCCGGCGAGGTTCTCGCCGTGGTGGGGGAAAGCGGCTCGGGCAAGACGACGCTGCTGAACGTCCTGTCGGGCGCCGTGCGGCCGGACGCCGGGGTGGTGTCGTATCGCGGCGGGGACGGCGGGGTGCACGACGTCCACCGCATGTCCGCCCCGGCGCTGCGCGCGCTGCACCGCTCGGATTGGGGCACGGTGCATCAGGATCCGCGGCAGTCGCTGCGGATGGCCGTGTCCGCCGGCGGCAACGTGGGCGAGCGGCTGATGGCGCAGGGCGCGCGGCATTACGGCGACATCCGCGCGGCGGCCATCGACTGGCTGCGCCAGGTGGAGATCACGGCCGACCGGATTGACGACCTGCCGCGCACGTTTTCCGGCGGCATGCTGCAACGGCTGCAGATCGCGCGCACGCTGGTGACGCAGCCGCGGCTGGTGTTCATGGACGAGCCGACCGGCGGGCTGGACGTGTCGGTGCAGGCCCGGCTGCTGGACCTGATCCGCGACCTGGTGGCCCGGCTGGGCGTGGCGGTGGTGCTGGTCACGCATGACATCGCGGTGGCGCGCCTGCTCGCCGGGCGCATCGTGGTGATGCGGGCCGGGCAGGTCGTGGAAACGGGGCTGACGGATCAGGTGCTGGACGACCCTCAGCATCCCTACACGCAGTTGCTGGTCAGCTCGGTCCTGCACGCATGAGCACCGGGGACGCCGTGCTGCGGACGGAGGGACTGGGCAAGTCGTTCACGCTGCATCTGCAGGACGGCGTTCGCATCCCCGTGCTGGACGGGGTTTCGATGGCGCTGCGGGCGGGGGAATGCGTGGTGCTGTCGGGGCCGTCGGGCGCGGGGAAGTCAACCCTGCTGCGGACCGTGTACGGCAACTACCGGGCCGAGCGCGGCAGCATCCTGGTGCGCCACAGCGGCGCCTGGCTGGACCTGGCGGCGGCCGGGCCGCGGACCGTGCTGGAGGTGCGGCGGGACACGCTGGGCTATGTCAGCCAGTTCCTGCGCGTGGTGCCCCGCGTGCCCGCCCTGCATGTCGTGGCGGAGGCGCTGACGGTGCGCGGCGTCGGCGCGGAGGAGGCGCGGGCACAGGCGCGGTCGATGCTGCTGCGCCTGAACGTGCCGCAGCGCCTGCACGGCCTGCCGCCGGCCACCTTCTCGGGCGGCGAGCAGCAGCGGGTCAACCTGGCCCGCGGCTTCCTGGGCCGCCATCCGATCCTGCTGCTGGACGAGCCGACGGCCTCGCTCGACGCCGCCAACCGCGCCGTCGTGGTGGGGCTGGTTCAGGCGGCGAAGGCCAGGGGCGTTGCCATCCTCGGCATCGTGCACGACGCCGAGACCCGCGACGCCATCGCCGACCGCCTGTTTCCCGTGATGCCGTTGCCGGGCGCGGCCTCATTCTGACTTCGGCAGGCCCGCGTCCCGACGCCCGCCCAGCCGACACGGAGTTGCAACCTGGCTGTCACGCCACTGACGCGGAGCGGATGATAGCACCCCAACCATCGGATTGGGGGCTGCATGGCTGCACGGAACATCCTGCTGATCGTCGTGGACCAGTGGCGCGCGGACTGCGTGCCGTGGCTTGGCACGCCGCATCTGCGCACGCCGAACCTCGACCGGCTGTGCCGGGAAGGCATCACCTTCCGCAACCACGTCACCACCTGCGTCCCCTGCGGTCCCGCCCGGGCGAGCTTGCTGACCGGGCTGTACCTGATGAACCACCGGGCGGTGCAGAACACGATCCCGCTGGATGCCCGGCATACGACCCTGCCCCGCGCGCTGCGCCATGCCGGCTACGACCCGGCGCTCGTCGGCTACACCACCACCACGCCCGATCCCCGCACCACCGGCCCGCGCGACCCGCGCTTTTCCGTGCTGGGCGACAACATGGACGATTTCCGGAGCGTCGGCGCGTTCGAGCCGGACCACGACGGCTACTTCGGCTGGCTGGCCCAGAAGGGCTACGTGCTGCCCGCCAACCGGGACGACATCTGGCTGCCGGATCACGAGAGCAGCCGCGGCGCCACCGTGCACCCCGCCCGCATCCCCGCGGAACTGTCCGACAGCGCCTTCTTCACCGAACGGGCGCTGACCTACCTCAAGGGGCGCGACGGCAAGCCGTTCTTCCTGCATCTGGGCTACTACCGCCCGCACCCGCCCTTCGTCGCCAGCGCGCCCTACCACGCGATGTACGACGCGGCCGACATGAAGCCGCCGGTCCGCGCCGCGTCCCCGGCCGCCGAGGCGGAACAGCACCCCCTGCTGCAATGGTACCTGCGCAACACGCAGCAGGGTAAGTTCTTCCAGGGTGCGGAGGGCATGGCGTCCGGCATGGACGAGGCCACCGTCCGCCAGCTCCGCGCCACCTACTACGGCATGATGACGGAGGTGGACGACCGCCTGGGCGAGGTGTTCGCCTTCCTGGACCAGACGGGCCAGTGGGACGACACGCTGGTGATCTTCACCAGCGACCACGGCGAACAGCTTGGCGACCACCACCTGCTCGGCAAGGTCGGCTACTTCGACGAGAGCTTCCGCATCCCGCTGGTGCTGAAGCCCGCCGGAGCCACGCCGCGCGCCGGGCAGGTCGAGGGCGCCTTCACCGAAAGCGTCGATGTCATGCCAACCATCCTGGACGCCGTCGGCGGCGCGATCCCGCCGGCCTGCGACGGCCATAGCCTGCTGCCCCTGCTGGATGGCCCGGCGCCGGCGGGATGGCGGGACGCGCTGCACTACGAATACGACTTCCGGAACGTCCACTACTCCGAGCCGGAAGCCGAGCTGGGGCTGCGGCGGGACGAGAGCAGCCTGTGCGTCATCCAGGACGGCGCCTGGAAGTACGTCCACTTCGCCGCGCTGCCGCCGCTGCTGTTCGACCTGGCCGCCGACCCCCACCAGTTCCGCAACCTGGCCGCCGACCCGGCCCATGCCGCGACGGTGCGGGACTATGCCCAGCGCGCCCTGTCCTGGCGGATGCGCCACGCCGACCGGACGCTGACCCATTTCCGCGCCACGCCCGCCGGGCTGGACGACCGCAACAAGGGATGATCTCCATGCTCCGCCGCAGCCTGCTTTCCGGCGCCACGGCGCTCGCCCTGCCGCGCATCGGCCGCGCCCAGCCGGCGCAGCGCCCCGCCATCACGATTGCCGTGCAGAAGATCGCCAACAGCAACTCGCTCGACGACCTTCGGGAGCAGTCGAACGTCGGCACCCGCATGAACACCTTCTTCGTTGAGCGCCTGATCGACCTGGACTACCAGGGCGCGCTGGACCAGAAGCCCGGCCTCGCCACCGCCTGGCGCCGGATCGACGAGCGGACGGTGGAGCTGGACCTGCGCCGCGGCGTGCGTTTCCACAACGGCGACGAGCTGACGGCGGAGGACGTGGCGTTCTCGTTCGGCCCGCAGCGCATGATGGGGGAGACGCGCCCCACCGTGCAGGGCCGCACCCTGCCGCTGACCGGCCCGCTGGTCACGACCGCCCGCGTGAAGCAGTTGCCCGCCGAGGTGCCGCCCGTCGCCCGGCGGCTGTGGCCCGCGCTGGACCGGGTGGACGCCGTGGACCGCTACACCGTGCGCTTCGTGAACGCGACGCCGGACCTCGCGATGGAGGGCCGCATCTCCGGCCGGGGCAGCGGCATCGTGAGCCGCCGGGCCTTCGACGAGGCCGAGAGCTGGCTCGATTACGCCCGCAGCCCCATCGGCACCGGCCCCTACCGCGTGGCGCAGTACCGCCCCGACGTGTCCTTGCTGCTGGAGGCGCACGACGACTACTGGGGCGGACGCCCGCCGCTGCGCAGCATCCGGCTGGTGGAGGTGCCGGAGGTGCCGGCGCGCGTCGCCGGGCTGCTGGCGGGCGAGTACCAGTTCGCCTGCGACATCCCGCCGGACCAGATCAGCGACATCGAGCGGTCAGGCGTGTTCGAGGTGCAGGGAGGCACCATCCCCAACCACCGGCTGACGGTGTTCGACAAGAACCACCCGCAGCTGCGCGACCCGCGCATCCGCCAGGCGATGACCCACGCCATCGACCGCCAGGGCATCGTGGACAGCCTGTGGGCGGGCCGCACCCGCGTGCCGCGCGGCCTGCAATGGGACTTCTACGGCGACATGCTGATGGCGGACTGGACCGTGCCGCCCTTCGACCTGGACCGCGCCCGGGCGCTGGTGAAGGCCGCGGGCTACAAGGGCGATCCCATTCCCTACCGGCTGCTGAACAACTACTACACCAACCAGGTGCCGACGGCGCAGGTGCTGGTCGAGATGTGGCAGCAGGCCGGGCTGAACGTCGAGATCGCGATGAAGGAGAACTGGTCGCAGATCTTCGAGCGCACCGGCGCGCGGGCGACGCGGGACTGGTCCAACTCCGCCACGTTCAACGACCCCGTGTCGTCCATCGTCAGCCAGCACGGCCCCAACGGCGAGCAGCAGCAGTACGGGGAATGGACCAACGAGGAGATGAACCGCCTGTCCGTCGAGCTGGAAACCGGCACCGACCGCGGGCGCCGCAAGGCGGCCTTTGCCCGGATGCTGCAAATCTGCGAGCGAGAGGACCCCGCCTACACCGTGCTGCACCAGAACGCGACCTTCACCGCCAAGCCCCGTGCCCTGCGTTGGCGGGCCGCGCCGACGTTCGCGATGGACTTCCGGGCGGCCAACTGGGGATAGCGCCCATGGCGCCGGTGCTCGGCATCCGCGGCCTGCGCGTCGCGTTCCGCGGCATTCCCGCGCTGCACGGCATAGACCTGGACGTAAGGCCGGGCGAAAGCCTGGGGCTGGTCGGGGAAAGCGGCTGCGGCAAGTCCGTCACCTGGCTGGCGGCGCTCGGGCTGCTTCCGGGGGCGGAGGTGTCGGGCAGCGTGACCCTCGCTGGTCAGGAGCTGCTGGGCGCGGCGCCCGCGGTGCTGGACCGGGTGCGCGGCGGGCGCGTCGCCATGATCTTTCAGGACCCGGCCAGCGCCCTCAACCCCGTGCACCGCATCGGCCGCCAGATCAACGAGGCGCTGCGCCTGCACCGCGGCCTGCGTGGCGCCGCGGCGCGGGCGGAGGCGGTGCGCCTGCTGGACCAGGTCGGCATCCCCGGCGCCGCACGGCGCCTGGAGGGCTATCCGCACGAGATGTCGGGCGGCCAGAACCAGCGCGTGATGATCGCCATGGCCCTGGCCGGGCGCCCGGAGCTGCTGGTGGCGGACGAGCCGACGACGGCGCTGGACGCCACCATCCAGGCCGGCATCCTCGACCTGCTGCGCCGCTTGCAGCGTGAGACCGGCATGGCGCTGGTGCTGATCAGCCACGACCTGGGTGTCGTGGCCGAGACATGCGGCCGCGTGTGCGTGATGTATGCCGGGCGCATCGTGGAGGAGGCGCCGGCGGCGGCGCTGTTCGCCGGGCCGGCGCATCCCTACAGCGCCGGGCTGCTGGCGGCGCTGCCGGCGATGACCGGGCCGCGCACCCGCCTGGCCGCCATCCCCGGCGGCGTGCCGGAGCCGTCCCGCCTGCCGCCAGGTTGCGCCTTTTCGCCGCGCTGCCCCTTGGCGGTCCCGGCGTGCGGCGCGGCGGTGCCGGTGCTGCGGGCGTTGGGCGGCGGACGCGAGGCCGCGTGCATCCGTGCGGAGGCTGCGGCCGAACGCGCCTTGGTCTTCGCATGAGAGCGCCGCCCTACTCCCTTTCCCGCAAGGGGGGGCGGCGCGTCGCCGTCTTCGGCCGCCAGCCATGACGCTGCTCGTCCTGGACGCGGTCGCCCGGCAGTACTCAGCCCGCCGCGGCGCCTTTGCCCGCCCCGTTCCGGTCCGCGCCGTGGACGGCGTCAGCCTGCGCCTGGACCGTGGCCGCACCCTGGGGCTCGTCGGGGAGAGCGGCTGCGGCAAGAGCACCACGGGGCGCGTCGCCCTGGGGCTGGAGCCGCCGGACGCCGGGACCGTGCGGTTCGACAGCAACCCGATGCCCAGGGTGGGCACGACCGCCTGGCGCAGCCTGCGCGCCCGCATGCAGTTGGTGCCGCAGGACCCCCTGGGCGCGCTGGACCGCCGCATGGCCATCGCGGCCCAGGTCGCCGAGCCGCTGGCCATCCACGGGCTGCCCGGCAGCGGCGACCGCGTGAGGGCGCTGCTGGCCCAGGTCGGCCTGCGCCCGGACCAGGGCGCCCGCCATCCCCACACCCTGTCCGGCGGCCAGCGGCAGCGCGCCGTGCTGGCCCGGGGGCTGGCGACCGACCCGGACCTGCTGGTGCTCGACGAGCCCGTCAGCGCCCTGGACGTGTCCATCCAGGCCGGGATCGTCAACCTGCTGATGGATCTGCAAGCCGCCCGTGGCCTGGCGATGCTGTTCATCAGCCATGATCTGAAGGTGGTGCGCCAGGTCAGCCACGAGGTCGCGGTCATGTACCTGGGCCGCATCGTCGAGCAGGGCGATCCCGATGCCGTCTTCTCCGACCCGGCGCACCCCTATGCCCGCGCCCTGGTGTCCGCGGTGCCCGTCCCCAGGCCCCAGGGCGCCCCGGGCCGCGTTCCGCGCATCATCCTGCACGGCGATCCGCCCAATCCCGCCGACCGCCCGGCGGGCTGCGCCTTCCACCCCCGCTGCGCCGCCGCCTTGCCGTTGTGCCGGGCGGACGACCCGGCGCTCAAGCCGATGCCGGACGGCCGCCTCGTTGCCTGCCACGTCGCCCATGGCGACGCCCGGAGCATGGCCGGGAGCAAGACGGGGAGCATGGCCGCATGATCCGGTTCCTCGCCTTGCGCCTTGGCCGCGCGCTGCTGACCATCGCCCTTGTCGTCACCTTCGCCTTTGTCGTCCTGCGCCTGTCCGGCGATCCCGCCATGCTGATCCTGAACGTGGACGCCCCTGCCGAGGCCATCGCCGCCTTTCGCCACGCCTGGGGCCTGGACCGGCCGCTCTGGGTCCAGTACTTCGCCTATTTCGGCAACATCCTGCACGGGGACCTCGGCCAGTCCATGCGTGACGGACGCCCGGCGGCGGCGCTGGTGATGGAGCGCATCCCGGCCACCCTGGCCATCGCGCTGCCGGCGCTGCTGATCAAGGTCGGCCTCGGCATTCCCGCGGGCGTCCAGGCGGCGCTGCACCGCGGGTCCCTGACGGACCGGCTGGTGATGGCGGCGGCGGTGGCCGGGTTCACGGTGCCGAGCTTCGTGCTTGGGCTGGTGCTCGTGCTGGTGTTTGCGGTCAAGCTCGGCTGGCTGCCGTCCGGCGGGCAGGACAGCCTGCTCAGCCCCGTCCTGCCGGTCGTGACGCTCGGCTTCGGGGGCGCCGCGGTCCTGGCGCGCTTCACGCGCAGCGCCATGCTGGAGGTGCTGGGCCAGCCCTACATCCGGACCGCGATGGCCAAGGGCGTGCCGTGGCGGCGGGTGGTGCGCGGCCACGCCCTGCCCAACGCGGCCATCCCCACCGTCACCATCGTGGGCTTCATGGTCGGCAGCCTGATGGCCGGGGCCGTGGTGGTCGAATCCGTGTTCAGCTGGCCCGGCGTCGGACGCCTGCTGGTCACGGCCGTCAGCAACCGGGACCTGGCCGTCGTGCAATGCATCCTGCTGCTGGTCGCCAGCACGATGGTGCTGTCGAACCTGCTGGTGGACCTGCTGTACGGCGTGCTCGACCCGCGGCTGCGGGTGGCGCGGTGATGTCGAGCACCGTCCTCCCGCTGCCGAAGGAGCGGCGCGCGCCCGTCCCGGCGCTGGCGGCCGTGGCGCTGCTGTGGATCGTGGCGATGCTGTGCGTCGCGGTCTTCGCCGATCAGTTGCGCCCCTACGGGATCACGCAGTTCGACCTCCGCAACCGCCTAGCCCCGCCGCTGGCCTTTGGCGGCACCGGGGCGCATCCGCTGGGCACGGACGAGCTGGGACGGGACGTGCTGTCGCGGCTGCTGGTGTCGGTCCGCGTGTCGTTGCTGATCGCCTTCGGCGCCACCGCCATCGCGGCGCTGCTGGGCACCACGCTGGGCTTCCTGGCCGCGCACCGCCGCGGCTGGACGGAGGCCGCGGTCCTCATGCTGATCGACGTCCAGGCCGCCCTGCCGTTCCTGATCCTGGCCTTGGCGGTGCTGGCGTTCTTCGGCAACTCGCTGCCGTTGTTCGTGTGCCTGATGGGGCTGTACGGGTGGGAGCGGCATGCGCGCATCGCCCGCGGCCTGGCGATCCAGGCGGACGCGCAGGGCTACGCCGGGGCGGTGCGGCAACTGGGGGCCGGGCCGCTGCGGATCTACCTGCGCCACGTGCTGCCCAACATTGCCAGCACCCTGATCGTGTCGGCCACGCTGTCCTTCCCGGAGGTCATCCTGCTGGAAAGCGGCCTGTCCTTCCTGGGCCTGGGCATCCAGCCGCCGATGACCTCCTTGGGCAACATGATCGGCTACGGCCGCGAGTACCTGACCCGTGCGCCGTGGATCCTCCTGGCGCCCGGCGCCGTGGTGGTGCTGACCACCTTCAGCGTCAGCGTGCTGGGCGACTGGCTGCGGGACAGGCTGGACCCGACGCTGGGATAGGCGAGCTATGCCGGCGGCCCTCACCCATTCTCCGGCAGAGCTCCTGCGGGCCGCACCCATATCCCGCCAGGACGGGCCTCTATGTCCCGCTGTTCACTGAACGGCTCACTGGTTCTGCGATTTCAGGAAGGTGGAGCGTGCCTCGATGGCGGTGGGCGTGAAGTCGGAGAAGACCCCATCCACGCCGGCGCGGAAGAAGGTGAGGTATTCCTGCACGGGGTCGTCGCCGAAGCTGCCGGGGAGGTAGCGGTGCTCGTTGCGGAAGGTGAAGGCGTGGACGAAGAGGCCGGCCTTGTGGGCGTCGGCGATGACGGTCGTGGGGGGCTGGCTGGCGGCGTCGGGGGTTGCGGGCTTGTAGGGGGTTCCGTCGCTGTTGGCGTCTTTCCGGGCGGTGACCTTCCACGGCACGAGGTAGGGCTTCCAGGGGCCGATGCCGTCGGCGTAGGTCTTGATTTCGGCCAGGCCGGCGGGGGTCACCATCGTGTCGTATTGGTGGGCGTTTCCGGCCAGAGTCCAGTCGAACGGGCGGCCGTCGGTGATGTTGTCGAAGGTGACGGCACCGGTGCGGAGGTCGACGCTATCGCCGTCGACGAGTTGGACGACCTTCGTTTTCAGGCCGTGCTGGACCATGTATTTCAGGCTGCCGGGTTCAAAGCTCTGGACGAAGATCGGTGCGGTCTTGGCGTTCATCCCGTTCTGCTCGATGGTTTTGATAAGCGCGTCCTCGAGCGGGCGCGAACCGGCGGGCCCGCAGCCATTGGCGATGGCCTGGGCGTTGTTCCAGGTGGGGTTCTTGGTTTCGGGATAGACCGAAATGGTGCGGCCGGTGCGCTCCTTCTGGACCTTGGCGAGGTCCACGATCTCCTGAAAAGTCATGATGGGGAGACGGCCGTTCAGGGCGGTGGGGCGTTCGGCGCGGGCGTCGTACGTGGTGCCGCCGAGCCATTGCTTCAGTTCGGCCGCGGTGAAGTCGGTGATCGACCAGTCGCCGGTGTGGTCCTCGCCGTCCACGACGAGGGACTTCAGCACCGATTTGGGGTCGTTGGGGTCGGTCAGGTCGGTCGGGTACTGGGCCGGCCCGGAGGTGACTGTCTGGGCCCAGGCGACGGTGACCATGCGGCCGGGGACCGTGCGCTTGCGTGCGGCAAGTTCGGGGTTGGTCTTGGCGACCTCGGCGATGTCGGTGTTGTCGCTGAGCCAGGGATTGTGGCGCGCGACCAGCACGCAGTCCTTCGTGAGGTGCAGGTCTTCCTCGAACGAGTCGGCGCCCAGGTGGGCAGCGAGTTCGTAGTCGGCGGCGGTTTCCTCCGGGACGAGGCCGGGGAGGCCGCGGTGGCCGATGATCAACGGCGGCTTGCCGTCAAGCGTCGGAAGGCCGGCGGCGGCCACTGGTCCAGCAAGGAACCCGGCGGCGAGGCCGGCCAGCAACAGTTTTGATCGGTCGGTTGTCATGGGCACCCCAGTCAATAAGACAGGGAGGTTACCGTGCTCGCGCCGCGTTTCGCGTGACATGCTGATGATACTGGGCGCTGATGCTGGGTCCTAAATCAGCGTGGTGTAGGGTTCGGCTGGTTGGTGCTGAAACGCTGGGCGGAGTGGAGGGTCACCTCCTCTCCTGACCTCTGGAAGCCTCCTTTGCCGCTCAAGCTGAACCAGAACCACCGCCATCACATCCCGCAGGTGCGGCGTCGGGTGACCAACTGGCCAGCCTGCACCAGCGTGGCAGCCTGAGGATCTGGTTCGCCGACGAGGCGGTCGCGGCGTGGGCGGTCGAGCCGTGCACGGGGCGCGGCGGGCAGTCCCGGTATTCGCCGCTCACCATCCTGACGGCGCTCACGCTGCATGCCGTGCTCCGCTTCCGTGATGACGACAGCCGCGTGCGCAACCGCACCACGGCGCGCAACCTGGCTCTCCTGCTCAACATCGTGGGCCGCGACAAGACCACCAAAGCCGGCGTGCGTGCCCGGCGCAAAAAGGCCGCTTGGACCGACGCCTGCATGCTCAAGCTCCTGGCCGGGTAGTCACAAAGCCGGAATAAGATTTCATGCGTAGCCCCTGAGCCGCAAGCGACATCAGCTTGGCGCTGCGCTCACTCAGCATGGTCGCGACCAAGAGCGCCAGGTTCTCCCGCTGCGTCTTGCGCTGCCAGGGCAGGCAGTCATGCAGCACCGCGCTGACACTCCGGGCCGCATGCTCGATCCCACCCACCCAGTCATCCGACCCAATCGGAAACGGGCCTTCATCACACCACGGGTCTGGCCGTCAATCATCTGAGACTGAAGCTGATAAATGGTGAGCCGTCGAACCCGTGTTCGGCATCATCAAGAGCGCGATTGGCTTTGCCCGCCTCCGCCTGCGCAGCGTAACCAAGGCCAAAACCGAGTGGACGCTGATCGCACTCGCCAGGCGTATACACCGCCTCCAAACCACATGATCAAACGATCGACACGTGCGTCCGCCGTTCAACCAAAAGGCCAATCCGACAAGCTGCTAGCTGTTTAGTCCCGGCATTTGGTGGATCGGATCGAGCGTGAAGCGCTTTCGGTCAGATGTTCACGCCTTGCAAATGGCCTCGTAGGGCATGAGCCCCTTGAGGGTCCTCAATCGTCGGCCGAAATTGTAGGCATTGACGAAGTCGGCCAGGTGGCCTCGGAGTTGGTCGTGCGTTTCGTAGTGGAAGCGTGGGACGGTTGCATCTTTAAGCGTTCGGTTCATGCGTTCGACCTGGCCGTTGGTCCAAGGGTGACGCGGCTTGGTCAGGCGGTGGTCGATGTGGTTTTGCGCGCAGGCATACTCGAAGGCATGCGCAAGGAAGAGTTCACCATTGTCCATGGCGCGTCGGATGTCGGCGGCGGCTGAGCAGAGTTTCCGGGCGAAGTGAAGTGCGTGCCGCCGTCGGTCAGCACGATGTGGATGGTGTAGGGCACGGCCTGGATGAGTGCGCGAAGGAAGTTCCCGGCGATGCGTCGTGTGGCCTTCTCGTGCAGCTCGACGAAGGTGAACTTGGTGGTTCGGTCGATGGCGACCAGCAAGTAGAGCCTGCCCTGTGCGGTTTGGACTTCGGCGATATCGATGTGGAAGTCGCCGAGCGGACAGGTCTTGAACTTGCATTTGGCTGGTTGGCTGCCCTCGACCTCGGGCAGCCGGGAGATGTCGTGTCGCTGTAGGCAGCGGTGCAGCGACGAGCGGGTCAGATGCGGCAGGGTGACTTGCAAGGCATACAGGCAATCGTCAAGCGGCAGCAGGGGGTGCCGACAGAAGGCGAAGACGATGGCCTCGTCCTCGACGGAGAGCACGGTTGATTTGGCCTGCCTGTGTCCGATGGGCCGGTCATCGACGGAGCTGCAGCTCCGCCACTTGGCGACGGTCTTCTGGTTGACGCCGTAGCGGCTGGCGAGGGTTCTCAGGCTTTCTTGACCATGCTGTATCGCTCGACGGACTGCCACCGTCGTCGTGGCGCCGCCGTGGAGAACCTGGCCCATAATGCGTCCTTCCGCTCCTGGAAGAAGACTGCACCATCAAACCCTGGGATCAAACAGCTACCAGCAGCCAGATCGTCGCCGCGTCGCTCACGGCCAAGGAGACCGACGACGGCGCCGAGGTTGGCCCCTTGCTCGATTAAATCATCGGCTTGGTGGCCTTGTTCACCGGCGATGGCGGGTATGACCAGGACCGCGTCTACGCCAGCGTTGCCAAGCGTTACCCTGACGCGGCTGTGGTCGTCCCGCCGCGTGCGACCGCCGTGCCGAGCGACACGGCCGAGACGCAGCCCACGCAACGCGACCACCATCTGCAGAACGTCGAACCGAGAGGTTCGCCGGACATCGCCAAGCACGGCCGCATGGCATGGCAAAGGGCGTCCGGCTACACGACGCGGGCCAAAGCCGAGGTGGACATCGCCGTCCACGCGCTCAATCGCATGTCGGAGCTCGGACGCCCGAGCTACCTCCGCATCGCCTAATTCTAGACGAGGCTGGGGTTACTGCGCCCGCTCTCCGGGTCTATGCAACACGCTGCTGACCCGCAACCTGCGGCATTTCCGCCTGGTTGCCGTGCCGTCCCACGATCCCTTCGAGGGCCCGCCTGCGGAAATCCGATAGTCGGCTGTCATGGACCTATCGTACAGGGACGGACCGTGCCCTTGTCGTCGCATACGTGAGAGGCCCTACATCATACCGCGGAACTGCATCCCGAAGGTGGCCCATGTTTGAGTTCTGGGGCAAAGCACGTCCATCCGGGACGGTTGGGCCGGCCTGGCATCCCGCTGCTTACCATTGCCTTGACGTCGGGGCGGTTGCTTTCGTGCTACTACGGGATGGCGTCAGCCGCGCGTCACCACCGTGGGACAGGACAGAACTGCACATCAGCGTAGCCGCGCTTATCGCGTTGCACGACGTGGGCAAGTTCACTCGTCCGTTTCAGATCAAACGCCCGGACCTTTGGCCGCCGGTGCTGGGCCGCATGGAAGCAACGCCGGGTCCGTCGCACGACACTGCGGGGTTCGTATTGCCGGTATCATGTAGCAGCTGCCACCACGCCTTTGTTCCGAGGGGGGGACTGTCCGG
>CAXULX010000005.1:34203-113714 GCA_964252005.1 uncultured Acetobacteraceae bacterium | reverse complement strand
ACGCCCGCACCCGCCAGGGCCGCCGCAACCGGAACAGACAACTGGGAGGAGTTCTGAACCATGGACACGCTCCTCAATGCGGCCATCCAAAACCAGCCTGGCCCGGTGCTGCTGCCGGAGATGCTGGACCTCCGGGCCGCGGCCCCCCTCGCCGCCGAGCTGATGGCGCGCCGAGGGCTGGACACGGAGCTGGATGCTTCCCGCGTCCGCAAGCTCGGAGGGCAGTGCTTGCAGGTGCTCCTTTCGGCGCACGCCTGCTGGCAAGCCGAGGGCATGCGCTTCTGCGTGGTCGCCCCATCGAGCGACTTCATCGACGGCATGGACCTGCTCGGCGCCTCCTCCCTCATCCCGACTTTCGGAGCCTAGAAAATGACCGTGGCCAAGACCGTACTGACCGTGGACGACTCGCGCACCATGCGGGACATGCTTCTGCTCGCCTTGTCCCAGGCAGGATATCGCGTCGTGCAGGCGGTGGATGGCGTCCACGGCCTGGAGGTCCTGCAAGGCGAGACGCCGGACATCATCGTGACCGACATCAACATGCCCCGCATGGACGGGTTCGGCTTCATCGAGGGCGTGCGCCAAAGCGGGCTGCACCGGGCGACGCCGATCCTGGTGCTGACCACGGAAAGCGACGCCGAGAAGAAGAGCCGCGCCCGGCAGGCCGGCGCGACCGGCTGGATCATCAAGCCGTTCAACGCGGTCAAGCTGGTGGATGCCCTCCGCCGCGTCGCGGCCTGACCGCCGCATCCGTTGAGGAGTGATCTCATGGACCCCATGGCCGCCATCCGCGACACCTTCTTCCAGGAATGCGAGGAACAGCTCGGCGCCCTCGAAACCGGCTTGCTGATGATGGAGGGCGGTGACTGCGATTCGGAGACGGTGAATGCCGTCTTCCGGGCCGTGCATTCCGTGAAGGGCGGCGCCGGCGCCTTCGGCCTCGACGCCCTGGTGCGCTTTGCCCACGTGTTCGAGACCGCGCTGGACGATGTCCGCGCCGGGCGCTTGGCGCCGGATCCGCGCGTGCTGAACGTGATGCTGCGCGCCGCCGACGTGCTGGCCGACCTGGTCCGCTTCTCCCGCGACGGCGGCACCGTGGATGCCGAGCGCAACCGCCTGCTCGTCGAGGAACTCAAGGCATTGAGCGGCAGCCCCCAGCCGCAGGCCCCGAAACCGGACATCGACTCCGTGGACAGCGCGGCCGGTGACGGCGACATGGACGGTTTCGCGTTCCAGCCGCTGCGGTTCGACCTCGACGTGCCGGCCGCCCCGGCCGAGCAGACCTGGACCGTGCGGTTCCGCCCCGGGGCCGAACTCTATGCCAAGGCGAACGAGAGCGCCGTCCTGCTGCGCGAGCTGGGCCGCCTGGGGTCCGTCGTCGTCAAGCTGGACGCGAGCGCGCTGCCCCCTCTCCCCCACCTCGACCCCGAGGGCGCCTACCTGGCTTGGACCATCGACCTCGCCACCGCGCAGCCCGAGGGCGCGATCCGCGAGGTGTTCGAGTTCGTCGAGGAGGACTGCGAACTCGACATCATGCTGACGGCCGCCGAGCCGCCGCCGGGCGTCGCAGGCGGGATCGGCGGGATCGACTTGGCGGCGCTGATCCAGCAGTCCCAGGACGCCGCCATGACGGCGCCCGTCGCCCCCGGCATCGAGCCGCCCGGCGCAGACATGCCGGCTTCCGCCCCGGAGGCAGGCACCACGGAGGCGGGCACCCCGGAACCCGGCCGCACCCCGCGCTCGGCGGACGCCGCGGCGCCTTCGGCCGCGTCCAAGGCCACGATCCGCGTGGACCTCGACCGGGTGGACCGGTTGATCGACCTGGTCGGCGAGCTGGTCATCAACCAGGCCATGCTGGCCCAGCGCGTGTCGGAGGCCGGGCTTCCGCGGTCCTCCAACGTGGCGCTCGGCCTGGGCGACCTGGAGCAACTGACCCGCGAAATCCAGGACAGCGTCATGGCGATCCGGGCGCAGCCGGTGAAGTCGGTGTTCCAGCGCATGCCCCGCCTGGTGCGGGAGGTCGCGGCCATGACCGGCAAGCCCGTCCGCCTCGTCACCGAGGGCGAGGGCACGGAGGTGGACAAGACGGTGATCGAGCACCTCGCGGACCCGCTGACCCACATGATCCGCAACGCCATCGACCACGGGCTGGAACGGCCCGAGGACCGGCGGGCGGCCGGCAAGCCCGCGGACGGCACCGTGCGCCTCGCCGCCCGGCACCGGTCGGGACGCATCGTGATCGAGGTGGCCGACGACGGCGGCGGCATCAACCGCCCGCGCGTGCGGGCCAGCGCGGTGGCCAAGGGCCTCATCGCCCCTGACGCCGTGCTGAGCGACGAGGAGACGGACAACCTCATCTTCCTGCCGGGCTTCTCGACGGCCGAGACGGTCTCCGACATCTCCGGCCGGGGCGTCGGCATGGACGTGGTGAAACGCTCGATCCAGGCGCTGGGCGGCCGCATCGCGATCACCTCGCGGCCGGGCCAGGGGTCCACCTTCACCATGAGCCTCCCGCTCACGCTGGCGGTGCTGGACGGCATGGTCGTGTCGGTGGGCGGGCAGACGCTGGTGGCGCCCCTCACCGCGATCATCGAGACGCTGCAGCCCCGGGCGGGCGACGTGCACAGCCTGGGCGGCGGCGCCATGGTGATCGCGATCCGCGGCACGTACATCCCGCTCATGGATGTCGGCGTGGCGCTCGGCTACCGGACCGAGCCGCTGGACCCCGCCCGGGGCGTCACGCTGCTGATCGAGAGCGAGGACGGCGCCCGCGCCGCCCTGCTGGTGGATGCGATCCAGGGCCAGCGCCAAGTCGTCATCAAAAGCCTCGAAGCCAACTACCGCCGCGTGCCCGGCGTCGCAGCCGCGACCATCCTGGGCGACGGCCGCGTGGCGCTCATCCTCGACGTGGATGCCGTCATCACCGCCTCCCGCGGCTCCGCCGGGCGGGTTCCCGAGTTCACCCTAGCAGCAGGTTCCGCTCATGCATGACACGACCCATCCCACGCACGCGACGGCGCGTCGTGAACTGATCGCATTCCGCGTCGGTCCCCAGGAGTTCTGCGTGGACATCATGGCGGTGCGCGAGATCAGGGGCTGGACGCCCGCAACGCCCCTGCCCCATGCGCCCGCCTACATACGGGGCGTGGTCAACCTGCGCGGCGCGGTGCTGCCCGTCGTGGATCTCGGCGCGCGCCTCGGCCTCCCCCCGTCGGAGCCGACGCAGCGGCACGCCATCATCGTGGCCCAGGTCGGGCACCAGGTCATCGGCCTGCTGGTGGACGCGGTCTCCGACATCCTGACCGTCGGCGACGAGGTGATCCAGCCGCCGCCGGATGTCGCGTCCGAGCGCGTGCGCGCCTTTGTCCGCGGCCTTCTGGCAATCGAGGGCCGCCTGGTCAGCCTGGTCTCGCTGGACCACGTCCTGCCCACGCAAGAGTCGGAGGCAGCATGAGCGCCATCCTGTCAAAGGCGGACGGCGCGCGGCCCGGCAGCGACCGTCCGCTCGTGGATGGCGAGTTTCCTCTGACCATCGAGGACTTCCACGCCATCGCGGCCATGCTGCACGCCGATGCCGGCATCGCCTTGTCGGAAGCGAAGGCGACCTTGGTCTATTCCCGCCTCGCCAAGCGCCTGAGGGCGCTCGGCCTGGGCAGCTTCCGCGAGTATTGCGCCCTGGTCGCAGCACCCGCAGGCAGCGAGGAGCGCCGTCACATGCTGACGGCGCTCACGACCAACGTCACGCGCTTCTTTCGCGAGCCGCACCATTTCGAGCACCTGAAGACGACGGTCCTGCCGCCTTTGCTGCGGGAAGCGCGGCGGGGCGGGCGGGTTCGGCTGTGGTCGGCCGCGTGCTCCACCGGCCAGGAGCCCTACTCCATCGCATTGACGATCCTGTCGCTGATGCCGGACGCGGCCGGGCTCGATATCAAGATCCTCGCCACGGACATCGACCCCGTCGTGCTCGCCGAGGGGCGCGCCGGCGTGTACGACGACGCCTGCGTCGCGGCCGTCCCGCCCGACCTGCGCCAGCGTTGGTTCGTGCGCGCGTCCGATGGCAGGGCCGAGAAGGGCTGGCGCGTGGCCGACGAGGTGGGCCGGCTCGTGGCCTTCCGCGAGCTGAACCTGATCGGGTCCTGGCCGATGAAGGGCCGCTTCCAGGCCATCATGTGCCGCAACGTGGTCATCTACTTCGAGGAGGAGACCCAGGCCAAGGTGTGGAACCGCTTCATGCCCTTGATCGAGCCGGGCGGCCACCTCTACATCGGCCATTCCGAGCGCCTGACCGGCGAGGCCGTGCGGCACTTCGAGAGCACCGGCATCACGACGTACCGCCGCAGCATGGGGGGCCGGCCGTGATCCGCGCCCTGATCGTGGACGACTCCGCCACCATGCGGGGCCTCATCACGGCGGCGCTGCGGCGCGACCCCGGCATCGAGGTCGTGGGCCAGGCCACCTGCGCCGCGGAGGCGCGGCAGGCGATCAAGACGCTCAACCCGGACGTGATCACGCTCGACATCGAGATGCCGGCCATGAACGGCCTTGAGTTCCTGGAGAAGATCATGCGCCTCCGGCCCATGCCGGTGGTCATGGTGTCCACGCTGACCAGCCGCGGAGCGGACGCAACGCTGGAGGCGCTTGAACTCGGCGCCTTCGATTGCGTGGCCAAGCCGTCCGTGGCGGGCCTCCATGCCTTCGACGAGCTGGCGACGACGGTTCGCGCGGCGGCCTGCGCCCGGGTCCGCCCCATGGCAACGCGCCTGTCCCCAGCGGCGCGGCGGCCGCCGGGGGCGTCGTCGTCCGGGTTCCGGCCCGACGGCCGCGTGCTCGCGATTGGCTCCTCCACCGGAGGCGTCGAGGCGCTGCTCACCATCCTCAGGCAGTTGCCCGCCAACTGCCCTCCGACCGTCATCACCCAGCACATGCCCGAGGCGTTCACACGGAGCTTCGCCGAACGCCTGAACCGCACCTGCGAGGCCGAGGTCAGCGAAGCGACGGATGGGGCGCCGCTGCTGCCCGGACACATCTACCTGGCGCCCGGCGGCCCGGCGCACCTGCAGATCGCCGGGACCGGGACCTGGCGATGCCGCCTGCGGCCCGGCGACCCGGTGAGCGGGCACAGGCCGTCCGTGGATGTCCTGTTCAGCTCGGTCGCAAAGGCGGCGGGAGCCCGCGCCCTGGGCGTGATCCTGACCGGCATGGGGCGCGACGGCGCGCAGGGCCTGCTGGCGATGCGCCAGGCCGGGGCGCGCACGCTCGGCCAGGATGAGGCGAGCTGCGTCGTCTATGGCATGCCAAAGGTCGCCTTCGAACTGCAGGCCGTGGAGAAGCAGGTCCGGCTCGAGGGCATTGCGGCCGAAATCATCGAGATCACCAATCTTCAGCGCGGGAAGGAATCCTGATGCCAACTGCTTCGTCTCTGCGGGTCCTGATTGTGGACGATCAGCACTCCATGCGCCTGCTCATCCGGGGCGGGTTGCAGCAGCTCGGGTTCAAGGATTTCGAGGAGGCGGCGGATGGGGAGGACGGCCTGCGCAAGCTCGTCGCAGCGCCGGTGCACCTGGTGATCTCCGACTTCAACATGCCCAAGCTCGACGGCCTGGGCCTGCTGCGGGCGATCCGGGCGCACCCGCCGACGGCCAAGACGGCCTACATCATGCTGACCGGGCAGGCCGACAAGGACCTCGTGCAGCGCGCCGTCCAGTTCGGGGTCAACAACTACCTCGTCAAGCCGTTCACGGTGGCGATCCTGAAGCAGAAGATCGAGGCCGTGTTCGGGCCGTTGACGTGACGCCGTCCTTTGGAGCGCAGGCGGTGCTCGCCCCCCCGGCGCCGGAGGCCGGGACCGGGCGCCGCGTCCATGTGGTGCAGGGCGAGTTCCACGTCACGGGCGACCCGGATGTCATGCTGACCACGATCCTCGGCTCCTGCGTCGCGGCGTGCCTGCGCGATCCGGTGGCCAGGGTGGGCGGCATGAACCATTTCCTGCTGCCAGGAAACGGCGAGGAGGCCGGCAGTGCTACTGGCACGGACATGGTGCGATACGGCGTCCACGCCATGGAGCTGCTCGTCAACGGCCTGCTGCGGGAGGGCGCGCGGCGGGAGCGCCTGGAAGCCAAGCTGTTCGGCGGCGCCAGGATGCTGGAGGGCCTCACGGACATCGGCACCCAAAACGTCGAGTTCGCAAAATACTTCCTGCAGCGGGAGCGGATTCCCTTCACGGGCGGGAGCCTGCAGGGCGACCGGGGCCGGCGCGTCCAGTTCTGGCCGGCCTCCGGCCGCGCGCGTCAGATGACCATGGAGCAGGGGGAGGCAAAGGTGTTTGCCGCCGAGCGCCGCGCCAAGGCTGCGCCCTCCGACATCGGCTCCGTTGAGCTGTTCTGAAAGGGTGCCAGTGATGCACGAGATGCCGCCGGGCCGCGCCGCCGAGGGACACGCGCCTCCATCCGCGAGCGTCGCCGACATCGTGTGCGCGGTGGGCCGCGAGGTCGCCGACGCCGGGCAGCGCGCGTGCGATCTCCAGGCGGCGCTGAGCGGCTTCGCCCAGGCGCTCGGGCCACAGGGCCAGGCAATGGAGGCGTTCCAGACGCTTGATTTCCTGGCACAGCAGCTTCAAGGCGTGGCGGCTTTCCTGGGCGCCCTCGCGCCGACCTTGCCGGCCTGCTGGGCAGGCGACGCCGCCACGGCAGCCCAGGCCATCACCATGGCCGACCTGGCGCGCCGGCTCGGCCGCCCGCATGACGACCCATGCCCGGCAAGAAGCGAGGAAGCCGGCGCGTTCGAGTGTTTCTGAGCCTGACGACGCATGGCGCTTCAGCCCGTCCCATGCCGGCCCTCCGGTTCAGCGTCCCGGGCAGGCAAGCCTTGACCTTGGGTGTCGTGCGTTTGGAGTTCGGGGGTGAGCCGGCCCCGGGCGGCAAGGGCGCGGGCTGACGGCCCAGGACTGAACACGAGCCTCGCCACAGGTTCACACCGAGCTGTGCAGGGTCTCCTGATAAGAACGATTTAGTCGTGAATCACATTCCTGGGTCGTAGATTGACAGGACTGGGCCAGCCCTCCTTTATTCCCGGTTTTTCCAGAGAGCCAGATCGAACGAACAAAGGCCGTCATGTCATGATCATACGCTCCCGCGCTCCGCTTCGCCTGGGCTTTGCTGGCGGCGGCACCGACGTGTCGCCCTATTGCGATCAGTTTGGCGGCGCGGTGCTGAACATTACTATCGACCTCTATGCCTACACCATCATCGAACCGACGACGGATGGGCGCGTCACCATCTCCGCGCCTGACATCGACAGCCGGTGCGAGGTCATGGCCGACGACGCGATGGACCTGACCGGTCCCCTCATCCTGCACCGCGCCGTCTACCGCCGGATCGTCACGCAGTTCAACGGCGGGCGGCCGCTGCCCTGCCGGATCACCACGTTCTGCGACGCGCCGCCGGGTTCGGGCCTGGGCACCTCCTCGACCATGGTCGTCTCGCTGGTGAAGGCGTTCGTCGAGTGGCTCAACCTGCCGCTCGGCGAGTACGAGATCGCGCATCTGGCGTTTGAGATCGAGCGGATCGATGCGGGCCTGGGCGGCGGGCGGCAGGATCAGTATGCGGCGACCTTCGGCGGCGTGAACTTCATGGAGTTCCACCCGGACGACCGCGTCATCGTCAATCCGCTGCGCATCAAGAACTGGATCATCTCGGAACTGGAGACGTCGCTGATCCTGTTCAACAGCGGCGTCTCGCGGTCGTCCGCCCGGATCATCAAGCAGCAGACCGACAACCTGACGCATCACAGCGGCACGACGCTCGATGCGATGCACGCGATCAAGGCGGATGCGTTCCGCATGAAGGAATGCTTGCTGAAAGGCGATTTTGACACGTTCGCCGCCTGCATGCGCGAAACCTGGGACTCCAAGAAACGGCTGGCCGACAACATCACCAGCAAGCCCATCGACCAAACGGTCCAGGCGGCGCTCGACGCGGGCGCACGGGCCGGCAAGATTTCCGGGGCCGGCGGCGGCGGCTTCCTGACGTTTCTGGTGGTCCCGGAACGGCGCGTCGACGTCATCCGCGCCTTGGGCCGCCAGGATGGACAGGTCATGACGTGCCATTTCACCCGGCACGGCACCGAAGGCTGGAAGATCTACTGACCCGCCGGCCACCCGGAGGTCTTGCGGACCGGGTTCGTGTGCCCGGCCAACTCATGCTTGTGGTAGGCTCGCGGCCTTCTCCACCGGCCATCCCGCGGCAACTTGGAAAGTGCACCATGGATTTCATCGACGCCTACCTGGATGAGACCCTGCGATCAACCCAGGCGTTCTGCGGCGACGCGCGGCATCGCCAGGTGCTGACCGACATGGCCGACGCCATCGTCGCCGCGCTGCGCAACCGCGGCAAGCTGCTGGTGTGCGGCAACGGGGGGAGCGCCGGGGACGCCCAGCACATCGCATGCGAGTTCATCTCGCGCCTGATGTACGACCGCGCCCCGCTCGCGGCCATTGCGCTCACGACGGACACATCGGTGCTCACTGCCATCGGCAACGATTATGGCTACGAGCACGTCTTCGAACGCCAGGTGCTCGGCCTCGGCCAGCCCGGCGACGTGCTGCTCGGCATCTCCACGTCCGGCCATTCGGCCAACGTGCTGCGGGCCCTCGCCGCGGGGAAGCAGAGGCAACTCGTCTGCCTGGGCTTCACGGGCGCGCAGGGTGGCCCGATGGCCGAGGCATGCGACCTGCTGCTAGAGGCGCCGTCGGCCCGCACGCCCGTCGTTCAGCAGATCCACATCATCGCCGCTCATGTGGTCTGCGCGCTGGTCGAGCGTGCGATGTTCCCGCAGGGCTGAGTCCCTCCCGTGAGACGGCCCACCACCGGGTCGGACGCCGCGCGGGCCGGGGCTACGGCGCCGGGATGACGCTCACATGCGCGGCGACGATGCGCCAACCCGGCGGCAGCCTCGCCCAGCTCTGCTGCTGCCGGCCCAGCTTGCCGGGCGCGCCCTCCCGCGTGAACAGGGTGCTCGCGGTGGCGAAGTCGCGGCCGAAGCTGGTGATGACCGTGCGGTCCAGCGCCCGCGCCAAGCCCTGCGCCGGGCGGGCGCCGCGGAAGGCGCGGATCGCCTCGATGCCGTACAGCACCTCTCCCACGCCGTAGCGCACGGTGCGCGGGTCGGCCCAGAACAGCTCGTCGAGCACGGCGATGTCGTTGGTCACGAGGGCGCGTTCGTAGCGGGCAAAGGCGGCCTCCACCTCGGCCAACACATCCGGCAGGTTCACGTCCACGCTGCGTCCTCCCCGGCGGCACGCGCCACCTTGGCTTGTTCGAGGTAGGCGGCCACGCGCAGGCACACGTCCTCCCGCCAGGGCGCCGCCACGACCTGCACCCCGAGCGGCAGGCCGGGACCTGCGACCGGCGTGGCGGCGATGGGCACGGCCGCGACCGGCAGGCCCAGGCAGGAAAACGGCTGGGCGAGCAGCCCGACCGTGGCGCGCAGCGGCAGGTCCTGGCCGCCGAGCCGCAGCAGCTTCGCCCCGAGCGGCGGCGCTGGGCAGGGCGTGCTGGGGGCGAGCAGGGCGTCGAAGCGGCCGAACAACGGCATCATCGCCTCCCGCGCCGCCCGGCGGCACCGCTGCGCCGCGGCATACAGGCTGCCCGGCAGCAGCGCGCCCGCGATCAGCCGGTCCCGCACCTCCGGGTCGAACTCCGCCGCCCGGGTCTGCAGCCGCCCGAGGTGCAGTGCCGCGCCCTCGACGGCGGTGACGATGTAGGCCGCCTGGCGCGCCAGGGCCGCGCCGGGCCACTCGGCGGCGCCCGCGCCCGGCAGCGCCGCCGCCGCGTGCTCCAGCGCCGCCCACGCCTCCGGCCCGGCGTTGTCGCGGAAGTAGCCGCCCAGCACGCCGATCCGCAGCCCCTCGATGCCCTCCCCCGCCCGTGCCGGCTCGAAGCCGCGCCCGGCGCAGGCGGGGTCGAGGGCGTCAGGACCCTGCATCGCCTCGTAGGCCAGCGCCACGTCCGCCGCGGTGCGCGCGAGCGGGCCGATGGTGTCGAGCGAGGCCACGAACGGGAACGCGCCCGCCCGCGACAGCCGCCCATAGGTCGGCCGCAGCCCGAACAGGCCGCAGAAGGCGGCGGGCACGCGCACGCTGCCGTTGGTGTCGGAGCCGAGCGCCAGCGGCACCAGCCCGGCACCGACCGCAGCGCCGGAACCGCCGCTGCTGCCGCCCGCCATGCGGGTCCTGTCGTGCGGGTTGCGGCTCGGGCCGTCATGCACGTTCTCGCCGGTGAAGTCGTAGGCGTACTCGCCCATGTTGAGCGCGCCGACCAGCACGGCCCCGGCCGCCTCCAGGCGCCGCACCGCCGTCGCGTCCGCGCCCGCGGGGGCCAGGTCGCGGTTGATGCGCGAGCCGGCCAGCGTGGTCAGCCCGGCCACGTCGAACAGGTTCTTGACCGCGAACGGCACGCCCGCGAGCGGCAGGTGCCGCCCGTCCCGGTCCACCCACGCCGCCCGCGCCCGCGCCCGCTCGGCGAGCACGGCGGTGAAGGCGCCCAAGGCCGCGTCCTGCCCGGCGATGCGGGCGAGGGCGCGCTCGGTCACCGCGGCGGCGTCGGCGCGCCCGTCCCGGACCGCGCCCGCGATGGCGGCGGCGGTCACGGCGCCTCCGGCAGGCGGTCGAGCGGCAGCGGGTCGAGCGTGTCGGGAAGGCCCGCCGCGACCTCGGCGCCCAGGCGGAGCAGCAGGCGCAGGTGGAACAGCACCGCCTCCTCCCACTCCGGCGCGATGGCGATCCCGAGCGCCTCCGCGTGGGCGAGCAGCGGGTCGGTCATGGGGCGCCCTCCCGCCGTGTCTGTCGCCGGATGTCGGCAAGCGCCAGCTCGGCGACGCGGATGGCGCGGTCCTCGCCGGAGGCTTCGCCCTGGCCAAAGACCGCGCAGCCCTTGTCGTGCAGCGCGGCCCGCACCTCCGCGAAGTCGAAGCCGATCAGGGTGGGCGGCTGCGTCACCAGATCGGACACCGCCTTGATGATGGCCGCAATGCGGTCATGCGCCGGATCGTCGCCCATGGCCCTCGTGCCTCCTCGTTGCTACGCTGCCGGGAACAGGGCGCCGCGGCCGCGCTGGTGTCAGGCAACGGTATCCTTTGCCGTCAGGATTGCCCATAAGCGAGGTCCTGTCGAACGCCAAAAAAAGGGAAACAGCCATGAGGCCGCTTCTGCTCAGCCTGCTCCTCCTCGCGGCCGCCGCATCGGCGGCGGCGGCCCAGTCCTGCCGCCAGACGGCCGGGCCGCAACGCGCGCAGGCCATGGTGCGTCAGTGCATCCAGGTGTCGCAGGCAACCCACCCGCCCTGCAACGCGGCGAACCCGTGCGACATGATCGTTGATGAGATCAGGCATGGCTGCGCCGAACTCGCCGAACCCGGCATGAGCGTCAGGCCACCGGCATTCTGCGGCCGCTATCGCTGACGCCGAGAGGGTCGCGCGCCTTGGTCGAACGCCTGCCCCTGGGCCGTCAATCGGTCCCGCCGACGCCGAAGCGGAGCCGTCCGGCCTCGAAGCCGATCCGCAGCCCGCGATGCCTCATCAGGAAACGCAGCCCGACGGCCGCAGCGGCGAAGCCGGAGGCGGCGCCGACGCCCAGCGCCCAACGCGGGCCGAACCGGTCGGCGACCCACCCGGAGACCGGCGCGCCGATGGCTGTGCCGCCCAAGGCGGTGGCGAGGCGGATCGCCATCACGCGCCCCCGCATGGCCGGCTCGGTCGAGAGCTGCACCAGGCTGTTGGTCGTGTTCATGAACGTCAGCGCGGACACCCCGACGGGCACGAGGGCCATGCCGAACAGCCAGTAGGTCGGCATGGCCGCGGCCAGGGCGCAGCCGAACCCGAACACCGCGGCACCGCCGCACACGAGCGTGAAGCGCGGCGCCTCCCGCCCGGCGGCGAGCAGCGTGCCCGTGATCGTCCCCACCGCCATGATCGAGGTCAGCAGCCCGTATTGGCCGGGCCCGGCGCCGAACACGCGCACGGCCATGGTCGAGATGAAGATCGGGAAGTTCATCCCGAACGTGCCGACCAGGGACAGCATCACCAGCACGGCCATCAGGTCGGGGCGCGTCCGGACGTAGCGGACCCCCTCCATCAGGCTCCCGCGCATCCGGGCGGCCCGGCCGCTCCGGTGCAGGTCGCCGACGCGGAGGAAGCCCAGCGAGCAGAGCACGGCGCCGAACGAGGCCGCGTTGATGAGGAACGCCCAGCCAGACCCCACAAGCGCGATGAGCAGGCCGGCAACGGCCGGGCCAACCATCCGCGCGGCGTTGAACGAGGTGGAGTTGAGCGCCACCGCGTTCGACAGGTCGGCCTCCCCCACCAGTTCCGAGACGAAGGTGTGGCGCGCGGGCGCGTCGAACGCCGAGGCGCAGCCGAGCAGGAACGCGAACACCCCGACATGCCACAGCTGCACGGCCCCGGCGACGGTCAGGACCCCCAGCCCCAGTGCGAGCACCCCCATCGCCGCCTGGGTGGCCATCAGCAGCCGCCGCCGGTCGAGGTGGTCGGCCGCGAAGCCGGTCCACGGCAGCAGGAGCAGATGCGGCCCGAATTGCAGCGCCATCACCACCCCGAGCGCCGTCGCGTTCCTGTCCGTCAGCACGGTCAGCACGAGCCAGTCCTGGGCGGTGCGCTGCATCCAGGTGCCCACGTTGGACACCACCGCCCCGCCGGCCCAGACCCGGTAGTTGAAACTGCCGAGCGAACGGAAGATGCGGCTCAGGGGACCCAGCCGCACGGCGGCCGGCTCAGTGCCGGGCCGGGACCGGCCCAGCCGGCGGGCGGAGGCGCGGCGCGGTCCTATTTCACCACCGCAGGCCGTCCGGCCGCCTTGCGCATGGCGATGCGGAACGAGTTCGGCAGCAGGGTCCGCAACGCAAACCGGGCGGCGACGACAGGGTAGAGCCTGATCGGCGATATCCGCACGGATGCGGCGATATGGCCTTGGGCGGCCAGCCGTGCGGCCGTGCCCGAAAGCATCCGCACGCACAGGCCCCGGTTCGCCGGCGTCATCGATGGCAGCGCCTGCATGATCGAGGCGCGGATGAAGGAGCAGTCCTCGCCGTCGAGCTCGTAGGGGCGGTACCCCGTCAGCTCCAGAAGCTTCGCCGATGTCGACGCCGCGAGCCGCACGGCCTCGTCGGCGTCCAGTCCGCGGCTGCCCAGCCGCACGATCCCCTTCAGGGTGCTTGACTGCTTGTACTCGTCCAAGGCCGATCTTGGAAACGCGATGTCCGGGCGGCCGGACCGCCGGCGCATGGCCGAGAGGCCGGCCAGCTGCGAGCTCATCGCGGAGATGCGCCCATTGAGCGTCGAGGTGCTCGTCACGCTCTGGCCGTGGATGCGGTAGTAGCCGAACAGCTCGGGCAAATTGGTCAGCTGCCCCATCTCCTGCAGCCGCCAATAGAGGTCCGTGTCCTCGGAATGGAAGACGTAGCGGTAGCCGCCCACCGCCTCGACGGCTGCGCGGCGCATCATCAGGAACGGGTGGATGAGGTAGGGTTCCTGCTGGGGATAGGTCGTGGGGTCCGCGAGGTCCGGCGACTTCGGCGTGACCTCCGGGCCGAGCTCGCGGCCTGCCTCGTCGATATGGATCACCGCCCCGGCCACGGCACTGCATGCGGGATGGCCGCGCAGCCAGTCGAACTGTCGTTCGAACCGGTCGGGAAGCGCCAGGTCGTCGGCGTCGTGGCGCGCGATGATGTCCGCGGTGCAGGCGGCAAGGCCGGTGTTGAGCGCATCGACGATCCCGCCATTGGGCCTGTTGATGAGCACGATCCGGCCGTCCGCCGCCGCCAGGCGCTCCACCACGGCCTGCGTCCCGTCGGTCGAGCCGTCGTTGACGACGATGATCCGGATGTCGCGCAGGGTCTGGGCCTGTATGCTGGCAACGGCGCTCTCCACCGTCCTCGCCCCGTTGAACGCGGGGATCACGACATCGATCATTGGGTTCGGCACCACGTACTCCCAGCACTCGGGCTGTCAAAAATCGTTGCAGTCGGGATCGTTGCAGTCGGGCGGCCAGTCGTCGGCCCGGGGTCATCGACGGCCCGCCGACGGCGCCGGGACAGGGAGCGCCCGGCACGCAGGGCCGCCCTCCGCACCGCCGCGCAAGGCTGACGAGTGTTTTGGTGGCTTCCCCGGACCTGATATACCATGCGAATGCCTGATGCCCATCGGGCAGCCGACAGGGCGGACCGGGAATTGGGCGACTCTGCAACACGAGTTGCCAGGAGACGGGGCATTATCACCAAAAGCTCAGAAGGCCGGGCCCAGCCGGGCGAGCCTGCGCCGGGACTGGTTGCCCTCGGGCGCCGCGCGCTGCACGGGTTGATCTGGATGCTGGCCCAGAACCTGGTCGCCCGCCTCAGCAGCGTGTTCAGCCAACTGGTCCTGGCGGCGTTGCTGCAGCCGGCGGACTTCGGCCTCATCGGCCTCACGTACACCGTCACGAACATCGCGGCTGCGCTGACGAACGTCGGCCTCGACGACGTCGTCCTGCAACGCGAGCGTGCCCTTCGGTTCTGGCTGGGACCGGCCTTCTGGATCAGCCTCGGCCTCGGGTTGGCGGCGGGCCTGCTGGTCGTCGTCCTCTCCCCTGTGGCCGCGGCCATCTACAAGGCGCCCGAGATGATCGGCCTGCTGGCCATTCTCGCGCTGGCGATGCCGATCGGAGCCTTGGGCACCGTGCCCATGATGATCCTGCGCGCGCGCATGCAGTTCGGCGCCCTGGCCATCTATGGCACGCTCGAAACGCTCGGGCAGGTGCTGATGACCGTCGCACTCGCCTGGTGGGGCTTCGGCGCATACAGCTTCGTGGTGCCCGGGCCGGTGGTGTCCGCGTTGCGCGCCATCGTGCTCTGGTGCCTGGTCGTGTCCAAGCCGGACCTCCGCCCCCAGCGAACGCGGTGGAGGTACGTGATCGGGAACACCACGATCACCTTTGCCAACAGGATCCTGATCTCCTTCATCAGCCAGGGTTCCTACATCGTGCTCGGCTTGGTCGGAAGCCAAGCGTCTGTCGGCATCTACTACTTCGGGTTCCGGTTGGCGGCCCAACCCCTGTTCACCTTGGCCGGCAACTTCGCCAACGTCCTATATCCTGCCTTGGTGCAGATGAAATCCGACCCGCAGCGGCAAAACCGCGCCGTGCTCAACGCCTCCACCTTGCTCTCATTCTGCGTGATGCCGGTGTCCCTGATCCAGTCGGCGGTCGCCGAGCCGTTGATCACCAGGTTTTTCGACCAGCGATGGGCCGCGTCCATCCCCCTCATCCAGCTCCTCAGCATCGGGCTTGCCTTCGACGCGATCTCCTGGGTCGCAGGCGCGCTGCTGAGCGCCCGGGGCGAATTCAAGGCCGGGTTGCGCTACGTCGTCCTGCAGTTGCCGATCTTCTTCGCCTTCGTGACGGTCGGCGCCGCCTGGCACGAGGCGCTCGGCGTGGCCGGGGCCGTTTGCGCCTACTACGTGGTCATCCAGCCGTTCTACGCCTTCTACGTGTTCCGGCGGATCGGGATGACGGCCTGGCAAGTGGCGGTCATGCATCTGGAGCCGGCACTCTACGCCGCCGTCGCGGTCGGCGTGGGGCTGGCCGTGTCGGGGCTGCCGCCCTTCGCCGGCCTTCCCGTGCTTCGCGCGGTCGTCATCGGCTGCATCGGAGCCTTCTTGTATGCCATGCTGGTGAGGTGGCGGGCGCCGGAGGTGTGGGGCGCGCTGCGGGACCGCATCGCCGCCGCCCTTCGCCGCCCCGCCGCCGCTTGAGCCTCGGCGCCAGATGGCGGACCGGATCTCCCAAGCCGTTGCCTGGTGCTCGACACGGACCGGCTCGACCGTGTCCACCGTCCTGGTCGGCGCCGCGGCGGCCTGGTTCGCCCTTCCGGCGCTGTTCATCCCCTATTCGGAGGGCTTCCAGCCCCAAGTCGTCATCAACGCCCATGCCCTCGCCTCGGGCGACCTGCGCCTCAGCGACGGGCTGTATCCATTCAGCGGGCGGTTCTTCCTCCTGACCCGGCTCGGGACGAGCCTTGCCGTGCTGGGGCTGCAACGCCTCGGCGACCTGTCCGGCCTCGCCGCCTTCCGCCTCATCGGCATCGGATCGCTCCTGCTGCTGCTGGCGGCGCTGCTGACGCTGCTCTGGCGGGTGTACCGGGTCGGCTTCACCCGCGGCCTGCTGTGCTGCGTGCTGTTCCCGCCGGTCTTCGAGTCCGCTTACCTTCCGAACGACAACATGCCGTCGGCCGCGTTGGCCTGCCTGGCCCTGCTGCTGTTCTGGACCGGTCCGACCCTCTTGCGGACCGCGGCGGCGGGGCTGCTGCTCGGGCTGGCCGCGCTGGTGCGGCTCGACGCGGCGCTGATCGCCCCGGCCTTCGCCATCCTGCTGCTGACCGAGGTGGAGGGATGGGGCGCGCGGGCGGTCCGGGCCTGCATCGCAGGCGCGCTCGTCCTGGCCGTTCCGGTCGTGGCATATCGGCTGTTCGGCCTGTCGTTCCTGGACACGTTCGCCGCGGTAAACCGGGCCACGCTGCTGTGGGACAGGCCGCAGCGGCCGTTGCACAACGACGTCCTGACCCTGCTCCACGGCGTCACCGCCCTGGGCGGCGTGGCTTGGCTGCTGGGGGTCGCCTCCTTTGCACGACGGCGGCGATGGCGGGATCTCGGCTTGGCCGTGGTCGTCCCGGTGCTGTACATCGCCGCCTACCGGTCGCAACTGGTCGAGGGGCGGTATCTGCTGCCCCTGTCGCCCTTGGTCCTCCTGGCGATGGCGGAGGGGCTGGGATCGGTCGGGTCGCTGTCCCGGGGGCGGCGGACGTTCGCGCTGGCCGGGCTGGCGGCGGGCCTGGCGGTCTGGCTCATGCTCCCGCCCCCGGCGCTGAGGCCGTCGCTGGCCGCCGACGACGAAGGCCCCCGGCTGGTGCTGGGCCGGGCCTGGAACCCGGTCCCGACGCTCTGGTGGCAAGGCCGGCTGCGGGATGGGCAGGCGGCGGTGGCCGAGGCGGTCGGGCGTGCGGCGGCCCTGCCCGACCCGGTCATCGTCACGGGCTACTGGACGGGAGACCGGTTGACGGCCCTGTCGCTGCTGGAGCAGGGGTTCGCCGCCTCGTTCGACGGGGTGCCGGAAGCGTGCCGGGGCATCGCGGAACGCTGGGTGCGCGGCCCGGCCGCCGTGCTGCTCGTCCGGACCCACATCCCGTTTTTCATGCACCAGAGCGAGGGGATGACCTGGCAGGCCGTGGGCCTGCCATGCGTGCAGGCGGCGCGGCCCCATGCCGGCCAGGTGCTGGTCGTCACCTCGGGGGGACTGCTGGATGGGCCGGTGGCCGCGCTCGACGCGCCGGGCGTGGTGTTTTCGGCGGCGCGAGGCGGGCCGCCGCCGCTCGTGCCCGGCATGGCGTCGCTGCTCTCCGGCGTGTCCGTCGCGATGCTGCCATTGGGCGGCGTGTCGGCCGCGTTGGACGCGCCGCAGACGCCTGAGGCGCGGCAAGCCGCCGTCGCGGCCATCACAAATCGTTCAACTTTGCTGCGCTGACCCCCAGCCCTGCGGTCGGCCCCGGCGATACGCCGCCCCGAACCTCCGGCGGCCGCGCGCCGGAACTTGTAAAGTCGCGCACGGCGATCACATGTCCGAAGCAATATACAAACGAGACAGGGTGGAACGGCTAGTTTTACAGGAGCCGTGAATTTGTCTTGTAATATATTACAGTATCGAAACGCACTGGTTCGCCAGAACTTCTTGATGGTCAGGCCGCGTCATTGACGTCACAGCCGGAACCGGGCGCGTCGGGCAGCAACCCTGCGCCACATCAGACGAGCCGACGCTGAATGCTCAGACCTGGACAGCCCCACCACGTGTCCTCCCAGTCGGCGCCGATTGTACGGTCGAGTGGGATGGTCAGGCTGAGCACGCGCGTGCTGCTGATCGCCTGTCCCTTGGCGGCCGTGGCCCTTTCGGCGTTGCCGTACCGGATGTGGGCCGGGTTCCCTGTGCCGGGCGGGGCCTGGGCGGCGGTGTTCGCTGCGGCCATCCTCTACGGCCTCGCCCATGTCCTCCGCGCGGCACGGCTGGCGCTGCTGGCGGCGCCGGCGCTCAACATGCATGTCCGGACCGTCGTGCTGCTGCATGTCCACACGGCGCCCGTGTCCTTTATCGTTCCCTTCAAGCTTGGCGAGCTCTACCGGTGGCAACAACTGGCCTGGCTGTCCCGGAACCCCGGCGGCTCGCTGCTGATCGTGCTGCTGGACCGCATGCTGGATGCCCTCGTCCTGCTGCTGGCGCTGGCGGCGGTGGCGGGCGTCAGCGGCCGGATGCCGCCCGGCGCGGCCGTCATCGCGGGGCTGCTCACCCTTGCGACGGTGCTGGGCCTGTTCGTCGTGCTGGTTGCGCCGGGCTGCCTGCATGCGTTGCAGGCTTACATCCTGCAAAACCACTCCGCCCCCCGCGCGCGCCGGGTGCTGCAGGTCGTCGATGCGTCGCGGCTGATGATCAGCAGCGTGCGGGAGCGCCTGCACGGCAACTTCATGCTCCTGCTGTTCATCTCCGCCGTGATCTGGGTGATCGAGAGCGGCATGCTCCTGCTGCTCGCGCATCAACTGGGCTTCGGCCCGGTCCTGCCGTCCCTGCTCGCCCAAACGCTGTTTCCCCCGATCACGGACGGGACGACGATCGAGGTCGCGAGCCTCTACAGGCTCACCTGCCTGCTCACCCTCATGCCGCTCTGGGGCGTCGCCACCGCGCTGTACCTCGCGCGCATCCGCTCCCCGCTGCGCAACGTCCCCGTCTTCAAGCCGTCCTTCTCCGCCCGGCGAACCCGGCGGCTCCACCTCCGCGTGACGGCCAAGACGCTATGAACCGGCCCGTCACCGTCATCTACGACGACCGGCGCACGCCGCCCCCCGACATCAACGCCATCATTGGCGCCACCCGCTTCTCCGGCATCCTGCGCAAGCGCCTGTCGCTGGGGGAGGAGGTGCGCCGGTCCTGCCTGGAAGGCGGCGCCGCCGACCTGTTCCATCTGGTCGATGAGCGCGACGCCCACCACCTTGCCGAGCTGATCGAGGACAGCCAGCCGAGCCACACGTTCCTGCGCCTGCCGTCCTTCCTGATGCCGGCCCGGCCCGGCGGCCTGCCCGCCGCCATCGACAAGGGCCGCCACATCCTGCAATCCATCCTGCTCGCCCCGGTGTTCGACGACGACGCGGCCGCGATCCTGACCGCCTCCGACGCCATCGCCCTGCTCCGCGCCCGTGGCCCGGCGAACCTCCGGGAGCTGGCCATCAGCCTCGCCGCCGACCATCCGACCATGCTCGACCATTTCGGCTTCGTCGATCTGCGCCGCCCGGAGGCGTTCCTGGCCTTCATGGGCGACGCGACCGAGGCCCGGCACTTCAACACCACGGCGCGGGTGGGCGCCGTGTTCCGCAAGATGTCCTCCAACCGGGTCAAGATGGCGCGGGAGTACGGCTTCTTCCACGTCGTGCCGGAGCGTCTGAAGGCGTTCCTCCTGCCCACCTTCGACTTCACCGAGGACGAGGAGCGCGCCGGCTACTCGATGGAGCGCCTCAACGTCCCCGACGCCGCGCTGCAGTTCATCCACTTCGCGTTCGACGAGCGTTCGTTCTCGACCTTGGTGGACCGCTTCTTCGACTTCATCAACGCGCGTCCCACGAAGGAGGTCGGCGTCGCCGCCATGCGGGAGCAGGCGGCCCGCGACATCCTGGGCAAGATGAACGACCGCCTGGCGGAATGCCTGGCGAGCGACATCGGCCGCCAGCTCGACCGGGTGCTGGAGGCGTCAGGCCCGCTCGGCGGGCTGCGCGCCATGCAGGCGCGGTCCGACGCGCTGGTGCGGGAGGCCATCCGGCGCGACCCGTCCTCGGCGCTCGCCATCGGGCACGGCGACCCCTGCTTCTCCAACATCCTGTTCGACCGGCGCATCGGCATGTTCCGCCTGATCGACCCCCGGGGCGCCCGCACGCTGGACGAGGCGTGGATGCATCCGCTGTACGACCTGGCCAAGTTCAGCCACTCGGCCATGGGCGGATACGATTTCGTCAACAACGACCTGTTCGACTGCGCGCTCGACGAGGAGCTCAAGCTCCAACTGACGCTGGAAAGCGGCGGCCCGCCCTCTTGGAGCCGGGACATCCTCAAGGAGCGGATGCGGGAGGAGCATTCGCTGTTCGTCATCCGCGCCTATGAACTCTCGCTGTTCATGTCGATGCTGCCGCTGCATATGGATCATCCGCGCAAGCTGGCCGGGTTCGCCCTGATCGCCTGCCAACTCATTCAGGATCTGGAGGCTGCGAGATGATCGCCGGAACGAAGGTGCTGGTCGTGGACCTCGACGGCACGCTGTGCCCCATCAAGGCGGCGCATGAGAGCTACCAGGACCTCCAGCCGGAGCCGCTGATGCTGGCGCGGCTGCAGAGCATGGCCGCGGACGGCTGGCGCATCGTGATCCAGTCGGCCCGGGGCATGCGGAGCCATGACGGCAACCCCGGCGAGATCGCCGCCCACGTCCTGCCGGTGCTGATCGACTGGCTGAAGCGCCACGAGGTGCCGTTCCACGAGGTCCACGTCGCCAAGCCCTGGCCCGGCGACAACGGCTTCTACATCGACGACCGCTCGGTCCGCCCGCGGGAGTTCATCGAGAACTCGCTCGACGCGCTGGAAGGGCTCTGCGCGCGGGACCGCCTGGCGAAGGACGGGCAGTGCCAGGAGTAGTCGCCGTCACCATGGCCGGCTTCGGCTCGCGCTTCGCCGCCGCCGGCTACACGCAGCCGAAGTACCGGATCGAGGCGCTTGGGCTGCCGCTGTTCGACTGGTCGATGATGGCGCTGCGGGGCTTCAGGGACGCGGGCTGGCGCTTCTCCTTCGCCGTGCGCCGGGCCGACGCCTCGACCGGCTTCATCCGCGAGCGTTGCGCCCGGCTCGGCATCGCGGTCGATCAGCTCCTGGAACTCGACGCGCCGACGGACGGGCAGGCGACGACGGCGCTGATGCTCGCCCGCACGGCCGACCCGGACCGGCCATTCGCCGTCTTCAACATCGACACCTTCGTCCGCCCGGACGCGATCCGCCCTTCGCTGATCCCGGAGGGATGCGAGGGCTGGGTGCCGTGCTTCCCGGGCCTGGGCGACGGATGGTCCTTCGCGCGCCTCGGCGGGGACGGACAGGTGTTGGAGCTTCGCGAGAAGCTCCGCATCTCGCCCCACGCCACCGTGGGCCTGTACTGGTTCCGCTCCGCCGCGCTCTATGTCGAGAGCTACGCCGCCTATTTCGGGACGGGCGGCCGGGAGGAGAAGGGCGAACGCTACGTCGCCCCGCTGTACAACCAGGTCATCCTGCAAGGCGGCCCGGTCAGGATCGCCCGGCTCGGCCTCGAGGATGTGGGCCTCCTGGGAACGCCGGCGCAGGTCGAGGCGTTCGTGCGCGCCCCCCCCGCCGCCGCCCTGGCGCTTGCGGGCCGGGACGGCTGACAAGCGCCCCGCCTTTTCCGCACCATCGACATCCGGCGGCCCTCGACCTAGGCCCCAGGATCGTCCCGAAAAGGCGAGCAACGGAAACCCCATGGCGACACGGCAGGGACTGACCCTTGGTACGCGGCCCGGCGGCGGCACGGCACGCGGCACGTGGCTCCTGCGGATGCTCGTCGTCGGCGTGGCCGCCTACCTGGTCAGCCCCGTGCTGTTTTCGCAGCACCTTGAGGGCTACACGGCCAACCTGCGGTCCATAGCACTTGTCTGGGACCAGGGCAGGCTCGCGGACTTCGACACGATCACGCCGATCATCATCCAATACCTGTTCGCAACGCGGTCCGGGATCATCCTGTTGCTGGAGTTCGTTGACCGGGTGTTCGGGCATCCCGGCGACGCCGGGTTCCGCGGCCTGGTGATCGCGAGCTTTCTGCTGCTGGCCGCGTCGTCCGTGCTGGTCGCGGCGCGGTGGGGCAGGCTCGGCGTCGCGGCCTGCGTGATCGGCTTCATCGCCATGCCGGGCCTGGTCGATGTCGGGTCGTTCTTCAACGACAACATCATCTCCGCGGCCCTCGGCATGGCGGCGCTCGCCACGGTGTCGCGGTCCGGCTCGGTCTGGAGCTGCGCGGCGTCGGGGGTGCTGCTCGGGGCGGCTGCCCTGTGCCGCACGGACGCCCTGGTGCTTGGCCCGGCCATTGCCGGGATGGTCTGGCTGCGGCACGGCCGGTTGGCCCCGCTGCTCGTTCGCGGCCTCGCGGCTGCGGCCGGGTTCCTGCTCGTCTCCGTCCTGGCCTATGGGATCACCGGCACGACGTTGATCGGCGCGCTGCACATCCCGGGTCAGTTCGTGCCCCCGCGCATCGGCATCGCGTTCCGCTTCACGGTGTTCAGGCTGTTCATCGGGGTGCCGGCCCTGGTCTTGCTCTGCATCGGGGCCGTGCTGAACCTGCGGCGGCATCTGGCACCAACGGACTGGCGCTGGGTCTTGCTTTTCCTGATCTACCCGGCGCTCATCCTCGGCATCGCCGTGCTCCGGCTGTCCACGGAGGTGCGCTACATCTACCCCCTGCTCGCCCCGTTCTACCTCGTGCACGTCGGACGCGGGCTGGAGGCCCTGGCAACGCTCGTTCGCGCGCAAGGATGGCCGCGGCGCCTCGGCATCGCGGCCGCAGGCGCGCTTGTCCTGGTGTGCGTCATCCCTCCCGACACCTTCGTCAGGGACGGGCCGCACGCCACGGTCGGCCGGTTGTGGATGCCGCTCCTCTGGTTCCGGTGGCAGGCGTCGGTGGCGCACTCACTGCAAAGGATGGATGAACTCGCGGCGAAGGCGGACACCGAGCCGCAACTGCTCGTGCTCAGCACGCATTTCAACGACGAGTACTTCTTCCGGCTGCGCCTCCTGGAGCATGGCTTCGAGGCCAGGCCGGCCGAACGCGAGGTCCCGGGCTGCCAAGGCGGCTTCTCCGTCTATGCCAAGCCCGGCCACAGGACGCTGCACCTCCGCACGGAGAACCAATACGGCTTCGCGTCGAGCGTGGCGAACGTCATCGTCCGGTCCGTGCAGATCGAGCGCGCGTTGCAGTGCCCGGCGGCGTGGGACTTCGACGCGGCCTACCTGGCCTTTGCAGGAGAGGATGTGCGGGTCAACACGCTTCCGCTCGACCCCATGCTGTTCCATTCGGTCCTCCCGAGGCTGCCGCCGGTCGCCTCCCTCAGCACCACGTTCGAACTGCCGACCATCCTCTTCCCCGACGCCCCGCTTCCCGAAGCCCCATCCGGCGTGCCGCGTGGGGAGGGACAGATGGGCGACATCCACGTCATCCCCCTCACCCGGCCTGAGCTCGAAAGCATCAAGGCCAGCGCGGACCGGCTCATGGCCGATTTCGAGGCCGATGGGGAGCCGCGGCCGTTCACCTACGAAGACTTCAAGGCGCTCTACCGCGCGCGTCCCTGAAGCAGCCAGCCCACACCCCGTCCTCGCAGGAGCATCATGGCGCGCATCCTCATCACCGGCTCCTCCGACGGCCTGGGCCGCATGGCCGCCCGCCTGCTGGTCGGGGAGGGGCATGAGGTCGTCCTGCATGCCCGCGACGCGGCACGTGGGCGGACGGCCCTGGAGGCCGTGCCCGGCGCCGCCGCGGTCCTCACCGGCGACCTCGCGAGCATCGCCCAGACCCGGCGCCTGGCCGAGGCGGCCAACGCGCAGGGACCGTTCGACGCGGTCATCCACAACGCGGCCGTGGGCTTCCGCGAGCGCCAGCGCATCGTCACGGAGGACGGCCTGCCCCACGTCTTCGCCATCAACACGCTCGCGCCCTACATCCTGACCGCGTTGATCCGGCCGCCGAAGCGCCTGGTCTATGTCAGCTCCGAACTGCACCGGCGCGGCGATGCGGACCTTGGGGACCTCCTGTGGGAGCATCGCCCCTGGCGGGGCAACGCGGCCTATTCCGACACCAAGCTGCACGACGTGCTGCTGGCCTTTGCCATCGCCCGCCGCTGGCCGGGCACCTTGTCCAACGCGCTGGAGCCTGGCTGGGTGCCCACGAAGATGGGCGGGCCGCGGGCGACGGGCGACCTGGACGCCGCGCACCGGACCCAGGCGTGGCTGGCGGTCAGCGGCGACCCGGCGGCGACGGTCACGGGCCAGTACTTCTACCACAAGCAGCCGCGCAAGCCGCACGGCGCGACGGGGGCGCCGGCGTTGCAGGACCGCCTCCTTGCGGAATGCCGCCGCCTGTCCGGCGTGGACCTGCCGCCTTAAGCCCCGACGGCGGCGCTCAGAGCATCGACATCCCGCCCGTGACCGGGATCAAGGCGCCGCTCATGTAGCTGCCGGCGTCCGAGGCCAGCAGCACGAAGGCCCCGGCCAGCTCCGCCGGCTGCCCGGCGCGGCCCAGCGGCATGGTCTTGCCAAGCTGCTCGATCTCCTCCGGCCCCTTGGCGATAGGCTGGATCGGCGTCCAGATCGGCCCGGGCGCCACGCAGTTCACCCGGATGCCCTGCGGCGCCAGCAGGTTGGACAGGGCGACGGTGAAGGAGGCGATGGCGCCCTTGGTGCTGGCATACACCAGCATCGACTTGCCGCCGGCCTTGGCCTGCACGCTGGTGGTGTTCACGATGGAGGCGCCGGGCTTCATATGCGGCACCGCGGCCTGGGCCAGGTAGTACATGGCGAACACGTTGGTCCGGAACGAGGTCTCGATCTGCTCGGCCGTGACGTCCGCCAGCGCCTTGTTGACCGTCTGGTGGGCGGCGTTGTTGACCAGGATGTCGAGCTTGCCGAGCTGCGCCACGGTCTGCTCGACCAGCATGTGGCAATGCGCCTCCTCCTGGATGTCGCCGGGCAGCAGGACCGCCCGGCGCCCGGCCCGCTCGATCCAGCGGGCGGTGTCCTCGGCGTCCGACTGCTCCACCGGCAAATAGGAGATGGCGACATCCGCCCCTTCCCGGGCAAAGGCGATCGCGACGGCGCGGCCGATGCCGGAATCGCCCCCGGTGATCAGCGCGACACGGCCAACCAGCAGGCCCTTGCCGACATAGCTGTCCTCGCCGTGGTCAGGGGTGGGGGTCATCTTGGAGGTGAGGCCGGGCGCGGCCTGCTGCTGGTCGCCGGGAAAGGGCTGCTGAGACGCGCGGGGGTCGGGTGCCATGGGAAATCCTGCAAAGGGGGACTGGTCGCCGGTGCAACGCCTGGAAAGCCCGGCGGATTGCCCCGACCGCGCGGTTCCCGCCCGTATCCGTCAGCGGCACTCGGACAGCGGCCACATATCGAGCGCCGCCGACCGTATCACCGCCTCGGCCGGCATGCGCACGCCGTGCAGCAGCACCAGGACGAGGACCGTCATTGCGGCCAGCCGTCCGATCCGCAGCCCGGAGGGCGGCGCACCCGCGAACCGGCTGGCCGCCATGGCGCCGCACACCCCCACCACGCCGCCCAAGGCGACCTCCAGCCCGGTATGCGCGCCCAGCGCCACCCGCGACGCCCCGATGACGAGCATGACGGACAGCGCGCAGGCCAGGGTCCAGCGGCCATGCCCGGTGACAAGGCGCGCCGCCAGGGCAAGCAGCCCGCCATAGATGGCCGCGCTCGCCGCCGTGTGCCCGCTCGGGCTGCGGAGGTGACCCGGCAGGACATGGCCGCAGGCCAGGAAGCCCAGCTTCAACACCAGCATCAAGGCCAGCGTTCCCGTGACCGCGACCGCCCAGGCCACGGCGCCGCGCCGCCACCCCGCAAGCGCGAAGACCAGCGTGACGCCCGCCGCCAGCGGCAGCAGGACCGCCTGATCGCCGAAATCGGTCACGAACTGCATGCCCTGCATCCGTGCCCTCACGCCCTGGGTGGGAGCAGCCCCGGGGCGCCGGCGTCAGTCGTGCTCGTATCCGTAGATCTCCGGCAGGATGAAGATGGCGGCCAGCAGCCCGATCAGCGGGAAGATCGCGACGAACAGCGTGGCAGTGGCCTGGCCGACCGCCGCAAACAGCGCGGGGAACAGGAAGATCGCCAGGAACGACGGCAGCTTGACGAACATGTAGGCGAAGCCGCTCGCCGTGCCGCGATACTCTGGCTTGGCGACGACCGTCGGGATCGTCATGCAGTTCGAGGCGTCCCAGTAATGCCCCCACAGCATCGCCGCCGCCGCGAAGGGCAGGACCGTGGTATGGTCCGTATAGAGCGCCCAGGCCGCGACCAGCAGGGAGACCAGCACGATGCTGAACCCGGCGATGCTGATCCCACGCTGCCCGATCCGCGGCGTGATCAGCGGTCCCACCCAGCCGGCGATGGCGGCGATGACGTAAAGCGCCATGGTGACGAGGTTGATGCCCAGCAGCGACGACACGCCCACCATGACGAACAGCACGGGCAGGTAGAAGGCGAAGGTCGAGAACTCGCTGCCCTGGCAGAAGCAGGCGATCCAGCCATAGAGCGTCGCGCGCCAGCGGATCGGGTCGCGGCGGATGTCGGCCAGGAACGCCGTCGGGCGCGGCCTCGGCACGGCGACGTCCTCGTCCGGCAGCATGTCCAGCGGGTCCGAGTACATCGCCTGCGACACCTGCTTCGCCTCCCGGAACCGGCCGCGGCGGATCAGCCAGACCGCCGTCTCCGGCAGGTCGTGGCGCATCAGCAGGATGATGAGGGCCGGCAACGCGCCCAGGCCCAGCGTCACCCGCCAGATGACCTCATGCGGCAGGTCGATCACGATGAACACCGCGATGACCGCAAGCGTGAGCACCTCGCCGACCGCGAACATGAACTGCCAGCGGTTGCCCATGACCTCGCGCTCGCCCTTCGGCATGGACTCCATGATGTAGGTGTAGCCGTTGGAGATGTCGCTGCCGAGCGGGATGCCGAGCGCGAACCGCACGACCACCAGCCAGCCGACGCTCGTGACGAACGCCTGCAGCAAGGCGAGCACGATGAACATCACCATGGTGGACAGGAACATCACCCGGCGCCCGATCCGGTCGGACAGCCAGCCGCCGATCAGCGCCCCGATTAGCGCGCCGCCCTGCGTGCCCGCCGCGGCCAGCCCGAGCAGCAGCGGGTCCGGATGGTACTGGTCGCGGATGAACACCAGCACGAAGGCGATCGAGTAGAGGTCCCACGCCTCCACCAGGATGGAGGACATCATCAACCAGCCGACCCGGTTGCCCCGGGGGTTGTAGTTGGTCACGAGGTGGCGGACGGCGCCGTCCATCGCCGCCTGGTGCGGCATCGTCATTGACACGCAAATTACTCCTAAGATTGCTGGCTCAGCCGCGGCATCCGCTCAAAGCACGGCGAGCATCCCGCCGTCCACGTAGATGATCTGCCCGTTGACGTAGTCCGACGCCGCGGAGGCGAGGAACACGGCGGTGCCGACCAGTTCCTCCGGCTTGCCCCAGCGGCGGGCCGGCGTGCGGCCCTTGACCCAGGCGTCGAAGGCCGGGTCGTTGACCAGGGCCTGGTTCATGTCCGTCAGCATGTAGCCCGGCCCGATGGCGTTGGCCTGGATGCCGTGCCCCGCCCATTCCGCCGCCATGGCGCGGGTCAGCATCTTGATGCCGCCCTTCGCCACCGTGTAGGGCGCGACCGTCGCGCGGGCCAGCTCGCTGGTGAGGGAGCCGATGTTGATGACCTTGCCGCGCCCGCGCGGGATCATGCGCCGCGCGGCCTCCCGCCCGATGACGAAGGCGCTCGTCAGGTTCGTCTCGATGACCCGGCGCCAATCCGCCGTCGCCAGATCGACCATCGGCTGCCGCCACTGGATGCCGGCGTTGTTCACCAGGATATCGACCGCGACCCCCTCCCCGTCCAGCCGCTCGAACGCGGCCACCACCGCGGCCTCGTCGGTCACGTCGAAGCAGGCTTCGTGCACGACATGGCCCCGCCCGCGCATCTCGCCCGCCGCGGCGGCGAGCCGGCCCGGATCGGCGCCGTTCAGCACGACGGCGGCGCCCGCGTCGGCGACCCCCTCCGCCATCGCCCGCCCCAGCCCGCGGGAGGAGCCGGTCACCAGGGCCGTCTGGCCCGTCAGGTCGAAAAGCGCGTTGGGCATCGGCGGCGTCCTCAGAGAACGGAGCGTCGAACGGTGAGGTCGGACCGCTCGAACACGGCCGGAAGCAGCTCGGTCCCCAGCCCCGGCCCCTCCATGGGCAGCACGTAGCCGTCTTGGACCACCGGCACCTCGGTGACCAGCTCCCGGTACCAGCCGGAATAGAAGGCGCGGACGGACTCCTGGATCAGCGTGTTCGGCTGGCTGAAGGAGGCGTGCACCGCGGCGGCGTAGCCGACCGGGCCGGTGCAGTCGTGCGGCGCGAAGGGCCGGTGATACACCTCCGCCAGTGAGGCGATCTTGCGCGCCTCCGTCAGGCCGCCGGTCCAGCAGATATCGACCATCGCGACGTGGGTGGCGTCGCGCTCCAGCAGCTCCTTATAGGGCCAGCGCGACCCCAGCGTCTCGCTGGCGCACACCCAGACATCCGTGCAGCGGGCGTATTCCGCCAACGCCTGGGGGGAGTTCATCCGGATCGGGTCCTCGAACCAGGTGGGCTTGTACGGCTCCAGGGCGCGGGCGATCTGCTTGGCGGCCGGCAGGTTCCAGAGCGAGTGGAACTCCACCATGATCTCCATCTCGTCGCCCACCGCCCGGCGGATCTTCTCGAACGGCTCGATGGCGCGCCTCATCTGCGCGGCGCTGATGAACGCGCCCTCATTCTCCTGCGCCGCCGGGTCGAAGGGCCAGATCTTCATGGCCTTGATGCCGGAGGCGAGCAGGCTCTCGGCCACCGCGTCGGCGCGGTTCATGAAGCCGTCCAGGTCCTCGTAGGGTCCCGCCCCGCCGCCGGCCCAGTTGGACACCGGGCGGATGTCGTGGGAGCGCACGTAGCCGGTGCCGGCGCAGGTGTTGTACACACGCAGCTTGTCGCGGCACAGCCCGCCGAGCATCTGGTGCACGGGCTGCTTGCACAGCTTGCCGAACAGGTCCCACAGCGCGATGTCCACCGCCGACGCCGCCCGGTACTCCGCGCCGGTGGAGGACTGCGCCATCGGCAGGTTCACCATGTCGCGGTGGATCGCCTCGATGTGCAGCGCGTTGCGGCCGAGCAGCCGCCCGGCGAGGGTGTCGTGGATATGCGCCGCCACGGCGCCCGCCCCGTAGAACGTCTCCCCGAGGCCGATGAGGCCCTGATCCGTATGGACTCGGACCCAGAGCACGTTGGCGAACTCCTCCGTCCGCAGCGTCTCAATCGAGGTGATCTTCACGGCGGCCTTTCCAGTCCTGCTTGGGCGCCATTGCTAGTAGCAGCGCAGGCGGAACAGCACAATTCGAGGCGCATTGGAACCGGGCGCCGGGCCGTGGCGAGCCTCCCCGCCGCGGTTTGGGCGGGACCCGCCCATGGCATCCCGAACAGCGCCGGCCTAGGCTCGGGCCGCAGGGCCGATCAGGAGGACCCCCACGTTGACGCGACGGCAGATGAGGCTCGGCCTCTCGATGCGCTACCTCGGCTACCACGACGCGGCCTGGCGGCATCCGGAGGTGCCGTCGGGGGGCGCGTCGGACTACAGCCACTTCCTCCGCTGCGCCCAGGCGGCCGAGCGGGGCCGCTTCGACATGGTGTTCTTCGCCGACGGGATCGGCGTGCGCGCCAACGACGAGCCGCCGGGTTCGCTGAGCCATTCCAACCGCAACGTGGAGCTGGAGCCGCTGACCCTGCTCGCTGCCCTCGCGCCGATGACCCGGCATATCGGCCTCGTGTGCACGGCCTCCACCACCTACAACGAGCCCTACCACATCGCCCGCAAGTTCGCCTCGCTGGACCACATCAGCGGCGGACGCGCCGGGTGGAACGTTGTCACCTCCTGGTCCGAGCAGGAGGCATGGAACTTCAGCCGCGACACCCACCTCGACTACGACACGCGCTATGAGCGCGCGCGGGAGTTCGTCGATGTCGTGGCGGGGCTGTGGGACAGCTGGGAGCCGGACGCCTTCGTCCACGACAAGGCCAGCGGCCAGTTCTACGATCCCACGAAGCTGCACACGCTCCATCACAAGGGCAAGCACTTCGCCGTCCGCGGCCCGCTGAGCGTCCGCCCGACGCCGCAGGGCCGCCCGGTCCTGGTGCAGGCGGGCGCCAACCCGATGGGGCAGGAGATCGCCGCCGCCGACGCGGACGTGGTGTACTCGTCGATCAACGACTTCGCGGGCGCGCAAGCCTACTACGCCTCGGTGAAGGGCCGCATGGCCCGCTACGGGCGCGACCCCGGCCAGTTGCGGATCATGCCGGCCCTGGTGCCCATCGTCGGCCGCACGGCGGCGGAGGCGCAGGCGAAGCTCGACCAGCTTCAGGCGCTCATCGACCCGCTGGTCGGACTGTCCCGCATCTACGGCCTGATGGGCGACCTGTCGGGCCACGACCTGGATGGCCCGGTGCCGGAGCCGGTCGGCGCCAGGGTCCGCAGCCTCGCGTACAGCTGGTATGAGCGGGCGCAGCGCGAGAAGCTGTCGATCCGGCAGATGTACAGCGAGTACGCCATCGGCGAGGGCTTCCGCGTCGTCGGCACCCCGTCCCAGGTGGCGGACACCATGGAGGCGTGGATGGACGAGGGCGCGGCCGACGGCTTCAACATCACCCCCACCCACCTGCCCCAGGGGATCGACGACTTCGTGGCGATGGTCGTGCCGGAGTTGCAGCGCCGCGGGCGGTTCCGCACGGAGTACGAGGGCGCGACGCTGCGGGAGAACCTGGGCCTGCCGCCCTACGTCAGCCGGTGGCGGCGCCCCTCCGCACAAACGGTTTGACGCCGGCGGGCACCCCCCGCAGGATGATGCGGCGCAGCAAACAGGGTGGGTGCGGCCGTGCAGCGGCAGATGAAGCTCGGGCTGAACATCGTGGCGAACGGCGCCCATGCCGCCGGCTGGCGGATGCCGGGGGCCCGGGTGGACGCGGCGCTCGACATCCGGCTGTGGAAGCGCATGGCGCAGGCGGCGGAGCGGGCCTGCATCCATTTCATGTTCTGGGCCGACGGCATCGCGGTGCGCCACTCCGCCCGCGACGAGGACGAGCTGAGCTACAACGCCCGCATCGACGTGTACGAGCCGCTGACGCTGATCGGCGCGTTGGCCGCTGTGACGGAGCGGATCGGCTTCCTCGCCAGCGTGTCCACCACCTACAACGAACCCTACCACGTCGCCCGCAAGTTCGCCTCGCTGGACCACATCAGCGAGGGCCGGGTCGGCTGGAACGTCGTCACCTCCTGGAGCGAGCAGGAAGCCTTCAACTTCGGCCGCGACGCGCACATGGAGCACGGGCTGCGCTACCGCCGGGCGGAGGAGTTCGTCGATGTCGTGTTCGGCCTGTGGGACAGCTGGGAGGACGACGCCTTCATCCGCGACAAGGCGAGCGGGCGCTACTTCGACCCGGCCCGGCTGCACACGCTGGACCACAGGGGCGAGAGCTTCTCGGTCAAAGGCCCGCTCAACGTGGCGCGGCCGGTCCAGGGCTACCCGGTGATCGCGCAGGCCGGGTCGTCCGGCCCCGGCCAGGGCCTCGGCGCCCGCATCGCCGACCTCATCTACACCGCGCAGAAGTCGCGCGACGACGCCGTCGCCTTCTGCCGCAGCGTCAAGGCGCATGGGGAGGCTGCCGGCCGCGCGCCCGGCTCCATGCTGGTGATGCCCGGCATCCTCCCCGTCATGGGCCGCACCCGGCAGGAGGCGCAGGACCGGTTCGAGCAGCTGCAGGGCCTGGTGCATGAGCGGCTGGGCCTGCCGATGCTGACCGACACCTTCGGCGACCTGTCCGGCCGCGACCTCGACGGCCCGCTGCCGCCCGCGCTCGATGCCCACAACGCGGTCAAGAGCGCGCATGAGAAGCTGGCCCGGATGGGCCGGCAGGAGGGCATGACGATCCGCAGGCTGTATCAGGTGATGGCCGGGGCATCGGGCCACAACGTCGCCGTCGGCACGCCGTCCGACGTCGCCGACGTGATGGAGGACTGGTTCACCGCCGGCGGCTGCGACGGGTTCAACATCATGCCCGCCTTCATGCCGGACCCGGCCATCGAGGCGTTCGAGTGGCTGGTCCCGGAATTGCAGCGGCGCGGCCTGTTCCAGACGGAATACGCCGGCGACGGCACGCTCCGCGGCAGCCTGGGCCTCGCGCGCCCGGCGCACGGGAGCCACCGGCGCCGCGCGTGACGACCAACCTGAAGGGACCCCCAATGAGAATGGAGACGGGCCAAATGGTGGAGCGCGGGCCGCCCCGCAGCGTCCTGTCGGCCCCGCAGCAGCGGCGCACGCAGGACTTCCTCTCGCGGGTGCTATGACAGGAGGGACCATGGTGCCCTGCACCGGCAAGGAGTGAGCATCGGCATGGAGGCAGGCCCTTTCCTGATGGGGTGCGGCGCCGGGTTCTCCGGCGACCGGACGGACGCGCCGGGGCCGGTGGTGGACGCCATCGCCCGCTCCGGCCGCCCCGGCGCGATCATGTTCGAGACGCTGGCGGAGCGCACCCTGGCCCTGGGCCACGTCGCCCGCCGGGCCGATCCCGGCGCGGGCTGCGAGCCGTTGCTGGCCGAGCTGGTCGGCCCGGTGCTGCCGGCCTGCCTGCGTGCGGGCATCCCCATCGTGGGCAACTTCGGCGCTGCCAATCCGCCCGCCGCGGCCCGGCTGCTGCAGCGCCTGGCCGCGGAGGCCGGGCTGCCGCCGCCGCGCATCGCGGTCGTGCACGGGGACGACATACGAGACCTGGACCTGGACGGGGTGGAAGCCGCGGAGGGCGACGCCGGCTTGGCTGGGATCACGGCGGAGCTGATCGCGGCCAACGTCTACCTGGGCGCGCGGCCCATCGCCGACGCGCTGCGGGCCGGGGCGGAGATCGTGGTGACCGGCCGGGTGGCGGACCCGGCGCTGGCGCTCGGCCCGCTCGCGGCGCATTTCGGCTGGGAGTGGGACGACTGGGACCGGCTGGCGGCGGGCACGCTGGTCGGGCACCTGCTGGAGTGCGGGTCGCAGGTGACGGGCGGCTACTTCGCCGACCCAGGCTTCAAGGACGTGCCGCGGCCGGAGGCAATCGGCTTCCCCATCGCGGAGGTGGCGGCGGACGGCTCGGCCGTCATCACCAAGGCGGCCGGCACCGGCGGCTGCGTCACCGTGCGGACCGTGACGGAGCAGGTGCTCTACGAGGTGCACGACCCCGCCGCCTACCTGACGCCGGACGTGGTCCTGGACGTGACCGCCGTGCGCCTGCGGCAGGACGGCCCGGACCGCGTGGCGGTGTCCGGCGCCCGCGGCCGCCCGGCACCGCCGAGTCTCAAGGCCACGGTGTCGTATGCCGGCGACTGGATCGGGGAGGCGGAGATCTCCTACGCCGGGCCGAACGCCCTGGCCCGCGCCCGGCTGGCGGCCGAGGTGATCGGCAAGCGGCTGGACCTCCGCGGCCTCCTGCTGCGCCGCCGGCTGGACCTGATCGGCGCGCTCAGCGTGTTCGACGACGACGGCGGCGCCCTGGCCGCCGCCGCGCCGGACCTGGCGGAAATCCGGGTGCGCCTCGCCGTGTCCGGCCCCGACCGCCGCCCGGTGGACCAGGCGATGCAGGAGGTGCTGGCCCTGCTGTGCTGCGGCCCGGCCGGCGGCGGCGGGATGCGCTCCCAGGTGCGGAACCGCGTCCGCACCGCCTCCTGCCTGGTGCCGCGCAACCGGGTCAGCGCGGGGTGGAGCTTCCTATGACGACGGTGCCGCTGCATGAGGTCGCCCATGCCCGGGCCGGCGACAAGGGCAACCGGCTGAACGTGTGCGTGGTGGCCTACCATCCGGAGCTGTGGCCGGTTCTGCTGGCGCAGGTCACGGCGGAGCGCGTCCACGCCCTGTTCCGCCACCGCGGCGCCACGGCGGTCACCCGCTACGAGCTGCCGAACCTCCATGCGCTCAACTTCGTGGTGGACGAGGTGCTGGAGGGCGGGGTGAACGCCAGCCTCAACCTCGACATCCACGGCAAGACCAACTCCTACCGCGTGCTCGGCCTGCTGGTGGACGTGCCGGACGCGCTGGCGCCCCGCCTGCCCGCCCTCCGCAGCGCCGCGTGGCCCTGACTCAGCGCCGGCTCAAGGCGCCGGGGCGCCGGCAGGGCCGGTCGTCAGCTCCCAGTGGTCCGGGCTGGATGCGACCAGGTCCCGCAGGTCCGCGGGCGCGCGGGCGCCCGCCACGGCGGGACGGCCCAGCACGGCCGCCTCCGCGAAGGCCGCCATGCGCGCGCCCACCAGGCGCATATTCTCCGGGTCCTGCGTCGCCAGGGGATGCGGCCCGCGGAACACGAAGATCTCCTTTGGCTCGCGGGCCCGCCGGTACGCCTCCAACGAGCCTTCCAGGCCCTCCACGTAATCCCAGGTGCCCTTGACGATCATCAAGCCCGGCCATGCGCCGATGTTCGCGAACACGTCGGAATCCACGTAGTAGGTCGTGTTGTACTCCAGGCGGAGCGCCGCCTCCACCATGTCGTGCCCGGCCACCCGGTAGCCCAGCCCGGCCGAGTTCGGGCCATACAGGATCGCCCCCTTGATGTTCGCCCGCCCCAGCGCCGGGCCGCACGCGCCGTCCGGCACGTCCCGGTCGCAGTCCTCGACGAAGTTCTTGTGCATCGCCCAGGCCGTCGCGTACGACCCGCGGGAGTAGCCGGCGAGCACGACCGGGATCTCCGTCGCCCGCAGCCCGGCCATCAGCCGCCCGGCCGCCTCCTTGCCCGCCAGCACGGCGCCGGTCGGCGTCAGCAGCCGCAGCCCCTCGCCGCTCTCCATCTGGTCCAGTTCCCGGAACATGTCGCGGGCCTGTTCCGCCGTGTTGAACCCGGCCACCCCGCCCGAGACGCCGTTGCCACGCCGGTCCGTCACCAGCACGTCGAAGCCGGCTTCGTTCAGGGCGGCTGCGAAGCCGCGCCAGTGGCGCATCCCGAACTGCTCCGACAGCCCGTCCGGCTGCTTGTTCACCGCATAGCGCCCGGCGGCGTCGGCCTGCACGGGCGGGGAACGCGGGTCGTCGATGGCCGTGAGCTCGCCGCCGCCGCCGTTGTTCATGATGACGAGGGCGCGGCGCCGCGGCCCGCCGTCGCCCACGCCGGTCCCTTCCAAGTACCACCCCCGCAGCTTGATCGCCCCCTCCTTGTGCAGGTGGATGCGCTCGAAGCTGTCGCGCGGCACGGTGAACTCCACCGTGTAGGCGCGGCCCTCCGCGCGGGCGACCGGCTCGTTGTAGGCGGGTGCCGCGAAATAGCGGGGGCGGCGGATGGAGCGCAGGTCCACCTCGCCTTCCGGGTCCATCGCCGTGCCGGGGTCCACGCGGCCGGTCAGGCGCGGCTCGTAGGCGATGAACGGCTTGGCGCCCGCCAGCGCCGCGTCGTGGCACGCAGTGTCCGCCCGGCAGGCCGGCCAGCGCCGTCGGAGGGCGGCGTCGCTGAACTCGGCGACGTAGAACTCAGGCCCCCGGCCCTCGGGGAGCAACTGGCTCGTCGGCATGAAGGGCAGGCAGAGCGGGCCGGAGCGGTAGCCCGGCAGGTCGGCGTTGCGGTCGTAGTTGACGTGGAACACGCAATCGGGCGCCGGGGTGCCGGGGTTGACGACGCGGGGCGGCTCGGCGCGCGCGGACGACGCCGACAGCAGGGCCAGGGCGGCGAGGACAAGCTTCATGGGACGGCTCCGTCGTGCGGCGGCGCCCAAGCCCCCAGGGCCGGCGGCCGTAGCTTTGGATAGGGCGTCGCAGCCCCCGCAGTCCATAGCCGATGCCGGGCGTCGCCAAGCGGCCTGCCGGATACGGATCGAACGGGCGCGCATCAAACGCTTTCCTCCCGTCTCAAAACCCGTCACTCTTGCGCCGCAGCATGAGGAGGCACGATGGCCTGGCGCGTGGGCGTGGACTCGGGCGGAACGTTCACCGATCTGTGCTTGTTCGATGACAGGACGGGCCGGGTCGAGGTGTGGAAGGTGCCCTCCACCCCGGACGACCCGAGCCGCGGCATCGCCGAGGGCGTCGGCGAGGGCCTGGCGCGCGTGGGCGCCACGCTGGCGGAGACGGGGTTCTTCGGCCACGGCACCACGGTGGCGACCAATGCGCTGATCCAGCTTCGCGGCGTCCGCACCGGGCTGATCGCGACCGACGGGTTCCGCGACCTGCTGGAGATCGGGCGGCAGAAGCGGCCGGACCTGTATGACCTGCAAGCCGACAAGCCGCCGGCGCTGGTCAGCCGCGACCTTCGGCTCGAGGTGATCGAGCGCGTGCGGCATGACGGGGTGGTGGAGCACGCGCTCGACGAGGCCGCGCTGCGCCGGGCGGCCGAGGCGCTGCGGGACGCGGGCGTGCAGGCCGTCGCGATCTGCTTCCTGTATTCCTTCCTGCGCCCGGCGCACGAGCAGCGCGCGCGGGAGATCGTGGCCGAGGTGCTGCCGGACGCCTTCGTCTCCACGTCCCACGAGGTCGCGCCCGAGTTCCGCGAGTACGAGCGGATGAGCACGACCGTGGTCAACGCCTATCTCGGCCCGGTGATGCGGCGCTACATCCGGCGGCTGGGCGACCGGCTGCAGGAAGGCGGGCTGCGCGCCGCACCCCACCTCACGCAGTCGAACGGCGGCGTCATCGGGTTCGAGCAGGCGGCCCGGCTGCCGGTCCGCACGGTCCTGTCGGGACCCAGCACCGGCGTGGTGGCGGCGCAGGCGCTGGCCGCCATGATGGGCATCCCCGACCTCATCACCTTCGACATGGGCGGCACCAGCACGGACGTGGCGCTGCTCTCGGGCGGGCAGTGCCGGTTGGCCAGCGAGGCCGTCGTGCACGGCTACCCCATCAAGGCGCCGATGCTGGACATCCACACCGTGGGCGCGGGCGGCGGCAGCATCGCCTACATCGACAGCGGCGGGCTGCTGAAGGTGGGGCCGCGCAGCGCCGGGGCCGATCCCGGCCCCGTGTGCTATGGCCGCGGCAGCACGGAGCCGGCGGTGACCGACGCGAACGTCGTGCTGCAGACGCTGAACCCCACGCATCTGCTGGGCGGGCGCATGAAGGTGCGGCAGGACCTGGCGCGCGCCGCCATCGAACGCCTGGCGGGGCCGCTGGGCCTCGACGTGATGGCGACGGCGCAGGGCATCCTTTCGGTCGTCACGGCCAACATGGTGCGCGCCATCCGCGTCATCAGCGTGCAGCGCGGCTACGACCCGCGCGACTACGCGCTGGTGGCGTTCGGCGGCGCCGGGCCGCTGCACGCGGCGCGGCTGGCGCGCGAGCTGGACATCCCGCGCGTCCTGGTGCCGCGCAACCCCGGCATCCTCTGCGCCATGGGGCTGCTGCTGACCGACCTGCGCGCGGACTTCGCGAGCACGAAGCTGGTGACGCTCGGGGCGGCGGCGCAGGCGGAGGTCGCGGACGCCTTCGACGCCCTGTCGGCGCGGGCGGCGGCGTGGTTCGAGGACGAGCACATCCCGACGGAGGCGCAGCGCACGACCCGCACGGTCGATATGCGCTATGCCGGGCAGAACTACGAGTTGCCGGTGCCCCTGCCGGAGGGCCGGGTGACGGCGGCCACGCTGGACGCGCTGGCGCAAGCGTTCGACGCCGCGCACCGGCGGCTGTACGGCTTCGCCGCCGAGGGCGAGCCGATGCAGTTCGTGACGTACCGCATCGAGGCCGCGGGCCTCGTGCCCAAGGCCGCGGTCCCCCCGCAGCCGGAAGGCCCGCCCGACGCCAGCGACGCCGTGATGGGCCGCCGCCAGGTGTGGCTGCCAGAGGCCGGGGGGTTCGTGTCCTGCCCGGTGTACGACCGCGACCGCCTGCGGCCCGGCCACCGCATCGCGGGACCGGCCATCGTCGAGCAGATGGACGCGACCACCGTGATCCTGCCCGGCATGGCCGGCCGGGTCGAACCCTACGCAAACCTGATCCTGGAGGCTGGGTGATGAGTCATGCCGTGGCGGCCGAGCCGCACGCGCCCGTGGACCCGATCACCGTCGAGGTGATCGGCAGCGCGCTCGCCTCCATCACCGAGGAGATGGGGGAGGCGTTGATCCGGGCGAGCTACTCGACCAATATCAAGGAGCGGCGCGACTGCTCCACGGCGCTGTTCGACACGCTGGGGCGGACGCTGTGCCAGGCCGAGCACATTCCCATGCACCTCGGCAGCTTCATCGGCATCATCGCCCAGGTCCTCAAGCGCCATCCGGCCGCCGCCATGCGCCCCGGCGACGTGTTCGTGGGCAACGACGCCTATGAGGGCGGCGGCACGCATCTGCCGGACATCGTGCTGGCCGAGCCGATCTTCGTCGAGGGCGCCATCGTCGCCTGGGCGGTGAACCTCGCGCACCACGCGGACTTCGCCGACCGCGGCCACGCCCACATCTTCCAGGAAGGGCTGCGCATCCCGCCGATCCGCCTCTATCGCGCGGGCGAGCTGCAGGCGGACGTCGAGGCGCTGATCCTGCTGAACTGCCAGGTTCCGCGGGAGCGGCTGTCGGACCTGCGGGCGCAGATGGCGGCGAACCGGCTGGGCGTGCAGCGCATGCAGGCGCTGTGCGCGAAGTACGGCGCGGCGACCGTGCTGGCGGCCGGCGAGGCGTTGCTGGACTACGCCGAGCGCAAGATGCGGGCCGGCATCGCCGCCATCCCCGACGGCGCCTACGCCTTCGAGGACCGGTACGACAGCCCGGAGCTGGACGGGGAGCTTCGGTTCGCCGCCCGCATCGAGGTGCGGGGCGACGAGATGCACCTGCACTTCGACAGCCCGCCGCAGGTGCGGGCCGGGATCAACATGACCTACACGGCGCTGCTCAGCACCGTGTACTACGCGGTGAAGACGCTGGTCGATCCGACGATCCTGCCGAACGCCGGGCTGGCCCGGCCGCTGCACGTCACCGCGCCGGAGGGCACGGTGCTGAACTGCATCAGCCCCGCCGCGGTGAACGGCCGGCTCGGCGCATGCCAGCGCGTGGTGGACCTGGTGCACGGCGCGCTGGCGCCCGCGGTGCCGGACCGGGTCATCGCTGCCTGCAACGGCTCCTGCGTGTCGGCGACCTTCGTCGGCGCCAACGGCGACGGGGCGCTGTGGGTGTACCTGGAGACCATCGGCGGCGGCTCCGGCGCGCGGCGCACCAAGGACGGGCTGGACGGCGTGCACGTGCACATGACCAACACGAGCAACCTGCCGGCGGAGGCGCTGGAGGGCGAGTACCCGCTGACCCTGCTGCGCTACGAGCTGGTGGACGGCTCCGGCGGCGCCGGGCGGCAGCGGGGCGGCATGGGGCTGCGCCGGGTGTATCGCGCCGACCAGGAATGCCGGCTGCGGCTGGACGGCGCCCGGCTGCGCTCCGCCCCTTGGGGGATCGAGGGCGGCCAGCCCGGCGCCATGGGCGCGTTCCTGTTCAGCCCCGGCACCGCGCCGTTCGACCACGGCAGCGGCATGCTGCGGCCCGGCGACATCGTGACCCTGGTGACGCCGGGCGCCGGCGGCTACGGCCCGGCGGCGGAGCGCGACCCGGCGGCGCACGACCGGGACATCCGGGAGGGGCGACTGAGCAAAGCCGACAACAAGGAGATCCAGCCATGACGCATCCCACCCGCCGCGCCGTCATCGCCGGCGGCGCAGCGCTGCCGCTGCTGCACCGTCCCGCCCGCGCGGCGCGCGTGCCGGGCGTGCTGCGCTTCGGCCTGTCGGCCTACCCGCCGACGCTGGCGCCCTGGGCCAATGCCGGCACCGCCGCGGGCACGGTGCAGACGCTGACGAACCGCGGCCTGCTCGGCTACGCGCCCGACGGCAGCCTGCAGTCCGAGCTGGCCGAAAGCTGGGCGGCCGAGGGCCAGACGGCCTGGGTGTTCCGCCTGCGGGACGCCGTGTGGCACAACGGCAAGCCCGTGACGTCCGAGCATGTCAAGTGGAACTTCGAGCAGGTCGCCGCCGAAAAAAGCACCGCCTACCTGCGGGTGCAGTGCCAGGAGATCGCCAAGATCGAGACGCCGGACGCGCGCACGGTCCGGCTGGTGATGAAGGCGCCGAACGCGACCGTGCCGCTGATGCTGGCGACGTACTTCATGCCGATGATCTACCCGGAGTCCAACGCCGGCGGGGCGCAGGCGGTGGGCGCAGGCCCGTTCGTCCTCAAAAGCGCCGAGCGCGGCGTGGGGATCGAGCTTGAGGCGCACGCGAAGTACTACAAGCCCGGCCTGCCGAAGCTGAAGGGCGTCCGGCTCACCGCCTATGCCGACGAGACCCTGCGCGTGGCGGCGCTGCAATCGGGCGACGTGGACCTGATCGAGTATGTGCCGTGGCAGAGCATGGCGGCCATCGAGGCGGACCCGGGCCTGGTGCTGCAAGCCACGGACGGGCCGTACATGTATCTGATGTTCAACGGCAAGGCCGGGGGCAAGGACGGGCCGCTCTCGGACAAGCGGGTGCGGCAGGCCATCGCCCACGCGATCAAGCGCGACGACGTGGTGCGGGCGGCGTTCTTCGGCCGCGGCGCACCGTTGGAGGGCCTGCCGATGACCCCCGGCACCCCGTTCTTCGACGAGGCGCGCAGCCGGGCGCACGCCTACGATCCCGCCAAGTCCAAGGCGCTGCTGGCGGAGGCCGGGTTCCCCAACGGGTTCAGCACCAGCCTGCTGTCCACCGCGACCTACGGCATGCACAAGGACACGGCCGAAATCCTGCAGCAGAGCCTGGCCGCGGTCGGCATCCAGGTGGAACTGCGCCTGCCGGATTGGTCCACCCGCGTGGCCCAGGGCAACCGGGGCCAGTACGAGATGGGCCTGATGGGCAGCGCGTCCGAAAGCAACGATCCCGACGGGGTGGCGAACCAGGTGGATGGCGAGCTCAGCCCGTCCTACGTCCGCAGCATCAACCTGCCGACGCCGCGCGTCCACCAGCTGCTCGCGGCGGGCCGGGCCGAGTTCGACCCCGAGAAGCGCCGGGCGATCTACGCCGAGATGGAGCAGGCGGCGTTGGACGAGGCGAACTTCGTGGGCATCGCCTGGCGGGCGCAGGGCTACGCCTTCACCAAGGACCTGCGCGGCTTCCAGAACCTGCCGGGCGCGTTGAGCTTCTACTCCGGCTTCACGCTCGACGGCGCCGAGTTCGCGCAAGGCTCCTGACCGGTGCTGGCCTGGACCCTGCGGCGTCTCGGCGTCTCGGCCGGGCTGGTCTGGGTGGTCGCGACGCTGGTGTTCCTGGCGATCCGCCTGGTGCCGGGCGACCCGGCCGAGCTGCTGCTGAGCCAAGGCGGCGCCGCGCCCGACCCCGGCGCGGTGCAGGAGCTGCGCGAGCAGCTCGGCCTCGACCGGCCGATCCTGGCCCAATACGCGGCGAACATGGGCGATGCCCTGCGCGGCAACCTCGGCCAGTCGATCCAGGACAACAGCCCGGTGATGGAGACCATCGGCCGCCGCCTGCCCCGCACGCTGGAGCTGATCGGGACTGCTGCGGTGCTGGCGGTGCTGATGGGCGTGCCGCTGGGGACGCTGGCGGCGGTGCGGGCCGGCGGGTGGCTCGACCGCATAACGTCCGCCTTGGCGGGGCTGGCGCTGGCGGTGCCGGTGTTCGTGCTGGGCACGCTGATGGTGCTGCTGTTCGCACAGAAGCTGCACTGGGTGGCGGCGGGCGGCTACGTGAAGTTCGCCGACAACCCCGGACAGCACCTGCTGCTGCTGCTGATGCCGGCGCTGACGATTGCGGCGGGCCTCGCGGCGGCGGTGTTCCGCATGACGCGCGCCGCCGTGCTGGACGTGGCCGGGCGCGACTGGGTGCGGACCGCGCGGGCGAAGGGGCTGGGGTCCGGGCGCATCCTGCTGCACCACATGCTGCGCAACGCGATGATGCCGGTGGTGACGGTCGTGGCGCTGCATCTGGGCAGCCTGCTGGGCGGCACGGTCTTGGTCGAGTACGTGTTCAACTGGCCGGGCCTGTCGGGGATGCTGGTCGATGCGGTCTCGGCCCGGGACTATCCGGAGGTGGTGGGCGTGATCCTGGTCATCTCCGTGCTGTTCGTCGGGCTGAACCTGCTGGTTGACCTGCTCTATGCGGCGCTGGACCCGCGGGTGCGGCACGGGTGACGGGCGTGCGCCGGCTGGCATGGTCCGCGGCGGGGATCGGGCTGATCGCCCTGGCGGCGCTGGCAGCGCCGCTGCTTCCGTTGCCCGATCCCGTCCGGATGGACGTCGCGCACCGGCTGGCGACGCCCGGTGCCCAGCATCTGCTGGGACAGGACGAGTATGGGCGGGACGTGCTGTCGCGGCTGCTGTGGGGCGCGCGGGTGTCGCTCTCGGTCGCGCTCTCGGCCTCGCTCGCGGCTTGCATCCTCGGCACCTTGTTCGGCGTGCTCGGCGGCTACCTGCGCGGCATCGTCGAGGTGCTGACGGTGCGGGCGATGGACGTGGTGCTGTGCTTCCCGCCGCTGCTGCTGGCGCTGCTGGTGGTGACGCTGGCCGGTCCGGGGGCGGCGACGCTGATCCTGGTGCTGTCGGTGCTGTATGTGCCGGGCTTCGCGCGCATCGCCTATTCCGGCGTGCTGACGACGGGGGCGCAGGACTTCGTGGAGGCGGTGCGCGTGCTGGGGGCGAGCGACGGGCGGATCATGCTGCGCACGGTCCTGCCCAACGTGCTGGGTCCGGTGCTGGTGCAGTTCAGCCTGACCTGCGCCGCCGCCATCGTGCTGGAAAGCGGGCTGTCGTTCCTGGGCCTCGGCGTCGTGCCGCCGGCGCCGAGTTGGGGCCTGATGATCCGCGGCGCCCGCTCCACCATGGACCAGGCGCCGCTGCTGCTGCTGTGGCCGTGCCTGGCGCTCACGCTGACCATCCTCGCGGTCAACGCGTTCTGCGACGCGCTGCAGGGCGTGCTGGACCCGCGGGCCGTGGCCCGGCCGCGGCGGGTGTTCGGCCGGGCCGCGCCGGGGCTGCCACCATCCGGTTCGAAGCCAGGCGCCGGCATCCTGGAGGTGCGCGGCCTCACGGTGGAGATCGCGACGCCCGCCGGGCCGATCCGCCCGGTGCGCGACGTGTCGCTGTCCGTGGCGGCGGGCGAGACCTTGGCGGTCGTGGGGGAGAGCGGGTCGGGCAAGTCGCTGACCGGGCTGGCGGTCCTGGGCCTGCTGCCCCCGGCGGCGCGGGTGGTCGCGGGCGAGGCATGGGTCGCCGGGCAGGACACGCTGCGCCTCGACGTCCCGGCGCTGCGCCGGTTGCGCGGCGGGACGGCGGCGATCATCTTCCAGGACCCGCTCAGCAGCCTCAACCCGGTGCACCGCATCGGCCGGCAGATCGCGGAGGGCATGGCCGGCCCCGGCCGCATGGGGCGCGCCGTCCAGTTGCTGGCCCGGGTCGGCATTCCCGACCCGGCGGCGCGCGCCCGCGCCTTCCCGCACGAGCTCTCCGGCGGAATGCGGCAGCGGGCGATGGTCGCGCTCGCCATCGCCCGCGACCCCACGCTGCTGATCGCCGACGAGCCGACGACGGCGCTCGATGTGACCATCCAGGCGCAGGTGCTGGACCTGCTGGCCGGCTTGCAGGCGGAGCGGGGCATGGCGATGGTGTTCATCACCCACAGCCTGCCGGTGGTGAGCGAGATCGCCGGCCGGGTCGCGGTGATGTACGCGGGCCAGGTGGTCGAGGAGGGGCCGGTCGCCGAGGTGTTCGCGCGCCCGCTGCACCCCTACACCGCGGCGCTGCTGGCGAGCGCCCCGCGCGAGGGCGGCGGGCCGCCCGTCGGCATCCCCGGCGTGGTGCCGCCGCCGCATGAGCTTCCGCCGGGGTGCAGCTTCGCGCCGCGCTGCCCGCACCACCGGCCGCGATGCGACGCGCCGCCGCCGTTGGAGCGGCTGGGCGCCCGCACGACCCGCTGCGTGCGCTGGCAGGAGTTGGCCCCGGCGGAGCATGCGGCGTGATCCAGGCCGAGGCGGTCAGCAAGCGGTTCGCCACGCGCGGCCTGTTCCGCCGCCCCGCGGTGCAGGCGGTCACGGAGGTGACGCTCGCCATCCCCTCCGGCGAGGCGGTCGGCCTGGTGGGGGAGAGCGGGTCCGGCAAGAGCACGCTGGGCCGGATCGTGCTGGGGCTGCTGCCGCCCAGCGCCGGGCGCGTCCTGGTGGACGGCCAGGACCTGGCCCGGGCCGACCCGGCGGCGCTGCGCAGCCTGCGGCGGCGGATGCAGCTGGTGTTCCAGGACCCGTACTCAAGCCTCGATCCGCGCCGCCGGGTGGGCGCGCAGGTGGCCGACGGGCTGGCGATCCACGGCCTGCCGGGCGGGCGGGAGCGGGTGGCGGCGCTGCTGGAGCAGGTGGGGCTGTCGCCGGCGCAGGCGGCCCGCTTCCCGCACGAGTTCAGCGGCGGGCAGCGCCAGCGCGTCGCCATCGCCCGGGCGCTGGCGACCAAGCCGGATTTGCTGGTCGCGGACGAGCCGGTGTCGGCGCTGGACGTTTCGGTGCAGGCGCAGGTGCTGGCGCTGCTGGCCGATCTGCGCACCCGGCTGGGCCTCGCGCTGCTGTTCATCAGCCATGACCTGCCGGTGGTGCGCAGCCTGTGCGACCGCGTGGTGGTGCTGTACTTGGGCCGCGTCATGGAGGACGGCCCGGTGGACGCGGTGTTCCGGCGTCCGCTGCATCCCTACACGCAGGCCCTCCTATCCGCCGCGCCCAGCCTGGACCCGGCGCAGCGGGGGCCGCGCGTGCTGCTGCGCGGGGAGCCGCCCAGCCCGGCCGACCCGCCGAGCGGGTGCGTGTTCCGGACGCGGTGCCCGATTGCGGTGGCGCAATGCGCGGAGGCGGTGCCGGGGCTGGAGCCGCATGGGGCCGGGCACCGGGTCGCGTGCATCCGGGCGGGGTGACGCCGACGCCTTTTCATCATTCCAGGCGTGCAGCGGGCCCGAATACGGCGAATGAGAGGGCAAAAGGGGCAGGAGGCCGATTGTGCTGGATTGGGACGACCTCCGCTTCTTCTTGGCGTTGGCGAGGCATGGCAGCCTCTCCGCGGCCGCCCGAGACCTCCATGTCGCCCAGTCCACCATGGGACGCCGGCTTGCGTCCCTGGAGGCGAGCCTGGGCGTGCGATTGCTCAACCGGACGCCGGAGGGGTACGTCGCGACCCAGGCCGGGGAAGGCGTCCGTGCCCGGGCCGAGCGCCTGGAGCAGGAGGCCATGGCGCTGGAGCGCGACGTGGGCGGCCGGGACACGCGCATGGCGGGCCTGGTCCGGGTGACCTGCGCCGAGACCGTGGCCACGCACATCCTGGCGCCCTGCTTCGCCTCGCTTCATATGCAGCAGCCCGACCTGATGATCGAGCTGATCCCCAACCCGCGGGAACTCAGCCTGTCCATGCGCGAGGCGGACATCTCGCTGCGTTTGAAGCGGCCGGACCAGCACGACCTGGTGGTCCGCCGGGTCGGCTCGTTGGGGTTCGGGCTGTTTGCCAGTTCCAGCTACCTGGAGCGCCACGGCGACCTGGACTTCGAGGGCGGCTGCCCCGGCCATTACCTCATCACCCAGTTGGAGGACATCCAGGACGCGACGCAGACCGCCTGGCTGGCCGACTTGGCGCCGCGTGCGCGCGTCGCCATGCAGACCAGCAGCCATGAGGCGGCGTTCTCCGCGGCCATCCACGGCGGCGGCCTCGCCTGCCTCGCGCGGTTCCGTGCCGACAAGGAGGGCAGGCTGGTCCGGCTCGACGTGCCGTCCCGCATCCCGAGCGCCGACATGTTCCTGGTGGTGCATCGGGACAACCGCCAGACCCCCCGCATCCGGGTCGCCCTCACCCACATCACCGAGTGGGTGCGCCGTCGGGCGGGCGAGCTGCTTCCTGTCGGAACCGGGAGGATCGCGTCCGCCGATGGCGGGCCGGGGGACTGAAGGCCGCGGCCCGCCCCGTCGCCGTTTGCCCTGCGTGCGGATTCGCATAGTCGATGACCACACTCGGTCCCCGCATGCGGCGCCTCCTGTCCCCACATCAGATGGCAAGGCGACGTGATTGCCGGTTGCAGCACGATCCGGGGCCACGTCGCCTTGTGCGTCGTTCCGTTGTGCGTCGTCCTGGATTTGGCGACAGCCTGACCCTTGCCGGCGCATGCCATTATGGGAGAACGCAGATGACGTATTCGAGCCTGATGGTCCATCTGGACCTCGGCGTGTCCAACGAGGCGCTGCTCCAGCTTACCGCCGGCATGGCCGAGCGGTTCGGCGCGGGGGTGCTCGGCGTCGCGGCCCAGCAGCCGATGCAGATCATGTACAGCGACGGCTATATGTCGGCGGACGTGATCGAGCACGATCGCGCCTTCGTCGAACAACAGGCCGCGGAGGCGGAGGACCGGTTCCGGGCCGTCATGCACAACCGCGCGCCCCAGCTGCAATGGCGCTCGACCATCAGCTACATGCAGGTGACGGGCTGGGTTGCGGATCAGGCCCGCGGCGCCGACCTGCTGCTCGTGGCATCCCAGCCGGACGAGTCGCGGTCCGAGGCCATGAGGCGCCTGGACATCGGCGACCTCGTGATGCGCATCGGCCGCCCTCTGGTCGTGGTGCCGCCATCCATCGAGGCGCTCGACCTCGATCATGTCGTCATCGGCTGGACGGACACGAGAGAGACCCGCCGCGCCGTCCTGGACGCCTTGCCGCTCCTGCGGAGCGCCGGGCATATGACGGTCATGGAGATCGTGGAGGACGCCGAGGAGATGGCCTCGACGCGGCTGCACCTTGCCGAAGTCGTGGCCTGGCTCGAAGGGCACGGCGTCACGGCGGAGGCCGTCGCGGAACCGCTCTCCGGCGGCGCCGCGGCTCAGCTCGAAGCGGCCGCGGCGGCGAAGCAGGCGGGGCTGCTGGTGATCGGCGCTTACGGGCATAACCGCCTGCGTGAGTGGGTGCTGGGCGGCATCACGCGCGACGCCTTGCGGCACCCGGCACGCTGTTCGTTCATGTCGCACTGACGTCGGGCCTAATGGACGGGACGGACGGGAGCGTGGGGTCCGTATCTGCATAGGCGCTAGGCGGAATGGGTCCGTGCCTCGGCAGCCCTGGTTCGGTAGAATAGAGCAAGTAGAGAAGCAGCAACGTCCAAGGCCACGTGCCTTCGGAGCACCGCCGCCGACACCACGCCCGCGACGGCATCCAGTCGATCCCGGCGTGAAACCCCAACAATGCGAGGCAATATGTCAGCCGACAGTCATCTGCAACATGCCGTGACCGAAGAACTGAGCTGGGAGCCGAGCGTCATCTCCGCCCATATCGGCGTCGCGGCGGCATCCGGGATCGTGACCTTGACGGGCCATGTGGAGAACTACGCGCAAAAGCACGCGGCCGAGGCGGCAGCCCGCCGGGTCAAAGGCGTCAGGGGCGTTGCCGAGGAGATCCAGGTCCGCTTGCCGTTCGAGACGCAGCGGACGGACGAGGACATTGCGGCCGCCGCGGTCAGCAGGATGAGCTGGGACGTCTCCATTCCCAAGAATGCCGTCAAGGTGCAGGTCGAGAACGGCTGGGTCACCCTGACCGGCCAAGTCGATTGGCACTACCAGAAGAGCGCCGCGGGCCAGGAACTGCGCCATTTGTCCGGCGTCACCGGGCTGTCGGACCAGATCACGGTCAAGCCGCGCGTCGATGTGGGGGACATCAGCGACAGCATCACGCACGCGCTGCACCGGTCGTGGTTCTTCGACCCGCAGACCATCAAGGTCAGCGCGGAGGGCGGCACGGTGCATCTCCGCGGCTCCGTCCATCTGCCGCATGACAGGCAGCTCGCCGCCGCGACGGCCTGGTCTGCGCCCGGCGTGACCGGCGTGCAGAACGACATCGCCGTCATCTGAGCATCCGGCCCGCCTCGCAGCAGGGCGCGGCGCATCAGCAAGGGACCAGCACCATGCCGCAGCACGACGCATTCGTGGCCGTCCATGAAAAGCGGGATGGCGCAGAAGCGGCCATTCGCACGGTCGCCGGGGAGGGCCTCGACATGAAGCACGTCAGCATCGTCGGACGAGGCTCCTTTCGGCACAGTCCCGCACTCGGCTGGGAGTGACGCACGATGCTCATTGAGAAGCTTCAAGCGCCGCCGGCAGGACCGCTTGCCGGCGCCGAGCTGGAAAGCATGGACGCCTGGTGGCGGGCGGCCAACTACCTTTCGGTCGGCCAGGTGTACCTGCTGGCCAACCCGCTGCTGCGCGAGAAGCTGGCGGCGGCGCACGTCAAGCCGCGGCTGCTCGGGCATTTCGGCACGGTGCCGGGCCTCAACTTCATCTACCTGCACCTCAACCGCGTCATCAAGGCGCAGGACCTCAGCGTGCTGTTCATCGCCGGCCCCGGCCACGGCGCGCCGGGCGTCGTCGCGAGCACCTGGCTGGAAGGCACCTACTCCGAAACCTACCCAGACGTCTCCCAGGACGAGGCGGGCATGGGCCGCCTGTTCCGGCAGTTCTCCTTTCCGGGCGGCATCCCGAGCCACGCGGCGGCCGACACGCCCGGCTCCATCCACGAAGGGGGCGAGCTGGGCTACTCGTTGTCCCACGCCTACGGCGCCGTGCTCGACAACCCCGGCCTGATCGCGGCCTGCGTCGTCGGCGACGGGGAGGCCGAGACCGGGCCGCTCGCGGCGTCCTGGCATTCCAACAAGTTCATCAACCCGGCGACCGACGGGGCGGTGCTGCCCATCCTGCACCTGAACGGCTGGAAGATCGCCAACCCCACCGTGCTCGCCCGCATCCCCCATGAGGAGCTGTTGGGCCTGCTGACCGGCTACGGCCACGATCCCATCTTCGTCGAGGGCGACGACCCGGCCTCCATGCACCAGGCGATGGCCGCCGCGATGGACCGCGCGACCGCGGCCATCCACGCGATCCAGGCCGCCGCCCGGCATGGCGGCGATGCCCGGCAGCCACGCTGGCCGATGCCGCGCTGGCCGATGATCGTGCTGCGCAGCCCCAAGGGCTGGACCGGGCCGAAGACCGTGGACGGCAAGAAGACCGAAGGGTCCTGGCGGTCGCACCAGGTGCCGATCTCCGACATGGAGAAGCCCGGGCACCTCGCGCTGCTGGAAGACTGGATGCGGAGCTACCGCCCGCACGAGCTGTTCGACGAGGCCGGCCGGTTGCGCGCCGACATCGCCGCCCTGGCGCCCCTGGGCGAGCGGCGGATGGGCGCCAACCCGCACGCCAATGGCGGGGCGCTGATGCGTCCGCTGCGCCTGCCCGACTTCACGGCCTATGCGGTCGCGGTGGACCATCCGGGGCAACGCGACGCGGAGGCCACGCTGGTGATGGGCGCCTACCTGCGCGACACCCTGCGGCTGAACGCGGCGAGCCGGAACTTCCGCGTGGTCGGGCCGGACGAGACCGCGTCCAACCGGCTGCAATCGCTGCTGGAGGCGACGGGCCGGACCTGGGACGCCGCGGTGACCGCAGACGACGACGAGCATCTCAGCCCCGATGGCCGGGTCATGGAGATCCTGAGCGAGCATACCTGCCAGGGCTGGCTGGAGGGCTACCTGCTGACCGGGCGCCACGGCCTGTTCTCCTGCTACGAGGCGTTCATCCACATCGTGGACTCCATGGTGAACCAGCATGCCAAGTGGCTGAAGAGCGCGCGCGGCATCGCCTGGCGGCGGCCGGTCGCCTCGCTGAACTACCTGCTCACCTCGCATGTCTGGCGGCAGGACCATAACGGGTCGAGCCACCAGGACCCGGGCTTCATGGACCACGTGGCCAACAAGAAGGCCGACATCGCCCGCATCTACCTGCCGCCCGACGCCAACACGCTGCTCTGGGTCACCGACCATTGCCTGCGGAGCTGGGACCGCATCAACGTCATCGTCGCCGGCAAGCAGCCGGAGCCGCAATGGCTGGGCATGGACGCGGCTATCAAGCACTGCGAGGCGGGCCTCGGCATCTGGGACTGGGCCAGCAACGACGCGGGCGGCGAGCCCGACGTGGTGATGGCCTGCGCCGGCGACGTGCCGACGCTGGAGTGCCTGGCCGCCGTGGACCTGCTCCGCAAGCAATTGCCGGAGCTGCGGGTGCGGGTGGTCAACGTCGTGGACCTGATGACGCTGCAGCCGAAGGCGGACCATCCGCATGGCCTGTCGGACGCGGAGTTCGACGCGCTGTTCACCACGGACAAGCCGGTGATCTTCGCCTTCCATGGCTACCCGGCGCTGATCCACCGCCTGATCTACAACCGCACCAACCACGCCCGCTTCCACGTGCACGGCTTCATGGACGAGGGCACGACCACGACGCCGTTCGACATGGTGGTGCTGAACCGCCTGGACCGGTTCCACCTGATGTCGGACGTGATCGACCGGGTGCCGTCCTTGCGCGGGTCGGCGGCCTACGCGCAGCAGGCGATCCGCGACAAGCTCGTCGAGCACACGCGCTACACGAGGGCGCACGGGGTGGACATGCCCGAGGTGCGCGACTGGCGCTGGCCGTCCTGAGATCGCGCGCGGCGCCATGGCCCCGGTGATCCTCACGCTGAACGCCGGGTCGAGCAGCCTGAAGTTCGCGCTCTACAAGGGGGCCGAGGAGACGATCCTCCGCGGCGTGGTCGAGGGGGTGGGGCAGGCGCCCCGCCTGTCCCTCATGGCGCCGCACCTGCGGCGGCTGGACCCGCCGGACCTGGCCGGCGGCTCGTACGACGCCGTGCTGGACACGCTGCTGCGGTGGCTGAACGCGCAACTGGACGGCGAGGCCATCGGCGCCGTGGGGCACCGGATCGTGCATGGCGGCCGACGCTTCATGGACCCGGTCCGCATCGACGAGGCCGTCCTGGCCGAGCTGGACGCCTTGGTCCCGCTGGCGCCCCTGCACCAGCCGCACAACCTCGCGGCCATCCGCGCCGTCGCCCGGGCGCAGCCGGCGCTGCCGCAGGTCGGATGCTTCGACACGGCGTTCCACCGCACCATGCCCGCGGTCGCGACCCGCCTGGCGCTGCCGCGTGCGCTGGGCGACGGGGAGATGCGCCGCTACGGCTTCCACGGCCTGTCCTACGAGTTCATCGCCGGCCGGCTGCGTCAGGTGGCGCCCGCGCTGGCCCGGGGCCGGGTCATTGTCGCCCATCTCGGCAGCGGGGCCAGCCTCTGCGCCATGCGCGACGGGCGCAGCATCGAGACGACGATGGGTTTCTCCACGCTCGATGGGCTGGTGATGGGCACGCGGCCGGGCTGCCTGGATGCCGGGGCCGTCCTGTATCTCATGCAGTCGCGCGGCATGACGGCGCAGGCCGTCGAGGACCTGCTCTACCATCAATCCGGCCTGCTCGGCGTGTCCGGCATCAGCGGCGACATGCGCGAGTTGACGGCCAGCGCCAGGCCGGAGGCGCGGGAGGCCGTCGAGCTGTTCACCTACCGCCTCGCCGGCGAGGCGGGGCGGTTGGCGGCGGCCCTCGGCGGCCTGGACGGGCTGGTGTTCACCGCCGGCATCGGCGAGCACGACGCCGCCTTGCGCGCCGAGGTCTGTCGCCGATTGGCATGGCTGGGCGTCGTTCTGGACCCCGCCGCCAACGCGGGCGGCCACGGGCGGATCAGCACCGATGCGAGTCCCATCGAGGCGTGGATCGTGCCGACCGATGAGGAGGCCGTGATCGCCCGCCACACCCGCGCCCTGGTTGTCGCCTGATCCCTATAATACGAAGAAGCCGATGCTTGCGGCCGTCATCAGGGCCGTCGCGATCCAGCCGCTGACCAGCATGGCGCGCGAGGCGGTCAGGCGCCCCATGATGCGGCCATTGCCGGCAATCAGCATCAGGACGGCCATCACCGGGGCGGCCAGGACGCCGTTCACGACGGCGCTCCAATACAGCGCCCGGACGGGGTCCAGCGGCGTGAAGTTCAGCCCAACGCCGGCCATGGTCGCGGCGGCAATCGTCGCATAGAACGATTTCGCCTGGAACAGGCGCATGTCGAGGCCCTCGCGCCACTTGAAGGTTTCCGACAGGGCATAGGCGGCGGAACCGGCCAGCACCGGCACGGCGAGCAGCCCGGTGCCGACGATGCCGGCCGCGAAAATCACGAAGGTCATCTGCCCGGCAATCGGACGCAGCGCCTCGGCGGCCTGGGACGACGTCTCAATCGTGGTGACGCCGGCCGCGTGCAGCGTCGCGGCGGTCGCGTAGATGATGCAGACCGCGATCAGGTTGGAGACCGCCATCCCGACGACCGTGTCCGTCCGGATGCGGGCAAACTCCGGCTTGGCGGACCGCGGCGTGAGGCAGAGCGGCGCTTCCTTGCGGCGCTTCCGCTCCTCCACCTCCATCGCGGACTGCCAGAAGAACAGGTACGGGCTGATGGTCGTGCCGAGCACGGCCACAAGCGCCATCGCCGCCTCGTGCCCGGATGCCAGATGCGGGACGACCGTGGCCAGGACGGCCGCACGCCAAGGGACATGCACGGCGAGGACGACCGCGACGTAGCTGAACAGCGACAGGGTCAGCCACTTCAACGTGCCGGAGTACACGGCGTAGCTGATGAACACCTCCGCCACGACGCACAGGATGCCAAACCCCACGGTGTAGAGCCGGTCGCTGCCGCCCAGCAGCAGGCGCAAGGCGGCGCCCATCGCCCCGAGGTCGGCGCCCAGGTTGATCACGTTGGCGACCAGCAGGAGCAGCACGATCACCCGGCCCAGCCATGGGTTGTAATGGCGGCGGAGGTTCTCGGAGATGCCGCGTCCCGTCACGCAGCCGATCCGGCCGCTGATCTCCTGGATGACGATCATGAACGGCAGGCTGAACAGCATGGTCCAGGCGAGGCCGTAGCCGAACTGCGCGCCCACCTGGCTGTAGGTGGCGATCCCGCTCGGGTCGTCGTCCGCGGCGCCGGTGATCAACCCCGGGCCGAGACGCCGGACCAGGCCCGATGGTCGCGCAGCCGCAAGGTCAGGCAAAGGCGGGCTTGGATCGGTGATCGGCGACATTCCTCGACCGGAGGCCCGCGCAACGGACGCCGACCCGTCCTCGATGCCCCCACCATGGCGAACTCGCCTTTGAGACAGGCTTGGGATCGATACAGGGGGAGGGCCTACCATGTTTCTGGACGCCTCGGCAGACTATCTGCCGGCAACCGTGTGCAGCGCGCGCGTCTTATATGGGCGGCATCATTGATTGGCCCGTGTGCGGCTGCTGATGGGTTTCACCCATCCTACGCGATCCATACCGTAAGGATGGGTGCAACCCATCGGCGGGTGACGGTCATTCAACCAAGCCGTCCGTATGACAGTCGCCTTCCCCGGGCTTTTGGCAAAGGATGGCGTCCTGAGCGTCCACACGACCCAGCGCCATGCAAATCGGCAACGCCTCCCATGCGGCGCATTCAGCCCCGGATCAGGTCGAGCAGTTCCTCCTCGCTCAGCCGCGCGCTGGTTTCCGTGCCTTCCAGCAGGTCGGACGCCAGGTCGCGCTTGTCGCGGTGCAGGCGCACGATCCGTTCCTCGATGCTGTCCTGCATGATGAGGCGGTAGATCGTCACCGGCCGCTCCTGGCCGATGCGGTGCGCCCGGTCCGACGCCTGGTCCTCGACCGCCGGGTTCCACCAGGGATCGAGGTGCACCACGTAGTCCGCGGCCGTCAGGTTCAGCCCGGTGCCGCCGGCGCGCAGGCTGATGAGGAACAGCTCCGCCCCGCCCGCCTGGAACGCCGCCACCCGGCGCTCGCGCTCGGCGGACGGCGTGCTGCCGTCCAAGTACTCGTACCGGACGCCGCGCGCATCCAGCGCCGCGCGCATCAGCCCGAGATGGCCGACGAACTGGCTGAACACCAAGGCCCGGTGCCGGTTGCGGACCAGGTCGTCCACGAGGCCGAGGAAGGCGTCCAGCTTGCCGCTCGGCACCCCGGCGGCGGCGTCGATCAAGGCGGGGTTGCAGCAGGCCCGGCGCAGCCGGGTGATCTCGGCCAGAATGTGGATCTTGCGCCTGCCCTGCGGCGCGTCGAGCGCGGCGATGTTTTCCAACGCCCGCTGCCGCATCGCCTCGTAGAAGGCGCGCTCCGCCTCGCCCATCTCGACCTGCATCGTCTGCTCGGTGCGCGGCGGCAACTCGCTCAGCACGGCCGCCTTGGTCCGGCGCAGCAGGAACGGCCGGATCAGCGCGCGCAGCGCCTGCCGCGCGCCGGCGTCCCGGTCCCGCTCGATCGGCACGGCGAACCGCTTCCCGAACCCCTCGCGTGAGCCGAGCAGGCCCGGGTTCACGAAGTTGAACAGGCTCCAAAGCTCGTCGAGGTCGTTCTCCACCGGCGTGCCGCTCAGCGCCAGGCGGAACCCGGCCCGCAGCGCCTGGCTGGCCTGCGCCCGCTTGGTGTCCGCGTTCTTGATCGCCTGCGCCTCGTCCAGCACCGCCACCTGCCAGGCCCGCCCGCCCAGCAGCGCGGCCTCCTGATGCAGCAGGCCGTAGCTGCACACCAGCACGTCGCGCGGGCCGAGGCCGGCGACCAGCGCCGCGCGGTCGCTCGCGGCCGACAGGCGGTGGCTCGCGAGCGTCGGCGCGAAGCGCGCGATCTCAGCCTGCCAGTTCGGGCACACCGAGGTCGGCGCCACCACGAGGCAGGGTCCCGCCTCCGCATGGTCCAGCAGCACGGCAATCGCCTGCACCGTCTTGCCCAGGCCCATGTCGTCGGCGAGGCAGGCGCCCGCCCCCCAGCGCGCCAGGCGCGACATCCAGGCGAAGCCCTCCATCTGGTAGTCGCGCAGCTCCGCCTGCAAGGTGGGCGGCAGCTTCGGCGTCCAGCCCTCGGCCGCGCGGATGCGGGACACATGCCGGGTCCAGGCCGCGTCCGCCTTGACCTCCCCCGCCTCCCCCAGCACCGCGTCCAGCGCGGGCGCGCCGAGCGCGTGCACCCGGCGCCCGGCCCGGTGCGGCTCCGACACCGCGGCGAGGCGGCCCAGCTGCGCCTGCATCTGCCGGGTCAGCGCGACGAAGCGGCCGTCGTCCAGCGGCACGAACCGGCCCCGGGCGCGGCCCAGGCGGTCGAGCAGGAAGCGCATGTCGAGCACCTGGTCCTCGTCCACCGCGACGCTGCCGTCCACGCCGAACCAATCGCCGTCCTGCTTGACCCGCAGCCGCAGCTTGTCCGGCGTGAGCGGGGCGACCCGCAGCGTCTGCCCCTCCGGCCACTCGACCGAAACCGGGCCGGCATAAGCCTGCAACTCCAGCAGCAGGTCGAGGCAGCCTTCCAGGTCGTCGATCTCCGCCTCGTGCGCGTCCGCGCCGCCGCGGTCGCGGAGCGTCGGGCACGCCTCCACCAGGGCGGCCCGCTCGGCCAGCTCGCGCGGCAGGTCCCGGCTGGCCCGGAGCGGCTGGCCCCCGACGCTCGCCAGCACCGACCGCCCGCCCAGCCCGGCGACGTAGGCCGGCCCCTCCGCGCCGAACGGCCGCACGACCAGGCTGAGCCGCAGGCCGTCGCCCTGCGGCACCAGTTGCACGACCGGCGCGGCCTGCCCCGGCAGCGCCGCCTGCTCGGTCGCCCCGATCTCGTCGCGGACCGGCAGCGCCGGGTTGTCCCGTCGCACGAGGGCGACCAACTGGTCCCGCGCGCTGTTCGGCACGGTCAGCCCGCGCCGGCCCAGGATTTCCTGCACCGCCAGCATCCGCTCCGGGAACTCGACGACGCGATAGCGCGTCGGCGTCTCGGCCTCCAGGAACACGGTCGGCTCGGCCGCGGTGTGCGAGAGCGCGACGTGGTAGCCGCCGCGCCGTTCGGTGACCACCAGTTCCAAGGGGTAGCGCACCAGCTCGATGGGCCGCGAGCGGTGGCGGGCGTCGAACAGCGCGGGGTGCCCGATCAGGGCCGGGATGGTGCGGAGCGCGTCGAAGTAGTAGCTCTCATCCCCATACCAGCCCGCCCCCTCCCTGCGGAGCGAGCGCAGCGCCGTGCGGTCCTGCTCCGTCAGGTAGTCGAGCCGCGGGTCCCGCTCATGCAGCCGCTTCATCGCGACCGGGCGGCCGTCGCTCCAGCCCTCCTTGCCCTTGGCCGACTGCTCGGCCACCTCCACCGCCCGCGTGTTCGGGTCCAGGAACCAGGCCAGGCGCTTGGTCTTGCGCGGCCCCGGCCCCGACGCGGCCTTCGGCGTGCCGGCGCCGAGAAAGGCGTCCAGGCTTTCCAGCGCGCGCTCCCAGGGCTGGCGCATCTGGACGATCTGCGTGAACGCGACCTCGACGCCCCGGTCGGCTTCGGCCAGGTGAACCTTGTAGAGGCCCGGCGACACCGCCACGCCCGCCAGGATCTCGGCATAGATGCGGGCGACCAGCGGCAGGGAGGCTTGCAGGTGCTCGAAGCGGGCATCGAGGTCGGCATGGTGCGTGTGCGTGAGGTCGGGGTCCACGGCGTGCTCCGCCAGCGCCACGCAGGCGGCCGACAGCGGCTCGGCCGGCATCGCCGCGCGCAGCTCCCCCAGCAGCGCGCGCGCCTTCGGCTCAAGGCCCTGGGCCAGCCACAGCAGCGCCTGCAACGCCAGGAACCCGCCGGCATAGGCGGACGGGGCGGACAGGGCGGCGTCCAGCCCGGCCTGCGCCTCCGCTTGCAGCGCGGCGTCGTTGGCGCGCAGCAGGGCCATCCCGAAGAACAGGCCGTGCACCCCGTCCAGGAACAGCTTGCGCTTGCCGACCTGCTTCCGGTGCAGCTTCAGGACATCCCGGTAATGCTGCAGCGCCGCCTCGTTTTGGCCACGGAGGAACGCGGCCGTGCCTTCAAACATGCGCCGCGTGAGGCCGGCAGGGTCTTCGATTGCCGCGATCCCGCGCTGCACGTCCTCCAGCCGGCCGGCGAGCAGGTCGAACAGCAGCAGCGCCGGCCGCACCGCGGCGAAGCCCTCCTCGCCCTGCCGCGCCCGGTACTGGTCGAGGAGCGCCGGCAGGTCGGGGCCGGGCACGCCGGTGCGCAGGAAGGCGGACAGCTTCGCGTCGAACAGGGCAAGCTGGATCACCGGGCGCCGGCTGGCCAGCCAATCGGCCGCGAGCGGCGCCGCGGCGAACAGTTGGCCCAACAGGCCGGCCGCACGCGGTGCGCCGCATTTCTTGTCGTGAAGGTCCAAGTTCGCGGTGAACCCGGCCGCGTCGTCCGCATAGACCGCCAGCCGGATCAGGCGCCGCACCGCGTCGCAATCAAGCTGCTCGGAGGACGAGTAGTACGACAGGGTGCGCCGTGCCGGGAACGCCTGGCGGACCGCGGCGACCAGTCGCCCGCCATCCGCCGCCGCGACGGCATCGACCGCCACGGGATGCAGCAGCGCCGGGAGGCAGGCCAGCTCCTCCGTCAGCAGGCCCTCGCCCAGCAGTCCCTCAAGCACGAGGTTGACCGAACGCGGCGACCACGCCTTGCCGTCGGGCATGCGCAGCCCGGACGCGGCCAGGCAGTCCAGGAACACCGTCTTGCTCGTGGGCAGGAACACCAGGCTCTTGAGCCGCAAGACCAGCTTGGGGCCGGCAGGCAGGCGTGCGTAGCGGTCCCAAGGGTCGGCTTTGGAGGAGGGGCGTGCGGTGGTCATGGGGCGGATCAGGCGACCTGCGGCTTGGCTGGCACAGGCTATACGAAGGCGCCGCCTGACGCCACGCCTCAGGCCGGACGGGCCGGGGCGGGCACGTCTTGGGCGGATATGATCGCCAGCAGGGCGTCCGCCGCCCGCGTGCGGTAGCGCCCGGCATGGCGCAGCACGAGGAAGCCGCGTTCCGGAAGGTCGAGCCGCACGTGACGCAGCAACCCGGCGTCCAGGCTCGGCGACGCCACGGAGGCGGAGATGGCCGTCGCTCCCATCCCGGCCTCGACCGCCGAGCGGACCGCCTCGTTCGAGGGCAGTTCGAGCGCGACCCGCACCAGGGCGGGAGGCACGCCGAAGCCCTCCAGCGCCGCCTCGAACACCGAGCGCGTTCCCGATCCAGGCTCGCGGAGCACCCAGTCGCTCTCGATCAGCCGGCCGGGTTCGAGCCGGTCTATCGTCGACCATGGGTGGCCGGGGCCGACGACCAAGATCAACTGGTCCCGGGCGACCTGCTCGACGGTCAGGGCCGGGTCGTCGATCACCCCCTCCACGAAGCCAAGCTCGGCCACGCCGTCATGCACCGCTGCGGCGACCTGCGCCGTGTTGCCGACGACCAGGCGTATGTCGATGCCGGGATGGGCACGGCGGAACGCCACCAGGTGCCGCGGCAGCCAGTAGCTGGCGATGGTCTGGCTGGCCTGCACCGACAACGTCCCGCGCTTCAGGCCGCCCAGTTCCGAGAGCGCCAGTTCCGCCGCCTCGGCCCGGGCCAGCACGGCGCGGGCTTCCCCGAGGAACAGGGCGCCCGCCCCGGTGAGCGCGATGCCGCGGCCGACACGGTGGAACAGCTTCGCGCCATGCCGCGCCTCCAGGGCAGCAATCGCCGCGCTGGCCGCCGACTGCGCCAGGTTGAGCGCCTCCGCCGCCCGGGTCACGTGCTGGCGTTCGGCCACGGCGACGAAGACGCGGAGCTGTTCGAGTGTCATCCGGATGCGCTCCGCCGCTCAGGTCACGCCGTCCCGCGGCCGGACGGTCACTGCTGCACCTGCGCCGCCGCGCCCGGCGTGCCCGCCATGCCCGGCGCGATCACCAGATAGCGGCGGGACGCGCCGGCATCCGCCTGCACGACCTGGCGGATCGGCCCGATCGCGTTGACGATCGCGGCACCGGCCGGGTTGGTCATGAAGGCCGCAAGCGGCTGCAGCACGCCGCCGCCGCCCGGCTCGGTGGCGAGGGCGAGCACATAGGGCTGCTTCGGCGCAAGCCCGGTGGCCGCCGCCTGGAGCACCTGGACCAGGCCCTGATCGAACAGCGTGACCTGCGTCGCCGCCGGGCCGCCGGGCGTGCCGAGCGAGAGCCGCGCCGTGCTCGCAGCGATACCGAGCGGCTGCAGGGTCTCGGTCCCCGTGCCCTCCGGCACCGCGCCCGGCACGTAGGCCACGCCTTGCGGCCCCTGGCCGAGTGGGATGGTGGCGATCAGCTTGTTCTGCGCCGTGTCGATCACCGCGGCGCCATCGCCGTTCTCCAGCCCGACATAGACCCGGCTGCCGTCGCCGGACGGCCACAGCCCATGCGGCAGCGCCCCCACCTCGATCACTGCGGCCTGGCTGAAGTCGTCGGTGCGGAACACCTTGACCTGGTTCAGGCCGCCGACGGTGACGTAGGCGAACTGGCCCTGGGCGTTGCGCACGATGTTGACGTGGTTGGTGATCGGCCCGGTGTCGATCACCCTCAGCACCTCGAATGGAGGGCCGGCGTTGAACACCATGGTGCGGCCCACGTCCTTGAGCGTCAGCCAGACCTGCTTGCCGTCCGGCGTCGCCGCAAGGTCCGGGCAGAACGGGCTGTCCTGCTTCATGCGCCCGACGATGCCGTGGTCCGCGGTGGAGACCACCACCGTCTCCGGCGAGAACGAGGAGCAGACGTAGCCGAGCGTGCCGTCCGGCGAGAAGATCGTCATGCCGGGGCCGTTCGGCACGGCGATGCGGGCCGTCTCCTTGAAGGTCGTGCCGTCGAGCACGGCGACGTAGTCCTCCCCGCGCACGGTGACCCACACCTCGCGCCCGTCCGGCGTGAAGAACGCCTCGTGCGGGGCGCGGCCGACGTAGCTCACGTGCTTGACCGCGTTCGTGGCGGTGTCGATGAAGCTGACGGAATTGGACCCGATGGACACGACCGCGAGCGTGCGCCGGTCGGGCGAGAAGCCCATGCCGTGCACGAGGAGCTGGCCCCTGTAGAGCGGGCTGAGGTTGCCAGGGGCGGGGTCGCCCAGCCGGATGACCCCGAGCAGCGCGTTGTCCGCGGGGTCGATCACCGAGACGGTGTTGGAGAACTGGTCGGAGGTGTAGAACCGGTCCCGATGGCTGACCGGGAGGTCGGGCGCCCCGGCGGCGAAGGGCGCCTGTCCCGCCAAGGCGGGCAGGGCCGTGCCGAGCAGCAAGGCGGCGGCGAGGCGTCCGATCATCTAATGCATTCCGTTCATGGTGGGGTGGTTGTGGTGCCGGGTCGCGGCCGGCGGCAGTGTGGCGAGGGCCTGGCGCATGACAACGATCTCCTGCTGCTGCTCGACGATGATGCCCTGCGCCAGGCGGCGCAGCACCGGGTCGTGGCCGAAGTGCAACTCGGCCTCCGCCATGTCGATGGCGCCCTGGTGGTGCGGGACCATCATCGCCGCGAAGTCGCGGTCCGCATCGCCGCTCGACGGCTGCATCATGCCGCGGTCCATTCGAGCCATGGCGGCGTCCATGGCGGCGGGGAAGCCGTCCCCCTCGACGGGCGCCGCGGCGAGCAGCAGCAGGCAGGCTGCCATGGCGAGGCGCCTCGTTGTGGGAGGCATGGGGGCGTGCATGGGCGATGCTCCTGGTGGGCCGCCGGCCGGAGCGCCGGGACGGCGGCGGCACGCCGCGGCGGCCGGCATCACGCAAGCCCCAGCACGCGGATCAGCCCGAGGCTGATGGCGGCCAGCGCGAGGAGCGAGGCCGTCACGGCCAGCACCGCCCGCGCGCCCGCCCGGGCCACCACGCGGACATCGACGCCCAGGCCGAGGGCCGCCATCGACAGCACGGTCAGCACGTTGGCCACGGCGGCGGCCGGCGCCAGCGCCGCCTCCGGCACCAGGCCGGCCGAGCGGAGGCCGGCCAGGGCCAGGAAGCCCAGGATGAACCACGGCACCAGATGGTGAATGGCGATGCGGCCGGGCTTGGGCCGGCCGCCGGCCGTGACGTGCGGGGCCGGCTCGTCGGCCTCCTCGCGCAGGCGGCTCGCGAACAGCGACAGCAGGAGCACGACGGGGCCGAGCATCAGCACGCGGACCAGCTTGACCAGCGTGCCGATATGCACCGCCAGCACGCCGACCGGGGCGGTGGCGGCGAGCACCTGCGGCACGGCGTAGACGGTCAACCCGGCCAGCACGCCGTATTGCAGCCCCGTCACGTGCAGCAGCGGCACGGCAAGCGGCAGGGCCAGGACCACAACCACCCCCAGCACGGCGGTGAACGCGATGGAGGACGCGACGTCCTCCCCACCCGCCCCGATCACCGGCGCGACCGCCGCGATGGCGGAGTTGCCGCAGATCGAGTTGCCGCAGGCGACCAGGATCGCCATGCGCCGCGGCAGGCGCAGCGCGCGGCCGATGCCATAGCTGGAGGCGATGGCGGCGGCCACGACCACAACGATGCCGGCCAGCAATCCCGGGCCGACCGCCACGAGGGCCTGCACGCTGATGGAGGCGCCGAGCAGCACGACGGCGACCTCCAGCAGCGTCTTGGCGCCGAAGGCCACGCCGCGTTCCCAGCGCGCGCCCGGCGTCCACGCCGTGCGCAACGCGGTGCCGATCAGGATCGCCAGCACCAGCGCCTCCAGCCAGGCACGGCCGAACAGGCGCTCCTCGACGATTTGCAGCGCGGCCGCGGCAAGGGCGACCGCGCCGCAGAGCAGGAGGCCGGGCACCAGGCCCCGGACGCCAACCAGCGCGCCAGGGCGCCGCTTGGACGCGGATGAAGGAGGCATGGCGAGATGGTCCGGCATGGCGGGGGCAGGCTCCTTGCGGGTGTCCCGAACGTGCGCCCCCGCCACCTATCTTACCAACGCCGCATCACGCTCATTCCAATCTGTTCATCCGATCAATCACGCCACGCCCGCTTCTTCCCCTGGCCTGCGAACCCTACAGGGATGGCGTGGACACCTGGCCCAGCGTGATCCGGTCGATCTCGGCGAGGTCGTCCTCGGTCATCCTCCACGCCTCCGCCTTGGCGTTCTCCTCGATCTGCTCCGGCTTGGTCGCCCCCGCGATCACGCTCGCGACGGGCGCATGGGCGAGGAGCCAGTTGAACGCGAGTTCGAGCGGCCTGCGCCCGCGCGCCTCGGCGAAGTCGATCAGCTTCTCCGACATCTCCCAGTTCTTGTCGGTGAGGTAGCGGTCGGCCAGCCGCTGCGTCTTGGTCAGCCGCGCCTCCTCGGGAAGCGGCATGTTGCGCCGGTACTTGCCGGTGAGCAGCCCGCTGGCGAGCGGGAAATAGGGCAACAGGCCCAGCCCGTAGGCGCGCATCGCGGGCACAAGGTCGCGCTCGGCCTCCCGCACCACCAGCGAATACTCGTCCTGGCAGGACACGAACCCGGCGAGGTTCAGCGTCTTCGCGGTCCACTGCGCCTCGACCACCTGCCACGCCGGCAGGTTCGAGCAGCCGTAGTAGCGGATCTTGCCCGCGCGCGAGAGGTCTTCGAGCGCGCGCAGCGTCTCCTCGATGGGCGTGCGCGGGTCGGCGCGGTGCAGTTGATACAGGTCGATCCAGTCGGTCCTCAACCGCCGCAGGCTCGCCTCGACGGCGGCGAAGATGTAGCGGCGCGAGGCGCCCTCGCTCTCCCCCGTGTCGTCCATCGGCATGCCGAACTTCGTCGCCAGCACGATCCGCTTCCGCGCATCGCCCAGGATCTGGCCCATGCAGGTCTCCGACCCGCCGCGCTCGCCATACACGTCGGCGGTGTCGAACAGCGTGATGCCGACATCGAGCGCCTTGTGGATGACCTTGCGCGTCGCCTCCAGGTCGATGCGTCCGCCGAAATTGTTGCAGCCGAGGCCGATGGCCGAGACACGCAGGCCAGAACGGCCGAGGTTGCGCAGTTCCATTGAAGTCTCCTAAGCAGACGTCCATCCGTCCGCGCACAGATCGCAACCGAGGCACGGTTGCCGCCTCCAGGAGTGTCGCCGCCCCGGCGCCGTTTGTCACCCTCGCGGCCGCCCCTGCCCCCCTGATGAACATGGACAGCCCGGCATCGGGAGACGTAGGCTGCGGCATGAACGCATGGCGTCCGCGGCGGAGGCAGGCCGGCACGTGGCTGGCCCTGATGCTGCTCGTCCTGCGCCTGGCCGCCCCTGCGCCGTTCATGCCGGCTGGCGCCCTGGCCGGGGAGGCTGGCACTGGGTTGCTGGCCGAAGCGGCCATCTGCCATGCCGATGCCGGGGCGCCGGGACTGGGGCCGGGGCCGGCAGGCAAGCCGTCCGTCCCCCTGCATGACTGCGCGCTCTGCCCCGTGTGCCAGCTTGCCGCCGCTCCGGCGCTGATGCCCGCGGCGCCGTGGGTTTCGGCACCCTTGCAGGCCGCTCCGGCCCGGGTGGGGCCGCCGCCCTCCACCGGGCCGCCGCTGCCGGCGCGCTACGCCGCCCCGCCCCGGGGACCGCCCGCCTCCGTCGTCTGACCCGCCTGCCCGCAGCCGCGCCCGCCGGGCCCGGCCGTCCCTGCGCGTTCCGACCGGAGAACACCCATGCCCATGTCCCACCCGCGGCTCGGCCGCCGTTCCGCCCTGGCGCTCGGCCTGGGCGCCGCCCTCGCCGCGCGCCGCGCCCGGGCGGCGATGCCGGCGATCACCGACGCCCTCGGCCGCACGATCACCATCAAGGCGCCCGCCGAGCGCATCGTGCTCGGCTTCAACTACGAGGAGTTCACCGCCATCGCCGGCCCGGCGGGCTGGGACCGCGTGGCGGGGTTCGCCAAGACGCTGTGGTCCGATTGGCGGCCTTCCGTTTACAAACGCTACTTGGTGCCGATCCCGCGGCTCGGCACGTTGCCGGATGTCGGCAACACGGAGGACAACAGCTTCAGCCTGGAGCGGGTGCTGTCGCTCCGCCCCGACCTCGTCGTCATGGCCGAGTTTTCCTTCAAGGCGCTGGCCGAGCCGGTCCGGCAGCTCGAAGCCCTCGGCATCCCGGTCCTGGTGATCGACTACAACGCCGAGATGCCGGAGCGCCACGCCGCCAGCACGCTCGCCTTGGGGGTCGCCACAGGCAACGAGGAGCGCGCCCGGGCGCTGGCCGCGCTTTACGTGGACAAGCTGGCGGACCTCCGGCGCCGGGTCGCGGACGCGCCCAGGCGGCCGAAGGTGTACGTGGAGCTGGGCCAGGGCGGCGCGGACGTGGTGGGCAACACCTACTGGAACGGCATGTGGGGCCGCCTGCTGGAGTTCGCCGGCGCCGACAACATCGCGGCGGGCCGCCTGCCCGGCGCCGGCGCCTGGGGGCCGCTCGACCCCGAGTACGTGCTGGCGGCCAACCCGGACGCGGTGTTCATCGCCGGGTCGTCCTGGGTCGGGCGGCCCAACGCGGTGCTGACCGGCTTCGACGCCGACCTCGCCACCACGCGGGCGCGGCTGGCCCCCTACGCCAAGCGGCGGGGCTGGGCCGGGCTGCATGCCGTCCAAAGCGGCCAGATGTTCGCGATGGAGCACGGGCTGTGCCGCGCCCTGTTCGACTACACGGCCGCCCAATACATCGCCAAGGCCATCTTCCCCGACCGCTTCGCCGACATCGACCCGGCGGCCGAGCTGCGCCGCTACCACGAGCAGTTCCTGCCGGTGGCGTTCGAGGGCACCTGGATGGCGCGCCTGACGCCCGCCAGCACGTGACCTCCACGGCGCTTGACGCCGTCGCGGCGTGGCGCCGCGCCAACTCCCGGCGGGCCGCATGGTCCGTCATGGGCTGCGGGCTGCTGATGGTGAGCTTCGCCGCCGACCTGGCGACCGGCCCGGCCACCTTGCCCATCCCGGCCGTGCTGCGGTCGCTCGCGGGGCTGGGCAGCGACGCCATGCTGGACGCCATCGTCCGCACCTTGCGGCTGCCCATCGCCCTCATGGCGGTTGTGGTCGGCGCGGCGCTGGGCCTGTCCGGGGCGGTGATGCAGACGGTGCTGAACAATGCGCTGGCCAGCAGCTACACGCTGGGCATCTCGGCCGCCGCCGGGTTCGGGGCGGCGCTGGCGATCCTGGCCGGCGCGTCCCTGCCGGTGCCGGAAGCCTGGGCGGTCCCGGCCGCCGCCTTCGCCTTCGCCGGCCTCGCCTGCGCCCTGGTGGCCGGCGTCGGACGGCTGCGCGGCGCCACGCCCGAGCTGCTGGTGCTGGCCGGCATCGCCTGCCTGTTCCTGTTCCAGGCGCTGCTGTCCCTGTTGCAGTTCCTGGCGTCGCCCGAGGCGTTGCAGCAGATCGTGTTCTGGCTGTTCGGCAGCCTGCAGCGGTCCAGCATGGCCAAGGTCGGGATCGTGGCGCTCGTGCTGCTGGCAACCCTCCCCGCCGTGCTGGCCGACGCCTGGCGCCTGACGGCCCTGCGCCTGGGGGACGAGCGCGCCCGGGCGCTGGGGGTGCGCGTGGACGCCCTGCGGCTGCGCTGCTTCGTGGCGGTGTCCCTGCTGACCGGGGCGGCGGTCGCCTTTGTCGGCACCATCGGCTTCATCGGCCTGGTCGCCCCGCACATCGCCCGCATGCTGGTCGGCGAGGACCAGCGCCACCTGCTGCCGGCGTCGGCCGTGTTCGGGGCGCTGCTGCTGTCCGCCGCCTCCGTCGCCAGCAAGCTGATCCTGCCCGGCACGGTGTTCCCCATCGGCATCGTCACCGCCCTGCTCGGCGTGCCGTTCTTCGGCTGGCTGGTCCTGGCGTCGCGGGGACGGCCATGACCCTGCGGGCGCAGGGCGTCACCGTGCGCTATGGCCGCCGGGTGGTGGTGGACGGGGTGACGCTGGACGCGGCGCCCGGCGAGGTGCTGGCGATCCTGGGCGCCAACGGTTCCGGCAAATCCTCGCTGCTCCGGGCACTGGCCGGGGTGCAGCCCTGCCAGGGGACGCTTGCCTGGGACGGGCGCGCGGCGCCGGGCGGGGGCATCGGCTACATGCCGCAGGACAACGCGATCCGCGCCGCGCTGACGGCGTTCGAGGTCGTGCTGCTGGGCCGCCTCCGGTCGCTCGCGTTCCGCGTGGGCGACCCCGACCTCATCGCCGCGCGGGCAGCGCTGGCGGAGCTGGGCGCCTCCGACCTGGCGGCCCGCCGCATCGGCGAGTTGAGCGGCGGGCAGCGGCAGCTCGTGTTCCTGGCCCAGGTGCTCGCCGCCGACCCGCGGGTGCTGCTGCTGGATGAGCCGACGAGCGCGCTCGACATCGCCCACCAGCTTCAGGTGCTGGGCCTGCTGCGCGCCGCCACGGCCCGGCGCGGTCTGACCACGGTCGCCGTGCTGCATGACCTGAACGCCGCGGCGCGCTTCGCCGACCGGATCGCGCTGATGCGGGCGGGCCGGCTGATTGGGCTGGGATGCCCGGCGGAGGTGCTGACCGCCCTGGCGCTGCGCGACGCCTACGGCGTGGAGGTGTGCGTGCTGGCCGGGCCGGACGGGCACCCTGTCGTCCTTCCCTTGCGCGCCGCCAGCCTTTGTTGATCGTCCTCCGCGGCATGATCGTCAATAGTGCTTAGAAAATAGGCCGTTCACCACGATAAGATCGCCAGTCAATCACAGTGCATAGTACGTCCGCTGTTCCCGTTCGATTTTGCCGACAAACAGGGCAAGCTTCGAGCAGCCGCGCTTGACTTTGAAATCCCGGCTGCGCTTGAGTGGGCGCCGTGAAGGTCTGACGGCAAAGCAAGGTGGCCTCCGATGCCCTCCGGTTCCAGCATGCCCACGGCCCTCGACGACCTCCGGCCCTGCCGCATCGAGCGCCGGCAGGCGTCGCCCATCGGGTTGACGCGGGCCGCCCCCGACCGGACGCAGGCGCGTGCGGCGGAGACCGGCGAGGGACCCTCCATCATCTTCCAATGCTCCCGATAGAAAGCGAGGCCCGCATGCAGCTCGGCGTCTTCATGCCCATCGGCAACAATGGCTGGCTGATCTCCACGACCTCGCCGCAATACATGCCCTCCTTTGACCTCAACCGCACGGTCGTGGAGAAGGCCGAGCGATTCGGCTTCGACTTCGCGCTGTCGATGATCAAGCTGCGGGGCTTCGGCGGGCCCTCCGAGTTCTGGGACCACAACCTGGAATCCTTCACCCTGATGGCCGGGCTGGCCGCGGTGACCAGCCGCATCCAGTTGTTCGCCACCATCGGCGTGCTGACGATGCCGGCGCCGCTGGTCGCCCGCATGGCGGTCACCATCGACAGCATCTCCAAGGGCCGGTTCGGGGTGAACGTCATCTCCGGCTGGCAGGAGACCGAGTACAGCCAGATGGGCATCTGGCCCGGCGACGAGCACTACCGCCGCCGCTACGAGTACTGCGAGGAATACGTCACCATCATGAAGGAGCTGTGGGCCACGGGCCGCTCCGACTTCAAGGGCGAGTTCTTCACCATGGAGGATTGCCGGTGCAGCCCGCTGCCGTCGCGGCCGGTCCCCATCGTCTGCGCCGGGCAGAGCGACCGCGGCACAAGGTTCGCCGCCGAGTATGCCGACTACAACTTCGTCGCCAGCAGCGGCATCAACCAGCCGACCCACATCGCAGGCCCGGTCGCGCGCCTGGTGGACGCGACGGCCAGGACCGGCCGCGCCTGCGGCGCGCTGGTGCTCATCATGGTGATCGCAGACGAGACGGACGATGCGGCGATGGCCAAGTGGGAGCACTACAAGGCCGGCACCGACTACGAGGCGCTGGCCTGGCGCGACGGCCAGGCGACCAACGACCCCGGCCGCGACCCGCAATCCGTCGCCGGCCGCTTCACGCCCACGACGGCGCAGAAGCTGCCGACCAGCCAGGGCGTGCTGGTCGGCTCCTACGCCCGCGTCGCCGCCATGCTGGATGAGCTGGCCGCCGTGCCCGGCGTGCAGGGCGCCATGCTGACCTTCGACGATTTCGTCATCGGCATGGAACAGTTCGGCACCCGTATCCAGCCGCTGATGCAAAGCCGCCGCGGCCTGTCGCTCGCCGCCTGACCCCAGTGAGGAACGCCCCATGACCGATCCCCAGCCTGGTCCCGCCCGGCCCGGCCTGTCCCGCCGCCGCCTGCTGACCGCGGCCTCCGCAACCCTGGGGGCGGCGGCGGGGTCGGGCGCGCTGCTTGGGTTCCCCACGATCTGGGCGCAGAACATCAAGGACGTGGAGCTGCGCCACGCCGGGCTGCCGGTGACGGCGATCCAGGCCATCGGCGACCAGGCCGCCAAGGACCTCGGCTTCAAGGTCACGATGCAGGCGACCGAGAGCGCCGACCTGCTGAACCGTTTCCTCACGCAATCGGCCAACATCGACGTGGCCGACATCAGCCTGCCCTACCTCAAATATTTGGTCGGCCGGAACGTCCTGCAGACGATCCCGGTGGCGAAGTTCAAGCAGTGGGACCAGACCCTGCCGATGTTCACCCGGAGCGAGCACGCGGACGGGCGCCGCGCGTCCACCCAGGGCACCGCGCCCTACACGGTGCTGTACGCGACGGACGCCACGGGCGCCAAGTTCGCGACAGCACCCACCGAGTTCCTGACCAGCGTGCCGACCATCACCAACGCCGACACGCTCGGCATCCGGCCCGACCTGACGGGCCGGCCCATCGGCAGTTGGGCCGACCTGATCGACCCCGCCTTCAAGGGCCGCGCCGCGTTGCAGGACAACCCGACGGTCGGCGTGATCGACGTCGCCATGGCGGTGGAGGCGCGGGGCGACATCAAGTACGGCAACAAGGGCAACATGACCCGGGCCGAGATCGACAAGACGGTCGCGCTGATGACCGAGATCAAGCGGTCCGGGCAGTTCCGCTCCTTCTGGGGGTCGTTCGACCAGTCGGTGAACCTGATGGCGTCGGGCGAGGTGGTGATCCAGTCCATGTGGTCCCCCGCCGTCACCGCCGTGCGCACCCGCGGCATCCCCTGCGTGTTCCAGCCGCTCAAGGAGGGCTACCGCGGCTGGGGCTACCATTTCGGCATGATGAAGCACCTGAGCGGGCTGAAGCTGGACTGCGCCTACGAGTACCTGAACTGGTACGCGTCGGGCTTCCCCGGCGCCTTCGTCGCGCGGGAAGGCTACTACTCGGCGCAGCCCGGCACCGCGAAGAAGTACCTCGCCGCCGACGAGTGGGACTACTGGTACGGCGGCAAGCCCGCCGCCGAGGACATCCACGACCCGTTCGGCAAGCTCATGGAGAAGGGCGGGCGGGCACGGGACGGCGGCACCTTCGAGGAGCGCATGGGCAACATCGCCGTCTGGAACTCGGTGATGGACGAGGACCGCTACCTGACCCGGCGGTGGAACGAGTTCATCACGGCCTGACAGGAGCGTCCCCCCCAATGCAGATCGGCGCCCTCATTCCCATCGGCCGGCTGATGTTCACGACCCCGCCGCAATCCATGCCCCTCTTCGACTGATGCGCCGCGACGCGCTCGACAGGGCCGCCTGATGCCGTACGCCGCGGCGGGCGCGCGCACGAACCTTTGGCGGCTGCGCCCGCCCGCCCTGCGCCTCGCGCCCTGGGCGGTGTCCTGGCTCCAGGTAGGGCCTCTCGCGCTGATCCTGCTGGTGCTGTTCGCGCTGCCCACGCTGCTGTTCCTCGTCATCAGCTTCTTCGATTACGACCGCGTGGGCATCTACCCGGCCTTCATGCTCGACAACTACCTGGACCTGCTGACCACGCCGGCGACGCTGCGCATCTATCTCAGCTCGTTGAAGTTCGCGCTGGTCGTCTGGGCGATCACGCTGTTCCTCGGGTTCAGCATCGCGCATTTCCTGGTGTTCCACGTCCGCAGCGGCACCATCCGGACGGTGCTGTTCCTGCTGTGCGCCATCCCGTTCTGGACGTCCGGCATCATCCGCACCATCGCGTGGATCCCCTTCCTGGGCCGCAACGGCGTGCTCAACGCGATGCTGGTCGGCCTGCACGTCGTGGACCGGCCGCTCGACGTGCTGCTGTTCTCGGACCTTTCGGTCGTCATCACCTACGTGCATCTCTACACGCTGCTGATGCTGGGGCCGATCGCCAACTCGCTGTCCAAGATCGACCGCGCGCTGATCGAGGCGGCGCGCGACGCCGGGGCGAGCCGGTGGCAGGTGATGCGCCACGTCATCCTGCCGCTGTCGCGCACCGGGATCGTGCTCGGCTCCATCCTGGTGTTCACCCAGGTGATGGGCGACTACTTCGTGGTGAAGCGGATGAGCGGCGGGCAGAGCGCCTCCATCGTCTCCGCCCTGTCCACCGAGATCCAGGCGATGCAATACCCGCCCGCCGCGGCCAACGCCGTGGTGCTGGTGCTGGTGGTCGCCCTGCTGGTCGCCGGCATGATGCGGGTGGTCGATGTCCGGCGGGAGCTGGTGGGTTGACGACCCAGGGTGACGAGCCGCGGCCCTACACCTTCTATTTGCTCGCCGGCGTGATGGGCGCCTTCCTGCTGTTCCTGTACGGCCCGATGCTGGTGATCTACGTGCTGTCGTTCCAGGGGCCGAACGGCGGGGTGACCTTCCCGATGGTGGGCGTTTCGACCAAGTGGTTCGCCGACATCCTGAGGCCCGGGCAGATGGCGAACATTCCGGTGTCGTTCGGACGCTCCGTGGCGCTTGCCGCCGTGGTCTGCGTGCTGACGGTGGTGATCTCGGTGGCCGCCGGGCTGGGCTTCCGCCGCCGCTTCCCCGGCGCCGCCCTGCTGTTCTACGTCGCGGTGGCGAGCCTCGTGATGCCGAGCCTGCTGGTCGGCTTCGGCATCGGCCTCGGCTTCCAGCTGCTCGGCCTGCCGCAGGGCCTGTTCACCTCGGCGCTCGGCGCGCAGCTCACCTGGACGCTGCCGTTCGGCCTCCTCGCCATGTTCGCCGTCGTCGCCCGGTTCGACCGCTCGTACGAGGAGGCGGCGACCGACCTCGGCGCGTCGCCCTGGCAGCGGCTGCGCTTCGTCACCCTGCCGATCCTGCTGCCCGGCATCGTCGGCGTGGCGGTGGGGGCGTTCACCCTGTCGTATGACGAGTACGCCCGCACGACGCTCACCATCGGCAGCGCCAACACCCTGCCGCTCGAGATCTACGCGCTGATCTCCAGCGACAGCACGCCCACGCTGTTCGCCATCGGCACCGTGACCACGGCGGTGTCGTTCCTGCTGATCGGCGCGACGCTGGCCTTCGTGCTGCGGTTGCAGCGCCGCCGCGGCCCCCTCTGAGGAGAGCCGCCATGGACCCCCGCTTCGATGTCGAGCTGATCGGCGGCGGCGCGGAGACCCCGCAGCCCGACCAGGAAAGCCCGTTCAGCATCAGGATGGGCGAGCATGCGCTGCAAAAGCGCCAGATCGCCCGGCTCGCCGCCGCGTTGCCGGACGAAGGCAGCTCGATGTTCATCGACACCGGGTCCACGACGGTGGCCTTCGCCGAGGAGCTGGCGCAGCGGCTGCGCTTGACGGTCGTCACCAACTCCCCGGTGATCGCCGAGCGCCTGACCCGCACGCGCAACTTCGCCGGCGTGTTCCTGCTGGGCGGTGAATACCATCCGGAGGTCGAGGAAACGGTCGGCCCCCTGTGCATCGAGCAGATCAAACGGTTCCGGACGACCCACGCATTCCTCACCATCGGCGCGCTGGGACCGGACGGGTTCATGAACTTCGACATCAACGAGGCCGAGGTGGCGCGCGCCATAATCGCGCAGGCGGAGTGCGTCACGCTGCTCGCCGACTCGTCCAAGTTCTCCCGCACCGCGCTGTTCGAGGTCGGGTCGCTCCGCTGCGCCCGCCGCCTGGTGACGGATGCGGCCCCGCCCGAGCGGACGGCCCGCGCGCTGGAGGCTGCGGGCGTGGAGGTGCTCGTCGCCTCCGAACGATGACGGCCTGATCTTGTGGCCCCATTCATTGCAGCATCGGACGGGTGGAGGAGCCTTAGCAATCCGCCTGGACGCAGCCGCCCTGCAGCATGTTCACCACCTGTATGGCGGCCGTCGCGCGGTTCTCCACGCCGAGCTTGGCGAACACCTGCTCCAGGTGCTTGTTCACCGTGCGCGGGCTGAGGCCCAGGATGTCGCCGATGTCGCGGTTCGTCTTGCCGCGGCTGACCCATAGCAGGACCTCGGCCTCCCGCGCCGTCAGCTTCAGCCGGTGGCGGAGGACCTGCTCGTCCGCAGAACGGTCGGCGCTGACCAGCCGAAGCAGGATCTCGTCGGCGCTGATCTGCCCGACATAGGACGCCTCAAGCGTCCGGCCGGTCCTGGGTGCTGCGAATGCCAAGGGCCGGCACCGGTCTGGATGCGCGGCGCAGGCCAGTCCCCACGCCACGACCTCCTCCGGCAGGGCGCGGACGGACGGCCCGGCGTCCACCGCCTCCCCGGCCCCGAGCCACACGCCCGCCTGCGGCGTGGACCAGACCAGGTCGCCGCTGCGGCTGATCGCGAGGAGGTAGCGGCCCGTCGTGTCGAGCGCCGCCTGCGCGCTCTGGGTCAGGCGCGCGTTGGCCAGGTGCACGCCGACGCGCGCGACGAGCTCGGCCGGGGCGACCGGCTTCGTCAGGTAATCGACCCCGCCGGCATCGAGCGCCCGCACGACGTGCTCGGTCTCGGTCAGCCCGGTCATGAACACGACGGGGACGCTCGCGTTCATGCGCCGGCGCTTCAGGCGCTCGCAGGTCGCGAAGCCGTCCAGGCCCGGCATCACCGCGTCCATCAGCACGATGTCCGGCGTCACCCGCTCCATCAGCGCGAGCGCCGCGGCACCCGATTGGGCCAGCAGCACCGTGTAGCCCGCCGCCTCCAACGCCGTGCTGAGCATCCCGAGCGTGCCGGGCGAGTCGTCCACCACCAGGACGATGCTGGCCGGGCGTTCCGGGACGGGGGATTTCATGGCGAAGGCTCCGCCTGCATGCGGTCAAGCTCGGCCATGAACTCGTCGAGCCGGAACTGGGCCACCAGGACGCGCAGCGCGGCCAGGGCCTGCGCCGATGGCGGGTCCTCGGCCGCCATCTCGTCCAGCCGCGTGCGGATGCCGCGGACGTAGCCGATGAGGGCGAGGTCGCGCAGTTGCGCCGCTTGCCCCGGCCGCAGCGTTGCGGCCGGCCCCCGGTCCATGCCCGCCATGGCCTCGACCGGCGCCGAGGTGGGAGGGCCGGTCCAGCGCAGCCCGAGCTTTGCGGCGACGATGTCGAGCAGCACGGCGAAATCGACGGGTTTCGAGATCACCGCGTCATGGTGCGCCCCCTCGTCCGGAGGCCGGCGCAGCTCGCCGGCATTGGCGGACACGATGACGATGGACGCCGTTCGGTGCCCCATGGCGCGGAGACGGCCGGCCAGCGTCCAGCCGTCCATTCCGGGCATGGCGAGGTCGATCAGGAACAGGTCCGGCCTGGACCGGGCCGCCAGCAGCAGGCAGTCCGCGCCGCCCTCCGCCATGAGCACGTCGAAGCCGAGCGGGGCCAGGGCGTCCTCCAGCAACGCGCGGTGGACCGGGTTGTCGTCCACCACGGCCACCGTGCGCCGCGGCCCGTCATAGCCGCCGACGGCGCGTCCGGCGGGAGCCTTGCGAGGCTGCATGACCTCGGACAGCATCAGCCGGATGGTGAACTGGCTGCCGACGCCGGGCTGGCTCATCAGCGTGATCTCGCCGCCCATGATCTGGGTCAGCAGCTTGGTGATGGTGAGGCCCAGCCCCACGCCGGGCGCCACGGCCGCCCGGCCCTGGTCGATGCGCTGGAACGGCTCGAACACGCGGTCCTGGTCCGCGCGCCCGATGCCGATGCCGGTGTCGGACACGACGATCTCGGCGATGGCCCCGCGCCAGCGGAGGGCCAGGCTGACGCTACCGGCCCCGGTGAACTTGATGGCGTTGGACAGCAGGTTGATGAGGATCTGCCGGAGCCGCCGCTCGTCCGTATAGACCACGGCGGGCACGCCGGGCGGCAGGTGGAACACGAAGCGCAGGCCCTTCGCCTCGGCTTGCAGCCGGAACATGTTGGCGATCTGGCCGAGGAACTCCGGCAGGCACACCTCGTCTCGGTACAGCTCGATCCGCCCGGCCTCGATCTTCGAGATGTCCAGCAACCCCTCGATCAGCCCGGCCAGGTGCTCGCCGCTGCGCCGGATGACGCCGATGCTCTCGCGCCGCGCCCCGGGGATGGAGGGGTCGTGCTCCAGCAGTTGCGCGTAGCCGAGGATGGCGTTCAGCGGTGAGCGCAGCTCGTGGCTGACGCCCACGACGAAGCGGCTTTTCGCCAGGTTGGCGGCCTCCGCGACCTCCTTGGCCTTTTGCAGCTGCGCGTCGGTGCGGCGGTGGGCGGTGATCTCGCCGGTCAGCAGGCTGGTCTGCCGGTCGATCTCCTCCTGCGCCACGCGCTGGCTGTCGCGCGCCAGCACCAGCAGCCAGGCGGCGACCCCCGCGATCACCGCCAGCACGAAGAACGCCTTCCAGAACGCCGCCGCGACGATGGGCGCGCCGGCCGGCGCGGTGCCGGCAATCTGCGAGTGGATGCCCAGCAGGATCAGCCCGATGGCGCCCATGAACAGCCCGAACACCAGGACGTACCGCCCGAGCGCGCTGCCGAGCGCCGCGTGCGCCCGCGCCGGCAGCAGGGCGGCCAGCCCCCGCCGAAGCTGCGCCGAGGCCCGGGCGGAGGCCGGCTTGCAGCGGTCGTGGCAACGCGCGTCGAGCGAGCAGCACAGCGAGCAGATCGCCCCGCAATAGGCCGGGCAGAACGCCATGTCCTCCGGCTCGAAGCTGTTCTCGCAGACGATGCAGGGAAGCTCGGCCAGGCGGGACCACTGGGGGCGCGGCTTGCGGGCCAAATAGAACCGCCCGGCGGTCGCCCAGGCGATCAGGGGCGCCGCGGCAAAGGCGGCGCCGAAGGCGAGGAACGGCGCCAGGGCCTGTGCCGTCGGCCCGAACGCCCCGGCATAGGCGCAGAACGACAGCGCGACGCCGCCCAGCATGGCGCCGATGCCGACGGGGTTGAAGTCGAACAGGTGGGCGCGCTTGAACTCGATGGACGGCGGGCTGAGGCCGAGCGGCTTGTTCAGCACGAGGTCGGCCACCAGCGCCCCCACCCAGGCGGCGGCGACGTTGGAGTAGCCGACCAGGATGTGCTCGATGGCCCCATACACGCCGATCTCCATCAGCAGCAGGGCGATCGCCAGGTTGAACACCAGCCACACGACCCGGCCGGGATGGCTGTGCGTGAGGCGCGAGAAGAAGTTCGACCAGGCGATGGACCCGGCATAGGCGTTGGTCACGTTGATCTTCATCTGCGAGATGCCGACGAACGCAGCCGCCAGCGCCAGCGCCGCCGTGGGGGAGTCGGTGACGGCGCCGAACGCGACGCGGTACATCTGCATCGGCAACGCGGCCTCGGCGGCCGGCAGCCCATGCCCGACCGCGAGCGTCGCCAGGAACGACCCGGCCAGCAGCTTGAGCGTGCCGGGCACGATCCAGCCGGGCCCGCCGGCCAGCAGCGCGCCCCACCAGGCCCAGCGCGCCCGCCGGGACGCCGCCGGGTCGAGGGGCGGCAGGAAACGCAGGTAATCGACCTGCTCGCCGATCTGCGCGATGAGCGAGAACACGACCGAGGCCGCCGCCCCGAACAGGCCGATGTGCAGCGACCCGGCGCCCTCCCCGCCCGCGCCGCGGAACGCCGCCCATTGCGCGAACGGGGCGGCGTCCCCGAGCGCGATGAAGGCGAACGGCAGCAAATGCAGCGCGATCCAGGCCGGCTGGGTCCAAAGCTGGAAGCGGCTGATGAAGGTGATGCCGTGCGTCACCAGCGGCACCACGGCGGCGGTGCACAGGACGTAGCCGACCGGCAAGGGGACGCCGAAGCAGGCGTCCAGCATGGAGGCGAGGATCACCGCCTCGATGGCGAAGAACAGGAAGGTGAAGGAGGCGTAGATCAGCGAGGTGATGGTGGACCCGATGTAGCCGAACCCGGCGCCGCGCGTCAGCAGGTCGATGTCCACCCCGAACCGCGCAGCGTACCAGCAGATCGGCACGCCCGTCGCGAAGATCAGCGCGCCGACGGCCAGGATGGCGGCGACGGCGTTGGCGAAACCGTATTCGAGCGTGATCGTGCCGCCGATGGCCTCCAGCGCCAGGAAGGAGATGGCGCCGAGCGCCGTGTTGGCGACGCGGGCGGCGGACCAGCGGCGGGCGGTCTTGGCGGTGAAGCGCAGGGCGTAGTCTTCGAGCGTCTCGTTGGCGACCCATCGGTTGTAGTCGCGCCGCACGCGGACGATGCGCTGCCGGGTCGTCACGGCTCGCGCGCCGGGACTGCACGGGCCTGGGAACGCGCGGGGCCAGTGCCGGTCCGGGAATGCGTGGTGCCGCGTGCCAGTGGGCTGCCTCCCGCGCCAAATGTGAGCACTTGGCCATCCTGCGCAGGAAACGCCGGCGCCAGCATACGTCATTTAACGTATATCGCGGCGCACAAGTCTCAAAGACCTTATCCAGGCTCAATTGCGATCCGCATGTTCCCTGGGGAAACCACCATGACCGACGACATCCGCAGCTCGTTACGGCGCCGGGGCCTGATGCAGGGGTTGGCGGGCGCCTCGGCGGCGGCGCTGCTGCCCGCAACCGCATGGGCGCAGGCGCCCGCCACCGCGGCGGTCAACAGCACCGGCCTCGCGGTCACCGACAGCACGGTGACGGTGGGCATCCTGCATTCCATCACCGGCACGATGGCGATCAGCGAGACCGGCTCGGTGGAGGCGGAGAAGCTGGCGATTTCCGAGATCAACGCCCAGGGCGGCGTGTTGGGGCGGCAGATCAAGTTCATCCAGGAGGACGGCGCCAGCGACTGGCCGAACTTCGCGGAGAAGGCGAAGAAGCTGCTGGTCAACGACAAGTGCGCCGCGGTGTTCGGCTGCTGGACCTCGGCGTCGCGCAAGGCGGTGCTGCCGGTGTTCGAGCAGTACAACGGGATGCTGTACTACCCCACTTTCTACGAGGGGCTGGAGCAGTCCAAGAACGTCATCTACACCGGGCAGGAGGCGACGCAGCAGATCCTGGCCGGGCTGGACTGGGTGAACAAGACCCGGGGCAGCAAGACGTTCTACCTGCTCGGCTCCGACTACATTTGGCCGCGCACGTCGAACAAGATCGCCCGCAAGCACATCGAGGGGCATCTCGCGGGCTGCAAGGTCGTCGGCGAGGACTACTTCCCGCTCGGCCACACGCAGTTCAACTCGGTCATCAACAAGATCAAGCTGTCGAAGCCCGACGTGATCTACGCGATCATCGTCGGCGGCTCCAACGTGGCGTTCTACAAGCAGCTCAAGGCCGCGGGCGTGGACCTCAGCAAGCAGACGCTGCTGACCATTTCCGTCACCGAGGACGAGATCGGCGGCATCGGCGGCGACAACATCGCCGGCGCCTTCGCCTGCATGAAGTACTTCCAGAGCCTCGACAACGCCAACAACAAGGCGTTCGTCGCGGGCTTCGAGAAGATGTACGGCGAAAAAAGCGTGATCGGCGACGTGACGCAGGCGGCCTATCTCGGGCCGTGGCTGTGGAAGCTCACGGCGGAAAAGGCCGGCAGCTTCGACGTGGACAAGATCGCCGCCGCCTCCCCCGGCGTCGAGTTCAAGGGCGCGCCGGAGGGCTATGTCCGCATCCACGAGAACCACCACCTCTGGAGCAAGACCCGCGTCGGCAAGGCGCTCGTGAACGGCCAGTACGAGCTGGTCTATGAAACGGCGGAGCTGGTGCAGCCGGACCCGTTCCCCAAGGGCTACCAGTAGCAGGCCGGGCCGGAGAGCAGCGATGCTGATGGGCTACTCGTTCGGCGACCTCGGCTCGATCATGGCCATGCAGGGGTTCGCGGGCCTGATCCTGTTCTCCGTCTTCGTGCTGATGGCGCTGGGACTGGCCGTCATCTTCGGCCAGATGGGCGTCATCAACATGGCGCATGGCGAGTTCATGATCCTCGGCGCCTACGTCACCTTCCTGACGTCCCGGCTGTTCACGACCTATCTGCCCGGCGCGTTCGGCGCCTACTTCTTCGTCGCCGTCGTGCTGGCGTTCTGCGCCTCGGGGCTGGCCGGCATGGCGGTCGAGTGGCTGCTGATCCGTCATCTGTACCGCCGCCCGCTCGACACGCTGCTGGCGACCTGGGGGCTGAGCCTCATCCTGCAGCAGGCGTACCGCTCGGTGTTCGGGGCGCGGGAGGTGGGCGTGGACCAGCCGGACTGGATGATGGGGGCGGCCAACCTGTCCGACAGCATCCAGATCCCGATCAACGGCCTGATCGTCATGGCGCTGACCACGCTGATCGCGGTGGCCGTCTACCTGCTGATCTTCCGGCTCGGATGGGGCAAGCAAGTGCGCGCGGTGATGCAGAACCGGGCGATGGCCGGCGCCGTCGGCATCGACACGGCGCGGGTGGACCGCCTGACGTTCGGCCTCGGCTGCGGCATCGCGGGCGTCGCCGGCAGCGCCTTCACCATGATCGGATCGACCAGCCCGACCGCGGGGCAGCTCTATATCGTCGATGCCTTCCTCGTCGTGGTGTTCGGCGGCGCCGGCAGCCTGATCGGCACCATCGCGTCGGCCTTCACCATCTCGCAGGCGCGCTCCACGCTGGAGTTCTTCCTCAGTGGGTCCATGGCGCAGGTCGTCGTGCTGCTGACTGTGGTGGGCATCCTGATGCTGCGGCCCCAGGGGCTGTTCGTGCTCAAGGTCCGGAGGTAGCGGCATGGGCGTGCTCAACCGCAAGGACCTGCTGTTCATCGGCCTGCTGGCGGCCTTGATCCTCGTCGTGCTGCCGATGGCGCTGGAGCCGTTCCGCCTCAACCTCGTCGGCAAGTACCTGACCTACGGCTTCGTGGCGCTCGGCCTCGTGCTGTGCTGGGGCGACGCGGGCATCTTGAGCCTGGGTCAGGGCGTGTTCTTCGGCCTGGGCGGCTACTGCATGGCGATGTACCTGAAGCTTGAGGCGTCCACGCCGGAGGCGACGAAGATCCAATCGACGCCGGGCATCCCGGACTTCATGGACTGGAACCAGATCACCGAGCTGCCGCTGCTCTGGCGGCCGTTCCACAGCCTCGGCCTCACGCTCCTCGCGATCCCGCTGGTGCCGGCGCTGCTGGCGCTCGTGGTGGGGTTCGCGATGTTCAAGCGCCGGGTCGGCGGCACGTATTTCGCCATCATCACCCAGGCCATCGCGGCGATCCTGACCATCCTGATCATCGGGCAGCAGGGCTACACTGGCGGCGTGAACGGGATCACCGACCTGCGCACGTTGAACGGCTGGGACATCCGCACCGACCATGCCCACAACGTGCTGTATTTCATCAATGCGGGCCTGCTGATCGGCTGCCTGCTGCTCGGCCAGTACGTGCGGCGGAGTAAGCTCGGCCGCATCCTGGTGGCGATGCGCGACAAGGAGGACCGGGTGCGGTTCTCCGGCTACGCCGTGGCCGACTTCAAGATCTTCGTGTTCTGCTTCGCCGCCGCGCTGGCCGGCATCGGCGGCGCGATGTTCACCTTGCAGGTCGGCTTCATGTCGCCGAGCTTCGTCGGCATCGTGCCCTCCATCGAGATGGTGATCTACTGCGCCGTCGGCGGGCGCACCTCCTTGCTGGGCGCCATCTATGGGGCGCTCGCGGTGAACTGGGCGCGCACCACGCTGTCCGAGGCGTTCCCGGAGCTTTGGCTGCTCGCCCTCGGCTCCCTGTTCATCCTGGTCGTCGTCGCCTTCCCGAACGGCCTCGCCGGCATCTACCGCAAGAGCTTCGACCCGATGCTCGACCGCCTGCTGCCGTGGTTCCGCCGCCGTCCGTCCGTGCATGGCCCGGCGGTCCTGCCGGGCGACCCCGCGGCGCCGGCCGAGTAGGGGGGCCGCGCCATGACCTCCAACACCGACCACCTGCTCGCCGTCGAGGGCCTGACCGTCTCCTTCGACGGGTTCCGCGCGGTGGA